>NZ_KE340308.1:0-174172 GCF_000413375.1 Dermabacter sp. HFH0086
ACACCCTCCCGAGTGCAGTACCATCGGCGCAGTTAGGCTTAGCTACCGGGTTCGGAATGGAACCGGGCGTTTCCCCAACGCTATGACCACCGAAACAACCAAAACCCTCCCCACAAACAAGCAGGGGGTGTGGAATGTCAACCACACAGTGAACGCGAACACACAAACAAAGCAAACAAGAGTGCTAGTAAGTCATCGGTCAATTAGTACCAGTCAGCTCCACACGTTACCGCGCTTCCACATCTGGCCTATCAACCCCGTCATCTACAGGGGACCTCCCACACACAAAGTGTACGGATATCTCATCTCGAAGCAGGCTTCCCGCTTAGATGCTTTCAGCGGTTATCCCTTCCCAACGTAGCCAACCAGCCATGCCCTTGGCAGAACAACTGGCACACCAGAGGTTAGTCCATCCCGGTCCTCTCGTACTAGGGACAGGCCTTCTCAAATATCCAACGCGCGCAGCGGATAGGGACCGAACTGTCTCACGACGTTCTAAACCCAGCTCGCGTACCGCTTTAATAGGCGAACAGCCTAACCCTTGGGACCAACTCCAGCCCCAGGATGCGACGAGCCGACATCGAGGTGCCAAACCATGCCGTCGATATGAGCTCTTGGGCAAGATCAGCCTGTTATCCCCGGGGTACCTTTTATCCGTTGAGCGACACCCATTCCACAATGAGGTGCCGGGTCACTAGTTCCAGCTTTCGCTCCTGCCCGACATGTCTGTCTCGCAGTCAAGCTCCCTTGTGCACTTACACTCAACACCTGATTGCCAACCAGGCTGAGGGAACCTTTGAGCGCCTCCGTTACTCTTTAGGAGGCAACCGCCCCAGTTAAACTACCCATCAGGCACTGTCCCTGAACCAGATCATGGTTCGAAGTGAGGAATCCAAAACGACCAGAGTGGTATTTCACCAACGACTCCACCAACACTAGCGTGCCAGCTTCTCAGTCTCCCACCTATCCTACACAAGCCGTTCCGAACACCAATACCAAACTATAGTAAAGGTCCCGGGGTCTTTCCGTCCTGCTGCGCGTAACGAGCATCTTTACTCGTAATGCAATTTCGCCGAGTTCGCGGTTGAGACAGTGGAGAAGTCGTTACGCCATTCGTGCAGGTCGGAACTTACCCGACAAGGAATTTCGCTACCTTAGGATGGTTATAGTTACCACCGCCGTTTACTGGGGCTTAAATTCTCAGCTTCGCCCACAAGGGGCTAACCAGTCCTCTTAACCTTCCAGCACCGGGCAGGCGTCAGTCCGTATACAGCGACTTACGTCTTCGCACGGACCTGTGTTTTTAGTAAACAGTCGCTTCTCCCTGGTCTCTGCGGCCATCAGTGCTCTCACACCTCAGGCCCCCCTTCTCCCGAAGTTACGGGGGCATTTTGCCGAGTTCCTTAACCACGATTCTCTCGAACTCCTTAGTATTCTCTACCTGATCACCTGAGTCGGTTTAGGGTACGGGCAATAGTGCTCGTCACGCCGGAACTTTTCTCGGCAGTCCAGGATCACCCACCTACCCCAATAAAGGGTCCTCATCACGACTCACCCACAAGAGCACAACATTACTCGCACTCGGGCTGCTCGCTTGAACGGGGACAACCATTACCCCGCGGAAGCTACCTCACTGCGTCATCCCACACGCTGACCTACTACGCACTTGGTTCCCAGCCTCACCACCAACAACCAACCCAAAGGGAAGGAAGCAGCAGCTCGGGTGGTTAGCATCACACGCCTCGGTATGGGTCCTCACACTATCGGTACGGGAATATCAACCCGTTATCCATCGACTACGCCTGTCGGCCTCGCCTTAGGTCCCGACTAACCCGGGGCGGATTAACCTAGCCCCGGAACCCTTGATCATTCGGAGGACGGGTTTCTCACCCGTCTTTCGCTACTCATGCCTGCATTCTCACTCGCATAGCCTCCACCACTGGGTTCCCCCGCAGCTTCACCGGCCACACGACGCTCCCCTACCCACCCCACACAAAATGGAGTGACACAGCTTCGGCGGTGTACTTGAGCCCCGCTACATTATCGGCGCAGAATCACTTGACCAGTGAGCTATTACGCACTCTTTCAAGGGTGGCTGCTTCTAAGCCAACCTCCTGGTTGTCTCAGCAACTCCACATCCTTTCCCACTTAGCACACGCTTAGGGGCCTTAGCTGATGTTCTGGGCTGTTTCCCTCTCGACCATGAAGCTTATCCCCCACAGTCTCACTGCTACGCTCTCACGTACCGGCATTCGGAGTTTGGCTAAGGTCAGTAACCCGGTGGGGCCCATCGCCTATCCAGTGCTCTACCTCCAGCACGAAACACGCAACGCTGCACCTAAATGCATTTCGGGGAGAACCAGCTATCACGAAGTTTGATTGGCCTTTCACCCCTATCCACAGGTCATCCCCTCCATTTTCAACTGAAGTGGGTTCGCGCCTCCACACGGTCTTACCCGCGCTTCACACTGCCCATGGATAGATCACTTCGCTTCGGGTCTAGAGCCGGCGACTGAACGCCCCATTCAGACTCGCTTTCGCTACGGCTACCCCACACAGGTTAACCTCGCCACCGACCACTAACTCGCAGGCTCATTTTTCAATAGGCACGCCGTCACCCCTCAAGGCTCCGACGGATTGTAAGCACACGGTTTCAGGTACTCTTTCACTCCCCTCCCGGGGTACTTTTCACCTTTCCCTCACGGTACTAGTCCGCTATCGGTCACAAGGAAGTATTTAGGCTTACCAGGTGGTCCTGGCAGATTCACACCGGATTCCACGAGCCCGGCCCTACTCGGGGCAACACCACGCCTGGCCATGCAGTTTCAGCTACGGGACTCACACCCACTATGGCGCCCCACTCACAAGGCTTCACCTACCACACACCACGACGCCACAACACCGGTAGATATTGTGTAAATGCACCCCACAACCCCACACCAGCAACCCCTACCGAGTCTCACACCAGCATGGTTTAGCCTCCTACGCTTTCGCTCGCCACTACTCACGCAATCACTATTGTTTTCTCTTCCTAAGGGTACTGAGATGTTTCACTTCCCCTCGTTCCCCCCACACCACCTATACATTCAGCGGCGGGTACCACGACTCACATCGCGGCGGGTTTCCCCATTCGGACATCCCCGGATCACAGGTCGGTTGTCACCTCCCCGAGGCTTATCGCAGACTCCCACGTCCTTCATCGGCTCCTTGTGCCCAGGCATCCACCGTATGCTCTAAGTAACTTAGAAACACTCAAAAATGAACACATAGACCAAAAACATTGAACTATCTGTAACAAAAAATTGCTTACAAGATGCTCGCGTCCACTATGCAGTTGACAAACAACACCCCCACACCCACCACCACCAACCACAGTCAGCAGCAACAGGAAGGGACAAGACCAAAACGCTCACGCGTGCAGCCTCACACCCCAATAGTGTGCCCACAACAAGCAACCCCCAACCGCACTCTTTCCAACCCCACAACAGGGCGTACTCAAACACAACCAGAAAGCCACTCATCTTTTATTGATGTTCCACCCAGCCCCATACGCGCTGCACACACACGGCACAGAACACGCACACCACAAAAAGCAGTGCAGGGCAAAAGTAAACTCCTTAGAAAGGAGGTGATCCAGCCGCACCTTCCGGTACGGCTACCTTGTTACGACTTAGTCCCAATCACCGATCCCACCTTCGACGACTCCCCGCATAAAGCTTGGGCCATCGGCTTCGGGTGTTACCGACTTTCGTGACTTGACGGGCGGTGTGTACAAGGCCCGGGAACGTATTCACCGCAGCATTGCTGATCTGCGATTACTAGCGACTCCGACTTCATAGGGTCGAGTTGCAGACCCCAATCCGAACTGAGACCGGCTTTTTGGGATTAGCTCCACCTCACAGTATCGCAACCCATTGTACCGACCATTGTAGCACGCGTGAAGCCCAAGACATAAGGGGCATGATGATTTGACGTCGTCCCCACCTTCCTCCGAGTTGACCCCGGCAGTCTCCCATGAGTCCCCACCCGAAGTGCTGGCAACATGGAACGAGGGTTGCGCTCGTTGCGGGACTTAACCCAACATCTCACGACACGAGCTGACGACAACCATGCACCACCTGTGCACCAGTCCAAAGAAAACCACATCTCTGCAGCGATCCAGTGCATGTCAAGCCTTGGTAAGGTTCTTCGCGTTGCATCGAATTAATCCGCATGCTCCGCCGCTTGTGCGGGCCCCCGTCAATTCCTTTGAGTTTTAGCCTTGCGGCCGTACTCCCCAGGCGGGGCACTTAATGCGTTAGCTACGGCGCGGAAAACGTGGAATGCTCCCCACACCTAGTGCCCAACGTTTACGGCATGGACTACCAGGGTATCTAATCCTGTTCGCTCCCCATGCTTTCGCTTCTCAGTGTCAGTAACGGCCCAGAGACCTGCCTTCGCCATCGGTGTTCCTCCTGATATCTGCGCATTTCACCGCTACACCAGGAATTCCAGTCTCCCCTACCGCACTCTAGCCTGCCCGTACCCACCGCACGCCCAAGGTTAAGCCTCGAGTTTTCACGGCAGACGCGACAAGCCACCTACAAGCCCTTTACGCCCAATAATTCCGGACAACGCTTGCGCCCTACGTATTACCGCGGCTGCTGGCACGTAGTTAGCCGGCGCTTCTTCTGCAAGTACCGTCACTTTCGCTTCTTCCTTGCTGAAAGAGGTTTACAACCCGAAGGCCGTCATCCCCCACGCGGCGTCGCTGCATCAGGCTTTCGCCCATTGTGCAATATTCCCCACTGCTGCCTCCCGTAGGAGTCTGGGCCGTGTCTCAGTCCCAGTGTGGCCGGTCGCCCTCTCAGGCCGGCTACCCGTCATCGCCTTGGTGAGCCACTACCTCACCAACAAACTGATAGGCCGCGAGCCCATCCCCCACCGAAAAACTTTCCACCACAACCCATGCGGGCCATAGTCATATCCAGTATTAGCCCCGATTTCTCGGAGTTATCCCAAAGTGGAGGGCAGGTTACTCACGTGTTACTCACCCGTTCGCCACTAATCCACTGTGCAAGCACAGCTTCATCGTTCGACTTGCATGTGTTAAGCACGCCGCCAGCGTTCGTCCTGAGCCAGGATCAAACTCTCCATTAAAAAACAGAAAAATCTAAACCCAGCAGAAACAAAACAATCAACATTACGCTGACCATCCAGAAATTGAACAAGAAATTCAATGTTCCTGCCAAAAAATTGGCATCAATAAACAGACACACTATTGAGATATCAAACAACACGCGCACACCCCACTCGCCCCATTTCCGTGGGGCTCGCGAGGAGCTGATGTTCGCCGGAAGTTCACTCGACCTCTCGGCGCGAGTCACTAGCTTAGCAACCCTTTCCGATCCGGTCAAGTTGACTCACCGTGTTCCGTGCCACTCTTTACCGGATGCTCACCCGGGGTTCGTGCACGATCTTCACGGCGGCCACTCTCGGCCGCGGTTGGAAGTCGAATTTCTCCGGCTTCGCGAACCAACGAACAAAGACATTACGCGACCCCACCCCCCTGGTCAAGCCACATGGGCGCGCGCGTGCTCACCGCCACAATGCAAAGCGCCTGCGGCCCTTATCGAGGGGGCAGCAGGCGCTAAGTAGGCGAGTTCAGCAGCAGTTCACCGCGTGCTCAACTTGCAACTTTCACCATGGCGGCATTCTTCTTGCCGCGCCGCAGCAGCAGGTAGCCACCGGCAAGCATGGTGTAGGCGCCTAGATCGGTCTCAAGAACGTCGACGTCGCCCGCGATCTTTTCGCCGTTGATCGAGAGGCCCCCTTCCTTGAGCGCCCTCCGCACTGCGCCGTTCGAGTTCAAAAGCTCGGTAGCTGTAAAGGCCTCGACGATGTTCGCCGTCGCGGGAAGCTCCACACACGGGAGCTCCCCTGCGATCACGGCAACCGTCGGACCATCGAGCTCACGCACATCTCCGCGCCCAAACAGCACCGATGCCGCCGACTTCGCCTGGGCCGTGGCCTGCTCGCCGTGAACGAGGGTCGTCATATCGTCCGCGAGAAGCTTTTGCGCCGCACGTTCATGCGGGCGCTCGGCCGTTGCCGACTCGACCGCTGCAATTTCTTCCTCGGGACGGAACGTAAAGTAACGCAGGTACTTGAGCACGTCGCGGTCGTCAGCTCCGAGCCAGAACTGGTGGAAGGCATACGGACTCGTGAGCTCGGGATCGAGCCACACGGCGCCGCCCTCGCTCTTACCGAACTTCGTTCCATCGGCCTTCGTCACGAGCGGGGTCGTGAGGGCATGCGTTTGCACGCCCTCGACCTTGCGGATCAGCTCTGCACCGCCAACGATGTTGCCCCACTGGTCGTTTCCGCCATACTGAAGCGTCACGCCGTAGCGTCGGTACAGCTCAAGGAAGTCCATCGCTTGGAGAATCTGGTACGAGAACTCGAGGTAGCTGAGGCCCTCTTCAGAGTTCAGGCGTTTCGCGACGATTTCCTTCGACAGCATCGTGCCCATGCGGAACTGCGAGCCGTAGTCGCGAAGGAAACTCAAGACGTTGAGATCCTTGGTCCAGTCGTAGTTATTGACCATCGTGACCCCGAATTCGCCTTCGGGATCGAGGAAGCGCTCAATCTGGCCGCGGAGCGACTCAACCCAGGTCGCCACGATGTCGGCCGAATTCATCTTGCGCTCGCCCGACATGCGGGGATCGCCCACGAGGCCCGTAGCGCCGCCGACGAGGGCGAACGGCTTGTTGCCCGCGAGCTGAAAGCGGCGCATGGTGAGAATCTGTGTGAGGTGCCCAACGTGGAGGGAGGACGCGGTCGGGTCAAAACCGCAATAGAGCTTGATCGGGCCCTCGTTTGCTGCGGTGCGGATCGCCTCGATCCCGGTCGAATTCACCAGCAGGCCACGCCATTCAAGCTCGTCAACGATGTTGACCATCGTGCCTCTCCATTCCTTTCGTCAGGGCGGCTCTCACACGCCGCGCATCTTCTCCACAGTAGCGCACGCCCCCTAGAGAGGCTTCGCGAACTCCCGCAGTTCGCTCGAGGTCACTTTTGCGTGTCGAAGCTGGGTCGCGACGCTTTTTCGCCCCGTTCCCCCTTTCGAGGAACGCGAGTCGATCGATCCGAGGGTTGTGAGAACGCCGCGCACCTCGGGCTTGAGAGAGGGCGAGACCGACGCGAGATCCTCGTCGCTCAAGTCCCACAGCTCTTCGCCTCGCGATTCTGCGAGTTGGACGCATCCGCCGGAAATCTCGTGAGCCTCGCGGAAGGGAACTCCCTGGCGCACGAGCCATTCGGCGATATCCGTTGCCAGGGCAAAACCGCGCGGCGCGAGATACGCCATTCGTTCGGTGTTGAAGGAGAGGGTACGCACCATGCCCGCGAATGCCGGCAGGAGCAATTCGAGCTGGTCGGTCTGATCGAACAACGGCTCCTTGTCTTCCTGCAGGTCGCGGTTGTAGGCAAGGGGCATCGCTTTGAGCGTTGCGAGCAGCCCGGCGAGGTCGCCGATGAAGCGACCGGCCTTGCCGCGCGTAAGCTCGGCGACGTCGGGGTTCTTCTTTTGCGGCATGATCGATGATCCGGTCGAATAGGCATCGTCCAGGGTCACGAAGTCGAATTCCTTCGTGTTCCACACGATGATCTCCTCAGACAGTCGCGAAAGGTCGACTCCGAGCATCGTGAGACACCACGAGTACTCGGCGTACACATCGCGCGCGGACGTGCCGTCAATCGAATTTTCGCTCGCCGCATCAAAACCGAGTTCGACCGCTACTGCCTCGGGGTCAAGCCCAAGTGACGATCCCGCGAGGGCACCCGAGCCGTAGGGCGAGATCGCTGCGCGCGCGTCCAGGTCACGTAGCCTCTCGACGTCGCGCATGAGCGGCCACGCGTGGGCGAGAAGGTGGTGCGCGAGTAACACGGGCTGGGCGTGTTGAAGGTGGGTGCGGCCCGGCATGGGAGCCTCGGGGTATTCCGACGCTTGCTGGATGAGTGCGTCTACGACATCGAGCGTGAGTGCCGCAATCACGCGGGCGTGGTCGCGAATATACATGCGCCCAAGGGTCGCGACTTGGTCGTTGCGTGAACGGCCCGCGCGAAGCTTCCCTCCGAGGGCCGGGCCGGCGATTTCAAGAAGGCCTCGCTCGAGGGCGGAGTGCACGTCCTCATCGCTCACGTGTGGCGTAAACTCCCCGGTTTCAACGCGCCGCCCGAGCTCGTCGAGCGCCGCGAGCATGTCGCGAAGCTCGCTCTCACTCAAGAGCCCCGCGCGTGCGAGGACGCGCGCGTGCGCCTTCGAGCCGCGCACATCGTACGGCGCGAGGCGCCAGTCGAAGTCGGTGGACTTGGACAGGGCAGCCATGACGTCGGCGGGACCGGAGGCAAAGCGTCCGCCCCACAGGGCGACGCGTTCGACGGATTCCTCCGGCGCATCTGCGCACCTGTGTGCCTCGTGTGTATCGCTCACGTGTCTCACTCCTCGCTAGCGCCGACGTTTGCCTCGAGGGAGGGTGCGTTGCCGAACTTTTCATCGCGAGCCGTTGCCTGCTTCGAGCCGAGACCGTAGATCTCAATGAAGCCTTTCGCATGCGATTGGTCGAAGGTGTCGCCTTCGTCGTAGGTCGCGAGATTGAAGTCGTAGAGACTGCTGTCGCTGCGGCGACCGGTAACCGTCGCGCGGCCGCCGTGCAGGCGCATGCGAACCTCGCCACTCACGTAACGCTGGGTGTCGTCGATGAAGGCCTCGAGTGAGCGCTTGAGGGGGCTAAACCACTGGCCGTCGTAGACGAGATCAGTCCAGCGGTCCTGCACCTCACGCTTGAAGCGCCCCTGCTCGCGCTCGAGGGTCACACGCTCGAGTTCGCGATGCGCCTCGATGAGCGCCATCGCTCCCGGGGCCTCATAAATCTCGCGCGACTTGATACCTACGAGTCGGTCCTCGACGATGTCGATGCGGCCAATTCCCTGAGCTCCAGCACGGCGGTTCATCTCTTGGATCGCTTCGAGCGGACTCAATGCACGAGAGTCGATAGCGACCGGGATGCCGCGCTCGAACGTCACGACGAGCTCATCGGCGACCGGTGGAAATGCCGGGTCATCCGTGTAGTTGTACACGTCTTTCGTCGGCTCGTTCCAAATATCCTCGAGGAACCCGGTTTCGATAGCGCGCCCCCAAACGTTCTGGTCAATGGAGAACGGGTTGTGCTTCGTCGTGGTGATCGGAAGGTTGTTTTTCTCCGCGTAGTCGATTGCCTTGTCGCGAGTGAGTGCGAGGTCTCGCACGGGTGCGATGCACTGAAGTTCCGGGGCGAGCGAGGTAATTGAGACCTCGAATCGCACCTGGTCGTTACCCTTGCCGGTGCAGCCATGCGCGACGGTGCTCGCACCGTATTTCTTTGCGGCCTTCACGAGGTGTTTTGCGATCACGGGGCGCGAAAGCGCGGAAACGACCGGGTATGCGTCCATGTACAGGGCGTTCGCTTTGAGAGCGGGCATGCAGTATTCGCTCGCGAACTCCTCACGCGCATCGGCGACGTATGCTTCGACGGCTCCGCAGTCCAGCGCACGCTTGCGGATTACTTCGAGGTCTTCACCTCCCTGGCCAACATCCACCGCACACGCGATGACGTCAGCGCCCGTGGCGTCGTGGATCCAGCCGATAGCCACGGATGTATCGAGACCGCCTGAGTAGGCAAGAACGATGCGTTCTGTCATGGGGGTTTTTCCTCCTAGGTCGAGTGGATCGGGGTGGCTCGCATCCGTGCTCTACGTGTGATCGTCGACTGCTGCCCGGCGACCGTCGGCGAGCTCGCGCAGCGTAGACGCGAGTTCGCGCCCCTGCGCTGCGCCGCGAGCGACAATGAGGATCGTGTCGTCTCCCGCAACCGTGCCGAGGATCGAGGGCAGCACGGAGTGATCCAGCGCGCTCGCGAGATACTGTGCGGCTCCGGGCGGCGTGCGCACGACCACCAGGTTGTCGCTTGCCTCCGCGCTCACGAGCAGCTCTTCCGCAAGACGTTGAAGCCTCGCCGCGTAATGTTCTTGCGAGGGCGGGCGTCGCAAACTGTGAACCCGCTCGCCTCCTTCGGGAGGAAGCATGTACACGAGAGAACCGGAGCTCGAGCGCACCTTTTCGGCACGCAGCTCCACGAGGTCGCGCGACAGCGTCGCCTGAGTAACGCTCACGCCGTCTTTCTCCAAAAGCGCGAGAAGAGCGGTTTGCGATGTGACCTCGGTGCGGTTCAGGATGTCGACGATCTTGCGTTGGCGCGAGATCTTGGTCTGCGGTTGCTGCGGTTGATCGCTCATCGATGTCCTTTCATGCCGCGGGGGTCCTCGCGCGGGCGGCACACCGCGCACCACCAAAGCATTCTATTGCAGTCGTATGCATGACTATACATAAAGAGCCTGAGCCCCGCCGCTCAATGCAAGCGACGGGGCTCAGGCCGACTTCTTACCCGCGAGGGGCGAAATCCTTAGGCGCGCAGCTCACCACCCACGGCCGATTCAACCGCGGCGATGGCTCGGGCACGAATCTCGTCGATCTCGGCACCCTTGAGCGTTTTCTCATGCGGCCTAAGTCGCACGGCGAATGCGAGCGACTTCTTGCCCTCAGGAACCTGGTCACCACGGTATTCGTCAAAGAGGCGAACCTCTTCCGCAACATCGCCAATCCCCACGATGAGGGCCGCACGCACGGCCTCGGCGGGCGTGTCGTCATTCACGACGAACGCAAAATCTTCCTTGGCGATCGGGAATGTCGAGATCGGCTCCGCCGGCACCACGGCGGGTGCGGACTCAATCACGGCTTCGAGATCAAGCTCGAACGCAGCCGCGTTCTTCGGAAGACTGAACGCCTTGATGACCGCCGGGTGAAGCTCGCCGGCAACGCCCACACGCTCCCCCTCAACGGTCGACAGGATCGCCGTGCGACCCGGGTGGAAAGCACTCGCTGTTCCCTGTTCGACCACGAGTTCGGTGCCGGCAGCGGCAGCGACGCGACGCGCGAAGGCAATCGCATCGGCCCAGTCCCACGCACGAGGCTCGGTCAACGGCCCCGCAGCAGTGATGGGGCCGCCCGCCACGAGCGCAACGTGGCGATCTTGCTTCGCGAGCGAAGAAGCGATCTCCTCCAACTCGGCATCGCTGGGGCGCGAGGAAGCACTCGGCACCGGAACGCGTTCGCCTCGCTTTTCGAAAACGAGACCGGACTCGAAGACCGCAACCGAATCCTCGCCGCGCGCGAGATTGCGCTGGGCAACGGGAAGAAGGGTTTCGAGAATCGCCGTTCGCATGAGCGGTTCATCGTCAGCGAGAGGATTGAGCAGGCGCACCGCATTACGCAGCGGAGAATCCTCCGGCAAACGAAGCTTCGCGAAAGTCTTGTCGTTCGTGAACGGGAAGCTCACAACTTCGGTCGCGCCCGCCTCGGCGAGGGCATTTGCGACGGCACGCCTCGCCCGCTGGGCGCGAGTGAGGCCGCGCCCGCCGGGGGCCGACGGCAGCCTCGACGCAATCGCGTCATAACCCTCGAGCCGCGCAATCTCCTCGACGAGATCCTCGGGGATGCGAAGATCGCCGCGCCACGTGGGCGGAACAACCGTGAGAGTTTCCTCTCCGTTGTCTCCCCCTGCGGCGGAAGATACGGTGCAGCCGATCTTCTCGAGCGATCCGACGACCTGCTCACGCGTGTATGCAACGCCCACGACGCGCTCCGCGTAGTCAAGGGGCAGCGAAATTTCGGCTGCGGTCTCCTTACCGGCGCGCGCATGCGTTCGGTTCGAGTCAAGCGTTCCACCGCCGTACTCGACGAGGAGCTGGGCGGCACGCCGGGCTGCAACCTCCACCAGCACAGGATCGACCCCGCGTTCGCCACGCTTGCCGGCCTCGGACACGAGCTTGTGGCGGCGCGCGGTGCGCGCCTGAGTCGTCGGGTCGAAGTGCGCAGCCTCGATCACGACATCGACGGTCGAGGAGTCGACCTCGGTTTCGCTTCCGCCCATGACGCCCGCGAGCGCGACGGGACGTGCGCCATGACCACCGGTCGAGTCCGCCACCACGAGGTCCTCGGGGTGAAGCGTGCGGGCCTTGTCGTCGAGAGTCGTGAGCACCTCGCCTTGCTTAGCGCGGCGCACCACGATCGGTTCCGTAAGCTTCGCGGCATCGAACATGTGCAGCGGCTGGCCGAGATCGAGCATGACGTAGTTGCCGACGTCGACGATGAGCGAGATCGGACGCATGCCAGCGAGCGAAAGGCGCTGCTGCATCCAGCGAGGGCTAGGCGCCGAGGTGTCCACGCCGTTCACGCGCTGGGCGACATAGGAGGTCGCGCCGACGTTGCCGCGGATCGGGGCGTCATCTTCGAGGAGGACCTGAATGCCCTCACCGCTTGCCTCGGGCACCTCGACCTCAAGGGCGGGGTCGGTGAAACGCGCCCCGGTCGCGTGGGAGTACTCGCGCGCAACGCCTCGCATCGAGAAGCAGTAGCCGCGATCGGGCGTCACGTTGATTTCGACGACTTCCTCATCGAGGCCAAAAAGGGCGATCGCGTCATCGCCTGGCTTCGCTTCGATACCTTCGGCGATCCCGCGGCCGAGAACGATGATGCCGTCCTCGGAATCCTCGCCGAGGCCCAGCTCACTGGTCGAGCAGATCATGCCGTCGGAAAGGTGACCATAGGTCTTGCGTGCCGCAATCTCGAAGTTCCCGGGAAGAACTGTTCCGGGAAGTGACACGACGACGAGGTCGCCCTCGACGAAGTTGTGCGCACCGCAAATGATGCCGCGGCTCGGGACTTCTTCGCCGGGCTGCGGATCTTTCGGATTGTCGAGTGCTTCATTGTGCGCCTCGCCAACGTCGACGCGGCACCAATTGACGGTCTTACCGTTTTTGTGGGTTTCCTTGACGAGGTTCAAGACGCGGCCCACGACGAGGGGCCCCGTGACCTGAGCGCCAAAGATACCTTCTTCCTCGAGGCCGACGGAGACGAGCGAGGCTGCGACAGCCTCGGCATTAGCGCCATCGGCAAGCTCAACGTGTTCGCCGAGCCATGAAAGGGGAATGCGGGGCATTGCTCAGATCTCCGTTCCGTAGTGCTGGGAGAAGCGCACGTCGCCCTCCACAATGTCGTGCATGTCCGTTACCGAGTTGCGCAGCATGAGGATGCGCTCAATTCCGAGGCCGAACGCGAAGCCGCGGTATTCACTCGGATCGATCCCGCACGCGCGAAGCACAGCGGGGTTGACCATGCCGCAGCCGCCCATTTCAATCCAGCCCGTTCCGCTGCACACGCGGCACGCGGGATCCGCATCGGCATCGAGACCGTTCTTCGCCTCGCATTTGAAGCATCGGAAGTCCATCTCGGCGCTCGGTTCGGTGAACGGGAAGTATGAAGGACGCAGACGCGTGATCGGCTTGCCGCCAAACAGGGCCTCGGCGACTTTGTCGAGCGTACCCACGAGATCCGCCATCGTCAGATCCCGGTCAATCGCGAGCCCCTCGACCTGGTTGAACACGGGGGCGTGGGTGGCATCGAGTTCATCGGTACGGAAAACTTTGCCGGGGCAGGCGATGTAGAGGGGAACGCCGCGCTCAAGCAACGTGCGCGCTTGAACGGGAGAGGTGTGCGTTCGCAGCACCTGGCCGCTTCCCTCGGGCGCCACGTAGAACGTGTCTTGCATCTGGCGCGCAGGGTGGTCCTCGTCGAAGTTGAGCGCGTCGAAGTTGAACCACTCGGCTTCGATCTCTGGGCCTTCGGCGATTTCCCAACCGAGACCAACGAACACGTCCGCAATGTGGTCCTGGAGGATGCCGAGCGGGTGGCGTGCACCGCGCGGAAGCCGGTCAACTGCTGTCGTGACATCCACGCGATCCTTCGCGAGCGCCTCAGCTTCCTCCTTCTCGGCGATCTCCTTCGAGCGCGCCGCGAGCGCCTGCTGCACGCGCCCCTTGGAACCGCCGATGAGCTTGCCAGCAGCGGCTTTCTTCTCGTTGGGCAGATCCTTAATGCCGCGATTCGCGCGTGAAAGCGGGGAATCGTCCCCGACATGGGCGATGCGCACCTGCTTGATCTCGGCCGACGTCGTGGCCTCCGCAATCGCGGCGAGCGCAGAATCGACCGCGCGGGCGATCGCCTCCTCGCTCATGTCCACACTGTTCGTCACATCTGACACGAATTCTCCACATCCTCACGTTGACACAGCACGCGCGCATGCCCGCACTCGATCGCCGCTGGCATCGGATACATACGCGGGGTGCACGTTCTTTGCATTAGCAATGATACGTGGGCGATACGGTGGGGCTTGCACGCCCTCTCAGCGCAAAGCTCCGCACCTGGCGGCGCACGCGCACCCTTCCGGGCGTTCACCCGCGCCTTGAACCGCGCGACAACAGAAAGGCTCCCCTCATGCCCACGACAGTCCAAGGACTCGTCTCCTTCGCCGCACATGAACCCGCAGAGGTCGTCGACATTATGATTCCCGAGCCCGGCCCGCGCGACGTGATCGTCGACGTGAACACGTGCGGGGTGTGCCATACCGATCTCGCCTACCGCAACGGAGACATCACCGACGACTACCCGTTTCTGCTCGGTCACGAGGCAACCGCAGTCGTGAGTGAGATCGGCGAGGATGTCACCCACGTCGAGGTTGGAGATACCGTCATCCTTAACTGGCGCGCCGTGTGCGGGCAGTGCCGCGCATGCAAAAAGGGTGAGCCGAAATACTGCTTCGACACCTTCAATGCCTCGAAACCGATGACCCTCACCGACGGCACCGAACTCACGGCCGCCCTCGGCATCGGCTCCTTCGCCGAAAAGACCCTCGTTCACGAACTCCAGTGCACGAAGGTCGATCCCAATGCCGATGCGGCAGCCGTCGGCCTCCTTGGATGCGGCGTCATGGCCGGAATCGGCGCGGCGCTCAACACGGGCGAGGTCCAGCGTGGTGAGTCGGTTGCAGTGATCGGCGCGGGTGGCGTCGGCCTCGCCGCCGTTGCCGGCGCAAAACTCGGGGGCGCCACCACGATCATCGCTCTCGACCTCGACGACAAGAAGTTTGACAAAGCACGCGCCCTCGGAGCCACCCACACGGTTGCCACGAAAGGGCTCGAACCCGAGGAGGTTGCCGAAAGAATCCGGGAGCTCACGGGCGGCTTTGGTGCCGACGTCGTCGTCGATGCCGTCGGTATCCCCGCCACGTACACCGCGGCCTTCTACGGGCGCGACCTCGCGGGGCGTGTTGTCCTCGTCGGCGTACCAAACCCAACCGCCGAGATCACGCTGCCCCTGATCGACGTGTTCAGCCGGGGCGGCTCCCTCAAGAGCTCGTGGTACGGGGACTGCCTGCCCGAGCGCGACTTTCCTTACCTCGCTGATCTCTTCGCACAAGGCCGCCTGCCCCTCGACGAATTTGTGAGCGAACGCATCGCGCTCACGGATGTCGAGGGCGCTTTCGAGCGCATGAAGGGCGGCACCATCCTCCGCAGCGTCGTGGAAATGCCACGCGCCTAGATCCAACCCTCACGCACATCACCGAAAAAGGACTTCACCATGAACCTCCGAATCGACCATGCCGTCACCGAGGGCACATTCACCCTCGACGGCGAGACATTCGACGTCGCCAACAACGTGTGGGTCGTCGGCAACGACGAGGACTGCGTCGTGATCGACGCTCCACACGACATCGACATCATTGAAAAGCTCGTGGGCGAGCGTACGCTCCTCGCGATCCTCTTGACGCATGCCCACGACGACCACGCGCGTTTTGCCCCTAAGCTCGCCGAGCGCTTTGACGCACCGATGCTCCTGCACCCGGGCGATAAGAAGCTGTGGGCACTCACCCACGGGGATCTCGAATGGGATGCCGACCTTGAGGACGGCGACGCTTTCAGCATCGCCGACCACGAGCTCAACGTCATCCACACGCCCGGGCACTCCCCCGGGTCGGTGTGCTACCTCCTGCGCAGCACCACCGAAGGCGAGCCCGATCAACTGTTCTCCGGCGACACGCTCTTCGAAGGGGGCCCCGGCGCGACCGGACGCTCCTACAGTGACCGAGGGCAAATTGAAGACAGCATTCGCGAAAAGCTCTTTAGCCTCGACGACGCGACCATCGTTCACACGGGCCACGGCCCGGATACAACGATCGGCGCCGAGCGTGAGCGCGCGAAGGGCGACTGGCTCTAAACGCGCCTCACGCCGCGATTATCGCGAAGCGAGCTGGTCGAGGGTCTCCTCGACCAGCTCTTTTTCTCGCGCTCCATACGTGCCAGCGAAAGCGCTGAGCGCCTCTCGGCCCGGCGGCATACCGTGCGCGGCAGCACCCGCAACGCGCGCAGCGGCGACGAGCTGCGCAAAATCGAGAGCCTCCCCGAGCTCACGCCCCGCGACCACCGCGGTCACGAGCGCCGCCACGAGCGTGTCCCCCGCTCCCGTCGCATTCGCGCGCTCGACGACAAACCCCGGCCTCTCGAGCACCTGACCGCGACCCGCATCGATCGCGACAAGCCCCTTTCGGCCACGAGACACCACGACGAGCTCCACCCGATCGGCAAGTGCGCGCGCGGCCTCGAGCGCGGAATCGGTGCGTGTGTAGCGTTTGGCTTCCTCGTCATTTGGGCAAAACGCGTAGCAATGCTCGAGGTGGCGCAAGATCGCCGGATCCCACGCGCCCGAGTCGTCGTGGCCAACGTCGGCCCAGATTCGCGTGCCGCGCTCCCGCTCCCCCGCAAGCAGAGGCATGGTGTCGCGCTCGAGCGAGACCGTGAGGTGCTGCGCTTGCTCGGCAAGAACATGCTCGGTCGTCGCAAGCGGAGCGCTCGGCAGGCCCCCCGTGTAGAACATGCGATCGCCTTCGTACGGGATCGCCGCTGTACACGGAACATCCCAGCCCGCGCGCCTCACGCTCGCTCCGAGTCCCACACCGTCGGCCTCGAGCATCGGCTCGACGAGTCGGGAAATGGGCCCTTCACCAAGCTCGGTTCCGAGCGTGACGTCCATATCGAGCGCCGCCGCGGCACGCGCAACGTTTGCCGCGCCTCCAACAGCGAGGGCAACGGACTGCGTATGGCACTCCTCGCCAAGCTCCGGGAGCTGGGTGAAAGGCGTGAAAAGGACATCGAGGAACACAGGTCCCACGCATGCGAGATCACGAAGCGATAGGGTCGTTGGTGCCGCATCGTTGCAGGCTAGATCTTGATTCAGGTTCGTCACGTAAAAAGGCTATGGCGCGCACGGGCGCCCGTCAAAGACGCGAGTGCACCTGTCGCACTCGTTCACACCACACCCATGAGGAGGCCCTCACATGAAACTCACGCTGCTCGGTGGAGGAGGCTTCCGCGTCCCGCTCATGGTTCGCACGCTCCTCAAGGACAGCTCCGAACAGCGGGTTCGCGCCCTCACCCTGTGGGATGCGAATGAGGAGCGTTTGCGCACGATGGCGCGGATCGTCGAGGCCATGACCGCCTCGGTGCCCCACGCGCCGAGCGTACGCATCGCTACTGACATGCGCGATGCAGTGCGCGGAGCCGATTTTGTTTTCAGTGCGATTCGCGTCGGCGGCACCGATGGCCGCGCGCAGGACGAGCGCATCGCGCATTCGTGCGGCGTGCTCGGCCAGGAGACGACGGGCTTCGGCGGCCTGAGCTACGCACTTCGCGGTATTCCCGTGGCGAGGGCCATCGCGGAGGCAATCCGCGAAGAAGCCCCAAGCGCCTACCTCATCAACTTCACGAACCCCGCGGGAATCATTACCGAGGTCTCGAGCGAGATTCTCGGTGACCGCGTGATCGGCATTTGCGACTCCCCCGTGGGCCTCGCCCGCCACGCCCTCACAGCACTCGAAGATGCCGGCGAGGTCGATACCGGCACGAGCAGCCGCATTTTCGAAACCGGCGGTCCGGTACACATCGACTACCTGGGCCTCAACCACCTCGGTTGGGTGCACCGCATCCTCGTGAACGGCCGCGATGTTCTCCCCACGGTTCTCGAGCGCCCCGACCTCATTGAATCGTTCGAGGAGGGCAAGCTTTTCGGCGCCAAATGGGTTCAGCACATTGGCGCGCTGCCGAACGAGTACCTACACTACTACTATTACGCGCGCGAGGCTCGCCTTGCCGACGACCGCGCGGAAGCAACGCGCGGGATCTTCCTCGCCGCCCAGCAGGCCGACTTCTATCGCGAAGCCGCGCAGCTCGACGGGCACGCGGCATTCGAGGCATGGAACCGCACGCGTGAAGAGCGCGAAGAAACGTATATGGCGACGAACCGCGAAGCCGCGGGTGGAATCGAGCGCGAGGCCGCGGACATCGAATCGGGCGGTTACGATCGCGTTGCGCTCGCCGTGATGAAGGCCCTCGCCTTCGATCAGGCGACCGAGCTGATCGTCAACACGCCCAATAGGGGCCGCATTCCGTCGCTCCCGGACGATGCCGTCGTCGAAGCTCCGTGCCGCATCGACTCCAAGGGCGCGACGCCACTGGACGTCACCGGGCTCACGGGCCACCAGCTCGCACTCGTCACCCAGGTAAAGAACGCCGAGCGCACCGTAATCGCTGCTTCCCGCGAGGGAAGCGCCGATCTGGCCGTCGAGGCGTTCTTCTCCCACCCGCTCGTCGACGGCGTCGGTGTCGCGCGCGAGCTGCTCGCGAAGGCCAAAGAAAGCTTCGCCGAGGACCTCGCCTACCTACGCTGAGCGGAATCAGACTCATCGCCTACGTGCGTGCCCTCGCCATCCTGTAGGGCACGCAAGTAGGCGTTGTAGTTTTCGAGCTCAGCCCCACCGTCGCGCTCCGCCTTGCGGTCATAGTTACGGGCCGCCCTCTCTTCGCTGCGCGACCACTGGATTCCCGCGATGAGGGCATAGAACGCCGTGGGGACCTCGCTGATACCCCACATGATCGAGCCGCCCGCAAATTGCTGACGCTCAAGTTCAGCGCGCGGGAACATATTGAGAAGCGTGTACCAATCTCCGCCGATGAGCCAGGTCGCGCTCACGACAGCGATGCCAAAGAAGGCGTGGAACGTGAGCGTCACAAGCAGCGTGACGAGCTTGAGTACGGGGCTTATGGGCTTTTGGGCGGGGTCGATGCCGATAATCACCCACGCAAACAGGTAGCCCGCAAGGAGGAAGTGGACGGTCATGAGGAGGTGACCGACGTGTTCGAACATCGCCCACGTGAAAAACGGGGTGAAATAAAACAGCACGAGCGAGCCCGCGAAGAGGAAACCCGCAATCGGCGGGCTTGAGACGACGGTCGCGTAGCGCGTGTGAAGGATCGCGAGGATCCACTCGCGCATGCCGCGCGAGCCGTCGCTCCTGGGCGTCGCGGCCCGGCTGAGCATCGTGACCGGCGCGCCGAGTACGAGAAGCGGCGGGACAATAACCATGAGCGCCATGTGCTGGGTCATGTGGGCATCGAAGCGCACGCGCCCGAACGCGGCCGCACCACCGCTCATCACCCAGAAAAGTGCGAGACACCCCGCAAGCCAGAAGATCGTGCGCGAGTGCGGCCAGTGGTCTCCGCGTGCACGCAGACGGGCAAGCCCCAGGAGGTAGAGCACGGCAAAGAGAGCAGCAACGCCCGTGAACATCCAGTCCATCTGCCATACGGTGACGAGGCTCAGGAGGGAGAACTCGCCGCTCGGAGGCTCGTATCCCACGAGAGAAAGTACGCGATAGGTCTCGGGCGGCACGTACTGGGGTACGGGCGGCTCGGAACGGCCGAGGGCACTTGAGGCGCCGAGAATGACGGCAGCAATGAGCACCTCCACGCGCGCGAGGCGAGCGAAAGCGCGGCGGGCTGCGCGCTCGACATGCGCGTGGGCCGGTCCGACGGTTCCCTTCATCCTGTCGCCGCGCGCGACGGAGGTGTAGGTATTCACAAGCGGGGTGAGCGCGCGGCGCCGTTGCGCGTACCCAATCGCGGCGATGGCAACCGTAAGCAGGGCCTTGAGAAGCACGAGCCATCCGTAGCGAGTGGTGACGAATTGCGCGGGGTTTTCCAGCCGGATCGCGGCGTTGATGATCCCGGAATAGACGAGCGCGAGGATGGCAAAGAGAGCCCACGGGCTATAGCGCTTGAGCCACGTTGCGAGAGTCGCGGTATCGGTTCGGTGTGCTTCGGCAAGAAACACGAGGAGCGGACCGAGCCACGTGAGAACGCCAAGGAGATGCGCGATCATGGCGTTGACGGCGTTGAGGTGGTCGGTCGAGTTGCCGGCGTGCCCGAGGAAGCCGAGGGCGATGACGCTCAGGGCAAGCAGGGCGGTCAGCCACCCTGCTCCGCGCAGGTGCCTCGTGAGGGCGCCGATTCCCGCGGATAGGAGCGCGAAGACGAGGGCCCACACGGTGGCGCGCCCCAGGTCGGTCCTCCATATGAAGTATCCGAGCTGCTGAGGGGACATCGACCCCCGCGCGTTGGCGTACGTGAGATAGGTGCCGAGCGCGAGGAGCAGCCCGTAGCCGAGGGTGAAGCGTACGGCGAGCCGGCGCTGCCGATCCTGCATATCGCTCAGACGAGGGCTCTTGTGGCCGCGCGTGCGGCCGACGCCCGGTTGAAAGAGGCTTAGCGTGAGGGCATAGCCGAAGGCGAGGGCAAGCGCGAGGTATTCGGCGCACTTGACGGCGACGACAAGGTCGTTGGTAATGGTGCCAAACGTGCTCGCAAGCGGTCCGTTTGCTTCACCGGTGAGGGTGAGGCCAAGGACCCCGGCGAGACCACCGGCAACAATGACGAGGACGCTCAGGGGCAGGAGAGTGCGCGAGAGTCCTTTCACCGCGCACCTGCTCGTGCGCGCGCCGACTCGAACAAACACAGGGTTGTGGCCGTTGCAAGGTTGAGAGATTCGGCGCTCCCGTAAATCGGGATGGCCACGCGAGCATCGGCCGCCTCGAGCGTTGCCGCGTCAAGACCGTGGGCCTCGTTGCCCATGAGCCACGCGAGGCGCTCGGGAGGAGTCCAGTCAAAAAGATTCTGCGCACCGCGCGGGCTCGTCGCTGCCGTTGCGATGCTGCGAGAGCGCAGCGCATCGAGGAGTTCCCCCATGGGGACCTTGCGGGCAAAAGGAACGTGAAAGAGGCTTCCGGCACTTGCGCGTACAACCTTGGGCGCGAGCGGGTCGACAGAGCCCTCGGAAAAGAACACGGCGTGGGCACCGGAGGCGTCGGCCGTGCGCATGACGAGCCCGGCGTTACCGGGGTCCTGAAGGCGCTCGCACACGACGATCGTCACGGGCCCCGTCCCCTGGGCATCGAGCAGATCACGCCAGTCACGCTCCACACTTCGCGCAACGGCGATGGCACCCTGAGGATTTGTGACGCTCTGATGGCCCTGCTCGCGCACCATGGCCTCAATGACGTCGGGGGTGACGAGGCGCGGGCGCGCGCCGACCGTCTCAGCAAGCTGCTCGAGCTCCGGATGTGCGTCGCGCGCTTTTGTCGTCAGGTAGAGCTCGTCGAGGATGCCATCCCGCCCCTCGGCTCTGTCGCGAGCTTCGCGTTCGAGGAGTGCGCGTATCGCTTGGGGCCCCTCCACCCGGAATCGACCTTCGCGCTGACGCACTGAGCGCCCGGAAAGGGCGGCGATTTTTCCGACACGCGCACTGCGCGGCGTCAGCATCGCACCCTCCGGGCGCTCAGAGTGTGTCATTGGGTAGATCAGGCTACCGGTGCGTTGACGTCCTTCGGGAGGGCGTTCTTCGCGATGGTCACGAGCTGGGCGAAAGCAGCCGAGTCGTTCACGGCGAGTTCGGCGAGCATACGGCGATCAACCTCGACACCCGCGAGGCCGAGGCCCTGGATGAAGCGGTTGTAGGTCATGCCGTTGGCGCGTGCCGCAGCATTGATGCGCTGGATCCAGAGGCGACGGAAGTCGCTCTTGCGAACCTTGCGATCGCGGTAGCTGTAGGTACCCGAGTGGAGCACCTGCTCCTTCGCCTTGCGGTACAGGCGCGAGCGCTGACCGCTGTAACCGGAGGCCTGTTCGAGGATCTCCCTGCGCTTTTTCTTGGCGTTGACCGCCCTTTTCACGCGTGCCACGTGATTCTCCTTTGGTCGAAATGAAAAGTCTTATGGGGTGCTGAAAACTCAGCGGCCAAGCATGCGCTTGAGGTTCTTGACGTCGCTCTTGGCAACGTCGGTCACGCCGGCGAGGCGGCGCTTGTGGCGCGAGGTCTTGGCCTCGGCCTTGTGGTACGCGTTTGCGCGTTGGCGCTGCAGCTTGCCGGAGCCGGTGATGCGGATGCGCTTCTTCGCACCGGAGTGCGTCTTGTTCTTCGGCATAGTGCCTGTTCTCCTTCTGATTAAGCGCCCTATTCGGCGCTGGCTTCCTTCGCTGCGGCCTTTTCCGCATCGCTCTTGCGCTTGCGGGCTTCGGCGCGAGCCTGGGACTTCTTCTTGTGCGGCCCGAGCACCATGACCATCGTGCGGCCATCGACGCGCGGGTGGGATTCGACGAAGCCTGCTTCAGCGACGTCCTCAGCCATTCGCTGCATGAGCTTCATGCCCATTTCGGGGCGCGACTGCTCACGGCCGCGGAATCGAATCATGACCTTGACCTTGTCGCCACCGTTGAGGAACTTCTCGACGTTGCGCTTCTTGGTCTCGTAGTCGTGCGTGTCAATCTTGAGGCCCATGCGAATTTCCTTCTGCTGGGCATTGACCTGGTTCTTGCGCGCCTCGCGAGCTTTGAGCTTCGCTTCGTATTTGAACTTTCCGTAGTCCATGAGGCGTGCGACCGGTGGGTTCGCACCCGGAGCAACCTCGACGAGGTCGAGATCGGCTTCGTTCGCGAGCCGCAACGCGTCTTCGATACGGACTTCCCCGACCTGTTCACCGTTGGGCCCCACAAGAAGGACCTTGGGCGAGCGGATCTGCCCGTTGATTCGCTGTTCGCTGATGACTGCTCCTCACACAATAGAAATGCCTGGAACATCAAAAAAGGCCCCCGTGCATGCGGAGGCCCAACTCACGCGAGGGTGCGTGAGTCTCGTACTGACCCGGCAGCCTCGGCCGCTCGGGTGGGAGTGGGCTCCACTTGTAAGGGAACGCGAATGTTCCGAACAACAACGTTAGCAGGCGGCGCGATTGTGCGGAAGGGATGGCCGCGCCCGTGTGGCAGGCCTTACAAGCCCGACGCCACCCATCCCCTACGACTTTCCCGTTCGCCACACTTCTCACACATCACCAATTAAGAAATCCTGATTTTGCATAATCGGCGCGGCCTCTGTAAGGATAGGGCAGCCTTACCTCAGTCGATGAGCGACCGAGGACGACACAGAAAAGAGACTCTATGACGTCCATGACGCGCCGACAGCTCGGCCTCTTCACCCTTGCCGCGTGCTCCACGGGCGCCCTCGCCTCGTGCAGTGGCGACTCGACAAAGCAGGACGCCCGGTCGTCAAGCGACGCGAGCGGCACCCGCACCGTCACCGACGCTCGCGGCAAAGTGGACGTTCCCGTATCACCGAAACGCATTGGTGCAACCGACAACCGGATCTTCCGCAGCCTCGAGGCATGGGGAGTCGACCTGGTCGTCGCGCCGCGCCAGCTCATGCCGAAGGGCATTTCCTACAAGGATGACGAGAACATTCTCGATTCGGGATCACACCGCGAACCCGACCTCGAACAGTTCGTCGCTGCCGATCCCGATCTCGTTCTCAATGGCCAGCGCTACGCGCAGTACTACGAGGACATCAAGGCTCTCGTGCCAAACGCGGCGATCGTCGACACCGACATCGACACTGAGAAGAAACCGCTCGACGACGAGCTCAAGCGCCAGATCACACTCCTCGGCGCCACCCTCGGACACGAAACCGAAGCGCAGAAGCTCATCGAGGCTTTCGAGGCCGCCATCGAGCGCGTCAAGACGGCATATTCCACCGACAACACGGTCATGGGGCTCATTACCTCGGGCGGAACGATCAATTATGCGGCTCCCAAAACGGGCAGGGCCGTAGGCCCCCTGTTCCCCGTCCTGGGCCTCACTCCCGCGCTCGAGGTCGAAGGCACGAGCGATCACCAGGGCGATGACGTCTCCCTTGAAGCCATCGCCTCCGCGAACCCCGACTGGATCATCGTCATGGACCGCGACGCGGCCGTCGCCGCCGACGAGGAAGGTTACAAGCCCGCCGCCGAACTCATCGAGAACGCTGAAGCCCTCGCGCACGTCACGGCCATCACCGAAGGTCACGTCGTGTACATGCCCTCGAACTTCTACATCACCGAGGACATCCAGGCCTACACGGAATTCCTCGAGACCTTCGCGGACGCTCTCGAGTCGAAAAAGAGCTGACGCACAAAGGACTGCATGAGTGTGACAGAAGCCGCCCCACCGGCGGAGCGGAGAAGGCCCGCGAGCGGAACCTCGCTCGCGGGCCCTCGACGCAATCGCATCGCCCTGATCGTCGCTCTCTTCGCGACCCTCGCCCTTCTCGTGCTCTCACTTTTCGTGGGCGTCTACGACATCACGGGTGGCGATCGTGGATGGGACATCTTCCTCATCACGCGCGTCCCACGAACGCTTGCGCTCGTGCTGTCGGGCAGCACGATGGCGATGTGCGGCCTCATCATGCAGCTGCTCACGCAAAACAAGTTCGTTGAGCCCTCCACGACGGGCACGACCGAGTGGGCGAGTCTCGGCCTCATAGCCGTGATGATCCTCTTCCCTACGGCAGGGCTCGTTCCCCGCATGGTCGGTGCGATCATCTTCGCGCTTATCGGCACCCTCGTATTTTTTGGGTTCCTCGAGCGCGTAAGCCTCAAGAGCTCTCTCATCGTGCCCATCGTCGGCATCATGCTCGGCGCTGTCGTCGGGTCACTGACAACCTTTATTGCCCTCGAAACCGACACGCTGCAAAGCCTCGGCATCTGGTTCACGGGAAGTTTCACGGGTCTTGTCCGCGGCCGCTACGAGCTTCTCTTCCTCGTGCTCCTCGTTCTCGTCGCGGCGTTCATCGTCGCGGATCGCTTCACGGTCGCGGGCCTCGGCAAGGATGTCGCCACTAACGTGGGCCTCAACTATCGCGCCGTCGTTTTTCTCGGTGTCTTCCTCGTCGCAGTGGCCACCGGAATTGTCACCGTGATCGTGGGGCGCCTGCCCTTCCTCGGCCTCATCGTCCCGAACATGGTCTCAATGATCCGCGGAGACGATCTGCGCTCAAACCTTCCCTGGGTCATGCTGCTCGGGGTGTGGGTCGTGACGGTCTGCGACCTCATCGCACGCACGATCATCGCCCCATTCGAGATGCCCGTGAGCGTCGTGCTCGGCATCATCGGCGCGGCAGTTTTTCTCGCCCTTATCGTGAGGAGGAACCGTCGTGGACGATAGCACCCGCGAGCCCACCCTCCATCCGAGCGCGGCAACTCTCAAGGATCCCTCGCTCGCGACCGTCACCGACATTCGCGACGTCGAGAAAGCACAGGAGCAGCGCACACACAAGGGCATTCCCAATCTGCTGGCAACCGTCGGACCAGCGCGCGTAAGCGCGTGCGCTCCCGAACGGCACTCCGGTCCCTTCATCACCCGTTCCTCACGCACCCGATACGCGCTCCTGCTCGCGAGTCTCGCCACGATCGCGGTGCTGACGACCACCGGAATCTTGGCGTGGAACAACCCGCTGCCCTTCGGAAGCGAGGGTTTCTGGCGGATCGCGACGATGCGCGCGAGCGCGATCGTCGTCATGGCGGTGGTCGCCACGTGCCAGGCATTCGCCACCATCGCCTTCCAAACGGCGACGGCGAACCGCATCATCACGCCCTCGATCATGGGCTTCGAGTCGCTGTACGTCCTTTTGCACACGTCCGCGGTATTTTTCCTTGGCGCGGCGGGGATTACGCAGCTCACGGGTACCGGGCAGTTCTTCCTTATGGCGGCCCTCATGGTGGGCTTCTCCGGGCTCTTGTACGGCTGGCTGCTCAACTCAAAGACGGGCAGCATTCACGTCATGCTCCTCGTGGGAATCGTCCTCGGCGGCGGCCTGGGCTCGCTCTCAACGTTTATGCAGCGGCTGCTTGATCCGAGCGACTTCGACATCCTCACAACCCGCATGTTCGGCAATATCTCAAACGCCGAACTCACCCACCTCCCGTTCGTGATCCCGATTGTCGTGCTCACCGCAGCACTGTTGTTCGCTTACTCGCCTCGCCTCAACGTTCTCGCACTCGGGCGCGAAACGGCGACCAACCTCGGCGTTCACCACAAGCGCGCAACGATCCTCGTGCTTCTTCTCGTCTCGATTCTCATGGCGATGACGACCTCGCTCGTCGGCCCGATGACCTTCCTCGGCTTCCTCATCGCCGCCCTCACCTATCAGCTCACCGACACCTACGACCACCGGCTCCTGTTTCCCGCGGCAATCCTCATCGGCTACGACGTCATGACGCTCGCCTACTTCATCCTCCGGCACGTCTTTAACGCGCAGGGCGCGGTCACCGTCATCATCGAGCTCATTGGCGGGCTCGCGTTTTTGCTGTTCATTCTCCGAAAGGGGCGCCTGTGATTCGCGTAGAGAACCTCACGAAAAACTATGGGCAGGGCGTACAGATCGGTCCCGTCAACGTCGAGATTTCGAGCGGCCTCACCGCTCTCGTGGGCCCGAACGGCGCGGGCAAATCTACTCTCCTGACCATGATTGGCCGCCTGCTCGAGCCGGATTCGGGCACGATCACGATCGACGAGCGCGATATCGCTACGATGCCCTCGCGCGAGGTCTCGACGATGCTCGCGATCCTCCGCCAAGACAATCACTTCGTCACTCGCCTCACGGTGCGCCAGCTCGTCGCTTTTGGTCGCTTCCCGTATTCGCGTGGCCGGCTCACCGTCAAAGACGAGCGAATCGTGTCCGAAGCGATCGATTTCGTGAACCTCACGCCGCTCGAGAATCGCTTTCTCGACGAGCTTTCGGGAGGCCAGCGCCAGCGCGCATACGTCGCGATGGTGCTCGCGCAAGACACCGAATATCTGCTGCTCGATGAACCACTCAACAACCTCGACATGCAGCACAGCGTGCAAATGATGAAACAGCTTCGTCGCGCGAGCGACGAGCTGGGGCGCACGGTCGTGATCGTCGTGCACGACATCAACTTCGCGGCCCACTACGCGGACCACATCATCGCGATGAACGACGGCAAGGTCACCGTCCAGGGCTCACCCACCGAAATCGTGTGCGGCGAAACCCTCTCGCGCGTGTTCAAGACCGACGTCGACGTCGTTGACGGGCCGCGCGGGCCGCTCGCCGTCTACTTCTAAACCTGCCGCGCACGCCACCCGAGGGAGGAAATCCGGCGGGGCGGGCCGGGAATGAGGGCACGTCAGGCGGCTGCCCGAACCGTTCTGGGGCCGACGGTCACCTAGGCCGCCTCGATACCGAGTTCTTGTGCTGCGCGCGCCCTCACGCGCGAGCGGTGCACGCGCATGGCCACGAGCCCGCACACGGCGACGACGAGACCGAACGCACCCGCGGAAAAGAACGCCGCGCCGGCGCCACCCGCGTCGATGACGACGCCCACGATTGGGCTGCCAAGGCTCGAGCCGATCGTCATGGCACTACCGTGCCAGCCCATGGCCTCGCCGCGCGCAATCTCGGGAACGCGCCGCGAGATCGCTTCGCCCGTTGCGGCGATGCTCGGCGCGATCCCGAGCCCGGATATGAAGCACAGGATGAAGGCCGTGGGAAGGTTCGATACAAGCGCGATGGGCATGGTCACGATCGACAGCCAGAAGAGCACCCACAGCGGGTGAAGATCGTTTTTCATGGCACCGTAGGCGAGGCCACCGATCGCGCTGCCGAGGCACCAGATCGCGACGACGGGGCCGATGAAGTCTTTGTGATCGAGTTCTTCCATGAGGGCAACGATGCCCAAGTCCCCGGTGACGAGGATGACGCTGCCCACCGCCGTCGCGATGAGGATCGCGATGCCGCCGAGCGAGAGGAGTTGCCTGCGCGCGAGGGAGCGGGCTTCGTCGAGCGCTCGCGACGTTTCGGGAGAGGTCTCGTCGAGGTCGGCCTGGGACAGAGCAGTGATTTGACCGGTTTGTGTGTTCTCGAAGGCGATGCGCTCAGCGACCGCTGCGGGCGAGCGCTCGAGGCCGCTCTCGGCAACTTCGAGCGGCTCGGGCATACGTGTCGGCAGCACGATCTGCTCGCTCGAGAGGGGCGGGTCAACGATCATGAGCCCGATGCCGGCGATGACAACCGCGCCCCCGATCACCCACATCGCCACGTACGAGCCCCACGTGAAGACAAGGACGGTTCCCGCAGCCGGGCCGAGCATGAACACGAACTCGGTGATAACGGAGTCCAGAGCGAACGCGGATTTACGAATCTTTGCGGGGATGACAACCGAAAGGGAGGTACGCACGATCGAAAAGACCGGGATCGAAAACAGCCCCGCAACAAAGACCGCTGGGAGGAGAAGTCCGAACGGCAAAAACGGCGCGATCGCCCAAAAGACGAGGTTGACGATGATCGGCGGAATGAGGGTGCGCGCAAGCCCCTTCGTATCCATGAGCCGCCCTCGCCACGGCGCCGAGATCGCCGCACCAAGAGTCGAAGAGGTCACGACGAGACCGGCCATCATGTAATTCTGGCCGAGGCTCATGACGGTGTGGAGCGTCAGCACGAGACCCGTTGCAGAAAACGGGAAGCGTGCGAGGAACCCAAGGAGATAAATGGAGGGTGCCTTGGGAACCTGGAGAACCTCGCGGTACGTCGAAAGAGCCACCAGACGATCCTATCGCCGCGCCGGGACCACGGTGATTTTCAGGGAACTGACTCGCTCCGCGATGACCTGGGAGTGGGCGAGGTAGGTGCGGACCCGCGCCATGAGTGCATCGAGCTCTGCTTGCTCGAGGCCGGGAGTGAGGCCGAGCTTCAACTCGACTTCGCGCTCCTGTCCTGCCAGCACTTCGGCACCGTCAACTCCGTCGATGGCAGCCACGAGTGCCTCAACTTCGTCGAGCACCGTCGAGTCTTTGTAAGGCGCGCACCAACGCCTGCCCTGCGCGATTGCCCAGAGCGCCGATCGGCGAAGAACGAGCGGTGCGCCGTCGCGTCCGAGGTCGAGGGCGAGGCACGTGCACCCCTCGGCGACGGCCGACTGAGCTGCCTGTTCGAGCACCATCGGCACGGGTCGGGCCTCGGGACTCCACGCGGATAGAGCCGCGGCGCTTGTGAACACGGGAAGCGCCATGTGCCCATCGCGCAGTTGAAGCTTGAGCATAGCCATGTCGGAGGCGTTATCGGCGTGCAGCCCGCTCGCTGTTGTCGCGGTCTCGGTTGCGATCGCTTGGATTGGAATGAGCACACGCGTGCCGGCTAGGGCCTCGACGAGCTTTTCGCGTGTAGGGTCCTCCCCCGCATCGCACGCGTCGAGCGCCTTGGCGACACCCTCGTGTCGCTCCCCCACATCACCGGGGAAGTGTGAGGGCGTGAGGTCGCGCCCGTGCCACGGTGTTCCCGCGGTGTCCGCGCGCTGATCCTTCGTTGCGAAATGCGGGGGTAGCGTGCGCGCGACCTTGGGATCTTGTCTCCGAAGGCTCATTTTTTCCTTTCCGACGGTTGCTCGGCACCCTCGCTTTCGGCTCTCTGCACGCATGCGAGAGCCTCCGCGAGACCAAAGCGCCCTTCGAGGAGGGCACGGCCCATGATGGCACCCGCCACTCGGGTGTGGCCGGCAAGCCGCGCGAGCTCCTCGATGTCTTTCAGATCCGCGATTCCTCCCGATGCGATGAGTTCGGCGTCGGTCGCCCTCGAGACGCTCTCGAGGAGGGCAAGGGGCGGGCCCGAGAGAGCGCCGTCGCGATCGATCTCCGTGACGATGAGGCGAGCGCAGCCCGCGTCGTTGAGAAACGCGAGGATGTCCGTGAGCTCCCCGATGGGGTCCGCGCTTCCGCGAGGGTGAACGAGGGTTCCGCGCACGTCGACGCACACGGCGATACGCTCTGCGTGCATATCAATCGCCTCTCGCACAAAGCCACGGTCCGCGAGCGCGGAAGCGGAGAGATTGACGCGCGCACACCCGGTTGCGAGCGCCGTGGTGAGGGCATCGGGAGAGTCGATACCGCCCGAACACTGGGTGCGAACCCCGAGGTCCTGTGCGCCGCGCACGATCTCGGCGAGCAGCGTGTCATTGCTCCCTCTCCCAAAAGCCCGGTCGAGGTCAGCAAGGTGGATCCACGCGGCGCCGCTGCGCGCGAAGAGGCGCGCAGCCTCGGCTGGGTGCGGGCCGTCGTGCCCGCGCGGTGCGCGCGCGAGAGCCCCATCCGCGATGTCAATAGCGGGCAGAAGGGTGAGCTGAGACATGCTCCATCCCTAGCCCATCCGGATACGCCAAAAGGCGACGAGAACGCACGCGAGGCCAGTAACTGCGAGCGCGATGACAGCGAGAACCGGCTTCTTTTGCTTCGTGAACGAGTAGGCGCCGCCGAGGAGAATCCCTCCAAAGGCAAGCATGACGTAGGCGAGAATCACTTGCGTCGCCCGCCCGCGATCCACTTAACCGCTTCGAGGCGGCTGATGCTCGAGGGATCGTACGTCTCCTCGAGATCCTCGAGCGCATCGACGCCGAGGAGAAGATCCTCGACCTCCCCCGCGAGCGCGCCGAGCACGAGTGCCGGTGAGGTCTCCCCTTCGTTGCGACCCGCGCGGTAGCGGAACGCAATCATGCGATCACCGCGGCGCCAAAACATCACGACGCCTTGGCGCTGAAGCCCGAGGGACACGAGGCGGGCAAGCGTGTGTGCCTCTTCCTCATCCACGTGGCCCGTGAGGATCGCGCCTGTTTCCGCCTGCGCAGTGACGGCTCCCTCGGGAAACGGTGTGCGATCGTCTTCAGCGGCGAGCGCAAGACGCACCACGCCCGCGAGCGCCTTCGCCGACGCGAGTGGGGTTGCGACAATGGCGATCGGGGTGGGGGCTGCCGGGTCTTCGGCCGGCGCGGAATCATGGAGGGTCGAGAGATCGTCGGGGACCTCCACGTCATCGCCGCTTCCGCCGGGCGTCGCTGGAGTGGGGCCCGTGAGCGAGCCGGCGCTTCCCGGCGTGTTGGGTCCCGTTGGCTTGCGCAGACTGCCGGGAACCGCGTATCCGGTGGGCGGTTCGTCCCCTGAGCCTAGGATCGAATCGTCGATGTCGATCCCCCGCATCATCGCCTCGAACTCGGCATCGATTTTCGCCTTATCGCGATCGCTCTCGCCGTTCTCGCCGTTGCTGGGGGTCGCGGTCATCGTGCGGGCCTTTCGTCGACGTCGGTGGGCGGGTCCGTCACCTTCACGGACCCTCACGTAATTTTACGCCCCGGGAAGGGGCTAGGGTGGCGGGGTGAGAAATTACTACAGGGCCCTCGCGGCCGACGCTTTCCTTGTTGTCCTCTTTTCCGTACTCGGAACTCTGAGCCACAACGGCGCGCTCACGCTCGTGAACCTTGCGCGTGTCGCGTGGCCATTCCTCGCGGGACTCGTGCTCGCCCACCTCGTGCTGCGCGCGTGGCGGGTCGAACCGTGGCGGCTGTGGCCCCACGGCGTGTTCATCGTTGCCATCACGGTCGTGACCGCGATGCTTCTGCGCACCCTCACGGGCGCGGGCACCGCGCTGCCGTTCGTTCTCGTCTCCTTCGCCGTCAACGCGCTCTTCCTCCTGGGCTGGCGTGTGATCGCGGGGCTTGTGACGCGACGGAAGCAGGCAGACGTCGGACACAGCTCCACGCACTAAACCCGCGGCCGCACCCCGAGCGCCCCTAGTTCAAGCACTGCGCGCCCAGCAAGGTCTTGAGGGAGGCAAAAAGGGCAGGCGAAGGCGCCACCGACAGTCGCCGGTCCACGCGCATAAGCGTCGATCGGCCGGGCTCGGTAAGACGCAGGCGCACCTCGCTCCCGCCCGGGTTATCCTCGAGAATCCCCCGGAGCTGCTGGGCGACCTCGCTCGTCATGCGTGAATCGGGAACGGTGATCATCAAGGGACCATCGGACATCGCCCCGGACGTGTCAAGCACCCGCATCTCCTGCACGCGCATCTCGGGTGACCCCTTCGAGTTGTCGACGCGCCCCTTCATCGAGACGACGAGATCGCCCGCGAGCTCCGTGGCAACCTGCTGATACGACTGCGGGAACATGAGACAGTCGATTGCACCCTCGAGATCCTCGACGGTGACGATCGCCCACGTATCGCCCTTCTTCGTGATCTTGCGCTGAATATTCGTGATGAGACCCGCGATCGTGACCATCCCAAGCGAGTCCGTATCCTCGGCTTCCGCGAGGGCTGTGATCGAATGCGAGCTCGCCTGCGCAATAACGTGCTCAAGGCCCTGAAGGGGATGATCGCTCACGTAGAGGCCAAGCATCTCGCGCTCAAACGCGAGCTTCTGCTTGCGATCCCACTCGGGAAGCTCCGGAATCTGAATCGTCGCGGCGCTACCCGACGCATAGTCGTCGCCGAACATGCCGCCGCCGAAAAGGTCATCCTGCCCCTGAGCTTCCTTGCGTTTGACGTCCACGATCCCGTCAACCGCGTCCTCGTGCACGAGGACGAGCGAACGGCGGTTGTGACCGAGCGAGTCAAACGCGCCGCCCTTGATGAGCGAATCGATCGTGCGCTTGTTGCACACCGAAAGCGGAACCTTGTCGAGGAAGTCCGTGAATGACGTGAACTCGCCCTTCTCCTCACGCGTCTTGATGATCTCTTCGACGACGTGCGCGCCGACATTCTGAATCGCCGACAGCCCGAAGCGGATATCAGAACCGACGGCCGCGAAGTTCATGAGCGAGGAGTTCACGTCCGGCGGAAGCACGGTGATGTGCCGGTGGCGGCAATCGCCGAGGTAGAGGCCGAGCCGGTCGCGGTTGTTCTGGGTCGACGTGAGAAGCGCCGCCATGTATTCGGTGGGATAGTTCGCCTTGAGGTAGGCGGTCCAGTACGACACGACCCCGTACGCCGCCGAGTGCGACTTGTTGAACGCGTAGTCCGCGAACGGAAGCAGCACATCCCACAGGGCCTGCACGGCGGAATCGCTATAGCCGTGGTCGAGCATGCCCTGGCGAAAGCCCACGTACTGCTTATCGAGTTCTGCCTTCTTCTTCTTGCCCATGGCTCGACGAAGAATGTCAGCTTGACCAAGCGTGAAGCCCGCGACTTTCTGCGCGGTCTGCATGACCTGCTCCTGGTACACGATCACGCCGTAGGTCTCGGCAAGAATGTCGTGAAGCGGTTCTTCGAGCTCCGGGTGGATCGGCGTGATCTCCTGGAGTCCGTTCTTCCTGAGCGCATAGTTCGTGTGCGAGTTCATACCCATCGGGCCCGGACGATACAGGGCTGACACGGCGCTAATGTCGCCGAACTTATCGGGTTTCATCTGGCGAAGCAGGGAGCGCATGCCCGCACCATCGAGCTGGAACACGCCGAGAGTATCGCCGCGTTGAAGCAGATCGAATGTCGCCGGATCTTCGAAGCCAAGGTGGTCGAGGTCGGGGACCTCTTTGCCGTTCGATTCGATGTTCTCAATCGCGTCAGAAATCACCGTGAGGTTACGCAGCCCAAGGAAGTCCATCTTGAGCAGGCCGAGGGTTTCACACGTCGGATAGTCGAACTGCGTGATGATCTGCCCATCGGAAGGGCGACGCATCATCGGGATGATGTCGGTGAGGGTCTCGCTCGACATGATCACCGCGCACGCGTGTACACCCCAGCCGCGCGTGAGGCCTTCGACGCCCTGCGCGATATCCATGACGCGCTGCCACGAAGGATTCTCACGATACTGACGGCGGAAATCCTCAGCCTCCGCGTAGCGCTTATCGTTCTCGTCGAAGATGCCCTTGAGCGTGATGTCCTTGCCCATCACGGCGGGCGGAAGCGCCTTCGTCATCTGGTCGCCGAGCGCATACGGCTCGCCGAGCACGCGCGCCGAGTCCTTGATCGAGTTCTTCGTTTTCATCACGCCGTACGTAATGACCTGAGCGACCTTGTCGTCTCCATAGCGTTCGGTCACATACTCGAGCACCTCGCCGCGACGGCGATCGTCGAAGTCCACGTCGAAGTCGGGCATGGACACGCGATCCGGGTTGAGGAAGCGCTCGAAGAGAAGCCCGTGAGGAAGGGGGTCGAGATCGGTAATTCGCATCGCGTACGCCACCATCGAGCCCGCACCGGAGCCACGGCCCGGCCCCACGCGGATACCGCGTTCCTTCGCCCAGCGGATGAAGTCGGAGACGACGAGGAAGTATCCGGGAAAGCCCATGCGCGTGATGATGCCAACCTCGTAGTCGGCGCGTTCCTGCACTTCGTCGGGGATCCCGCTCGGGTACCGCTCGTGAAGACCCTTTTGGACTTCCTTCACGAACCAGGAGTGCTCGTCCTCTCCCTCGGGAACCGGGAAGCGCGGCATGTAGTTCGCGCCCTCCGCGGTCGTCGTGAACTGCACGTCGCACATTTCGGCGACCCGGAGAGTGTTATCGCACGCCTCGGGTAGCTCACGAAAAAGTTCGCGCATCTCACGTGCGCTCTTGAGGTAATAGCCCGAGCCATCAAACTTGAAGCGCCCCGGCGTATCGAACGTCGAGCCCGAGTTGATGCACAACAGGGCGTCCTGGATTTTCGCGTCATCTTCGTACACGTAATGCAGGTCGTTGGTGGCAAGAAGAGGCGCGCCAATCTTCTTCGACAGTTCGATGAGGTCTTTCGTGACGCGCCGCTCAAGCTCAAGACCGTGATCCATGAGCTCAACGAAGTAGTTCTCCTTGCCGAACATGTCCTGGTATTCGCCAGCGGCCTTGACGGCTTCGTCCCACTGCCCGAGGCGAATACGAGTCTGGATCTCACCGGATGGGCAGCCCGTGGAGGCGATCAGACCATCGGAATACTTCGAGAGAATCTCGCGGTCCATGCGGGGCCACTTGCCCATCTGGCCATCGAGCGAAGCGAAGCTCGCGAGCCGGAACAGATTGTGCATGCCCGCGGTCGTGCGGCTCAGGAGCGTGAGGTGGGTGTAGGCACCGCGCGCCGAAACGTCATCGCCGGCATCCTGCTGCGCCTTCGTGCCCCACTGCACGCGCGATCGATCGTGGCGGCTCGTTCCGGGCGTCACGTACGCCTCAACACCGACGATGGGCTTCACACCCGCGGCTACAGCGTTCTTGTAAAACTCGTAGGCACCAAACACGTACCCGTGGTCGGTGATCGCGATTGCCTTCTGGCCGGCTTCAGCGGCGGCGTTCACGAGCTTGCTGATCTTCGAGGCCCCATCGAGCATCGAGTAATCAGTGTGGACGTGAAGGTGAACGAAATCCTCTGAAGCCATGCCCACGATGGTAGTCGGCCGAGCGCAAATAGGCGGCCTCAGAAACCCGCACGTGCGATCCTGCTCTTAGCTTGAGCGCAACACTTCGAGCGCGTGCTCAAGATCCGTCGGGTACGGGGCCTCGAACGTCACGCGCGTATGCCTCGTGGGGTGCTCAAACGCGAGCGCTCGCGCGTGCAGCCACTGCCGCACGAGGCCAAGCTTCTCGGCCAGTTTCGGATCGGAACCATACTGCGGGTCTCCCGCAAGGGGATGCCCGGCGGCACTCATATGCACGCGGATTTGGTGGGTCCTGCCGGTCTCGAGTTTGATGTCGAGGAGGGAAGCGCCCGGGAACATCTCAATCACGTCGTAGTGTGTGACCGACGGCTTTCCGCTTGCCATAACGGCGAACTTGTAGTCGTGCTTCTGGCTGCGCCCGATAGGCGCGTCGATTGTGCCCTTCATGTTGTCGAAGTGCCCCTGGGCGAGAGCGTGGTAGCGCTTGTCGACGAGCCGATTGCGGAACGCGTTCTTCAAGACCGAGTAGGCGACTTCGCTCTTCGCAACAACCATGAGGCCGCTCGTGCCTACGTCGAGGCGAGAGACGATACCGCGACGCTCCTGCGCGCCGCTGGTCGTGATAGCCACGCCCGCGCCGAGCAGGCCGCCAAGAACGGTTGGGCCTTCCCACCCGACGCTCGGATGCGCGGCAACGCCCACGGGCTTATTGACCACAACGATGTCGGCATCCTCGAAGACGATGTCCATACCGTCCACCTTTTCGGGGGCAACATCGGCGATGTCGCGCACCTCGGGAAGCGCCACCGCGAGCTCCTGGCCCTCGCTCACGCGTTCCGAGCGAGCGGGGACCTCACCGTCGATGAGGACGTTGCCCGACTGCACGAGGTCCGCGACCTTCGTGCGCGAGAGCCCCAGGAGGCGGGAAAGAGCGACGTCGACGCGCTCCCCTTCGAGCCCACCGGGGACGAAGAAAAGTCGCTCGCCACTCACTCGCTCACCTCGACCTTCTCCCCCGCATCCAACGGGACGTTGACAAGGGTGAGGAGCACGAGCAGACCGGCTCCACTCGTGACGGCGATGTCCGCGACGTTAAAGATCGGCCAGTGCGGGAGCTCGAGGAAATCGACAACGTGACCGGTGAGCGGCCCCGGGTCCCGAAAGAGGCGATCGACGATGTTTCCGAGTGCGCCCCCGAGAAGAAGCGAGAGCGATATCGCCCACGCGCGCGAGCGCACGGAGCGGACGAGAACGAAGACAACGGCGAGCGCGATCCCGATCTGAACACCGGTGATGATCGGGGTGATCGAACCGCCGAGCCCGAAAGCAGCACCCGAGTTATAGATGAGGCGGAGTTTGAGGATGTCCCCGACGAGGGGCTGCGCGACGTTGTGCTCGAGGGTGTTTTCGGCCCACAGCTTCGACAGCTGGTCGAGCACAAAGACGATCGTGGCGATCGCGAACGCCACGATCAAGGTGGAACGGGCGGAAGCGCCGGCCGCACGTGCGGTTCCGGCGCTTCCCTTCATCGTGTTGCCGCTCACAGGCCGTAGTTGGCGGCCTTCTCCTGGCTTTCGCCAGTGTCGAGATCGCGAAGCTGGTTCTCGAGGTAGTTACGCAGGCGAGTGCGGTAGTCACGCTCGAAGGTGCGCAGCGATTCGATTTCCTTCTCAAGTTCGCTCTTGGTGCCTTCGAGGCGCTCAAGCGTGGTGCGCGAGGTCTCGTTGGCCTCGTTGATGATGCGCTCGTGCTCGGCGGTACCCTCGCTGATGAGACGATCGCGCTCGGCCTGACCGTTCGCGACGTGCTCGTCGTGGAGGCGCTGCGCGAGCGCGATGAGCTCAGAGGCGGAATCGGTTTCGCCAACGCGAGTCGCGCCTGCGGCCGCACCGGGAGCGACGGCAGCGACAGCGGTTTCGGTCTCCGGCTCGGTCGCGGGGGCCTCGGTCGGCTCATCGGCGCTTTCGGTTCCGACGGCTGCCGGTGCGACGGCACCGTCGCCTTCCTGGTTGACGCGGGCCTCGAGTTCGGCAACGCGGCTCTGTGCTTCCTCGAGCTCGCGCTTCAGGCGGTCGTTTTCCTCGATGAGTTCACGAAGGCGGGGAATGACGTCGTCGTCGAGGTACTTGTCGACCTCGTCCATGTCGTAGCCCTCGGTAAAGCGCACGGGAGTAAAGCGCTTGTCTTCGAGATCCTTTGGCATAAGAGCCATGGGTTCCACCTCTTGTCGTTTGAACAGATGATGACCATTTAACTCTACCTGAGAGTGCGGGCGCACCCTGAAAACACGGATCGTTTCCCGCAGCTACGCTCACAGCACGAAGGGAGCGACGAGCATCGAGATGATCGAGCACGCAAAGAAGATCACGAGGACGCTCACATCGAGCGCTACATCACCGAGTCTCAGTGGCGGAATCACGGACCTCAGGGCCTTCACCGGAGGGTCCGTCACCGTATAGATCAACTCGCATACGACGAGCACAAAGCCGCGCGGCTTAAACGATCGCGCGTACGACTGGATCATCTCGAGGCCAATCCGCACGAGCAGAAGAATCGAGAAAACATACGCCGCGAGGTAGACGACAGAGGCGAGGATCGCCATGTTCAGCTCTGGTTGTAGAACGTGCCCTCGTCGGTGCGGGACTCACCCTCAACTTCGATGAACTCCGGCGATAGCAGGAACACCTTGGTGGTCACGCGCTCAATCGTGCCGCGAAGACCAAACACGAGGCCCGCCGAGAAGTCCACCATGCGCTTGGCGTCAGCTTCACTCATATCGGAGAGATTGAGGATAACGGGAACGCCATCGCGGAACGATTCACCGATGCTCTTGGCGTCGTTGTAGGAGCGGGGGTGAATCGTCGTGATGCGCTGCATGGTCTCCGGTGCGGCCGGCGCAAGCGAGACGCCAGTCTGGTGCGGACGAAGCGGGGTCACGTTTGCCTCCTGGACCTTGGGCTCCACGGTGCGCTCCGGGACACGCGCAGCGTGCGTGTCCTCGGCCGCGTAGCTCTGAGTGTCGTCGTAGTAGGTGTCCTGTTCTTCGGCGAGCCCAACGCTCACCATCAAGTTGCGCAATGCGCCCATCGAAGTTCTCCCTATAAAGAAGCCGGTTGTTCGCCCCTGGGGAAGCACGGGAGTGCGGGGTCTTTCTTGAAACTACCGCAGGAAACCCTGGCGCCGCGGAATTTACACGCGTGTCGCACGTTGCGCTTAGGCGCGATTCTCACACGGCCCGGGGGCTTCGCGTAATGACGCCCGCAAAGCGCCCGGTTCGTGGATCACGGCGGTAGGAAAAGAGTTCTTCGCTTTCGAGCGTGCACCGCTCGAGAACCTCGATCCCCTCGGGTGCAAGACCCGCGTCTCGCAGCGCGGCGACAGCACCGGCAGGCAGGTCGAGCGCCGGGGTATTCCACGACGTGCGCGAGGCTAGCGCAGGCTGAATCTCGACCGATTCCCGGAACATCGGCTCGGGAACTTCGTAGCATCGCCCGCACACCGACGGGCCGATAAGTGCGCGGATATTCGCGGGGCATGCACCGAGGCCCATCATCGCCTCAACACTCGCACCGAGGACTCCGCCGAGAAGGCCGCGGCGCCCCGCATGCGCTGCCGCGATCACGCCACGCTCTTCATCGGCGAGCAGCACCGGAACGCAATCGGCGACCATGATCGCAAGGGCGACGTCGGAACGGTCCGTCACGAGGGCATCCGCGACGTGCGCGTGCTCCCGCATGGCACGGACGTCCCGCTCACTGCGCACGATAGCGACGTCCGCGGAATGCACTTGTTCGACGAAAACGAGAGGTACCCCGAGTTCGCGCTCGAGAACCTCCCGACGCGCACGCACCCTATTCGGATCGTCGCCTACATGCAGCGCAAGGTTGCCTTCAGCAACGCCCGTGAAAAGGGCGCGAGCCCCCGACAAGTCGAAGGCCCGCGCATATGGTTCGCTGCTCATGGTTCAGCGAAGGAACTGGGGAATATCGAGATCGTCGTCCGGGTTCGAATCCTGCTGGATCGAGGGAACGTTGGGCACCTGCGGCCGCTCAACCTGGACTGCGCCTTCCGCCTCAGCTGGATCCTGCTGCGCCCCCTGAGCCTGTTCGGTGTTGACCTGCGGCGAGCGAGCCGGGATGTAGCCCTGGCCCTGCGCGGGAGCCGAAACCCAGTCGCGGCTCGAGCTTTGCTGCTCGGGCTGGGCGGGGGCAGCCTGCGGGGCGCTATTCGGCACACCCTGCTGCTTCTGCTGCGCGGCATCCTCTGCGCGCTCGGGCTTCGGGTCGAAGCCCGCGGCGATCACGGTCACGCGCACTTCGTCGCCGAGGGCATCATCGATGGCGGTACCGAAGATGATGTTCGCGCTCGGGTGAGCAGCTTCCTGGATGAGGCGCGCGGCATCCGACACTTCGACGAGGCCGAGATCGCTGCCACCCTGAACCGACAGGAGCACGCCGTAGGCGCCGTCGATCGATGCTTCGAGCAGGGGGCTCGAGACCGCGAGTTCAGCGGCCTGGAGGGCGCGGTCGTCACCGCTCGCGGTGCCGATGCCCATGAGCGCAGTGCCGGCGTCCTTCATCACGCTCTTGACGTCAGCGAAGTCGAGGTTGATGAGGCCCGGGGTGGTAATGAGGTCAGTAATGCCCTGCACGCCCTGAAGGAGAACCTGATCGGCGAGCTTGAACGCGTCGATCATCGACACCTTGACATCGGCAAGTTGGAGCAGCTTGTCGTTCGGGATGGTGATGAGCGTGTCGACCTCGGCCTGGAGAGCATCGATGCCCGAATCGGCCTGGGTCGAGCGGCGGCGGCCCTCGAACGTAAACGGACGCGTCACCACGCCGATCGTGAGAGCACCGAGCGAGCGAGCAATCTTCGCGACGACGGGCGCGCCGCCCGTTCCGGTGCCGCCACCTTCACCAGCGGTCACAAACACCATGTCGGCACCTTCGAGCGCCTCGGCGATTTCGTCGTTGTGATCTTCGGCAGCCTTGCGCCCGACCTCCGGGTCAGCACCGGCGCCGAGGCCGCGGGTCAGTTCCTTGCCGACATCGAGCTTGACGTCGGCATCCGACATGAGCAGCGCCTGGGCATCGGTGTTAATGGCAATGAACTCGACGCCCTTGAGGCCGGATTCGATCATCCGGTTCACGGCGTTGACGCCGCCGCCGCCGACACCGACGACCTTAATGACTGCGAGGTAGTTCTGCGATCCGTCCACGTGGATGTCCTTGCTTTCGTTGCTCCAGCTCCACCCCATCACACTGCCTAGTGCGCCTCCCGCGCCCGGCGCGGACAGGACAGAAGAGACATGGGGAGTGGCACATTTGTCTCGTACTCGACGCTATTGCCTGACAGGCGTCTAGGGCAACATTGTCGGGCGCGTGTCTTACACGAATGTCATTTTCTCGTCACAGCCTCCACGGAACGTGGGAACGACGCGCCCGTACTTGGGCGTACGCGCATCCTTTAGCGAATCGTCGGAGCTTCCGGCGAAGAGACGTCAATCACCGCGCCAGGCTGGCTGAGAAGCGCCTCGAGCACCTTCGCTTTGAGCTCGGAATCCTCGGGGCCTCCCCACACGACCGTGCGAGGGCCCGCTTCCGTGGAAACTTCGAGTGTCACGTTAGACGGCGCGCTTGCCGTGGCCTTCGTGAGGGCGGCACGCAAATTCGGCGGGAGTACGCGCACGATCTCGAGGAGGGCCGCTTCAGTCGCCTTCGTGTTCGCCGATGCCGGATCGACAATAAGGTGCGGCAGATCCGCCGGGTTCGCCGCAGTCGAGGGAAGCGCGGTGCCTGAGCCGTCTACGAGCACGCTGCGGCCGCCCGAATCGAGGTTGGCGATCGCGGTCCGTTCCGTGACGACGACGCGGATCGTGCTCGGCCAGTGACGCGATGCCTTCGCCTCCTTGACCCCTGGAACAGCCGCGAGGTCCTTTTCGAGAGAGTCAAGGTCGGCAAAGGCGAGAGCCTGACCCTCACGGGCGCTCCCGATCTGTTCCAGGGCACTCGCATCGACGTACGTTGCGCCAGCCACGCGCACCTCGGAAACCTTGAGCTGCGGGAGAAAGGCCAGGGCGAGCAACGCGAGAACGACAAGCGCCGCGATCGTGCCGACGGTGAGAGTAAGCCAGTGCCGGCCTTGCTGCCACGGCTTCCTCCGCACGCGACTCGTGAACCTCTCCCTTGCATCGACAATCGGCCCCTCCGAGGGTCTCGTTCGGGAAGGCGCGTGGGCACCAACGGGAGTCTTTTTTTTCTTCCGACGGTTGCCGAGCGCACGCCAGGACTTTGGGATTTGGCTGCTCTTTGCCTTCTTATCCCCCGCGCGTTCGGGATTCACGGACGGACGAGGGTGTGCACCCGAGCGAGGCTTTGCCACGACTCGAGACTGTTGGGCGGATTCGTGGGAAGCTTCGGCGCTCGCGTTCGGCGCGGCCTTCGCACCTGAACGGGCTGAGTGTTCCGTCCTGCGCGTGGGGCGCACGGGGCGCGGCGGGCGTTTTGCTGGGCTCATGCGCCCCTCGCCTTGAGCGCCTCGAGCACGCGCGGGCTCACATCCACGATGTCTCCGGCCCCCATCATGAGGATCACGCGCGCGTCATGCGCGTGCTCAGCGAGGTAGTTGGGCACATCGCCCGCCTCCAAAACGCGGGCACCGCCGTCCACGAGAGCGGCGATGTCCTCGCTTCGAATACTCGGATCGAAATCCTCGCGTGCCGGGTAGATCGGCAGGAGAACGGCTTCATCTGCGAGGCTCAGTGCCTCGGCAAACTCGCGCGTAAACGCTTTCGTGCGCGAGAACAGATGCGGCTGAAAGACGGCAACGAGCCGCCCGCCCTCTGCACGCTCGCGGCCCGCCGCAAGCGCAGCCGCGACCTCGCGCGGGTGGTGCGCATAATCATCGATCACGGCGACATCATTCACTTCGCCCGCAACCTGGAAGCGACGATCCGCCCCCTCGAACTCGGCGAGTCCGCCAAGGGCGCTCTCGCGCTCAATGCCCAGGACGTCGAGAGCGGCGAGCACGCCGAGGGCGTTGAGGACGTTATGTCGGCCTGGAACGCGCAAGGCGAGGTCGACGTTCTGCCCGTTCGGTGCGACGACCTGGACGTGAGCGCCGGAAGCATTCGAGTGATCGGCGACAATCCGCCACGTCGCTTCGGGGTGTTCGCCATACAGCACGACGCGAAGGCCTGCGTCGCGCGCGTCCAGGGCAAAGGCGTGCGCGCCGGGGTCGTCCGCGCACGCAACGAGCGTGCCGTTCGTCTCTGAGAGCCTCGCGGCGAACGCCGAGAGCACCGCGCGGAGGTTCTGTTCGGTGCCGTGGAAGTCGAGATGGTCGGCCTCGAAGTTCGTGAGCACGAGAACCGAGGGAGCGAAGGCGACAAAGGAGCCGTCGGACTCATCCGCCTCCACGACCGCATATTCACCCGCGCCCTGGCTCGCGTTCGCACCGAGCTGCGCGACCGCCGCACCAACCGCCCAGGCGGGCTCGGCACCCGCTGCGCGCAGGGCCAGTGTCGCCATCGCACTCGTCGTAGTCTTGCCGTGAGTGCCCGCGACAGCGATGATCGCATGCGTGCCGAGGAGACCCGCGAGCCCCGCCGCCCTGTGAATCACGGGGATAGACAGCTCGTGCGCGCGTCGTACTTCGGGGTTATCGGCACGTACGGCAGTCGACACGATCACGAGATCGGTGTCCTCTTCTACGGAGTCAGCGTCGAAACCGACGGTGATACGTGCACCGAGTTCGCGCAGGGGCGGCAGGAACCGACCCTCTTGGGATTCGGAGCCCGTAACTTCGAGGCCCGCTTCGAGCGCGAGGCGCGCGACGGCGCTCATACCCGCCCCGCCGATGCGGATCACGTGGACCTTCCTGACGCTCTCTTCGGGCCACTCGGCAGCAGTCACGACTGCGCCGGGCCTCAGCATAGTGCGCACCTCCCCCGGGGAGAACGGGCGAAGGTGAGAGAGAAAATCGCTCGACGTGGTCATCGGGCACCTCCTTTGGGGCGCTGAGTCGCGAGCGCCGGAATCGTCGCAGCGATGCGGTCGGCGACCTTTTCAGCAGCATCCCGCTTGCCGAGGGAGAGAGCCGCTTTCTCCATCCGCCCGCGCACTTCGGTATCGAGCAGGCATTCACCGACGGTCTCGACGAGAAGCTCGGGGGTAAGGAGCGCATCCTTGATCATGCGCGCGCCGCCGGCCGCGACCATGTCGGCCCCGTTGAGCGCCTGTTCGCCATTGCCGATGGGGAGCGGCACGAACAGCGCGGGCAGCCCGACGGCGGCGAGTTCACACACGGTTCCCGCTCCCGAGCGTGTGAGCGCGAAATCGGCGGCTGCGTAGGCGCCTTCCATGCCGTCCACGTACTCGACCTGCACGTAGTGTTTTCCCCGAGCCGGGATCCGCTTGCCCTTGCCGGTGACGTGGAGAATCTGCACGCCGAGGCCCTCGAGCGGGCCCATAGCCGCGATCAAGGTTTCGTTGAGGCGCTGCGCGCCGAGCGAGCCGCCCGTCACGAGAAGGGTCGGCTTGTCGGGGTCAAGGCCGAACGACTCCCGCGCCTCGGCCCGCTTTGCCTCGCGATCGAGATGCGCGATTTCGGGTCGCATGGGCATTCCTACCCACTCTGCCTGTGAAAACGGCCCCGACGTCCCGCTCATATCGAAAGCGGTCATGGCGCGCGCCCCGAGCCGCACCCCAAGCTTGTTGGCCATTCCGGGCCGTTTATTGGCTTCATGGACCACTAGCGGAAGCTTGGCGTGCCTCCCCGCAAGGTAGGCGGGCGGACACACGTAGCCACCAAACCCCGCGATCGCATCGACGTGCTCGGTGCGAATGAACCGCCGAACATCGCCCAGTCCGCGACCGAACTCGCGCGGAAATCGCAAGGCTGCGGCGTTTGGACGGCGAGGGAATGGCACCTTATCAATCGTGAGGAGCTCGAAGCCCGCCGCCGGAACGAGATCCGCTTCGAGGCCGACCTTCGTGCCGAGGGCGACCACTCGCACTCCCTCATAGCGCTCCGTTAGTGCTCTGGCAACCGCGAGCATGGGCGAGACGTGTCCCGCGCTTCCGGCGCCCGCGACGAGAACGGTTGCCTCGGCATCTGCCTGGATGCTGGGTTGAGGTGTCATGAGCGCGATCCCTTCGTGGCACGTGTTTCCGACGCCGGCTTCGCGACCACCGTCGCCGACTTCTTCGAGTAGTTCGCGTGCGCCCGAAGTGCCTCGGCCGCACCGGGTTCCGATTTCGCAAAGGCGAGTAGCACGCCGAGCGCGAGCATCGAGGCAATGAGCGCCGATCCACCAGCCGACACAAAAGGTAGCGGCACGCCAAGAACCGGCAGTAGGCCCGTCACAACGGCCATGTTCACGAACGCCTGCGCGAGAATCCACGACGTGATGCCCGCGATCGTGATCTGTACGAAGGGATCGCGCAGGCGGACCATCATGCGGTACAGCACGAGAGCGAGCAGCGTAAAGAGCACCACGATCAAAAGTGTGCCGAAAAGTCCGAGTTCCTCGCCGATGATCGAAAAAATGAAGTCATTGTCGGCCTCGGGCACACGCCCCCATTTTTGGCGGGACTGCCCGATACCGACGCCCCACCAACCGCCTGTCGCGAGCGCCATGAGGCCGTTGTCGGCCTGGTAGCACGAATCGCCAGCGCACTCTCCGTGCAACCAGTTGAGAGCGCGCGCCATGCGGTTAGGGCTCGCGAGGACGAGTCCTATGACGATCGCGGCGGCACCGCTACCAGCGATGAGGAACCAGCGTTTTGGCACGCCGGCAACCCAGAAGGCTCCCGCGGCGAGAATGCCCACCATCATCATCGTGCCGAGGTCTCGGCCGAGAATAATGAGTCCGAGCGCCGCGCTCGTTCCCGCGATAGCGGTTGCGAGCACGGGAAGTTCGCGCAGCCGGTCGCGGTTCTTCGACAAGAACGCGCCGAGCCACACCGCGAGTGCAAGCTTGAGAAATTCCGACGGCTGGCCACGGATCGGGCCGATGTGGATCCAGTTCCTATTGCCGCCCTTGCCGAGCCCGAGAGGCGTGAACACGAGCGCCTGGAGGAACAGGCCGAGAACGAGCAGCAGCGTCGCAACGCCGATGTTCTTGTACCACCTCACCGGAGTGAGCGCCGCGGCAATCAGCAGTACAAGGCCGATGACGGCAAATGCTCCCTGGGTCATGAATGACGCGTACGGGGAGTTGCCTTTCGCGATATTGGTCACCGAGGAGCTGGACAGCACCATCACGAGACCAACCGTGATGAGAATACCGCCGATCACGGCGATCGCGTAGAAATCAAGCGCGGGCGACTGGAGCCAGCGGCCGAGCGTTGATTTCACTTCGCCGCCAACGTCACCGAGCGGGTTTTGCTCGCTCGGGCGTTGCGGCGTGCGTGCGCCTCGCTGCCGTGCGCGCTCGCTCACGGCGTGCCCCCGAGCCCCCGAGCAGCTTCCGCGAACAGGTTCCCCCGCTCGGCGTAATTCGTGAACTGATCGATGCTCGCAGCAGCCGGCGCCAAAAGCACAACGTCACCGTCGCTCGCGTGCGACGCCGCTTCGGTCACGGCCGCCTGCATAAGCGCACGCGTGTCCCCGTATTTTTCGGGGTCAATCCAGACACGAGGGACATCCGGGGCGTTGTCATTAAGCGCCGCGGTGAAAGGCTCCGGATCGCGGCCAATGAGCACGACCGCCTTGAGCCTCTCGGCCTGCGCGGCGACGAGACTGTGGAGGTCCGCCCCCTTAGCGTCGCCGCCGGCGATCCACACCACTGACTGCGCGGCGCTGAGCGCCGCCGCTGCAGAATCGGGGTTCGTCGCCTTCGAATCGTCGATGAAGGCGACGCCGCCCTCAACGTGGACGATTTCGCTTCGATGCTCGCCGGCGCGATAAGCCGCGAGACCTTCGCGCACGTGGATCGGTTCGACGCCAAACGAGCGCGCGAGGCCGGCGGCAAAAAGGGCGTTGAGTGCAACGTGCGGCGGGGCGCCGTGGGGACCGAGGTGCGCAACGGTATCGAGGTTCGCGATCTCCGCTGCCTGAGAGTACCGGCTCTCGCAAAAAGCGCGATCCACGAGGAGATCCTCGACAAGGCCAAGTTCGCTCGGCCCCGGCGAGGAAAGCCCAACGCCTATTGCGCGGCAGCCTTCGACCACATCGGCATCCTCAAGTGCACGGAGCGTCCTTTCGTCGGCTTTGTTGTACAGGCACGCGTGCTCAGTCCCGGCATAAACCTTCGCTTTTGCCTGCGCGTAGGCGTCCATCCCCCCGTGCCAATCGAGATGATCGGCACCGATGTTCAGGATTGCACTCGAATGGGCGCCGAGGTTGTCCGTCCAGTGAAGCTGGAAACTCGACAGCTCCAACGCAATCGCCTCGAAGCCCACGGGATCGAGGGCCGCTTCGATGAGCGGGAGCCCGACATTGCCCGCTGCGACCGCCCGAACACCGGCATGCTGCAGAATCGACTCAATCATCGTGACGACCGTGGTTTTCCCGTTCGTCCCCGTGACCGCGAGCCACGCCGGGCCATCGGCCTTTTGCATGCGACGCGCGAGCTCGATCTCCGACCAGATCTCGATGCCTTCGTTCTGCGCGGCAACGAGAAGCGGGTGGTCGGGCCGCCACCCGGGAGACGTGACAACGACGTCGAAGGGGGAACCGTCGGCGTTCGTGGGAAGCGCGCGAGTGTGCTCTTCGCCGAGCAGGATCCGGGCTCCGAGGGTCTCGAGCACCTTGGCACGCTCGAGGTTCGATTCTGATCGCGACGCGTCCACGGCGGTGACGTGCGCTCCTCGCTGAAGGGTCTGGTCCACGATCGCGTAGCCCGAGACTCCAAAACCCGTCACGAGAATGCGGGCGCCCGACACGTCGAGACCCGGGAAGGGGCGCTCGGGAAGTCGCTTAGATGTTTCAGATGCAGTCACGCGATGCCACCTGGCAATTGGTCGAGAACGGACGTGGGTTAGATAAAGCGCAAAGCGTCAAGGTAGAACAGGCCGAGGCCGAACGCCGCGAACACCCCCGCGATGATCCAGAAGCGCACGACGATCGTCACCTCATTCCAGCCTTTGAGCTCGAAGTGGTGCTGGAGAGGCGCCATTCGGAAAACGCGCTTGCGCGTCAGCTTGAAGCTCGTGACCTGAATGATCACGGACAGCGAGATGATGACGAAGAGGCCGCCAATGATTCCGCCGACGAGCTGCGTGCGCGACAGGATTGTGAGGGCCGCAAGCACGCCGCCGAGAGCCAGCGAACCCGTGTCGCCCATAAAAATGCGTGCGGGCGAGGTGTTCCACCACAGGAAGCCCACGCACGCCCCGAGCACCGCGGCAGCGACAATCGCAAGGTCGAGCGGATCCCTCGCGGCATAGCACGAGCGAATCTCTTCGATGCCGCACTGCTGGCGCCACTGCCAAAATGAAATCAGCACGTAGGCACCCGCAAAGATAATCGTGGCCCCAGAGGCCAGACCGTCGAGGCCATCCGTGAGGTTGACCCCGTTCGACCACGCGGCAACAAGGAAGTTGGACCAGATCGCAAACAGGACAATGCCGACGGCCGTACCGGCAAACGCGAGATTCAGCCACGGGATGTCGCGCACGAATGAGATGTGCATCGAGGCAGGCGTGTGCCCCCAGCGATCGGGGAACTGGAGAGCAAGAACGGCGAAGGCGGTACCGATCAGTCCTTGCCCCACAAGTTTTGCGCGTGGAGAAAGACCGAGCGACTGCTTCTTGGCAATCTTGGCGTAATCATCCATGAAGCCGAGCACGCCGAGCCCGACCATGAGCAAGAGTGCAAGCAGGCCCGACACTGACGGCGCGCGAAGAATGCTCAGGTGCCCCATGCCGTAGCCGATGAGGGTCGCGAGGATGATCATGACGCCGCCCATCGTGGGCGTTCCACGCTTGGTCGCGTGGGTCGTGGGGCCGTCGTCGCGCACAAACTGCCCGTACTGCTTCTTCACGAGGAAGCGAATATAAAGCGGGGTCAGGGAGAACGACAGGACCGCGGCTACGGCCCCCGCGATCAAGATTCCGATCATGCCTTTTCTCCTGCGTCTTCCGCTTTCGTGGGCTCAGCTGCCCACGTGCGCACGAGGGACTCACCAAGTTTCGCGAGACCCGCACCGTTCGATGATTTGAGCAAGAGGGTACTTCCGGGCCTCTTCACCGTTTCTAGCACAGCGGGCGCATCCTCGAGGCGTTCGACATACACCGCGCGCTCGTTCTCACCGCGGGTTTCGGTCACACCTTGGTGGATCGCATGCGCCCCGCACCCAATCGTGACAATGACGTCGATCCCCTGCTCTACTGCGAAAACACCCATATCCCGGTGTGCCTTCTCGCTCTCGGGACCGAGTTCGAGCATTTCGCCAAGGACCGCAACGGTGTGGCGTTCATGACCAAGAACCGCAAGGGCGCTCAAGCCCGCGCGCATCGAATCGGGGTTCGCGTTGTAGGCGTCATTGATGAGTGTCACGTCGCCCGGCAACTCGCTCACCTGCATGCGCCCTGGGGAGCGCTGTTCGGCGGAGCGAAGCCCTGCGACGACGTCCTCAAAGCCCACCCCAGCAGCTGCGGCCGCGGCCGCGGCTGCAAGAGCGTTTTTCACGTGATGCTCGCCCGTGAGCGTGAGAGAGACGGGCGCCTTCTTACCGCCCATATGGAGCATGAAGCTCGCCCTAGCGGCGCCATCAAGGCCGACATCGCTCGCGTAGGCTTCCGCGGAGTCGTCAGTAAGGGAAAAGTGCACGACTCGAGCGCACGTGCGCGACTGCATTGCCTTTACCCGCGCATCGTCGGCATTAAGCACGGCGGTTCCGGTTTCCTCGAGAACCTCGACGAGCTCCCCTTTCGCGAGGGCGATGTTGTCGAGGCCTCCGAACTCGCCCACGTGGGCCGAGCCGACGTTAAGAACAAGGGAAATATCGGGGCGCGCGATGTGCGTGAGATGGGCGATGTGCCCAATGCCCCGTGCCCCCATCTCGAGCACGAGAAAGCGCGTCGTTTCGCTGAGCTCGAGGACGGTGAGGGGAAGACCCAGCTCGTTATTGCGGCTTCCAATGGGTGCGATTGTGTCCCCGACTGGCGCGAGGATTGCGTGAAGCAGATCCTTCGTGCTCGTTTTACCGTTCGAGCCTGTCAGCGCGATCACGATCGGCGGCCTCGCACTCGCACGTGCTTCGGCCAACTCGTGTCGTGCGAGGATTTCGAGCGCCTCGAGAGGATCCGCGACCTGAATAGCGGGAAGCTCGAGACCGGGGACAGCCTTCGTCACGAGAGCCGCAGCGGCACCGGCCCTCGCGGCCGCGCCCACATAGTCGTGACCATCGACGTGCTCGCCTTCGAAGGCGACAAACAGGTCTCCTTCACCGATGACACGCGAATCAACGCTCGCCTTTCCGTGGACGCTTTCGTTGCCGTGAGCGCCACCGACGAGTCGGCCGCCCACGAGACGCGCGATTGCGCCAACCGTCGTCTTACGCATCGCGCACCTCCGTCGTCAGGTCCGCCTTATGTGCACGCTGCCACGCCGCTAGCGCCGTGCGTGCGTGGACCCGGTCGTCGAACTCAATCGTGCGATCGGCGAGTACCTGTCCACTTTCCGCGCCTTTGCCCGCGATAAGCACGACGTCACGCGCGTCCGCTTCGCCGATCGCTCGTGCGATCGCTTCGGCACGATCTCCCACGTTCTCGACGTCGGCACGGCACGTCGTCGGAATGCCCGCGAGCACATCGCGCCTAATCGATGCCGGATCCTCATCGCGCGGATTGTCGTCCGTGACGAACACGCGATCAGAAAGTCGCGCAGCGATCTCTCCCATGATCGGTCGTTTGAGCGAATCCCTGTGCCCACCCGCACCGAAAACCGTCACGATTTTTCCGACGCCCTCGAGGGTGTGGAGCGTCTCGAGAGCCTGCTCAAGCGCGTCCGGAGTGTGCGAATAGTCCACGACGACGCGCGGGCAAGCGTCGGACTCGGCGACCCTCTCCATGCGCCCCGGGACCGTGCCCGCCACCGCAAGCGCCCGACGCACCGCCTCCCCCTCGAAGCCGAGCGCTCGAAGGACGAGTGCGACCGCGAGGGTATTGGCTACGTAGTGGGTTCCCGGAAGCGCGCTTTCAAGCGTAAAAGGTTCGCCTTCCGACGGTTGCACGGTGAACACCGTTCCGTACTCTCCGCGGCGGATCTCCCCCACCGTGAAGTCGGCTTCGTGTCCTTTTGCGGAGTACGTCGTCACCGGAACGCTCGCATGGGCTGCGAGACGACGGCCCCACTCGTCGTCGACACACACGATTCCCCGCTTCGCATGCGCGGGCGTAAACAGTGATGCCTTCGCCTCGAAGTACTCCTCCATGTCCTTGTGAAAGTCGAGGTGGTCCTGGCTGAGGTTCGTAAACACCGCAACCTCGAACTGGACGGCGGCTACTCTGTGGAGCACCATCGCGTGGCTCGATACTTCGAGCGCGGCACACGTCATGCCCTCGTCGACCATGTGGCGCATAAGCGCGTGGACGTCAGTCGCCTCGGGGGTCGTGCGCTCCGTCGGAATTTGCTCCTCGCGCCCGCCTGCCCAGGCGAGAAACGTCCCGTTCGTGCCGACGATTCCGGCACTTTCACCGAGCTCTTGGAGCGTGCGCGCACACATCGTCGTGACCGAAGTCTTGCCGTTCGTTCCGGTCACACCGATTAGCGGGATGGCATGCGAGGGCTCGCCATACACGAGATTTGCGGCGAAGCCCGCGAGCGCGCGGGGATCCTCGCACACGAGCACCGAGTAGTCGCCCCCCGGATGCGCGTCGTTCACGATCGCAGCGCCCGCTTCGTCCGTGAGAATTGCGGCGCAGCCCTGGCTGAGCGCCGCCTTGGCGTAGGTCGCTCCGTGCGCGTTTTCACCCTGAACGGCGACGAAGAGAGCGCCGGTTCCCGCCTTGCGGGAATCGATCGTCACGGATGAGATCGGCACACTCCTACCGCGCAGCTCGAGTACGCCCGCTCCAGGCGCCCCTTCGAGCTGCCGGGCGAGATCTCCCAGCATGAGATCGGTGCGATCACTCACGAGTTTCACTTCCATTCGTTCTGAAGTTGAGTTCCAGGCTCGCCGGAGGGGGCGATGCCGCGGCGTTGAAGAGCGTAGCCAAGGAGTTCGGAAACCGCGGGGCCCGCCACGACCGAGCCCGACTTGAACCCCTTAATTCCGTAGACGAACACGCCGACGACGAGTTGCGGGTCATCCATCGGGGCCATCGAGATAAACGATGAGGTGTACGTTCCCCCGGGCACCTGCGCCGTTCCGGATTTTCCACCGACCGCGTAGCCCGCGACGCTACCGGCAGCCTTGCCATCATCATCGACGTCGTTATCCATGAGGGCCCTCATGGTCGCAGCGGTCTCACTCGAGACCACGCGAGTGTGCTCTCCCTCGGGCTCCGGGGTGAAAGAGCCGTCATTAGCGACGCGTCCCTTGACGATGCGCGGCTGAATGTGCACACCGTCGTTCCCAAACGTCCCCACCGCCGAGGTGATCTGTAGCGCGGTGACGGCGTATCCCTGGCCAAAGGCCGTCGCGTACTGCGTACGCCCGCGCCAGTCCTTCGCCGCGTGGAGGATGCCTGCGGATTCACCGGGGAGGTTCACTGCAGTTTTCGCGCCGAACCCAAACCCCCGCAAGTACTCTTCCCGCTTTTCCTTCGGGACCCGCTCAGCGATTTCGACCGTGCCGACGTTGGAGCTGTGCTTCAGGACTCCGGCGAGCGTGTAGTGCGCTACGGGGTGCTCGTGCGAGTCCTTGATACTCTCTCCGCCAAATTCCTTGCGGTAGGGGATCGTGAAGTGGTCGTCGACCTTTGCCTTGCCCTCGTTGATCACCGTAGCCACGGTGAACAGTTTGCCTGTGGAGCCGGGCTCGAAGACGTTGGAAACGGACTGGTTTCCGCGGTACTTTGCGTCGGACGCGCCCGGGTTGTTCGGATCGTACGTGGGGTAGTCCGCGAGCGCGAGAACATGGCCGGTCTTGGGATCGATCACCACGGCCGAACCGCCGCTGCCACCAAAATCCTTGACGCGCTGCGCAAGAATTTCCTGGGCGCGGTATTGAAGGTCTCGATCGATCGTGAGCTCGATGCTTTCACCGTCGATCGCTTCTTTTTCATGGACCTTAGCCGAGGGGATGAGTTGGCCGCCCGCACCCCGCTCGTACTGGCGTTCGCCGTCGGTCCCTCGCAGAATCTTGTCGAATGACAGCTCAGCGCCCGCGAGGGCCGTGCCGTCGGAGCCCGTGAAGCCCACGATATTACCGGCGACCTGGCCCGCCGGGTACAGACGCTCGGCGACTCGCTCCGAGGTGACACCACCGATCTTGAGTTGCTTGACGGCAGCCTCAACCTCCGGACTCACGTCTTTCGCGAGGACGGTGTAGCCCGATTTACCCGTGAGCTTCTCTTCGAGCTCCTCCACGCTCATCTGCAAAAGAGGTGAAAGCTCCATCGCGACGGCCTTGACTCCCTTGACCGTCGCCGTTTGAGACTTTGCTCGGTACTCGGGCATCTGACGCTGGTCCACAATGATCGTGTAGCGCTCGGTGCTCGTCGCGAGCACCTGCCCGTTCGCGTCGAGAATATCGCCGCGTAGAGCTGGAACTGGCTCGGTGTGCAAGCGCTTCGCCCGGGCCTCAGCCGCGAGCTCCGCCGAGTTGATGCCCTGAATCCACACCAGGCGCAGGCTGATCGCGAGGGCCGCAATCAGCATGAGCGCCACGATCACGCGGTGGCGGCGATAAGGCTCATACCCGTTCCGGGCACGCGCGGCGCCGGCCGATTGACGGGAAGCGTGAGAACGCCCGTCACGCACGGTGCGCGGCGGGCGGCTGCGAGAATCTCGCGGCGGACGGGAATTCGGCACGTCTAGCGCGCCCTCTCGTTACCCATGCCGTAATCGTAAAGATTCTTCGGCGCTTTTGTGACGTGCGGAACGAGCGCGGCCGCTCCCTGCGTCGCGGCCGCAGCCTCACCGATGATGCTGCCGTTCGCGAGATCGATGTAGGCGACCTTCCCTGCAGGCACCATCCCGAGCTCACGTGCCTGGCGCTCAAGCTCCTGTGGTGTTCCGAGAAGATCCGACTTCTCCTCGAGCATCTGCGTCTGCTCGCTCAGTTCACGCGATTCGCGCTGGAGCTTCGCGACCTCGTAGCTCATGTTCGTCATCGAAATGTTGAGCAATAGGGTCGCGACCACGGCGCCGAGCAGCACGAGGGTGCACAGCACCGTGAACGGGATGGAGCTGCGTTGGATGTGCGGGCGCGAGACAAGCGCGAGGTTCGCCTTGCGCGCATGAGCAGGGGCGAAGCCAGCACGCCTGCGTGAGGCGGGGGATGCAGCGAGCTGTGCCATAGCTATGAGATCTCCGGTGGTGTTATGCGTTCAATGGCGCGCAAACGCACGCTTGCGGAACGGGGGTTGGTTTCTTGCTCGCTCGCTGGCGCCTTCATGGCGCCACGCTTCACGAGCGAAAAATCGGGGGCAAACTGAGCGAGGTCGACGGGCAATCCTTCGGGGGTCTTCGACGAGCTCGCCGCGGTGAAGGCTTCCTTGACCATTCGATCCTCGAGAGAGTGGTACGACTCGATCACGAGCCTCCCTCCCGGCGCGAGGGCCGCGAGAGCGTTGTCGAGCGCGCCGTGCAGGATGTCGAGTTCCTCATTCACGGCGATGCGCAACGCCTGGAAGGTGCGCTTGGCCGGGTGACCGCCTGAGTGGCGGGACTTCGCGGGAATGGACTTTTCGATCGCACTGACGAGCTGAGGGGAGCGCTCGAAGGGTTCCGACGCTCGTTCCTTCACGATCGTGCGCGCGATGCGCCTGGAAAACTTTTCTTCGCCGTAGCGGTAGAGGATGTTCGCAATGTCCTGCTCCGACCACGTGTTGAGGATGTCCGCCGCGGTGAGCGCATCTCCATCGGGGTTCATACGCATATCCAGCGGGGCATCTGCGCTGTATGCAAACCCGCGTTCGCGCGTATCAATCTGAAAACTCGAGAGCCCGAGGTCCATGAGGATGCCGTCGGCCCTATCGCGCCCCGCGTGTGCGAGCGCGTCGGCAACGCGATCGTACGTGGTGTGTACGAGAGTGAAACGCCCCTCGAAGCCTTCGCTCGTGAGCCGCTCACGCGCGAGACCAAGCGCGGCGCGGTCGCGGTCGATACCGACGAGATGCGCATGCGGGAAGGCTTCGAGCACCGCACAGGCGTGGCCAGCCATTCCAAGGGTGCAATCCACGTAGGTGGATTCTTCCCGCTCAAGCGCCGGTCGAAGGAGTTCGAGGCACTCCTCGCGCATGACGGGTGCGTGAAGCTGGGATGCGTCCATGCCGTGCCTCCCTTCGCGCTTCGCTTACTTTCGCCGTTGCGGCGCCGATGTCGTGGTCGTTTCGCGGGTGACGTCATACCGTCAGACATCTCCTCGCTTGCGTCCCGCCACCGGGGAAGATGCGTCGGGGCGCAAGCGAAGAGATGCCTCGCGGCACGTCGTCTAGAACAAACCTGGAACGATTTCGGTTGCCGTTTGAGCGAAGGCCTCCTCGGTCTGTCCCAGATATGTCTCCCACGCCTCGCTCGACCAGATCTCGATGCGATTACCGGCACCAATAACCGTGCATTCGCGATCGAGTCCCGCATACGAGCGAAGGTGCGAAGGAATGGTCACGCGCCCCTGCTTATCCGGCACGACGTCTTCCGCTCCCGAGAGGAGCACGCGGAGGTAATCGCGCGCGTCCTTGCTCGTGACCGGCGCCTGCCGCAACTGCTCGTGGAGACTCTCAAACTCACGCATGGGATACACCGTCACGCAGTGTTCCTGGCCGCGGGTCATGACGAGTCCAGCCGCGAGCTGGTCACGAAACTTTGCCGGAAAGATGAGCCGCCCCTTGTCATCGAGCTTGGGCGTGAAGGTGCCAAGAAACATGGGCACCTCCATTCCCCCGTTCAATTCGGGTGGACCTCTCCTTACGCCCCCACTTTACCCCACTTCCCACCACAAACAACACCCCCTCCCCCACTTTGTCACGAAATCGGCATAAAACTGCAGTTCATGGCAGTGGAGGCAAGTGGAGGAGATTCCCCGCACAGCTCTTCAAGCACCCAAAATCGGAGGGTTTTCCCAGACTCACCGCACTACCCGCAAGGAAATTGCGCGACACCGACCGAGACGCATTTACACACAAAATGCCTGTTCAGAACAGCTAATTGGCGCAAAGAGTGCACCGTCGCACCAAGGTCGCAGGATCCTGGAGGGCAACGCGGGTGGAGGAAAGTGGGGAGAGTGGAGGGAAGTGGAGGAGGCAGTGGAAAGTCAAGGGCGAGGGAAGCACGCTCTAGGACTTAGAACCTAAGGAATGCAGTAGAGAGCCGGGATCGAAGGACGATGCCGGTTTCCTTTATCGCTAGCGCTTGCCTACACAAATAAACCGGCTTCCCTTTCGTGAAGCCGGTTCCTACAGGACGATCCGGGCAACGGCGCCCGGGAAACGCTAGCGGTCGCGACCGCGTTCGTCCCAGCGATCTTCGAGTTTCTTCATGAAGCTCGACTGCTGAGACCCCTTGGAATTCTTCCCCGCAACTCCCTGCGTGAAGGACGGGTGCATCCGTCGAGGGTCATCGAGGGGAATGGTCTTTGGCTTTTCCGCTGAAAGACACACGAATGCCCCAACGACCATGACGATAAAGGCAAGAACACCGAGCCACACTGCCGGCAGCGACACCGCAAAAATCAGAAGCGCGAGACCACCGACGATGATGCCACCACCGAGCGCGATGCGGCGCGGGCTAAACGACGACGACTTTTCAGCCCCACCGAACTGGTGCGCAAGCGTGGGGTCATCGCTCGAGAGCTGCTTTTCGAGCTCGTCGAGGATCCTCTGCTCTTTTTCGGAAAGTGGCATTGGTGCCTCCTTACACCGAGACAAAGTAGGCCCTATCCACGCACGAGAGTGAGGGGCGCTGCTCGGCGGATCGTCGTGCCTTCAGTGTAGGCAGCAAACCTGAGATTCGGAAAACGCACTGCTACCGAGAGCCCCCGCCTCGCGTCTCGCCTGTGCCCGCATCCGTGCCGTCCTTCGCCTCAAGGTCACGTTTGTCGAGCCCGGACGCTCTGGCGAGCGACCTGACGCCGAAGCGTTCACGAGCACGGTCCATCGCCCGATCCACATCGCTCCACGTCGCCGATCGCCCTTCGAGATCACCCTGCGCATGCACACTCGAGGCAGGCACGAGGTGCTCGGCCCGCACCCCGAGAAGGCGCACGGCACCCACCCCCTCGAGAGCACGCTCGCACACGACGAGGGCGCGCTCACGAAACTCCTCGCTCTCCTGAACCGGAATGGGGAAGCTACCCGTTCTCGTGAGGCTCGACCAATCGGGGCGGCGAACCTTGATGGAGACGCTCTTCGCGGCCAGGCCCCGCCTGCGCAATCGGAACGAGACTTCGTCAGCCATGCTCGTTGCGATCGAGCGCAGCCGCACGGGATCAGCGATATCGGTCGAGAACGTACGCTCCTTTCCGATGCTCTTATCTTTCGCACTCGCGCCGACGGGACGCGGATCCTCGCCGCGCGCGAGCGCAAGCAGCGCGGGGGCGGCGGAGCCCACGGCTCTGTTCACAACGCTCGGAGGGAGGGCCGCAAGATCTCCGACGGTGACCACACCGAGGTTCGTGAATTTCTTCTGCGCGACGGGGCCCACGCCACCGATGGCGGAAAGCGGAAGCGGCGCAAGGAACTCAGCCGTGCGTTCAGGCTCAACGACGTCAATGCCGTGGGGCTTGGCGCGCGAGGACGCGATCTTCGCGACGGATTTTGAGATACCAACGCCCACGGAGCAGGTCAGGTGGACTTCGTCCCATACAGCCTGGCGGATGTCTCTCGCGATCGTTGCCGGCTCCCCTAGCAGGCGCTGCACCCCGGAGATATCGAGATACGCCTCGTCTACGCTTACCGCTTCCCGAAGGGGCGTAAACCGGTCGAGAACAGCCATGATCTGCGCGGACACGTCCCGATAGTGGGCGTGCCGACCGGGCAAAACAATCAGATCGGGGCACAGTGCACGCGCGCGGCTCATGGGCATCGCCGAGTGGACCCCGTATCGGCGTGCCTCGTAACTAGCGGTCGCGACGACTCCCCTGGGCCCATCGCCACCAACCGCAAGGGGGCGGCCCCGCAAACGCGGGTCGTCGCGAACTTCGACGGAGGCGAAAAAGGCATCCATGTCGACATGCGCGATGGCGCGCTGCCACGGCTCACCGTCCATGCCGCACCTCCCAACGCTTGATACTTAAGCCTACGCGGTCAGGCAGCGGCAAGAGCCTCAAGCCCGAGGAGCTCCTCCTTCACCGAGTGAACATAGGCGAGGGTCTGTTCCGCGTGCTCCTGCACGTCCTGCTCGGAGATTCGACTCGTGTGCTCCCAGTAGTGCTCCGCGCTACGGCGAAGCTCGACAAAACGCGCCGCCTCCCGTGCGCGCGCCCTGTGCATTCCGCCCATGCGCTCAAGCGCCACCCACACGTTCAGGGGCAGCTTGCGTTTCCTTTGAGTGTTTGCTCGGCGAATCGCGAGCCCCGCAATCTTGAGCGCTGCGCGGTGGACGCGCTCGAATCGTTCAGCGGCGCTCACGCCTGCCTCATCGAGGCTCGCGTGGATCTCGGCCTCGAAGGCTTCCAGACGATCCAGATCCGCGTTAAGGTCCCGAATTTCGCGCAGCGCCGCCGGCGCTGCCACTGTCATGGTCGATGTCATGATTCTTCCCCTTTCTCGACACTCACGACGATAGGAAGGGGGTGAGACATTTAAACTCGAGTCATGGCACGCAACCGTCGATCGAACCGGCTCCCCCTCCACCTCCCCTTCTTCGAGGACATTCCCACCAGCCACTCAGTCGTGCGGTTGGAACCCGAAACAGACGGCTCCTACACCGTGATCATCGACGGCATGGAAAGCTCCCACATCCACCCCGATCCCGAGCACCTCGTCTTCGAATACATGCGGTGGATCGCCCTGATTATGACGACGACGTACCCCAGTGAGACGGCACTGAACATCGCCCACCTCGGCGGCGGAGCCGCCTCGCTCCCCCGTGCTCTCGCCCATCATTTCCCCGCCTCCCGAAACTCCGTCATCGAACTCGACGCGAAGCTGATCAACCTCGTTCGCGAATGGGTCGACCTTCCCCCTTCGCCTCGCGTCGCCATTCGCGAGGGAGATGCCTTCGCCGTCCTTCCCACACTGCGCACGGCACGCTTCGACGTAGTGATACGCGACGTCTTCTCCAACTCCCGCACGCCCCTCGCCATGCGTAGCCTCGAAGCAGCACGCGAACAGCGCCGAATACTCAACGACGACGGCATGTTTCTCGCCAACATCGCCATGGACCGAGACCAGCACGAACTCGCCGATGAGATCGTCACGCTGCGCGAAGTCTTCGGCGAGATCGAGCTCATCGCGGAACCGAGCGCCATCAAGAAACGCCGCCGCTCTAACTGCATCGCCGTCTACGCGCCCGGCGGGCTCAGCGACGATGCCCGCAGAGCGATTCGAACCGACGCGGTGACAGTGCGCACTCTCGACAAAAAGACCGTCGACAAACTCGCCAGTGGCGGCAGCGTTGTTGAGCTCGGAGGCGATGCGAGCGCAGCCACCGTCGGACATTAAAAAAGTTCCGCACCCTGCACGGGTGCGGAACGAAAGCCTAGCGAGGCGAACCTACGCGAGCGAACGAACGTGCGCGGCCTGCGGGCCCTTGTCGCCGTCGACAACCTCGAACTCGACGCGCTGGCCCTCATCGAGGGTGCGGAAACCGTCCATGTCAATGCTCGTGTGGTGAACGAACACGTCAGCGCCGCCACCATCAACCTCGATGAAGCCGAAACCCTTTTCGGCGTTGAACCATTTAACTGAGCCCTGTGCCATGCGTGGACTCCCCTAACTACTCGTACCAAACTGCGCGAAAACACGCGCAGGTACCATCATTCCACGCTGGATGTTCGCGCGCCCAGTTTCCCTTCAGCGTGTCGAGCGGATTCCTGCTGGCCACGCGAGCGCGCACACCGGGTTGGAACGCACATGAAAAGCGACCATAATGGAATGTCGCTTCCGCCTCCCGCGAAGGGACGCAAGCGAATCGTGACCCATCCTGGAAGGACCCAACGTGGCTTCCTCTGACGAGCAAATCGCCCTCGAGCAGCGCTACGCCGACCGAGTCTACGCACGCATCGACGAACAAATCGCACGCCTCGAAACGCAACTCACTGACGTCATCAGCGCCCAGACGGCGAGCACGCACCAAAACCGCAGCGAGCGAGACTCCTTCGCGACTTTCTACGAGGATCGGATCGGGCTGCTGAGGTCCGTCTCAGAGAACGCTATTTTTGGCCGGCTCGACAGGTCCGACGCCACCCGGCACTACATTGGGCGCATCGGCGTGTTCACCGCTGAAGGCACCCAACTCCTGGTCGACTGGCGCGCCCCCGCAGCCGCCGCGTTTTACCAGGCAACGCCGAGGCACCCGCAGGGCGTTCGCTTGCGTCGGCACCTCGTCACTTCGGGACGCACCGTGACCGATATCGAAGACGACGTTCTCGACGGCACGCTCCTCGACTCAGATGAGCACCATTCGAGCCTCCAGGGAGAAGGGGCACTCCTTGCGGCGGTCTCCGCGAAACGCACGGGCCGCATGGGCGATATCATCGCGACAATCCAGGCCGAACAAGATCGCATTATCCGCCACGAAACACGCGGCGCGCTCGTTGTGCAGGGAGGCCCCGGCACCGGCAAGACTGCCGTCGCCCTCCACCGCGCGGCTTACCAGCTCTATACGCACCGTAAGAGGCTCGAGCATTCGGGCGTTCTCATCGTTGCCCCCACGCGCGGCTTCCTGCGCTACATCGAGCGCGTGTTGCCCAGCCTCGGCGAAACAGGCGTCGTCACCCTCACGCCGGGCGAACTCGTTCCGGGCGTGCGGGCAGACACACACGATCGCGAAGACGTCGCCCGCGTCAAAGGGTCCCTCGCGATGGCAAAGGTTCTGCGCCGTGCCGTCAAGGCGCGCCAGCAAGTTCCCAAAGGCCCCATCGACCTCAATATCGACGGGGTCCACATCACTCTCACTCCGGGCGATGTCCGTGCAGCGCGCGCGGAGGCCCGCGCGACGGGCAGGCCGCACAACCATGCACGCACAACCTTCGTACGCGCCGCACTCGACCGCCTCGTTGAGGCCTATGTCGCCGAGCTCACGCGCCTCGAACGCCCGTGGGCAGAGGAGGACCGCGCGGATCTCCTCCACGATCTGCGAACGAACCACGACGTCAAAGTCGCCCTCAACCGGTGCTGGCTGCCATACAGCCCGCAATCCTTCGCCCGTTCATTCTTCGCGAGCATCGAGCGGCTGGTTCACGCGGCGGGCGACCACATGAGCGCGCGGGAGATCAAGCTTCTTCACCGCTCGAAGGACGCCGAGTGGACGATCGAAGACGTCGCCCTCCTCGACGAAATCGCGGAGCTCCTCGGTGAAGACGACACCGCCACGCAGCGCGAGAAGGACAAGGCTCGCACCACCGAACGCTCAAACCTCGAGTATGCCGAAAAGGTGCTGTCCATGATTGATTCCGAGGGGATCGTCAGCGCAGCTGAACTCGCCGCTCAGGTTGGCGCACGGCGCGACAGCCGCTCCCTCGCCGAGAAAGCCGCAGCGGATCGCACCTGGACCTACGGCCACATCGTGGTCGACGAGGCACAAGAGCTCTCGCCGATGATGTGGCGTGCACTCATGCGTCGAAACCCCACGAAATCGTTCACGATCGTGGGCGATGTGGCGCAGACCTCCTCGGTCTCCGGCGCCGACTCGTGGGATCACGCACTTTCGCCTTTTCTTGAGGATCGGGCCAGCATCGAGGAGCTCACCGTCAATTACCGCACGCCGTCGCGGATCATGCGTCACGCCTCCGCACTCGCTGCCGCACACGGCTTGCGAGTGACGGAGGTCAGGAGCGTGCGCGAAGGTGAACACGACGTACGTTTCCGGCACACACGTGCCGACAGGGTCATCGAGGAGGCAGTTAACGAGGCGCGCACGCTTGCCGACCTCACGCAGGGCCGCGTGGCGATCCTTTGCCTCACCGAGGATCTTGATGCCCTCTTGGCGGGAGCTTCAGCCGTATTCGGCGCCTCGGCAGTGGGCCGTGGTTCGATCGGTGTGGACAGAGAAGTTTCCGTGATGACTCCGACAGATGCCAAGGGACTCGAGTTCGACGCGGTCGTCATCGTGCGCCCCGCCGAGATTCTCACGAGCCATGCTCGCGGCGCTAACGATGTGTACGTCGCGCTCACGCGGCCGACTCAGGCGCTCAGCGTGGTCTATTCGGGAGATCTCCCCGCCGGATTAGGCGCGTAGGGCCCGGCGGCTTCTGGGCTCTGGCGGAAGCGCCCGCTTTGGCGGGGGCATGAAAGAACCGATGGCCGCGGCTTCCCCTCCGCGACCATCGGCCAAGAAAATCATACAGTGTTTCTCGAGGGCCTCCGACCACTTTTCTCAAAATCTCTCCAGCAAGGGGTCATGCCGCCAGATCCTTGCCTGCTCCGGAGGAAAAAGGCGGAAGCCCTGGCTGCTGAGGTCAGGGCAGGAAACGCGCATCGCCGATCAACCTTCGGCTCGTTCAACTCGCCCCACAGGGGTGCAGCGCCCTACTTCTCGCCCTCGGTTCGTAGTTCCTCGATGGCCGACTCAAAGTCCTCAAGGCAGTCGAATCCGCGATAGACGCTCGCGAAACGAAGGTAGGCGACGAGGTCCAGCTCTTTGAGCGGCTGCAGAATCGCGAGGCCTACGTCGTGGGCGTCGATCTCCGACACACCCTTGAGACGAATCGCCTCCTCCACGCGCTGCGCGAGGACCGCGAGTTGGTCGTCTGTCACCGGTCTGCCCTGGCATGCTTTACGCACGCCGGAAATCACCTTGGATCGCGAGAATGGTTCACTCACGCCAGAGCGCTTATGGACCGCGAGCGAGGCTGATTCCGTAGTCGAGAATCGCTTATTGCACGCAGGGCACTGCCGACGGCGGCGGATGGTCATGCCGTCGTCGGCTGTACGCGAGTCCACGACGCGCGAATCTTCATTCCTACAAAAAGGGCAGTGCACCCCGAAATTCTACCAGGGCACCCCATTCATACTCCGAGGCCCTACCCGCTAGAGCGTGGGCAGCGCGAGCTCCTGACCCGGGTGAATCACGGTGCCATCGAGACCGTTGACGTCCTGGACAAGCATGAGATAGTCGCGAACATCGGTGCCTGCAGGCGCGTTAGCCGAGACAATGCTCCAGAGGCTCTGCCCCTCCTCGACCTGAACGGTCGTGTACGACACGGCTCCCTCAGCACCCGCGACCGCCGCAGGCGAGAAAAAGACAACGCCGGCAACGATTGCCGAAGCAGCGAGTACGAGCGCAATGAGCGATGCCACGACGATGCGGCCGCGGCGAGTAAGACGAAGGCGAACATTCTTTCGAACCGGCTGAGTGCTACACGTAGAAGTAGTCATTTTTAGAATCCTTGTTCGATTGACGACATGACGAGCGTACGATCATCTGTTCGAAAAAGTCAAGACATTTTCGAACACATGTTTGGAACAAGCGTTCTGTTCCGGTACCTTTGAGGTACGCCTCAACTCAACAACGGGGGTGAGACATTTAAACTCGCCCCACCGAAAGGAACGGCGCATGGCACCCTCAGCTCACGGCTCTTCAGCTGGCGCCCCCGCCCTCACCGAACGCCAACAACGCATTCTTGAGACGATCGCCCGCTCCATCCGCGCAAATGGTTACGCGCCCACGATGCGCGAAATCGGCGAAGCAGTGGGCCTCCAGTCACCGTCGTCGGTCTCCCACCAACTCTCGGAACTCGAGCGCAAGGGATACATCCGCAAAGATCCGAAACGCCCCCGCACGCTCTGGCTCGTGGAAGCAGATGAGGAAGGCGAGCCGCTCCCGAGCGAATTCGAAGCACCCGGCTCGCCCGCCGTCAATGTCCCACTCGTGGGCACGATCGCGGCCGGCGTGCCGATCACCGCTGAGGAACAGGTAGAAGATGTTTTTGCGCTCCCGACCCAGCTCGTGGGCGATGGCGAACTCTTCCTGCTCAAGGTTCAGGGTGATTCGATGATCGATGCCGCCATTTGCGACGGCGACTGGGTCGTCGTCCGCCAGCAGAAGGTTGCGGAAAAAGGCGAGATTGTCGCGGCCATGATCGATGGCGAGGCGACAGTGAAGACTTTCGCACGAAGCGACGGGCACGTGTGGCTCATGCCCCACAACCCTGCCTTCACACCGATCCTTGGCGACGAAGCCGAAATCCTCGGCAAAGTCGTGGCGGTTCTCCGCGCGGTCTAGAGATTGCCTGGATGCGGTGGCGCAGCGAGCTCTGTGCGCAGTCGCTCGAGTGCGGCAAGCGCGACGGCGCTATCGCGCGTCGTCCACAGCGGAGGAATTGCCTGGCGAATCACGCCTCCATAGGACTTCGTCGCGAGCCTCGAATCAAGCACCGCTACCATTCCACGGTCGCTCTCGGCGCGGATAAGTCGCCCGGCTCCTTGCGCCATGCTGAGTGCCGCCTGTCGAACGGCTACCTCGTAGAAACCGTTGCGCCCGAGTCGGGCGTATTTCTCTTGTCTCGCTGAAGCGAGCGGATCATCGGGCCGAGGGAATGGGATCCTGTCAATGAGCACAAGGCGGCAGGCCTCGCCGGCGACGTCAATGCCCTGCCAAAACGTTCGCGTCCCGAACAGACAGGTGTCACGACTCTGTCGGAATCGCGAAGCGAGCGCCGCGTTCGAATCCTCTCCTTGCAGGAGCACCGTGCGCCCGGTCATCCGTCGAACATACTCCGCCGCCTCCTCGGCCGCTCGGCGGGAGGAGAAGAGTCCGAGCGCTCCTCCTCCGGCGGCGTCAATGAGTTCGACGATGTGGTCAAGTGTCGCGCTCGAGATACCCTCGCGCCCCGGGGCGGGAAGATGCGAGGCGACATAGAGAATCCCTTGCTGGGCGTACGCGAAGGGAGAGCCCACATCGAGGGCCGACCACCACTCGCGCACAGCATCCTCGCTTCGAGTGGCACCAACGTCGCTTTCAGGCTCGGCATGCTTGTCAGCGCGAAGCCCGAAAGAGAACGCGGCGCTTTCAAACCGGCCGCCGAACGTGAGCGTCGCCGAGGTAAAAATCGATGTGCGCTCATCGAGGATCCGGGTTTTCACGAGGCCAGCGACGCTGAGTGGAGCGACGTCGATAAATGTTCGGCCGAGGGCTTCGCTGTGATTGAGGTAGACGACATCGTCCTCGTGGGGCGCGAGCAATCTCTCGCACACGTCGATGATTTGTTGCAGCTTTGCACGCACGGATGTGCGCGCCCCCGCAGTCGTCGCATCGGAGCTATCACCGGCATTTTTGGCTTCCTCGCGTGCCGACTCAGCTTCGGCGCGGATCGCCGCGAGAGTGTCTCGCAGCCGGGCTTCGAGTTCGCCACGCACCCTCCCGTCGGGGAGCGGGGCGAGAGCTTCCTGGAGGGCACTTCCCGCATCGTCAAGTTCAAGTGCGCTCACGCCGAGGCTCCTCAGCTCCCGAACGGCGCCGCGAATCGCGCCCTGATGCAGCGATTCGGTCACCGAGGACGTCACGCGGTCAACAAACTCGTGGGCCTCGTCGATGACTACGACATCGTGCTCGGGGATGATCCCGTGCCCGTCGAAGGCGTCAATGGCGTAGAGCGCATGGTTTGTCACGATGACGTCGGCCTCGCGCGCGAGTGCGCGATTGCGTTCCGCGAAGCATTCGTCGTGGAATGGGCAGGAAGAGCCAATGCACTGGGAGCCGGTCACGGAGACCTGGCGCCACGCTCGGTCCGACACCGGGGTGTCGAGATCGTCGCGGTCACCCGTATCTGTCGTCTGCGCCCACTCGCGCAGCCTCTGCACCTGCGCGCCGAGTCGTTCGGAGTCGTGCTTGACTCCCGTGACCGAAGCCTCGGCGAAGAGTGAACCTTCCTCGAGTTCGTCGGGATAGCCGCCCTCCAGCTTGTGGAGGCACACGTAGTTGCCGCGCCCCTTAAGGAGACTGAAGCTCGGCACACGCTCGAGTTTCGTCCCGAGGGCTTCAACAATGCGAGGGAGGTCCTTGGCGACGATCTGGCTTTGCAGCGCGAGCGTCGCGGTCGTGATGACGACGGGGGTGCCGCGATCAATCGCGCGTTTGAGGGCGGGAACGAGGTATGCGAGGGACTTGCCCGTGCCCGTCCCTGCCTGCACGAGGAGGTGGCGGCGCAGCTCGATGCTTCGCTCGATGGCGTGAGCCATGGCCCGCTGCCCCGGGCGATCTGCGCCGCCGACTGCGGCGACCGCTGTCGCGAGTAGCTGGTCGAGGTCCGTGCCTGATGCGTTCACTGGCGCGCGGCGGCGAGTTCGGAAGCGAGAGTTTCGTCGACGCGTGCCACGAGGCGCGTGCCCTCAGCGAGGAATTCCTCGCTGACGAGCTCGCCCTGAGTGTGCACGCGCGAGACGAGGTCGCCGCGCGTGTAGGGCACGACGACATCGATGTCGACCGAGGGCCGCGGGAGCATGTCGGCGATGAGTGCACGCAACTCCTCGATGCCTTCACCCGTGCGGGCCGACACGACGGCCGCGTGTTCCACTTGCGAGCGCAGACGCGCGATCGTTTCGGGACTCGCGAGATCCGCTTTGTTCAGAGCCACGATTTCTGGCACGTCGAAGCCTTCAATATCAGCGAGAACGGCGCGTACAGCGCGAATCTGCCCCTCGGGATCGGGGTGGGAGGCATCGACGACGTGCAGGAGGAGGTCCGCCCCGGAGACTTCCTCGAGGGTTGAGCGGAAGGCCTCCACGAGCTCGGTGGGAAGGGAGCGCACGAATCCGACGGTATCCGCAAACGTGAATTCGCGACCGTCGGGCGTCACGGACCTGCGCACGGTTGGGTCGAGTGTCGCAAACAGGGCGTTTTCAACGAGAACGCCGGCCCCAGTGAGACGGTTAAGCAGGGAGGACTTCCCGGCGTTGGTGTATCCGGCAATCGCAACAGAGGGAATGTTGTGACGTTTGCGGTCGGCGCGTTTGGCCTCGCGCGAGGGGGCCATCGCCTTGATGTCGCGCCTGAGCTTAGCCATGCGCGTGCGGATGCGGCGGCGGTCTAGTTCGATTTTCGTTTCGCCGGGGCCGCGGGAACCGATCCCGGCGCCACCGGCAACGCGGCCACCCGCCTGGCGCGACATCGACTCGCCCCAACCGCGCAGGCGCGGCAGGAGGTACTCGAGCTGCGCAAGCTCGACCTGGGCCTTACCTTCGCGGGATTTTGCGTGCTGGGCAAAAATGTCGAGGATGAGGGCCGTACGATCGATGACCTTGACCTTGATAATGTCCTCGAGCGCGCGGCGCTGCGAAGGGGCAAGCTGCCCGTCGCAGATCACGGTGTCAGCACGAAGGTCGGCCACAATCTCGGCGAGTTCCTTCGCCTTGCCCGAACCGAGGAAGGTGGCAGGGTCGGGGTGGGCACGGCGCTGCATGACGCCGTCGAGAACGCGTGAGCCCGCAGTCTCGGCAAGCGCTGCGAGCTCGCGCATCGAGTTTTCTGCGTCTTCGACGTTGCCGGTCGTGAAAAGCCCCGCGAGCACGACGTTCTCAAGTCGAAGCTCGCGGTATTCAACCTCGGTGACGTCTTCGAGATCGGTGCGAAGTTGATCGACGCGGCGCAGAGAGTGGCGCTCGGCGAGATCGAGTTGGTCGCCGTCGGCATCGCTCTCATACGTTGTCGCCGAGATCGAGGCGTCGCCGCGTGAGAGGACGCGCTGCATAATCGAGGATTCGCGGGCGTCGCTTCCCGCATTCTCGGGCTCCGCTGCCTGCGGTGCTGCGTGTGATGTCTCGAATTCGGGATCGGGGACGAAGGGTGTCAAGTGCGCCTTTACTCCAGGTTCTCTCAAGTGGGGCCTCGCGTGAGGTCTGCGTATAAGTGTGTCACGTCCGAACCCGATGCGGGAGCTTTTCGCGTTCTGCGCCACTACACTCCTTGCTGTGACAAGCGACGCCCATTACTTCTCTCCCGCGCCCGGTACGGACCTGGAGCGCCGCGACCTGCGCGTGCACCTCGCTGGTGCCGAACGGAGCCTCGTGAGCGCGAAGGGTCTGTTCAGTTTCGATGGGCTCGACAAGGCAACCGCAATACTCCTCGACCATGCGGAGTTGTTCGCACCGCTCGCACCTAAAAGCGAGGTTCTCGATATTGGCTGCGGCTGGGGCCCGATTGCACTGAGCCTCGCGCTTACCCAACCGGACTGCCACGTCACGGCGATTGATGTCAATCCACACGCACGTGCCATCACGCGCGAGAACGCCGCACGGCTCGGCCTGTCAAACGTCACTGTCGCCGCGCCAGACGAGATTCCCGAGAGTGCCCGCTTCGATGCGCTCTGGTCGAATCCGCCGATCCGTATCGGCAAGAGTGAACTGCACACTGTGCTTACGCGGTGGATCGGCCAGCTCCGCGGGACGGGTACGGCCGCGATGGTCGTCGGGAAAAATCTAGGCGCCGATTCGCTCGCCACGTGGCTCGCGGGCCAATTCCCCACACGGCCGGTCGAGAAGGTCCATTCCTCGAAAGGGTTCCGCTTGCTCGGCGTAGGCCCGGAGCGCCCAGAAGTTTAGAATCGCTCGCGCATGGGGAGGCGTCGGAATTCCGACGCCCGCCTAGCCTTCCTACTTCCCTCGCTCGCGCGCTGGCCCGCCGCAGGTGAGCTCACCGAGTTCGGCCGGGCCCGTGAGAGTCATGCGCCCGTAGGGGTCCCAACCAATTTCGAGGCGCCCGCCGCGCACATCGACGCGCCACGGCTCGCGCGTGCCGTCCCCACGTGCCTCAGCGAGAGCGGCAACCACGGCAGTCGCGCCGGTTCCGCACGAGAGGGTCTCCCCCACCCCTCGCTCGAAAACCCGCATGGCGACGTGTCGCTCGCCGCGGATCTCCACAAACTCAATGTTCGTGCCATCTTCGGGCTCGGGTTCAAGCTCGGGGCGTTCGGTGAGGTCAAGCTCGTCAAGGCTGAGGTTTTCGGGTAGCTCCACGACAGTGTGGGGGTTGCCCACATTCACATCAGTGCCTTCGAGGAAGCGGTCGGCAACGCGGACGATCCTCGTGACACCTTCAAGTTCTGCGGCCCCCATGCCCACGCGCACCTGCCACTGTGGGCCTTCCTCAAGGATCTCGACCGTGCGTACACCCGCGCGAGTCATGACGTCGAACACCCGATCCTCAACGTAACCGCGGTCAGCGAGAAACGCTGCGTAGGCCCGAACGCCGTTGCCGCACATTTGCGCAATCGTGCCATCAGCATTGCGATAGTCCATAAACCACTCGGGGACCGTGTCGAACCCCTGGCTTGCCGGATCACCGAGGCATCGCGTACGAATCGCGCGGATCACCCCGTCCACTCCCGTGGGGCCCGCGAGCTCACGCACGCGTGCGCTGTTGAGCTCGCCTCGACCCGCAGGATCGTCGATCATCACAAAATCGTTTTTGGTGGCGCTCGCGTAGCTTAGAGCCTTGCGCGCGTTGGGGCATGAAGATGCAGTGGCCATGGCTCGATCATAGGCACGCGCGCGCGGGACCTCACACCTCAGCGTTTGACGGGCACCTAGCGGCGTGCGCAATCTCGCGCTCAATCACGGCGAGCGCTTCGTCGGAATCCTCCCCCGGCACCCACGTGAGCCGCGTATCCCGCCTGAACCACGTGTCCTGCTTGCGCACGAGACGGCGGGTATTGGTGATCGTCGACTCGATCGCTTGCTCGAGACTCCAGTGGCCCCGCACGTGCTTGATCATTTGGGCGTAGCCGATCGCCTGGCGCGCCGTCACCCCGCGCTCAAGGCCCGCATCGAGCAGTCCCTCGACCTCGTCGCGAAACCCGGTTTCAACCATGCGATGCACGCGCTTCTCGACGCGCTCGTGGAGCGTGTCCCGGTCGAGCTTCACGGCGACGTACGCGATCGCCGGATCGTGGAACGTGTAGGTCGGCAGGAACGCGGAGAACGGCTTTCCGGTGAGGCGGTGCACCTCGAGCGCTCGCACGATTCGACGCTCGTCCCGCGGCGCAATTTTCGCGGCTGCATCGGGGTCTGCTGCGGCGAGCTGGGCGTGGGCGGCTCCGGTGCCGATCGCTAGCACGTGAGACTCGATCTCCTCGCGCACAGCGGGGTCCGACGGTGGAAAAGCCATCACGTCGGTGAAGGCTCGCACGTAGAGTCCCGAGCCCCCAACGACAACCGGAATCTTGCCCCTTTCGCGGATCTCGCTCGCAATCCGGCGTGCATCCGCCTGGAACGTTGCGACGCTCGCCTCTTCGGTGACGTCGAGAATATCGAGGAGATGATGGGGAACACCGCGGCGCTCGCTCGGGGTCACCTTGGCGGTCCCCACATCCATTCCGCGGTAAAACTGGAGAGCGTCAGCGTTGATCACTTCGCCTCCGAAACGGCGGGCAGTCTCGATCGCGAGGGCGCTCTTGCCCGTTGCAGTCGCGCCCGCAATCACGACAAGCGGCGGCACCTGTCCAGCGCCACTGTCGTGGCCCCCACCACCGTTCACCGCATGTGCCACGTGAACTCCCTTCGATCTCACCACTGCTCGTTCGCGCACCGAGCCGAAAGCCGCTAGCGTGGACTTCACGCAGCCACCGGCCCGGACACCACAGAAAGGCAGCCGATGCCCAACGGCCACTCACACGAAGCCGCACTCGCAGGCGAAGAACTCAGCATCGAACGTCTCAAGGAGTCCCTCGGGCGGCTCGGCTATGCCTTCGTCGAGGATGATGACACCCCCACCGTGTTGCGTGCGCGCTTTGACCACTATCCTTTCACGTTCGCAGTCGCCGGCGAGCACTCGCACATCCTCGTCATCCGGGGACGCTGGGACGAGCTACTCGCCGTGCAGCAGAAACTCGAAGCGACGCGCCTATGCAACCACTGGAACATGGAACGCATGTGGCCGAAAGCGTACGTGCGCCGCGAGAATGACTCGGTGCTCGGCGTGTACGGCGAGCTGGTCTTCGATTATTTCTACGGGGTTAGCGACGACGCGATTGACCGCGCCATCACGTGCGCGCTATCAACGACGGTAGCGTTCTTCGCGAGCCTCTCGACACAGGTGAGCGACCAGGACGACGTCACCGCCTGAGCGCGTGCCCTCACCGCCCGATTCCGCCTAGCGCTCCGGGCGCCTGAGGCTCGGAAGACCGAGGCTCACGGGCCCACCGGGGCCGGGCGTGCCGCACGAGGCCGCGTCTTCATCGCCGTTCGCGCGGCGGCGTTCCCACGCGTCGCCCGAGCGGGTGCGACGCACCTCGAATTCGCCGCCTTCGGCACCCGAGTCGGCGATCAGGTAGAACGGGGCGGCTTTGGTCACGCGAGCACGGACGACATCACCGGGGCGAGGGCGGTCCGCCTCCGCATACCCTTCGGGCAGAGCAACGTGCACGAGCCGGCCGTCCTCGGCGCGGCCAGAGATGCGGTGCGTTTCGGAGTCTCGATCACCCTCGCCTTCGGCGATGAGGACGTTGACCTCTGCTCCGACCTTCTTCGCATTTTCTTCGGCCGCAATGCGATCCTGAAGCGCGACGAGCCTCTCGAATCGCTCCTGGACGACTGCCTTCGGGATCTGATCGTCCATTTCGGCGGCCGGAGTGCCCGGGCGCGGCGAGTACTGGAACATGAAGGCGCTCGAGAAACGCGAAGCCTCGACGACATCGAGAGTCTTTTGGAAGTCCTCTTCCGTTTCACCGGGAAAGCCGACGATGATGTCGGTCGTGATTGCTGCGTGCGGGATTTTCTCGCGCACCTTTTCGAGGATCCCGAGGAATTTCTTGGAGCGGTACGAGCGGCGCATCGCCTTGAGAACAGCGTCGCTGCCCGATTGGAGCGGCATATGCAGTTGCGGCATCACGTTGGGTGTTTCCGCCATCGCGTCAATGACGTCATCGGTAAACATCGCGGGGTGCGGCGACGTGAATCGCACGCGCTCGAGCCCCTCGATTTCGCCACACGCGCGCAAGAGCTTGGCAAACGCGCCCCGGTCGCCGAACTCCACTCCGTAGGAGTTCACGTTTTGACCAAGGAGAGTCACTTCAAGAGCTCCCTGGTTCACGAGTTCCTGAACCTCGGCGAGAATCTCGCCGGGGCGACGGTCCTTCTCCTTCCCTCGGAGGGAAGGAACGATGCAGAACGTGCACGTGTTGTTGCAGCCGACTGAAATCGATACCCAACCCGCGTACGCGCTTTCGCGCTTTGTGGGGAGAGTCGAGGGGAACACCTCGAGCGACTCAAGGATTTCCACCTGGGCCTCTTGTTGAACGCGAGCGCGGTCAAGAAGAACGGGGAGGGAACCGATGTTGTGAGTACCGAACACGACGTCGACCCAGGGTGCACGCTCAGTAATGGTGGCGCGATCCTTTTGGGCCAGGCACCCGCCGACGGCAATCTGCAAATTGGGGTTGGCATCTTTCGCAGGGCGGAGCTGGCCGAGGTTACCGTAGAGCCGGTTGTCGGCGTTTTCGCGCACGGCGCACGTGTTGAAGACGATGACATCGACGTCGCCGTTCAACGGGTCGGCGCCGTCGGCGGCCGGCGTATAGCCTGCCTGCTCTAAGAGGCCCGTGAGGCGCTCAGAGTCGTGGACGTTCATTTGGCAGCCGAACGTGCGCACTTGGTAGGTGCCGCGTGCCGGCGCGTCATTGTCGTTCAGGATCGCTGTTTCGCTCATGGTGTTTCAAGGATACGTAGCCCCGTGGGTTCGGGCACGGTCAGGACCAGGTGACTCCCGCCGCATCAAGCTCGCGATTGAGCACGAAGAGCGTGAGGTTTTCCGAGTAGCCTCGGCGCGCGAGTGCGCCGCCAATGCGCCGAAGGGCCGCCCCTCGATCAAGGTTTTCAGCCCCTCCGCTTTTACGAAGCTCCTTCGCAAGCCGTTCTCTCGCGAGGATCTGGCAGCGCTCCTTTTCGCTGTCGTACGGAGCGGTCTCCGCGAGAACGGTGTCGATATCGGGCGCACCGACGCCTTTATTTTCGAGTTCTCGACGCAAAGCGGCTGTGCCAAGGAGTTTGCTCTCGCGTCGCTGCTCTACCCAGGCGCGTGCAAAGCCTTCGTCATCGATGAGTCCAGCGGTATCGAGACGCCGCATGATCTCTTCGAGAACATCAACTTCATGCACGCGCTGCGCGAGCTTTGCCCGAATCTCCGCCTCGCTGCGCTGACGGTGGCCGAGTAGGCCGAGCACATACCGGCATTCCTTGACGACGACCTTTTCCGTTTCGTGATCGCGGAATACTCCACCTCGACACGGGTTGCTGCCCTCCCCAGGTGCGGCTTCCCCCGCTTCGATGGCGGCGATGTGCTCGGCAAGCTCTTCAACGACGCCCGCGCGCCAATCCTCTTGCCCAGCCCGAACGTGGGGGCGAGGCTCAGATTTGCGCAGGGACGTCATCGTCTACGAATTCGCCGTCCCCCACAGGAGCATCGGCAGCGGCCTTCTTAGCGGACTCATCTGCATACTGGCCAATGCCGAGCTTCATAAGGATCTTCTGTTCGATATCTGCGGCGAGATCCGGATTGTCCTTGAGGAACTGGCGCGCATTTTCCTTGCCCTGGCCGAGCTGATCGCCATCGTACGTGTACCACGCACCGGACTTGCGCACGATGCCGTTTTCGACGCCGAGATCGATGAGGCCACCTTCGCGAGAAATGCCTTCGCCGTAAAGGATGTCGAATTCGGCCTGCTTGAAGGGCGGAGCCATCTTGTTCTTCACGATCTTGACGCGAGTGCGGTTGCCAACCGCGTCGGTACCCTGCTTGAGGGTCTCGATTCGACGAATGTCCATGCGCACCGAAGCATAGAACTTGAGTGCTTTACCACCCGTGGTGGTTTCGGGGCTGCCGAAGAACACGCCGATCTTTTCGCGAAGCTGGTTAATGAAGATAGCGGTGGTGCCACTCGAATAGAGCGCACCGGTAAGCTTGCGAAGCGCTTGTGACATGAGGCGCGCCTGGAGGCCCACGTGAGAGTCCCCCATCTCGCCTTCGATTTCAGCCTTTGGCGTGAGTGCCGCGACGGAATCGACGACGAGGACGTCGATCGCGCCCGAGCGCACGAGCATGTCGGCGATTTCGAGAGCCTGCTCGCCGGTGTCGGGCTGCGACACGAGAAGTGCATCGATATCGACGCCGAGCTTCTTCGCATATTCCGGATCGAGGGCGTGCTCCGCATCGATGAAGGCAGCAATACCACCCGCCCGCTGCGCGTTTGCAATCGCGTGGAGCGCAACCGTGGTTTTACCGCTGGACTCCGGGCCGTAGATCTCGACAACGCGACCGCGGGGAAGACCACCGATACCGAGCGCGACGTCAAGTGCGACCGACCCCGTGGGAACGACTTCGACGGGCGGGCGTGTGTCGTCGCCAAGGCGCATAATCGAGCCTTTGCCGAACTGACGGTCAATCTGTGCGAGCGCGTTTTCGAGCGACTTATCGCGATCCTTGGCGGCAGCTGCCATGGCGGTTCCTTTCGTTTGTCACCCCGTTACGAGGTGGACTCTCGCTTGACCCTTCCAACGGTAAACGGGGGTGAGACATTTAAACCCGACCCCGGCACAGGTGTGGATGCACACGCACCGTGGAGGCCGAACAACACCATCGTAAACGAACACCTGTTCGATTTGCACGTTAATGCGCACGCGTGTTCGATTCTTGTCACGCCTTTCGCCGCCACACGCTCACGCGCGCGGACGCGCCTCGGGCGGGACCTCCCAGCGCATGTGCACAGGCACATCCATGTCATCACACAGCGCGTGCCACACTTCTTTAACGGGGTAGCCCGCCTCAATCGCCTGGTTCGGGGTTAGGTTCCCGCACGTCACAAGCGCGAATTCACGACAGTACGTATGCGCGAGTTCGGCACCAAAGACATAGGCGGCGAGCTCACGAAACTCGCTTCGCCTCACGTTGACTACCGCGCCAGCGCGTATTCGGCGCCCTGGACGCCCCGCTCAAGTTCGGCGGGAACGGTGTCGGGAATAACGATGCCCTCTTCGAGTGCCACGCGATCTGCAACTTCGCGGAGAATCACCGACATGGGGTAACCGAGAGCTTCGGTCACGGAGGCGAGCAGTTCACTCGAGGCCTCCTTTTGGCCGCGCTCGATTTCGCTCAAGTAGCCGAGCGAGACTCGCGCATCGGCCGATACCTGACGCAGAGTCTTGCCCTGGCGGCGACGCGCCTCACGCAAAACGCCGCCGAGTTCCTGGCGGAAGAGCACCATGCGAGATTCTCCCTTCCTTGTCAGTGTTCCGCGCCGCGGTACTGCCGACTCGCGGCCCAGCACGGACGCCGGGCGCGACCCCGTGGCCGTCACCCATTTTCGTTGCCTGGGAGCACCAGCTCCCGCATTCTTGTACGTATTCACGCCTGTTCAACGCACGAGGGTTCCTCGTTGTTCCGCCATCCTACGGCCTCACACGCGCTCGCTTTTCAGGTTTCCCACACCGGCCCAACGCGCCTGTTACACATTTGCGCTGGTCAGAGCCTCAATGCCGAGGGTGATCGCATCGTCCACAACACCCGCACGGATCGCCGGTCGCGAGCCCGTGAGGCGTACTTCACGCACGAATTCGCGACTTGGCGTACTCACGGCGATGTAGGCGAGCCCCTCCGGGTTGCCGTAATCGTCATTCCCGGGCCCGGCCACTCCGGTCGTCGCAAGGGCAACATCTGCCCCGTACACGCGGCGCGCGGCCCGAGCCATGCTGCTCGCGACCTCGGCGCGCACGGCTCCCTTCGCCTGCAGGTCCGCAAGGTCTAGCCCCAGAACAGACGCCTTCGCTTCGAAACTGTACGTGCACGCACCCCCCTGGACGACTCTGCTAGCGCCCGGAACATCCACGAGGCGCGCGACGAGCATCCCGCCCGTGAGCGACTCAGCCGTCGCGAGGCTCATACCCCTCTCTTCGCACATAGCAAGGAGGGCGCGGGCCGACGCCAGCTGCTCACGCGGCGCGTCCATTCTCGTTAAGCCGCTTTCTGCGCGAGTGCCTCGCGGCGCAGGCGCAGCCCGTCGTTGACATTGCGAAGCCCCGACCAGAGCGTGAGCACAAGGGCGATGGCGATAAGCGTGATGCCGATCCACCACGCGGGAGGCCACATCAGCTCAAAGGGCATGAGGCAGAAGGTGATCCCGATCGACTGCATCATCGTCTTCGCCTTGCCGCTGAAGTTTGCGGGAAGCGCGCCATACTTCAAGATCGTGAAGCGCATGACCGTAATACCGATCTCGCGCACGAGGATGAGCACTGTGATCCACCACGGCACGTACTGCCACACCGAAAGCATGATGAGCGCGGCGCCCGTCATCGCCTTGTCGGCAATCGGGTCCATGATCTTGCCAAAATCGGTAATGAGGTTCCGAGAGCGCGCGAGGTAGCCGTCGACGAAGTCCGTGACCATTGCGAGCACGAAGATCCCGGCAATGACCCACCTCATGGCGATGTCCTCGTGGTAGAGCGCGGCTACGACCACGAAGATAGGCACCATGACCATGCGCGTCATGGTGAGGACGTTCGCGATATTCCACAGCGGAACGCGCGGGGTATCGGAAGCGCTCATGGGTGTTTCCCTTCTCTTTAGCGGCGTCTTTCGCGCGTTAGCGGCCCGTGAGCTGCCAGGCGTCTTCGCCGTCGGCATCGTCGTTGTCGTAATACTCGGGACTCACCTCACGCGAGGAGTGGTCCAACGGATCATCCGAGTAGCGATCTTGGGCCGAGGAGGCGTCAGACTCCCCCGCCCCGGAACCGGAACCTGCGTGGGAAGCGTCCTGCGAGTCCTCATACAGGTCCGTGTCCTCTCCCTTGATACGCGCGATCGCGCGCGGGAGATCCTCGGGACGCACGAGCACATCGCGAGCTTTCGAGCCCTCGCTCGGCCCGACGATCTCGCGTGACTCGAGAAGGTCCATGAGGCGCCCCGCCTTGGCGAAGCCCACGCGGAGCTTGCGCTGAAGCATCGAGGTGGAGCCGAACTGCGTGGTGACGACGAGTTCGGCCGCCTGAAGCAGCACGTCGAGATCGCCGCCGATGTCATCGTCGATCTGTTTCTTCTTGGCGACCTGCTGCACGTCCTCGCGGTACTGCGGCTTCGCCTGCCCCTTCACGTAGTCGACGACTGCGTGAATCTCGGACTCGTTGACCCACGAGCCCTGCACACGCATAGCCTTCGCCTTGCCCATGGGGTGAAAAAGCGCGTCGCCCTGGCCGATGAGCTTCTCCGCGCCGGGAGTATCGAGGATGACGCGCGAATCCTGGAGGGAGCTCGTCGCGAACGCGAGGCGGGAGGGAACATTCGCTTTGATGATGCCCGTGACGACGTCGACGGAGGGTCGCTGGGTTGCGAGCACGAGATGAATGCCGGCAGCGCGCGCAAGCTGGGTGATGCGCTGGATCGATGCCTCGACGTCTCGCGGGGCGACCATCATGAGGTCGGCAAGCTCGTCAACGACCACGAGGAGGTACGGGTAGGGCGCGAGCACTCGCTCACTTCCCGGCGGGGGGCTCACCTGGCCCGCGCGCACGGCCTTATTGAAGTCGTCGATGTGCTTGAAGCCGTACTCGGCGAGATCGTCGTAGCGGTGGTCCATCTCCTTCACAACCCACTCGAGCGCCTCCGCAGCCTTCTTGGGGTTCGTGATGATGGGGGTAATGAGATGCGGGATCCCCTCGTAGATCGTCAGCTCAACGCGCTTTGGATCAACGAGCACCATGCGCACTTCCTCCGGCGTTGCACGCATGAGGATTGAGGTGATCATCGAGTTCACAAAGCTCGACTTACCGGCGCCGGTCGCGCCCGCAACAAGCAAGTGGGGCATCTTCGCGAGATTCGCAATCACGAATCCGCCTTCGACATCCTTCCCGAGCCCCATCACCATGGGGTGTTCGTTGGCGGTCGCGACACCACTACGAAGGACATCCCCGAGCGCAACAGTTTCGCGGTCCGCGTTCGGAATCTCGATACCGATCGCCTTCTTGCCGGGGATCGGCGAAATGATGCGCACATCGGCGCTCGCGACCGCGTACGCGATGTTGTTGGACAGCGCCGTGACCTTCTCGACCTTCGTGCCGGGGCCGAGCTCAACCTCGTAGCGCGTCACGGTCGGGCCGCGGGAAAAGCCCACGACCTCGGCGTTCACGCCAAACTGCTCGAACACTTCGCCGAGTGCCGCGACAACGCGATCGTTCGCTTCGGAGCGAGCTTTCGCGGGCGGGCCGGCCACGAGCATGTCGGGGCTCGGGAGCGGGTAGGCGGTCTCAACCTGGAGTTCGGGCTGCACGTGCGGCCCCTTGACACCTTCGCCCTTGGGCGGGGTCAGCTCGCGGGTCTGCTCCGCAGCGCTCACGCTCGGCACCGGCACGGTGGGGGCGTTTTCCAGGTCCGACGTTTGGCTGGCAGCCGTCGGAAACTCCTTCTTCCTGCTGTTTTCCGCTTCGAGGTAATCGTAGGGGTCAGAGCTTTTCGCGCCGGATGCGAGTGCACTGGCGGCATCTGCCTTTTTCACGAGCGGTTTCTTCTGCGAGCGCGGAAGCGTCGTCGTCTCGGCCTGCTCACTCTCGGCGCCCTGGCGATACGCGCCATCGCCTTCGTAGCCGAAGGCTTCGTGATCGACGCCGGCCTCGAGGTTCTCGGTGTCGCTTGACGACCGGCGATTTTTGCGGCGGAACAGATCGCTCATGCGCCGAGTCTTCGTTGGGCTGCCCTCGGCGTTGCCCTCGGCAGCGTGGAGAGCCTGCTGGCGTCGGCCCAAGCCGAAGGCCTCGCGCTCCGCTTCTTCACGCTCTCCCCTGCCCACGAGAGCCCCGTAGACCCCCGCGAGACGCGACCCTACTTGGCCGAGCGGCGTAGCAGTGAGCACGAGAACGGAGAACAGGGCGAGGACGACTCCGAGAGTGACGATCACCCAGTCAGGCAGGACATTCGCGAGGGGCGCCGCGACGAGATAGCCGCACACGCCGCCACCGCGCGCGAGGGCGTCAACACCATTGGACGGCGTGGGAATACGCGCGCTCACGGATGCGACCGTACAGAGCGCACACACAAGCATGAGTAGTCCCGCGAAAAGGCGTCCGTTCGCGTGAACGAGATCGGGCCTGCGGAACATCCGAAGCGACCACAGCCCTAGAAGGAGGGGAAGCAGCACGGCGATCACGCCGAACGAGCTCGCAGCGACCGTATGAATCGCGCCAAAGCCCCATTCGCGCACCTGGAACCATTCGGGAACGATGAGAATGAGCGCGAGAATGCTCAAGAAAAGAGCGAAGCCATCGCGCCGCTCTTCGTAGGCGACCTCCCAGCGCTGAATGCCGATGCCGCGAACGAAGCCGCCAACCGCGCGGGCAACGCCGAGGTACCCGACGCGCAAAGCGCGCACCGGGAGGGGAAGCGTCGAGGGATCCGTGGGCGCACCTTTCGTGCGCGACGAGCCCGAGGACGAGCCTCGGGAGGTTCCTTTCGACGCACGTGCGGGGGAAGTCGTACGTGTCGCCATACTCCACAATCTACCCGCCTAAGGGTACGAACGTCACGAGGTCAGCCCCGGCGTGTGAATCACACAGGGGGCTGACCTCGCAGCGGCATCTGCAAAAATCCGCGTCGCTAAGCCTCGACGACAACCGGGATGATCATCGGGCGGCGGCGAAGGCGCTGAGAGAGGAAACGCCCCACCACGCGGCGCATCGCCTGCTGAAGCTGATACGTGTCGTGCCCCTTCTCGTCCTCGATCGCCTTGTGCAGCGCCTTGATGACGTCGGGCTTGATGCGCTCAAACACCTCGTCATCCTCGGCGATGCCTCGCGAGTGGATCTCTGGCCCGGCAATGAGCTCGCCGGTTTCACTATTGACCACGGCGAACAGGGAAATGAAGCCCTCTTCCGCGAGGATACGGCGGTCCTTGAGATCGGCCTCGCTTACCTCGCCCACACTCGAACCGTCCACATACACGTAGCCAACTTCGACCTCGCCGGCGACGCGTGCGACGCCGTCTTTGAGGTCGACGACCGTGCCGTCCTTCGCGAGCACGATGTTCTCGCGAGGGATACCTGAGGACTGCGCGATCTTCCCGTTCGCGATGAGGTGGCGCACCTCGCCGTGCACGGGCATCACGTTCTTCGGGCGCAGAATGTTGTAGCAGTACAGCAACTCGCCCTCGCTCGCGTGCCCCGAGACGTGCACGCGCGCGTTCGCCTGGTGCACGACCTCGGCCCCGAGTTCCATGAGGCCATTCATCACGCGAAACACGTCGTTCTCATTGCCCGGGATGAGCGAGGACGCAAGAATCACGATGTCCCCCTCGCCGACTTCGACGCGGTGGTTGCGGTTCGCGATACGCCCGAGCGCGGCCATCGGCTCGCCCTGGCTGCCCGTGCACATGTACACGATCTTGTGATCCGGAATGTCGTCGGCCTTCTTGAGGTCCACGAGCGTGTTCGGGGGAACATTGAGGTAGCCCATGTCGGCAGCGATGGTCATGTTACGCACCATCGAGCGCCCCACGAACGCCACCTTGCGTCCGTGCGCGTGCGCCGAGTCGAGCACCTGCTGAACGCGGTGGACGTGGCTCGAAAAGCTCGCGACAACGATCTTCTGCTGCGCGCGCGCAAAAAGATTATCGAGCACGGGACCGATCTCGCGCTCCTTGACGGTGAAGCCGGGAACCTCGGCGTTTGTCGAGTCGACGAGGAAGAGATCCACGCCCTCTTCACCAAGGCGCGCGAAGGCACGAAGGTCCGTCAGGCGACCATCGAGCGGGAGCTGGTCCATTTTGAAGTCGCCCGTGTGGAGAACCGTGCCAGCCTCGGTACGGATCGCGACCGCGAGCGCATCGGGAATCGAGTGATTCACGGCGATGAATTCGCACTCGAACGCGCCAAACTTCTCGACATCCCCTTCCTTCACGGCGAGCGTGTACGGCTTGAGCCGATGCTCACGGAGCTTCGCCTCGACAAAGGCGAGGGTCAGCTGGCTACCGACGAGCGGGATGTCCGGCTTGAGGCGCAGAAGGTAGGGAACTGCACCGATGTGGTCTTCGTGGCCGTGCGTGAGCACGATCGCGGCAACGTCATCAAGGCGATCCTCGATCGAGCGGAAGTCCGGGAGGATTAGGTCGACGCCCGGCTGGGCCTCTTCGGGGAAGAGAACGCCGCAATCGACGATGAGAAGCCGGCCCTCATACTCGAAGACGGTCATGTTTCGGCCGACCTCGCCGAGACCGCCGAGCGGGGTCACCCGTAGTGTCTTGTTCTTCAGTTGTGGCGGGGTCCCGAGTGTCGTGGAAAAGGGTGTAGTCACAGTGTCCTAAATTCTTCAGCTGGTGTGCTGCGCGAGGACGCTCTGGTAGGCGTCTACGGCGGCGTGGATGCGCGCCGCGACCTCCGGCTCGACCGTTCCGAGCGGGGCGCGGCAGCCAGCGTGCGGAAGCACGCCGAGGTGTGTAAGGGCTTCTTTGATCGCCATCGTTCCTGGGCCCTGGTTCATGATCGCGTCAACAAAGTCGATGCGCGATGCGTGGAGCCTTTGCGCGAGCGCGAGGTCGCGCTGTTCGAGGGCGTCAAACATAAGACGGTCGAGCCGCCCCGTAAGGTGACTCGTGACCGAAACCGTACCAACGGCGCCGATCGCGAGCCACGGCAGGTTGAGCGCGTCTTCACCGGAGTAGATATCGAGGCCCGTGTCACGGATGAGCTTCGAGGCCTCGTGCATGTCCCCCTTGGCTTCCTTGAGGGCAACGATGTTCGGGTGCTGGGACAGTTCGACGGCGCTCTCGTATTCGATAGGGATGCCTGAGCGACCGGGAATGTCGTAGAGCATCGCCGGCAGGTCGACGGCGTTGACGATCTCGAGCGTGTGCGCGATCAGGCCGCGCTGCGTGGGCTTGGAGTAGTACGGGGTGGCGAGAAGGAGGCCGTCGGCATTGCCGCCCTCTTCGATCGCGCGTGCAAGCTCGACAGAGTGACGCGTATCGTTCGTGCCCGCCCCCGCGAGGAGGGTGACATCCGCGCCAACTGCCTCGCGCACGGTCGCGAGAATCGCGAGCTTTTCCTCATCGCTCGTGGTGGGCGATTCGCCCGTGGTGCCGTTCGCGACGATGAGATCGTGGCCTTCGTCGACGAGATGGCGCGCGAGGCCGGCGAGAGCCTCGTGATCGACCTTCTCGAGATCCTCAGTGAAGGGCGTGACGATAGCGACGCCGAGACGTCCAAATACCGGTGCTTCTTGACTCACGGCGCCACCCGGCCGCCCGCGTTGAACGCCTCGTAGGTGAGGGGCATCGCCTCGGTGAAGAACTCTTCGATCTTTTCGGCGACCATCTCGATCTCGCGCTGCGGGAACGACGGGAAGTGCGAGCCTTCACGCTTGGTGCGCAGCGACAGGAAGTTCATCATGCTGCGGGCATTGACGGTCACGTACATCGAACTGAACAGCGTGAGGGGCAGAACACCGCGCGCGACCTCGCGTGCAACGCCGGCCTCGAGCATCTCGAGATAAGCGGCATACGCGCTCTCGCACTGCGCCTTGTACGCCTTCGTCACGATCTCGTGCTGCTCGGGGCTGCCCTCGTAAAAGTCATAGGCGCCGGGTTTGCCCTTCTGGACGAGCTTGCGCTCGGGACCGGGCACGTAGAAAATCGGGCGCATTTGGCGGTAGCGGCCCGATTCTTCGTTATAGGACGCGATCCGGTGGCGCATGAACTCGCGGAACACGAAGATCGGCGCTTCGACGTAAAACGTGAAGCTGTTGTGCTCGAACGGCGAGCCGTGGCGGTCGCGCATGAGGTAGTTGATGAGGCCCTTGTCGCGATCGGAGGCATCAGTGCCCACGACGCTCTTGGACTTTTCCCCCTGGGTCGAGACCCGCGCGGCAAAGATGACATCGGAATCGGAAGCCTGTGACCTCACAAGGTCGACCGTGACGTCAGATCGGAACACTATTTCGCTCATATGTATCACCCTAGTTGACCAAGCAGTTCAAAAACCGAAAATCGCCGCGTGGCGCTCACCGCGCACGAAGCACGAGCTCCCCTTCGCAGGCCTCGATCGAGACATCCGCGAGCGAAGGAATCACGAGATCGGCAAGGGGGCCGACGGTCTCCGCACTCGCACTGTTGAGAACACTCACGACGAACGCCCCCGCAGCACGAGCTGAGGCGAGGCCGCCCGGCGCATCTTCGACGACGATGCACTCCGCCGCATCGACCCCGAGTCTCTGTGCCGCGAGGAGGTAGGGCTCGGGATCCGGCTTGCCATGCGTGACCTGATCGGCGGTCACGAGGGTCGTGGGGTACGGGAGCCCAAGGGGCCGGTAGCGCGCCTCGAAGAGTGGAAGCGTGCAGCTCGTCGCTATCGCCCAGCATTCGCGCGAAAGCGCAGCCTTTGCCTCTTCGAGTTCGCCGAGGAAACGCGCGGTCCCGTCGAACGCCTCGACATCGCCCGCGCTCGCAATTTCGTATCCTTCGACTTTGGTGAAAAGCTCCTCGAGCCTCTCCTCGCTGATGTCGGGCATCGCGAGGCGCAATACTCGCCTGGCCGGTTGCCCGTGATAGTGCTTTTCAAACCGCCCCGCACCCTCGTCACCGAGGAGGGTGTCCCAGCTCGCCTCGACACTTCGAGTTGAGTCGACGAGGGTCCCATCGGAATCGAGAAGGATCGCCTTCGCACGCGCGAGAGCTGTTCCCTTCGCGCACCCGTCGAGCGTCGCCGCCATGTCTGCCACGTGTCACTCCTTAGTCGAGGGTGGGGCGCCCGTCTAGTGGGCGTCGTCGAATAGGGCGTTCGCGCGTTGAAGCAACCGCGCGAACTCGCCCCTCACGAGAGTAGCGTCTGGCCGAAGTTCGGCATCCACGAGAGGGGTGGAAGCGTCGGCCTGTCGCTCGCCCGAGCTCTCGGCTTCATCGACCGTGAGGTCGCGCCCGAGCAGTCCCACTGCACGGGCCCACTCGATATCCGCAAAGCGCGGGTGCTCCTTGGAGACGTCGCGAAAGCTCGCGATCTCGGGCGCAACAGCGGAGCCTCCCGCCGCGAGGTGCGCCGCAAGTACGCCGCGAAGCAGCCGCGCGAGGAACGAACACCCCTCCGCTCGCGTCACGGGCTGCGTCGGCTGAAAGGTCGCGTCGTACTCGCCGAAGAATACCGCTTGGCCGCGCATCCACATGATTTCGCGATAGCTGCGAGCCGTCTTCTCAATGTCGCGATACGGTTCGAGGTCGAGACCGTCACGCTCGGGGGCACCAGCGAGACGGTACAGCATGATCGCGGCGTCCTCACGCGTCACATCGGCGCTCGGAAGAAACGTTCCCTCGCGGGCTGGATCGAACAGATCGTGTTTCACGAGCCACTCGATCGCGTCGGCGTAGCGCTCCGCGGGATCAGCAACGACCTGCATGCCCGGCTTCGTCGCGGTCGCGGGCCGTAGCTTGAGCGCGGCGATCCCGGCTATCCCCAAGAGCGAGGCCAGCAACGCCCGCCGCGTCGTCACGAGGCCTGCCGCTTCCGAATTCACCGCCCTCATGCCATCCACGCGAGCTCCTTCATTTTCTCGATGAGAACCCACGAGACGAGGAGATTGCCCCAACCGCTCAAATGGATACCGTCGCTACCCCTGAGCGGGGTCGGTACGATCCCCTTCTCGAGTTCGGAACGTGTTTCTGCTCGCGAGTGCAAATCAAGCGACGCGATTGGTTCGGCGCGCAGCGCCTCCTCGCTCGTCAGGAGGGCTTGCACATCCACGAAGCGGTGCCCGTAAACCTCGCGTTGGGCGGCGTTGACCGCGTGAATGGCCCTAATTTTCTCGAGAGCATCGAGATCGTTTTTCGTGACCCACTGCCCGAGAACGATGGCATCCGTCTTCGGATCACGCGCGGATGCGACGAGCCTCTCGACGTCGCTCAGCACCTGCTCACGCTGCACGATGTTGTTCTTCCCCGTCCAGATCACGTGCCGCCAATTCTCGGTGGTGGCTTTCCACGACGATGTGAAGACACCCGATGTCGCAGGGCCGCCGTCGGACTCAAAGAACCATTGGTTTTCCGGCGTTCCCGTAAGCGTGCCGCTCGCCCCGCTCGACAGCTCCCCGTGACACGTGAACGACCACATGCCGGGAACATCCGTGTCCACGCGCACATTCACTCGCCCACCCGTGTACCCCTCGGGGATATGCACCATGGGCGTGTCGAGTCCACGAAGAATCGTCGTGTGCCCCGAAAACTGTGCCCCGTACGCGAGGTTCGTGACCGGGACGGGGTTCATTGCATTCGCAACTTCCTCGTGGACGTATACCGGTCGAGGCGTGTGCTCGGCACCGAGACCGCCTTCCATCGAACTCGAACCCCACAGTGCAAGAGGCCGTTCGGGCGCGAGTGCCGCAAAGGCACGCGCGAGGGCGTGCGAGGGCGGGTTCTCGGGCATAGAGCCTCCTCGGGTGCGTGCGAGAGGTGGGCGATCAGTTCCGACGCCACTTAGCTTACAGCGAGAGGTAGTTCTCTAGCCCCACCGTGAGACCGGGATGAGAGGCCACCTCGCGCACGCCGTGGAGAACCCCGGGCATGAAGCTCACGCGATCGAATGAGTCGTGACGGATAGTGAGCTGTTCTCCCGGGTTGCCGAAGAGAATTTCCTCGTGCGCCACGAGTCCGCGCAGACGCACGGCGTGCACGTGAACGCCGTCGATGTCGGCTCCTCGCGCGCCGTGGGGGTCGCGCTCGGTCGCATCCGGGACGGGCCCGAGGCTCGCCTGTGCGCGGCCGTCAGCGATCGCGCGGGCCGTATGCAGCGCGGTTCCGGACGGCGCATCGAGTTTTTCGGGATGGTGAAGTTCGACCACCTCTGCGCTCTCATAAAACCGCGCGGCGGTGCGCGCGAAGCTCATCGCGAGCACCGCCCCGATCGCGAAGTTCGGGGCAATGAGAACCCCGGTCTCGGGGGTGTCGTCGAGGGCTGCGCGAACGTCGGCGAGCGCCGCATCATCCCAACCGGTCGCCCCCACGACCGCGTGGATACCGTGCTCGATAAGCCACAGCACGTTCGCTTTCGTCACGCTCGGAAGGGTGAAGTCGACGGCCACGTCCACGAGCGGCGCGCCATCGTCGTCGAGAAGCTGCTCGAGGGAGTCCTCGGCCGTGATTCCCCGCACGAAGTCGAGATCGGAGGCCGCCTCGAGAGCGCGGACAACCTCGCTTCCCATACGCCCGGCTGAACCAATGACTCCAACGCGAATGCTCATAACCATCCCCTCGTGTGTGTATTCGGAATCAAGTATGTCAGGCGGCGCCGGTACGGCCGACGTCGACGCGCACTCTCAGCGCCGAAGCAACCTCGGAGGCGATCTCGCGCACGCTCTCGCGCGTCACGCCGTGGAAGGCTTCGAGAGCTTCATCAACCGTTCGATACGAACCGAGAACGAGCTCAGCCGTTGCGAGCCGCGCCATGCGCGACTGCGTGTCCTCGAGGCTGAGCGCCATCGACCCCGAGATGTGCCCGAGCGTCCGCGCAAGCTCTTCTCGCTCGATCCCGTCTGTCGCGAGCCTCTGCGTCTCCTCGAGCAAAAGCTGCGCGACCTTTTCCGCATTCATGGGACGGCACGCGGCGTACAGCCCCGCAAGACCGGCATCGCGATACGCCGCTGTAAACCCGTACACCGAATAAGCAAGGCCGCGCTTCTCACGCACCTCCTGGAAGAGCCTCGAACTCATCCCACCACCGAGGATCGCCATCGCGACACTTAGAGAATGCCGCCGTTCGTCCCACGCGGGGATCGCCGGTCCGCCAAGGAAAAGGTGGGTCTGTTCGGTCTCGCGCATAAGACGCTTCGTGACGGCTCCGTGCCGCAGCGCCTCGAGTCCATCTGTGCCATCCTCGCCGCTCGGGTACGCAAAGCCCTGCTGGGCACGGCGAGGGCGCGGCGCTTGCCCGTCGCTGAGGCTCCACCCGCCTTTTGCAAGACTGTCGAGAAGCATCGTCGCGACCTCGTCGTGGTCGACGTCTCCGACTGCCGTCACCACGAGGTTGGTACTCAAGTAATGGGCGCGGTAGTGCTCCCGCACCGCCTCGACCGTGACGGCGTTGATCGTCGCGGGCGTTCCCCCTACGGGCCGCCCGAGGGCCGTTTCCTCGCCGAGCACGGAGGCGATGAGAGCCTCGTGGCCCACATCGGTCGGGTCGTCCTCCGCCATCGCGAGTTCCTCGAGAATGACCTCGCGTTCGGTCGTGAATGCTTCGCTCGTGATCGAGGCGCTCGTGACCATGTCCGCAAGGGTCGCAAGGGCCATGGGCAAGTCGACTGAGCGTACACGAGCGTAATAGCACGTGTGCTCCTTCGCGGTCACGGCATTCGATTCGCCTCCCACTTCATCGAAGGCGCGGGCAATGTCGAGGGCGCTTCTCGTGGGCGTTCCTTTAAAGAGCAGGTGCTCGAGAAAGTGAGTCGAGCCGGCGTGCTCAGGTCTCTCATCGCGCGAGCCCACCGGAAGCCAGAATCCGACGCTTGCCGAGCGAACACCGGGGTCACGTTCGGTAAGGAGCCGCACTCCCCCGGGAAGAATTGAGCGGCGCGTGAATGCGCCCTCCTGCTCGTGCAAAACCTGATCGAGGCCTGCCGAAAGGTCGAGCGAAATTGACATGTGAAAAGCGGTCCTTCTCCTAGTGGTGTGCATTACTCTATAGGCGCGGTCACTCGCGGCCGCACGATCGTTGCCCGTCTCCCGAGGAGCAGAATGTCGAATCCCACCCCAAGTTTCCAGCCGCAGGATCCGCACACGAACCAGCCCCACCAGGGGCAGCAGAGCTTCGGCCAGCAGTCATCCGGTTCGGGCACTGGAAGCATAGAGATCCCCGGTAAGGGTACCCGTACTCTCGCGAGCGTCGGTCAACGCGCTCTCGCTCGCATTATCGATGGTTTGATCGCCGGCGCCGCCGGCGGCATCATCGGCGCCATCCTCGGCGTTATCATTTTCGCCGCGGCCGCCTCGGGAAGCGAAACTGGCTCTATCCTCACATTTGGTGTGTCGTTTGTTGTCATCCTTTTGATCGCGATCATCGGTCTCGCGTACGAAACCCTCATGCTCACTTTCTACGGTGCCACCCTCGGCAAAATGGTCATGAAGATCAAGGTCGTGAGCGTCGAAACGGGAGAAAATCCGCAGCTGCTCAACGCACTTCTGCGTTTCGCCCTGCCCGGAGTGATGGGGCTTATCCCGATCGTGGGTGGGCTCGCTGCGCTCGCGTGCTGGCTCTCGCCCCTGTTCGATAGTTCGGGTCGCCAGCAAGGCTGGCACGACAAGATCGCGAAGACCGTCGTTATCGCGAATAGCTAAATAGCTCTCCCCAGCAATAGAGTGGGCGGCCAGGATTTCCTGGCCGCCCACTCTCGTCGTGCTTTGCGCGAGAGCGCGAAAGGCTACTCGGCGCCCTGCTCGGACTCGTCCGTCTTCTCAGCGTCGTCTTCGTCAGCCGCCACAGCGAGCGAGATCTTGCCGCGCGAGTCGATCTCGCGGATCTCAACCTCGAGCTTCTGGCCAACGCTCACGACGTCGTCGACGCTCTCCACGCGCTTACCGCCGTTGAGCTTACGCAACTGCGAGACGTGCAGCAGGCCGTCTTTGCCCGGGGTGAGGGAGATGAACGCGCCAAAGTCGACGACACGCACAACCGTGCCGAGGTACCGTTCGCCGACCTCGGGAACGAGCGGGTTCGCAATCGCGTTGACGGCCGCACGCGCAGCCTCAGCCGAGGGGCCGTCGGTCGCACCGATGTACACGGTGCCGTCGTCCTCGATCGTGATGTCCGCGCCCGTGTCGTCCTGAATCTGGTTGATCATCTGCCCCTTCGGACCGATGACCGCACCGATCTTGTCCACCGGGATGGTGACGGCGAGAACGCGCGGGGCGTTCGGGCTCATCTCATCGGGCTGATCGATGGCCTCTTCGAGAACCGAGAGAATGTGCAGGCGAGCTTCGCGAGCCTGCGACAGGGCGCCTGCGAGGACGGAAGCGGGGATGCCGTCAAGCTTCGTGTCGAGCTGGATAGCCGTCACGAACTCTGAGGTTCCCGCGACCTTAAAGTCCATGTCGCCGAAAGCGTCCTCTGCACCGAGGATGTCGGTGAGAGCCGCGTACTTCGTCTCGCCGTTCACGGTGTCGGAAACGAGGCCCATAGCGATACCGGCAACGGGCGCCTTGAGGGGCACACCGGCATTCAGGAGCGCGAGGGTCGAAGCGCACACGGAGCCCATCGAGGTCGAGCCGTTTGAGCCGAGAGCCTCGGATACCTGTCGAATCGCGTACGGGAACTCCTCACGGCTCGGCAGAACCGGCACGAGTGCGCGCTCGGCGAGCATGCCGTGGCCGATTTCGCGGCGCTTGGGCGAGCCCACGCGGCCCGTCTCACCGGTCGAGTAGGGCGGGAAGTTGTAGTGGTGGATGTAGCGCTTGTGATCGACAGGCGAAAGGCCGTCGATCTGCTGCTCCATCTTGAGCATGTTGAGGGTGGTGACGCCAAGAATCTGGGTCTCGCCGCGCTCGAAGATAGCCGAACCGTGCACTCGCGGCAGCACCTCGACCTCGGCCGAAAGCTGGCGGATGTCGCGAAGGCCGCGGCCGTCAATACGCACGCCCTCCGTAAGGATCTTCTCGCGCACGACCTTCTTCGTGAGCGCACGGAAGGCTCCGGTAATTTCCTTCTCGCGCTCGTCGAGCTTGTCGGCGAGTTCCTCCTTGACCTGCGCGAGCAGAGTCTCGGTGGCCTCTTCGCGTTCCTGCTTGCCCGCGATGCTCATGACCTCACGGAGGCGATCGGTCGCCGCTTCAGCGACGAGATCGTACGCATCGTCCTGGTAGTCGAGGAAGAGCGGGAACTCACGAACGGGCTTCGCAGCCTTCGCGGCGAGCTCCTTCTGGGCCTCGCACAGCGTTCGGATGTAAACCTTGGCAGCTTCGAGGCCCTGGGCGACGACCTCTTCGGTCGGCGCCACCGCTCCCTGCTCCTTGATAAGCGACCAGGCGTTGTCGGTCGCTTCGGCCTCAACCATCATGATCGCGACGTCATCTTCAACGATGCGTCCAGCGACGACCATCGAGAACACGGCCTCATCGAGCTGGCTGAAGGTCGGGAAGGCGATCCACTGGCCGCCCTCGGCATTCGGCATGAGCGCGATACGCACGCCACCGATGGGGCCCGAGAACGGCAGGCCCGAAATCTGGGTCGAGGCCGAGGCGCCGTTGATGCCAACGACGTCATAGGCATCGTCGGGGTTCACAGCCATAACCGTGAGAACAACCTGGACCTCGTTGCGCAGGCCCTTGACGAAGGCGGGGCGCAGCGGGCGGTCGGTCAGGCGGGCTGCGAGGATCGCGTCGGTACCCGGGCGGCCCTCGCGGCGGAAGAAGGAGCCGGGGATGCGGCCCGCGGCGTACATGCGCTCTTCGACGTCAACAGTCAGCGGGAAGAAGTCGAACTGCTCCTTCGGCTGATTGGAGACAGCGGTTGCGCTGAACACCATCGTGTCGTCGTCGAGGTAGACGGCGACGGCACCCGCGGCCTGCTTTGCGAGGCGGCCGGTTTCAAAGCGCACTTCGCGCTTGCCGTACGAGCCGTTGTCGATCGTGGCGATCGTTGAATGAATGTTGTGGCCTTCCATGGTCACTGTCACTCTCTTTCTGTGGTGAACAAGAGTTTTCTTTGCGTGGGGCCGGCCATCGCCAGTCGCGTATCCCGCCTGCGCGGAAGACGTCACTGCCGAGGACCGATCCCCCTCTCATCATTGTTGCAAGGAAAACTCGATGGATGGTAAAACGCCGCCCACCCGGCGGGTGAGCGGCGGAATAAAGTCAGCGGCGCAGACCGAGACGCTGAATCAGCGAACGGTAACGCTCAATGTCGACCGACTGCAGGTACTGCAGAAGGCGCTTGCGGCGACCAACGAGGAGAAGCAGCCCACGACGGGTGTGGTGATCGTGCTTGTGATCCTTGAGGTGCTCGGTGAGGTAGTTGATGCGATGCGACAGAAGCGCAATCTGCACCTCGGGCGAGCCGGTGTCACCCTCGCTCAGACCGTATTCCTTAATGATCTCCTGCTTGACGGAGGAATCGTAAGCCACTGGCTCTCCTATCACCTTGTTGCACGGCGCACCGGGGCCTGTTCTCCCGAGCACTTAGAATCCGTGGCCGATTAAGCACGGCCTTCCAAGGCTAGCAGCAGCGTTAGGCGCGCGGGTCGCCATGGGCGGCAAGAGTGCTGCGAGTCACGGCCACATCGCGGTGCATCTGCTCGACCAGGGCCTCGATGCCATCGAAGGCAAGCGTCGGCCTGAGCCGCTCCACAAACTCCACTTTCGCTTGCCGATCGTAGAGCTCGTACTCGTGCGAGCCGAGCACGTACGTCTCCACGATCCGGTAAGCAGGGCCCTCTTCGAACGTCGGGTTCGTGCCCACGGAAATGGTCGCGGGAACTCGCTCGAGGAATCGGTCGCCGTCAAGCACCGAAAAGTAGCCCGCGTACACCCCGTCGATCGGGACGGCACCACTCGGGTGGGCACTGAAGTTTGCCGTGGGAAATCCCAGTTCCCGCCCACGCTTAAAACCATGGCGTACCGTATCGCGCACCGAGTGCCACCGGCCGAGCATGCGCGCAGCACCGGACATATCACCCGCAAGCAAACTCTTCCGAACGAGAGTCGAGGAGATGCGCTCGCGCCCTCCCGACTCCGCCTCGGTATCCGCATCGAGCTCCTCGACACTCACGACCTGGAAGCCGTACTTCTCGCCGAGTTCGACCATCGTGTGAAAGTCACCTTCGTTACGGCGTCCGAATCGCGAGTCCTTCCCGAGCACAACGGCACGCGCACGAAGGAGGTCAACAAGGTACTCGCGCACGAACTCCTCAGCACGCAGCTGCGCAAACTCGAGCGTGAAGTGGACATCGAGCAGGTCTTCGACACCCGCTTCGCACACGAGGGCATTTCGATCGTCGTATCCCGTGATCAGCATCGGCTCTTCGCTACCGGTCATGACGTGGCGGGGATGCGGATGGAAAGTGAGGGCGCGCGGCGCAAGGTCGTGAGCACTCGCGTACGACACGAGCGAGTCGATGACTCGACGATGACCACGGTGCACGCCGTCAAAGTTCCCGATCGTCACCACGCCCGGCGCGAGTTCACGCGGAACCTCATGAGGGTCGCGCCACACGCGCGAGGAGGTCACTTCGTTCACGGCAAGCTTTCGTGGGGGGGGGATCGAACACATGCCACCTTAACCGATGAACAGCGAGGAGGCTTCGCGGGCGGGGTCGGTAACGTCACTCATGACACACCTCGCATACTTCCTTGCATCTTAAATCTGTCGCGCGCATTCGCTACAGTGAACGTAGTCCCCTCTCTACGTGTGAAGGATCGAGCGCATGTCAACCACCCCCGTGACACACACTCCCGCTTCCAAGAAGCACGGTCGAACAGTACTTCTCGTTCTCACGGCTTTGGCTGTCGTCATCGCACTCGTCGCGACCGGCGGCTCGTTCGCGTACGCAAAGCAATTTGAGGGCAAGGCCCTGCCCGGCACCACGATTGCCGGAGTCGATGTCGCTGGAAAAACGACCGAGCAAATTCGCACAATCGTCCAGAAAGAAACCACCGGCGTCACTGTCACCGTCGACGCCAACGGCGAGCGCACAACCGTTCCCCTCGAGGAGATCGGTGGGCGCATCGACGTCGATAAGACTGTCGAGAAAGCCCTTTCACGTGAGTCGAGCATCCCGTCGGTTGTGAGCGCTGCCCTGAGCGGCACGCACTCCATCACGCCCGTTGTCACCGTCGACGAGGAGAAAGCCCGCGCTTACGCCGAGTCCCTCGTTCCCGACAACGAAGTCGAGCCCGTCGATGCGCAAATCGTCCAGGACGACGAGACCAAGGAGTTCTCCGTCGTTGAATCGAAGGCAGGCAAGGGCGTCGATCCCGCCAACTTCGTCAAGGACGTGAAGAAACACGCGCCCGAGCTCAAAGACTTCACCGTGACGCAAGAGTTCACGACCATCGAGCCACAGCTCAACACCGAAGCCGCACAGGCCACGCTCGACAAGCTCGAAACCATGCTCAAGAGCTCCCTGGTCGTGACGGGCCCCGAGAACAAAACCTTCGAGGTCAAGCGCAAGGACCGCCTACGTTTCGTGTCGATCACCCCGAACGACAAGGGCGACAACTTCGAGATCAGCATCGATCAAGAAAAAGTCGACACGTACGTCGGGAAGATCGCCGACAAGGTTGCCACGACGAAGAAGGACGGCATCGTCGAAGTCGCCGAGGACGGCTCACGCACCGAGGTCTCCCCCGGCAAGGACGGCGTCAAGGTCACGAATCAAAAGGACATCACCGAGAAGCTGACCCACGCGCTCTCCGCGGGTGAGAACCTCGATATCGCCATGATCACCGAGGTCGAGAAGGCCGAGGTCAAGGAAAAGAAGGTTGAGAAGGCGCCCGTGGACCCGGAAAAGGTTCCCAGCGAGCTTCCCTCCTACGCTCCCGCCGAGGCCCACAACGGCGAGAAGTGGATCGATATCAACCTCGCGAACAAGACCGTGACCGCCTACGTGGGCGACAAGGCCGTGTGGGGCCCCGTCTCCGTCGTGGATGGCGGCAAGGGCACCGAAACGCCCACGGGTGAGTACGAGATCTGGCACCGTACCGAGGTGCAGAACATGGGCTGCACGCCGCGATACGACTACTGCACGAAGGGCGTCAAGTACAACCAGTTCTTCCACAAGGGGTACGCACTCCACTCGGCACCGTGGCGCTCGAGCTTTGGCTACTCCGGCTCGCACGGTTGCGTGAACATGCGTGTGAAGGACGCCAAGTGGCTGTTCGAGTGGGCAAGCCTCGGAACGAAGGTTGTCTCGCACCGCTGACAGCGGGGAACCTGCGCGCTTTAGAGGCGCGGTACAACGCTCGCGCTCTTGAGGAGGCCTCTTTTGGGGGCCGGTTCGACGATTGCCACGAGCTCACCCGTGGGCGGCACGATCGCGGCCGCCGGGTAGGTTTCGGGTTCCGACGCTTGAGGAGCCTCAATCCATTGCCCATATCTGAGCGCCGCAGCTTCGCGCTCGCTCACGGGCAGCAAAGGCAAAAACGACAGGGCCGCTTCGCCCAGCGGCGTGAGGTGCAATCCTCCCGAGGGGTCCTCTGCCGCGCGCGGCGCATCGCGCTCGGGAATTCGCTGGGCGTTGTCCACGGTGAAGTCGCCCACGCGCGTGCGCCGTAAAGCGGTGAGGTGCCCGCCTACTCCGAGGGCAGCGCCGAGGTCGCGTGCAAGCGCACGGATGTAGGTGCCGGAGCTGCAGTCCACGACGCAATCCACGTCGAGGAAGTCTCCTGCCATGCGGAGATCACGAATCTCGAAGCGCTCCACGCGAATGGGGCGCGCGGCAAGTTCGACCTCCTCTCCCCCGCGCACGCGGGCGTAGGAGCGCACGCCGCCCACCTTGATTGCGCTCACGGCGCTCGGGACTTGCTCGATATCTCCCGTAAGGTCACCGATGGCGCTCTCGAGCCTGCTACGATCCTCCTTCAGCGCACGCAGCTCATGCGCGGGGGCAACGTCGCCAAGCCGCTCACCTTCCGCATCGTCCGTGACGGTCGCATGCCCGAGTCGAATCGTCGCTTCATAGGTCTTATCGAGTCCCACGGCATAGGTGAGCAGCTTTGTGCCGTGCCCTACGCCGAGAAGGAGGAGGCCCGTCGCGGCGGGGTCAAGCGTGCCCGCGTGGCCGACCTTGCGCGTATTGAGGTGGTAGCGCACGCGTGCGACAACGTCGTGGCTCGTCAGCCCCGCCGGCTTATCGAGGAGGAGGAAACCGTGAGGCCCCTCCCCCGCGCGTTTTTTACTCATCGTCCTCGTCGTCGTCCACGAGATGCTCGCCGGGGACGCGGTAGGGATCGGCGTCGCCCGCGAACTGCTTGCCGGCACGTTCGCGTTCAAGCTCGCTATCGCGGTGGTGTGCTTCGACGAGAAGATCCTCGATCGTTTTCGATGTTTCCGGGATCGTGTCCTCGAAGAACTCGAGAGACGGAGTGAGGCGCGCGGTGATGCCGCGCCCCACAGCGCTCCGCAGCATGCCCTTCGCGGCCTTGAGAGCGGCAGCGGTCCCGGCTCGCTCCTCGTCGCTTCCATAAACGGTGTAGAAAATCGAGGCGTGCTGGCCATCGCCGGTGAGGCGAACATCGGTGACCGTCACGAAACCGAGCCGCGGATCCTTGACTTTTTCATCGAGCGTGCGGGCCACGATCTTTTTAATCTGATCGGCGAGGCGCCGTACGCGGGGATTGTCGTTCATGGGTCTCTCCTTGAGTAATCGGAAGTTCCGACGCGCTATGCCTTGCGCGCAAGCGCGATGTCGCGGTCGATCGACGCATCGACCCGGTGCCTAAAGTTGCTGTCCTCCCCCACGCTCGTAAGCCCGTGCTCTTCGAGGATAGCGCGCACGTCATCCGCGGGAGTCGTGTGACGATTGTAGGCCAGCGCCACGGAGCCGCCGCGGGCGAGAACACGAGTCCACGCAGGCAGGGCGTTTCGCAAGAGATCAAGCGGTGAGCGGCTGAGGTGCGCGCCCACCTTCGCACCGTGCTGCACGCCGTAAGGGAGGTCGGCGACGATCACATCGACGCTGCGGGCTTTGAGGAAGTGATCGAGTCCGGTCGAATCCGCCGTGTAGAACTCGAGGCTCTGGCTGCGCCCCGCGCGCTGATCGCTCTTCGAGCGGGCGAGCTCAGCATGAAAGTGCCGCCCGAGTGCCTTCTTATTGATAGTGAGCTTCGTGTGCGACGTCGTGTGCTTGAGTCGATTCTCGCGCATCCACGTTGTGAGGAACGCGCGGTAGAGTTCAGCGTCCTTCTTGTCGAGGTCGACGCCCACGGGGCTCAGTCCCCACATGAGCGCCTGGTTGAGCGTGGTTCCGCGGCCGGCGACTGGATCGAGGACGCGCAACGTTCCCTCGCGCAGCGCCTGCGCTTTGCCTGCGGCATGCGCCGCGAGGTGCACAAGAAGCGCCGTGAACTGCTCATTTGTTTTCCCCTGATACTTGAGAGTCGTGAGCAGGGTACTCGGGTAGCGCTCAACGTCCGGAAGCGGAATCGGCTGGAGCAAGGGAAGCGTCGGACTTTCATCCACGTACGTGCGATCCGCCGTTGGGGCGGGCATGCGCCCGACCTCCTCGAAAGCCGCAAACACGTGCGGGCTGTAGGCGAGGGCGAACGCGAGCTCGCGCTGGACTTCGGGGCGTTCCCACGCTTCATCGTCGATGTCGAGGGCGAGGAAATCGAGGCCCGCCTCGCGCACGTCGCTCGTGCCCGTGAGCACGCCGGGAGCACCATCGTTGAGGACGAACGCAAGTTCGGCTGCAGCGAGACGCGGAGCTTCCAACCCGTACACCCTGTTCGCGCTCGGTGCGATGAGGACATTGACACGCATGTTCTCTCCGTTCATCGTCATGTGCCGCAGCATGCGGGGCAACGGCGGCGAAACGGGCGGCGCCCCGGCCTCAACCGAAGCGCCGCCCGCGTGTTATCACCGAAAGGCGATTAGTCCTTCTTCTTTTCGCGCGGCTTCTCGACCATTTCGTAGGTCGTGATGAGGTCGCCTTCCTGGACGTCGTTGAAGCTGCCCAGGTTGATACCGCACTCGTAGCCCTCGCGGACCTCGGTCACGTCGTCCTTGAAGCGACGCAGACCGGCGATCTCGAGGCCCTCCGTGATCACGACGCCCTGGCGCGTGATGCGAGCCTTCGAGCCGCGGTTGATCGTGCCAGACATGACGAGCGAACCCGCGATGTTGCCGAACTTCGAGGAGCGGAAGATCTCGCGAATTTCCGCGCTGCCCGTGTCCTTCTCTTCGTACTCGGGCTTGAGCATGCCGAGAAGGGCGTTCTCGATGTCCTCGATCGCGCGGTAGATGACCGAGTAGTACTTGATCTCGACACCTTCACGCTCGGCGTACTCGGCGTTCTGGCCTTCGGCACGCACGTTGAAACCGATGATGACGGCATCCGAGGCAACGGCGAGGTTGATGTTGTTCATCGTGATCGCACCAACGCCGCGATCGATGATGCGAAGCTGCACGTCCTCGCTCACGTCGATGCCGAGCAGCGCCTCTTCGAGGGCTTCGACCGAACCGGAGGCATCGCCCTTGAGGATGAGGTTGAGGGTCTCGATCTTGCCCTCTTCCATTGCCGCCTTGAGATCCTCGAGGCTCATGCGCTTGCGGCGCTTCGACAGCTGCGCGGCGCGCTGAGCTGCCTCGCGCTTCTCGGCGATCTGGCGTGCCATGCGCTCGTCGGCGGCAACGATGAACGAGTCACCGGCGCCGGGAACGGAGCTGAGGCCGAGCACCTGAACGGGTCGCGATGGGCCTGCTTCTTCGAGCTGGTTGCCGTTCTCGTCGATCATGGCGCGCACGCGGCCATGGCCGGTGCCACACACGATCGCATCGCCGACACGCAGGGTTCCCTGCTCGACGAGCACGGTCGCGACGGGGCCGCGGCCACGGTCGAGGCTCGCCTCGATCGCCACACCACGGGCATCCTTGTTCGGGTTTGCCTTGAGTTCGAGGGCAGCATCCGCGGTAAGCAGGACGGCCTCGAGAAGGTCATCGATGTGGAGGTTTTCGCGCGCCGAGACATCGACGAACATCGTGTCGCCGCCGTATTCCTCAGCCACGAGGTTGTACTCGGTGAGCTGGGCACGGATCTTGTCGGGGTTCGCGGACTCCTTATCGATCTTGTTGACGGCCACCACGACGGGCACGTCTGCGGCCTGCGCGTGGTTGAGCGCCTCGATCGTCTGCGGCATCACGCCGTCGTCAGCGGCAACCACGAGGATCGCGATGTCCGTGACTTTGGCGCCGCGGGCACGCATAGCGGTGAACGCCTCGTGACCGGGGGTATCGATGAACGTGATGGGGCGCATTTCGCCTTCGTGCTCCACCTGCACCTGGTAGGCACCGATGTGCTGGGTGATGCCGCCGGCTTCACCCTGGCCCACGTTCGCGCGTCGGATCGCATCGAGAAGGCGGGTCTTACCGTGGTCGACGTGACCCATGACGGTGACAACGGGCGAGCGAGGCTCGAGGTCCTCTTCCGTCTCCTCGGCAAGTTCGCCTTCGAGGTCGATGTCGAACTGCTCGAGAAGCTCGCGCTCCTCGTCCTCGGGAGAAACGATTTGAATCTTGTAACCGAGTTCCTCGCCGAGAAGCTGGAACGTGTCTTCGTCGAGCGACTGGGTTGCCGTCGCCATCTCACCCATCGCAAACAGCACGGTGATGAGCGAGGCGGGGTTGACGTCAATGCGCTCGGCGAAGTCGCTCAGGGTCGCACCGCGGCGCAAGCGGATGACGGTATTGCCGTCACCGCGCGGGATCTGCACGCCGCCCGGTGCGGGAGCCTGCATCTGCTCGAATTCCTGGCGCTTTGCGCGCTTCGACTTCCTGCTCTTGGCTGGTTTGCCGCCACGCCCAAAGGCGCCCTGGGTGCCACCACGGCGACCGCCGCGACCACCACCACCGGGGCGACCACCCGGACGACCGGGAGCGCCACCGGGGCCACCCGGACCGCCGCCGAAGCCACCGCGGCCACGGCCACCGCGACCTCCGCGGCCACCGTTGCCGCCTGCGGGACGACCTTGGCTCTCGGCCTGCGGCGAGTGCGCAGGCATCATGTTCGGGTTGGGGCGGGGCCCGCGGTTAGACGGACGTGCGTTGCCGCGGCCCTCGCGCGAGGGTCGCGAATCTCCGTCGCGACGCTGCGGGCGCGGACCACCCTGCGACTCGCCGCCGGGGCGAGGGCCTGGACGACCGCCGGGACGCGGCATGCCCTGGGAGGAGGCAAACGGGTTGTTGCCGGGGCGACCACCCGGACGCGGCATCCCCTGCGAGGACGCAAACGGGTTATTGCCGGGACGAGCGCCACCGGGGCGCGGGCCGGGGCGGTTAGCGCCGGGCTTGGGAGCGCCACCGGGCCTCGGTGCGGGGGCGGCATCGGCCTTGGGCTTGGCCCCTGGCTTGGGGGCGCCGGGTTTCGGCGCGTTCGAGCGTGCACCGGGTTTGGGTGCTGCACCGGGCTTTGCCGCGGGCGCATCGGTGCTGGCCTTCGGCTTCGGCGCGGGGCTCTCGGCCTCCGCCTTCGGTGCCGGCTTCGGCTCCGCCTTGGTAGCGCTCGGTTCCGCAGCCTTCTTCGGGGCCGGCTTGCGGGGCGCGGGCTTCTTGGCGGCGCCCTTCGATTCCGACGCCTCCTCGCCCTTCTTCTTTCCTGCGTTCGGGAACGCGGCACGCACACGGCGGGCCACGGGCGCCTCGATTGTCGAGGACGCACTGGTCACGAATTCGCCCATGTCATTGAGCTTCGCGAGGACTTCTTTACTTGGCATTCCCAGCTCTTTGGCGAGCTCGTGGACGCGAAGTTTAGCCACAATTCTCCTGTCTCGGCCGCGCCGAGCAGGCGCGGTCCACTAGTTCCTGAGGGTGCTCATTTTCGAGTACTCATCGGATGTCCATTGGTGTTATCCCGCTTCCAAATGTGGTTCGGCACCCCGTGTGGGGTGAGTCATCGCCTCACGCGCCCTCTCGAGAGTTCCCTCCCGTTCAAGTGCCGCGACGTCTACCGGCGCCCGGAAGGAGCGCTGGAAACCGCCGCGTGTGAGAGCGAAAGCAATGCATGCGAGGTCCGGATGAACCCAGGCACCGCGCCCGTGGGCACTCGCGCTCGGGTCAACAGCGAGGCTGAGGGATGTTCCCTGTTCCTCCCGGACCACGCGGATCATCGCGTGGCGTTCGCCGGTTTCCCGGCAACCCACGCACGTGCGAGACGGTCGATGTGCCGCGCGAGAGGGCCGACGTGAGCGCGAGCTCTGTGCGGCGTGATTCTCGGTGATGGCGACAACTTCCCTCTCGAATACGAATGATCAGCCCTTCTAGTCTACCCCCGGCTGGCAAAACGTAGACGAATTGCCGGAGATGCCGTGCGCACTATCACGTGGGCCGCCGGGGTTCAGCGACCGCCTCTCAGTCCTCCTGGCCCTCGGTGCGAATGTCGATTCGCCAACCCGTGAGCTTCGCGGCGAGGCGCGCGTTCTGCCCTTCCTTGCCGATCGCGAGCGAAAGCTGATTGTCTGGCACAACCGCGCGCACCTGTCGATTAACTTCGTCGGTCACGACGACAGAGGCGACGCGCGCAGGGCTGAGTGCATTACCCACGTACGTCGCGGGGTTGTCGTCAAAGTCGACGATGTCGATCTTCTCCCCCTCGAGTTCGTTCATGACCGAGCGCACGCGCGCACCCATGGGACCGATGCACGCCCCCTTCGCATTGACGCCAGCGACGTTCGCGCGAACCGCCATTTTCGTGCGGTGCCCCGACTCCCGTGCGAGCGAAACGATCTCCACGGTGCCGTCGGCGATCTCGGGAACTTCAAGCTCGAAAAGGCGGCGCACGAAGTTCGGGTGGGTGCGCGAAAGCGTAATCGAGGGTCCCTTCGGGCCACGTCGCGCATCGACAACGTAGGCGCGGATGCGCTTGCCGTGCGGGTAGCTCTCGCCTGGTACCTGCTCGTGCGGGGGAAGGAGGCCTTCGACGTTGCCGAGGTCAACCTGAACCATTCGGGAGTCACGCCCCTGCTGAATGACGCCAGAGACGATGTCATCAGCGCGGCCCGCAAACTCGCCGAGAACAGCCTCGTCTTCGAGCGCGCGAATACGCTGGAAAATCACCTGACGCGCGATCGAAGCAGCAACGCGGCCAAAGCCCTCGGGCGTGTCATCCCACTCTTCAACCTCGCCATCGACATCAACATCGCGAGCAATGACGGTCACCACACCCGTCTTTGAGTCGATCTCCACACGCGCCTCGCGCGCGGGGTGCGGCGTGTGCTGGTAGGCGGCAAGAAGGGCACTCTCGATCGCCTCGAGGAGAACCTCCATGCTGATCTCGCGTTCGCGTTCGAGCGCGCGAAGCGCTCCCATATCGATATCCATTGCGTGCTCCTTATGATCTGTTCTTCAATTATGTGCGGTGGCTGTCCGGGACTAACGAAACTCGAGATGAACCTCGGCCCGGGCGACGTCGGACACGTGCATCCGGTGCGGTCCCGGCGGCACCTTGCCTGCCGGCGCCGCCTTCGCGGCCTTCTTCGGAACGTGCGGCGGTTTCTGCACGTCAAACACGAGCTGTTCGCCCTCAACGTCCTCGAGGCGGCCAAGAAAGGTGCGCCCCGAGGTGTCTTCAACGTCGAGAAGGCGGGTGCGGGCGCGCTTAAAGTGGCGAATTTCGGTCAGGGGCCGAAACACACCCGGGGTCGTGACCTCGAGCGTCGAAGGCCCTTCCCCTATAAGCGACGTATCAGCGTCGAGGAGGTCAGAAAGCTCGCGCGACACGTCGGTGAGGGTATCGAGATCGGCGCTCCCGATTTCATCTTCGGGAAGATCGACGACGACGTCGAGAAGGGTTGCGGCCCCTCGTGTCTTGACGGTGAGATGCTCGACAACGAGTCCGTGCCCCTCGACGATGGGCGCGAAGGCCTTCGAGAGTGTTTCAACCTGACCGGCCTGAGCGGAGGTGGCGTTCTTCTCCATGGGGCTCCTTTCGCGCGCTCGTCCGTACCCAATAGAGTGGGACACCGAGATCATAATGTGCTGAACATGGTGGCACATCCGGGAACGAGGAGCCGCATGAGGCACGTAACAAAAGGCCTGGCCAGGCGTGGGTTTCTCGCGGGAATCCTCGCGGCGCCGCTACTGGCGAGCTGCACGGGGCCCACGCGCATCGCGATCGGCCAGCGCGAAACCTACACACCCCCACCCCCGGGAATAGACGAGATCTACCGCACGGAACTCCTCACGTCTGTGACGGACCTCGCGGGCATTCTCGAGACCGCCCGCCCGCACGAAGATTTCCCGTCGTTCCTGACGTCTGCGCTCGCGATCCACCAGCGAGCACTCCGCACGGGCGCCGAACAGGAGAAAATCGCCTCGGCTGAGGCGAATCGCACCGAAAAGGGGGGATCCGCCCACGAGAGCGCAGCTGTCGGCACGCAGGCCCCCGTCGAGCGCGCCATGCTCGACGCGGCACGCGGCCTCGCGGCCCTGCGCGACCTCTACGCCCACGCGACCATTCAGGTCTCGGGAGACTTCGCGGATCTGTGCGCCGCGGGGAGCGCATGGGCCGAGTGGGCCGCTCTGCGGCTTACCCGCGTCGCGAAAGCTGCCGCCGTCGCGGGCGTCAGTGCGCCCAAGCCCTTTACGGATATAGAACCCAGTCGCGAGGTCCCCGCGATTGACCCACCCGAAGCGGCTGAGACTCACCTCATTGAGACCCCCCTCGAGCGAGCGCAGACCGACGAAAACTTCGCGGCCTACGCCCTCGAGGTCGCAGCCACTCGCGTCAAAGCTGATCAGCGTGAGGCGTACCTCAAGGCGGCTAACGTCCACGCCTCACACGCTGAGACGTTCGGCGAGGTCGCCGAACGCCTTGGGCTGCCCCTGGTTGCTCGCGAGGCGGGGTACGCCCTGCCTCGCCCGCTCGATGCGGAAGGGGCCGCGAACCTACGCCTCAAAGTCACCTCTCGCACGCTCACCAATGCGGTCGAACTCGCGGGGCTGGCACCCTTGAGCGAACGCGCGCCGTTCCTCACGGCAGCCCTCGAGAGCGCAAAGGCACTCGAGGCGCTGCGCGAAACCCTCCCCCCGTTCCCGGGGATCGACGAGGGCGAGAGCTAAACCACCGGCGCCCTAGGCGCGAAGCTCGGCGAGGATCTCCGCGAGAGCCGCCTCGACGGGAACTTCGCGGCTCGCCCCACTGCGGCGATCGCGTACTTCGACAACGCCCTTCTCGAGCCCGCGACCCACGACGACAGTTGTGGGCAGACCGAGCAGTTCGGCGTCCTTAAATTTCACGCCGGGTGAGACCTTCGGGCGATCGTCGTACAGCACGTCAAAGCCCTCGGCCTCGAGCGCGGCGGCGATCTCCTCGGCCTTCTCGAAGACCTCCTGGTTTTTTCCGGTCGCGAGAATGTGAACGTCGAGCGGCGCAACCGCACGCGGCCAGGCGAGGCCCTTCTCGTCGTGATTGGTCTCGGCGATCGCGGCGACGGCGCGAGTCACGCCGATACCGTAGGAGCCCATCGTCACGACCTGCTGCTTGCCGTTCTCGTCAAGAACTTTGAGGCCAAGAGCTTCGGCGTACTTGCGACCGAGTTGGAAGATGTGTCCCATCTCCATGCCGCGCGTCAGGGTGAGCGGACCCGAACCGTCCGGGGAAGGATCGCCGTCGCGAACCTCGGCAACCTCGGCGAAACCATCGGCCACGAAGTCGCGGCCGGCGACAACCCCAAGCGCATGCGCGCCCTCGCGGTTCGCGCCCGTGACCCAGCTCGTGCCATCCACGGCGCGCGGGTCGAGCAGGAGTCGATAGCCGTTGGCCTCAAGGCCCCATCCCTGCGGCCCGATGTAGCCCTTCTTCACGTTCGGGTACTTAGCGAAGTCCTCGTCAGTGAAGGGACGCACCTCGTTCGGGGCAAGGGCCGTCTCGAGGCGCTTCTCATCCGCCTGGCGATCTCCCGGAATCATGACGAGAAGCGGGGACTCTTCGCCTTCGGGAGTCTTTTCGACATACACGAGTGCCTTGAGGGTATCGGCCGCCTCCCACGCGCGAGAGTCCTCGCGCGGGGCGTTCTCGTTGAGGAATGAGACGAGAGCGTCGATCGTCGTGACGCCTGGTGTCTCGATCTCGCGTGCGACGGGGAGGGCTGCGATGGCGTCTGCATCGAGGGGCTCTCCGGCGACCGTCGTCACGGCCTCAACATTCGCGGCGTAGCCCGCGGGGCTGAGCGCAAACGTATCTTCGCCCACCGGTGTCGGGTGGAGGAATTCTTCGGAGCGGGAGCCGCCCATCGCTCCCGCATCCGCCTGAGCAATGACGATCTCAAGGCCGAGGCGAGCGAAGACCCGCTGGTAGGCCCCGCGCATAATCATGTAGGAACGCTCGAGTCCTTCGTCGTCGATGTCGAAGCTGTAGGCGTCCTTCATGATGAACTCGCGAACGCGCAGCAGGCCCGCACGCGGGCGCGCTTCGTCGCGGTACTTGGTTTGCACCTGATAGAGCGAAATGGGCAGGTCCTTGTACGACGTGAAGAGGTCTTTCACCGCGAGGGTAAACATTTCCTCGTGAGTGGGGCCGAGGAGCATATCGGCACCCTTGCGATCCGTGAGCCTAAAGAGGTTGTCGCCGTACTCGCTCCAGCGGTTCGTTTCCTCGTAGGGCTCGCGCGGCAAAAGCGCGGGAAAGAGAATCTCATGGCTGCCGGCGGCATCCATTTCTTCACGCACGATCGTCTCGACCTTGCGCAGGACCTTGAGCCCAAGGGGAAGCCACGTGTAGATTCCCGGGGCCGTGCGGCGAATATAGCCGGCACGGACGAGAAGCTTGTGACTCGCGAACTCGGCTTCGGCCGGGTCCTCTCGAAGCGTGCGAATGAAGCTCGATGACATGCGAAGCATGGGGCGTTGTCCTCCTGGCAACAGGGGTTTCGAGGTGAATTCCTCAGGCCCTCACAGTCTAGTGGGCGCACCGCACGCACCCCACAAAATCCCAGGGCTGAGCGCGTATCGTGGAGTGTCACTCGTCACCACGGGAAGGATGACATGTCTGAGCCGCTCACGCTCTCGGGTATCGCGCCGTCGCCCTCGATGGCATATTTGCGCGCCCTCATCGGCGAAGGCGAGTCGATTCGCGAAGAGATCGAAGGCGACCCGGATCGCCTTATGCAGGTCGTACGCGAGAAGCTCGAGGGGTTCATGATGCCGTACGAATTCGGCCTCAAGGAGATCCTGACGAAGATCGAGATCCTTTCGGGCGAATGGGATGTGACGACCCCGCACAACCCCATCGAGCACGTAAAAACGCGCGTGAAATCGATGGATTCGCTGCTCGGCAAGCTCGTGCGCACGCAGTGCCCACCCGATCTCGACGAGATCCGCAACCGCATCCGCGACATCGGCGGCGTACGCATCACATGCAGCTACGTCCAGGACTGCTACCTCGTTGCCCACGCGCTTGCCTCCCAGCCCGACATCACTCTTCTCGAAGAGAAGGACTACATCGCGAACGTCAAGCCGAGCGGTTACCGCTCTCTTCACCTCATTCTCGAGGTTCCCGTGTTTCTCTCGACCCGCACGATCGATGTACCGATCGAGGTACAGATCCGCACGATTGCCATGGACTTTTGGGCGAGCGCCGAACACGAGCTCAAGTACAAGTATCAAGGCGAACTGCCTGCCGAGATGCGCGAAAAACTCATCGAGATCGCCGCGACTGCCGCGAGCCTCGATGAGCAGATGGGGATCGTGCGCGATCAGATCGAGGGGCCGCCTCTTCCGGGACGCGCAAGCGCCTAGAACAGCACGGTGGCGAGTGCGCCAATCGGCCTGAAGCCCGCACGCTCGTAGGCGCGTCTCGCGCGAACGTTGAAAGAGTTCACGTAGAGGGTGACGCGGGGTGCGTGGTCGCGACGAATGAGCTCTGCTGTGCCCCGCATGAAGGGCGCTGCGAGCCCTTGGCCGCGGTACGCGGGATCAATCCACACGCCGTGTACTTGGGCAACCCCGCCAAAGAGCGCACCGAGATCGGCCTTAAACACAATCCGCTCACCATCGCGCGCGATATACGTCCGACGCTCGCGCAGCAGATACTCGACCCGGTTGCGGTAGCCGCGCCCGCCATCCCCGCGGCAGGGATCCGTGCCCACCTCCTCGCGAAACATCGCGACGGCAGCGGGAAACACCCGGTCCAGGTCGCGGGTGTCAGCCGCCACCACGCCCGTGGAGGGGAGGTCCGACGGTTGCCCGGCGCAATACTCCAGAAGAGGCTGACTCTCGCGCACTTCGCGCTCAGGCGGAAGGCCCTCGCGCATAACCTCCCACATGTGCATCGCGATGCTGCGTTCCGCCACGATCGACGAGTAACGCGTCGAGAGCGCGAGAGCGTGCCGCGATAAGCGCTCGACAGCGTCGAAAGAATCGGGAGCGAGAACGCTAGCGCTCACGCCATGCCACAGAATTCCCCGGATCTCGCTGCCGCGCGTGAGCACCGCAAACTCGGAGCCGCTGCGACCAACCGCCGCAAGTTCCTCGAACCGAGCGGAGGCGAGCGTGCTCACGTGCGCTTCGCTCTGCATCGCTTCACGAGCAGGACCGAGCCACTGCCCTTGCAGGGGGCTGATGTCTGCGGGGCGCCTGCGCCACAGATTCGACAGGACACTCACCTGAAAAGGGTCACCGGCTTCACGATATCGGCGTAGATCAACAGGATGCTCATGAGAATGAAGGCGATCGCGATGACATTCGTGACGGGCAGCATGCGCGAGGCATCGACGGGTCCGGGATCCGCCTTCCCTCGCAACTTGGCGAGGCGCCGCCGCGCCGCCTCGTACAGCGCCGCTGCGACGTGGCCGCCATCCAGCGGCATGAGCGGCACAAGGTTGAAGACGAAAAGCGCCATGTTGAGCGAGCCGAGCATCGACAGGAACGTCCACGTTTTCTCCTTGAGGGAGAATCCGGGCGAGTCCTGCGACACGATCTCGCCGGCGAGCCTGCTCACGCCCACGACCCCCATCGGGCCATTCGGATCGCGTTCTTCGCTGCTCAACACTGCCTTGCCGATTTCCCACACGCGCACGGGAAGGGTCACGACGACTTTGCCGGTCCCCACGAATTGGTCCCATACGGCACCGGGAACCTCCGTCAGAGGCCGCGGGGTGAGCTCCTGTGTGCCGGTCACACCGAGAAAACCGGCCTCACGGGTCGCGTAGGAACCGTCGGCATTCTTAACCGGCTTACCCGAGTCGTCGCGTGCGACGACCGTGTTCGCGACTGGAGTTGCCGTCACGGTCATTGCTTTACCGTCGCGCAGGAGAGCGATCTCGACTTCGTCGTCAGGGTGCTTCCTAATCACCGTGCTCATCTCGTGAAAGTTCGCGACTCGAGTCCCGTCGACCGAGGTGATCACGTCCCCGGGTTTGATCCCCGCGGCGAAGGCGGGGGCTTCGGGCATGCCCTCGCACGACACATCTGCGGGTGCATTTGCGGGCACGACACATTGCGAGACGGCAGCGACCTTCGCCGTCACGTTCGGCAGACCGAAGCCGCTCAGGACGATCGCGGTGAGGACGATCGCGATCAGGAGATTCATCGTGGGGCCGCCGAGCATAACGACGAGTTTCTTCGGCACGCTCAACGCGACAAAGGTGCGGTGACGATCCTCAGCCGAGTACTGGCTCGAGTCCCACTGCTTGGCCTCCTCGCTCATCTGCTGAAAGAACCCCGTCGAATCCTCACGGATGACGCCTGGATCCTCTCCCTTGTGAGGCGGGAACATGCCGATCATGCGGATATAACCGCCAAGCGGAATCGCCTTGATCCCGTATTCGGTCTCCCCTTTCACGCGCGAGAACAGCGTGGGACCGAAACCGATCATGTACTGGGTCACGCGCACGCCGAAGCGCTTCGCGGGAACGAGATGGCCGATCTCGTGAAGGGCGATCGAGAGCCCGAGCCCGACAACCATCAAGAGGACGCCGAGCGCGTAGAAAAGGGGCATCACGGAACGGAAGCCATCACGTCGGCAACGTGATCGAGGTACACATCCACGACGGCCTCCTGGTAGCCCTCGGCGCCTTTACGTGCGCGGAACGCTGCTCGACGCACATCATCGACGCTCATCGCGAAGCCGTCCGTGAAATAGGCGTGGAGCTGATCGCACAGGGCATCGACGTCTTCGCGATCGTAAGCCCGTTCGCCCTGGCCAGCGGGGCGGAAACGCTCGCCCGCGGGCCGGGAGAGGCGCTCCTGGAGAACCTCCGCGCGCTCCGTGAGCGCCGCGATCCACGCCTCTTCACCATCGCGCTCGATTGCTTCATCACGGTACTGGAGCGCAAACGCATCCGAGAGGCGATCAAGGGCCTCGTCGACGGCGAGCATGTCGTAGCCGCCACGCTCGGTTGAAAACTTCGCGGTGATCACATCGGCTGGTTGGAAGGAGCCGTCGCGGCCCTCGTACGCGGCACGCGCGCGCAACAGGAAGTCATCGACCTCCTCGACGTTGTAGCCAAAGGTGAAACGTCCGGCACGCTTAAAAGCCGTACTCATCTACTTGCTCCCTCCCTCGACGGGGATGCTCACGCGACATAACCGGGGCGCTCAATAGATCGCCCTTGCACCACTGTAATGCTTGGATACGCGAAAGGCCGGCAAGCGTCGGCCCCGAAATCACGCGCCGGTACCGCGCGCGATTTCCTCAACCCTCGCCACGCGAGCCTCACGGTCCTCGCGGCGCGCATCAGTTTCCACGACGGTCGCGGCAAGCTGCCCGCACGCACCGTCAATATCGCTACCGCGCGTATCCCGAATCGTCGCGGAAATTCCGTGTTCACGCAGTGTTTCCACGAACGTGCGCTCCACCCACGGATCCGAGGCCGTCCACTTCGACCCCTTGACCGGGTTGAGCGGGATTGGATTGACGTGCACCCAGTGGGCGCCCCCGCGCGCGATGAGACGCTTGGCGAGGAGCTCCGCACGCTCGGCCTGGTCATTGATATCGCGAATGAGTGCGTACTCGATCGACACGCGTCTACCGGTCGCCTCGAAGTACTCCCACGCCGCATCAAGAATGTCGTCGACGTCGAAGCGTTGATTGATGGGAACGAGCTCGTTGCGAAGCTCGTCGTCGGGCGCGTGGAGCGACACGGCGAGCGTCACGGGAATCTCTTCCTTGATGAGCTTTCGCACGGCAGGAGCGAGCCCCACGGTCGACACGGTGATGTGCCGCGCTCCCATCCCAAACCCCTCGGGCGCGGGGGCGTTGAGCCTCTGGCACGTCGTTGCGACGGCACGGTAGTTCGCGAGCGGCTCCCCCATGCCCATAAAGACGATGTTCGTGACGCGGCCTTCACCACCGGGGATCTCGCCACGCGAAAGCAGAAGGTTCGCGATGCGCACTTGCTCGAGGATCTCCGCTGCGGAAAGGTTCCTCGTGAGGCCCATCTGGCCGGTCGCACAAAACGGGCAGTTCATACCGCAACCGGCCTCGGAGGAAATGCACAGCGTTACGCGATTCGAATAGCGCATGAGGACCGACTCGACGAGCGAGCCGTCGAACAGGCGCCACAGGAACTTTTGGGTCATGCCCTGATCTGCGCTCTGCTGCGAGACCTTTGTGAGGAGCGTTGGGAAGAACCGCTCCACGAGGGCTAAACGGTCCCCCTTCGGGAGGTCGGTCATGTCGTCAGGATCGGTCGTGAAATGCTCAAAATAGTGATTCGACAGCTGCTTTGCGCGAAAGGCGGGAAGCCCCATGTCCTTCACGGCTTCGGCGCGCTCGTCGAGAGTGAGATCCGCGAGATGCGCGGGCGGCTTCCCCCGGCGGGTCGGCCGCAACTGAAGCTGACCGGGGGCGAGCCTTACGGGCTCCCCCTTGACGACCTCGCGCGAAAGATCCTTCGCAACATCGAGCTTGGGCGTGGGATTCTCAACCACTGATGGCCTCCACAATCGCGAGAAGAATGTACACGGTCGGGGCGGTGAGAAGCATCGAATCGAGGCGGTCCATCATGCCGCCGTGCCCCGGAAGCAGCTGCCCCATGTCTTTAATGCGCAGGTCGCGCTTGAGCAGAGACTCACTCAAGTCCCCGATGGTGGACACGACCACCATGACCGCGCCGAACGCGAGACCCCACCCGAAGCCAATGTCGGGAAGCCACACGTGACCGATGAGGCCCGCAGCGGCGATACCACCCACGAGGGAGCCCGCAAAGCCTTCCCACGACTTCTTCGGGCTGATGCTCGGAGCCATGGGATGCTTGCCAAACAGGACCCCTACGGCGTAGCCGCACGTGTCGTTCATGATGGGAACCACGAGGGCAAACATGACCTTGTTCGCGCCGTTCGGCTGCGCCATGAGGAGGATCGTGAAGCTCGCCATAAACGGCACCCACAAAAGCGCGAAGATGCCCGCTACCGTGTCCCGCAGCGCCATGAGGCCCGTCGCCTCCGTCGTGCGCCACATGATGAGCACAATTGCTCCCACGATCGTGGACACGAGAAGCCCCGAGGCGCCGTACTGCCACGCCGACACCACCACGCCAACGCTCGCGACAAGCAGCGGGATCGAGGGAACTCGCAGGCGCGCACCCTCGAGGGCGTTCGCGACCTCGAGGGTCGCGATGACGACCGCGATGGCAACCACGGGCGTGAATAGAGCTGGGAGCACATATATGCACCCGTACAAAAGCGCCACGAGAGCAAGCCCGACGGCGATCGCGGCGGGAAGGTTCCGCCCGGCTCGGGGCGTGCGCGCATGTGTCGCAGCGGGCAGCTCGGAAACCTCGGCGACGAGCCGCTCTTCGCTCGCGAGCGCCTCGGAGGCCGCAAGCGGAACCTCGGGCGAAGTGCTTTCCGATACGGCAACGGCCGTGCCCGGCTCATTGCCAGGCACGGCGCGTCGACGACCGTGGCGTGTATTCACGAACGATGAGGGAAAGGCCGCTCAGACGGTGAGCAGCTCTTCTTCTTTCGCTTCGAGTGCGACATCCACCTGCTCGGTGTACTTCTTCGTGAGAGCCTCGAGCTCCTTCTCAGCGCGAGTGCCCTCGTCCTCGCCGATCTCCTTGTCCTTCACGAGCTTCTCGATGGCCTTCTTCGCGTGTGCGCGCGAGCCGCGGATCGCGATACGGCCATCCTCGGCCTTGGTCTTGGCAAGCTTCGTGTAGTCCTTGCGGCGCTCTTCGGTCAGCGCGGGCAGAACAATGCGCAGGTTGTCGCCATTGTTCGTGGGGTTCACGCCAAGATCCGATTCGCGAAGCGCCTCTTCGATCTGGGCCATCGCGCCCTTGTCGTAAGGCGTCACAATCACGGTACGGGCCTCGGGGAACTGGAACGCCGCGAGCTGATTGAGCGGCGTCGGGGTGCCGTAGTAGTCAGCGGTGAGGCCATGGAACATCGCAGCACTTGCGCGCCCCGTGCGGATCGCGGTGAACTCCTCCTTCGTCACCTCGACCGACTTTGCCATCTTCTCGCCGGCTTCTTTAAGGATGCTTCCGGTGTCCTCGCTCATGCCTCTCGGTTCCTTCCGATTAATTAAACATCTCGCCTGGTAAGGCTATCTTAGTCGCCCGTAACGACGGTGCCGATGCGGTCGCCGCACATCGCCTTCGTGATGTTGCCGGGCGCATCAAGACCGAAGACCATCATCTGCTGTTTGTTGTCCATACACAGGCTAAACGCGGTCGAATCAACGACGCGCAGCCCCTTGCTCAGCGCCTCCCTATACGTGAGGTGCTCGAGCTTGGTCGCGTTCGGGTCCGTCTTCGGGTCAGCCGTGTACACGCCGTCCACGCCGTTCTTCGCCATGAGCACTTCGTGGCAGCCGATCTCGAGCGCTCGCTGCACGGCAACAGTATCGGTCGAGAAGTACGGCATGCCCGCGCCCGCGCCGAAGATCACGACACGGCCCTTTTCAAGGTGGCGCACGGCGCGAAGTGGGAGGTAGGGCTCGGCGACCTGCCCCATCGTAATAGCGGTCTGCACGCGCGTGGACGTGCCGGCCTGCTCGAGGAAGTCCTGAAGTGCAAGGCAGTTCATGACGGTGCCGAGCATCCCCATGTAGTCGGCGCGACGGCGATCCATGCCTCGCTGGCTCAGTTCAGCACCGCGGAAGAAGTTGCCGCCACCCACGACAATCGCGCATTCAACGCCCGCGGCAACCCCCGCGGAAATCTCCCGAGCGATGCGCGAGACCACATCGGGATCGACGCCCACGCGGCCTCCACCGAAGGCTTCACCAGAGAGTTTGAGGAGCACGCGGCGCGAGCCCTCTTTCGGTTCAATGACGGGAATCGACGACGTGATGGGATCGGGGTCGGTACTCATCAACATTCCTTCCGAGTGCAGGTTCTCGGGGCCACAGTCTACCGGCCCGGCAACGCCCGCCCCTGTGGGGAAGGTCCTCGTGTGAGAAGCTCGAAAAGAAGCGAGGGCCCGCACCCGTGGGTGCGAGCCCTCGCGTTCACGCTTTGGCAAGCGTCGGAAATCAGTTACCCACGCGGAAGCGCACGAAACCGGTCACCGTGCCACCAGCGGCCTCGACAACCTTGCCGACGCTCTGCTTCGGGTCCTTGGCGAAGGGCTGATCGAGAAGAACGTTCTCCTTGAAGAAGCCGTTCATGCGGCCTTCAACGATCTTGGGGAGAGCCTTCTCAGGCTTGCCCTCGTTCTTCGCGGTCTCCTCGGCGATACGGCGCTCGTTCTCAACCACATCCGCGGGAACGTCCTCGCGGGTGAGGTAGAGAGGCGAGTAGGCCGCGATGTGCATCGCCACGTCACGTGCAACCTCGGCGCCGGCCTTGTCGGTCGCGACGAGCACGCCAACCTGCGGCGGGAGGTCCTTGTTGGTGCGGTGCATGTAGTTCGTGACGACCTCGCCCTGGACGCGGCCGATGCGGCGAACGAGGATCTTCTCGCCCATGGTCGCGCCAGCGTTCGTGAGGGCCTCACCGAAGGAAGTCTCAGCGAGTTCCTCGGGGGTCGTGGCGCCCGACTCGACGGCGGCCGCAACGGCCTCGTCACCGAGAGCGATGAACTTGGCGTTCTTCGCAACGAAGTCGGTCTCCGAGTTGATCTCCACGAGCGTGCCAAGCTGGCCGCCCTCGACGTCGCGGACATCGGCGGCGATGAGGCCCTCCGATGCGGCGCGACCCTCGCGCTTCGCGATGCCCTTGAGGCCCTTGACGCGGATGATTTCGACGGCCTTCTCGTGGTCGCCGTTCGCCTCGTCGAGAGCCTTCTTGACGTCGAGCATGCCCGCGCCGGTCTTCTCGCGAATGTCCTTGATGTCTGCTGCCGTGTAGTTAGCCATTATCTGTCTCCTCTAAATGGTTGTGGGAGCGAACAGGTGATAGTCGAAAAATCAGGCTTCTTCGGAGGTTGCTTCGGCAGCCTTGTCCTCAGCAGCGGGAGCCTCGGTGACCTCCTCGGCCTTGCCGGCCTCTTCCTGCTGAACCTCGGACTGCTTGAGCAGCTCCTGTTCCCACTCGGCGAGCGGCTCGGCGTCAACGGCCGACACGTTCTTCTCGCCCTGGGTCTGCTTGGCGTGGCGCTCCTGGAGGCCGGCGGCAGCGGCATCGGCGATGACGCGGGTCAGGAGGGTCACGGCGCGGATCGCGTCGTCGTTGCCCGGGATCGGGTACTGCACTTCGTCCGGATCGGCGTTGGTGTCGAGGATTGCCACGACCGGAATGCCGAGCTTGGTGGCTTCGTCAACGGCGAGGTGTTCCTTCTTGGTGTCCACGATCCACACGGCCGAGGGAGCCTTGCTCATGTCGCGGATGCCGCCGAGGGTTTTTTCGAGCTTTTCCTTCTCACGGCGCATCATGAGAAGTTCCTTCTTGGTCCACTGCGAACCGGCGACGTCCTCGAAGTCGATCTGCTCGAGTTCCTTGAGGCGGTCGACGCGACCGGAGACAGTCTGAAGGTTGGTCAGCATGCCGCCGAGCCAGCGCTGGTTCACGTAGGGCATGCCCACGCGCGTGGCCTGCTCCTGGATCGACTCCTGAGCCTGCTTCTTCGTGCCGACGAAGAGAATCGTGCCGCCGTGGGCAACGGTCTCCTTGACGAAGTCGAAGGCCTGATCGATGTAGGTGAGCGACTGCTGAAGGTCAATGATGTAGATGCCGTTGCGCTCGGTGAGGATGAAACGCTTCATCTTCGGGTTCCAACGGCGGGTCTGGTGTCCAAAGTGGACGCCGCTCTCGAGGAGCTGGCGGAGTGTCACAACTGCCATGGTCGTAACTACCTTTCTGGGCCCTGGGCTCGCCCGCCTCACTCACACCCGCGGGGCGTGGGCTCGGTGGGGTTCTTGCGCAAAGCCTGTTCTCGTTTTTTACGGGCCGACGGTTGCCGGCTCGCCCTAGCGCCCTGCGTTCGTGCCGCCACTTCCCTCGTGGGAGGATCGTGGAACGAAGGCACGCGCGCGTGCATGGGCGCGCGAAGTCACCCGCGCATGCGAGTGCTACGGCAACTCTAATACAGCGAAGCTGACTCGCGCACGGATCCGAGCAGACGTGTGAGCGAGTCCGCGCCTCACGCTGCACACCTTTTATCATCCACAGTCACGCGGGGTGGTCTTGTCGGGGATTCTCGGGCGCGATGTGCTTACTCCATGCACATGTCTACGAGGCTCGGCGCCCGCATCCTTCTCGCACTCGCACTCCTCATCGGTGCCGGAGTTGTGGCGCTCCCGCCCGCGCACGGTGACGATCAACCACCCGACTCCCTCGAGCACGCCGTCGCAGTCGTGAACCGGGCAAGGCTCGCTTCTCTCGCCGTTTTTGCGCCTACCGCTCAGGCGCCTGCCCCGCCGACCATAGATTCGCACGAGCACGAAGGGGCGTGGGCCTGGCCCATCGGCCCCGACCATGACGTTGTGCGGTTTTTCGAGGCGCCCGTCCACGCATACGGTCCCGGTCACCGCGGCATCGATATCGTCGGAAGCACCCTCGTGGTGCACGCCGTTGAGAGCGGCACAGTGACCTTCGCGGGAACGGTCGCGGGCAAACCCGTCGTGGCGATCCTCCATGACAGCGGGCTGACCTCCACGTACGAACCGGTCCTCGCTTCGGTCGCGAAGGGGGACGCGGTGAGCAGAGGGCAAGTGATCGGGGTTATCGAGCAACCGTCGGAACACGCCCATTGCGAGGCGGGATGCGTGCACCTCGGGGCCAAGCGAGGCAAGCAATACCTGGATCCGCTGCCGTTGCTCGAGGGGCGGGGGCCGAGTGTGCTCCTGCCTCCCCACTCGAGTTGAGCGAGCTCAGCGCGGCTCATCCATTGCTGGCTAGGCTCGCGGGTGTGCGTGCCTAACGGCGTCTTTGAGACGCTCGGCGGAGACGTGCGTGTAAATTTGCGTGGTTTGAAGAGAGGAATGGCCAAGCAGGTCCTGGACGCTGCGCAAATCCGCGCCGCCCTCCATGAGGTGCGTTGCCGCGCTGTGGCGCCACGTGTGCGGTGAGATGTGCCCCTCGAGACCTCCCTCGCGGGCTGCACGATTGACGATCGTGCGCACGGCGCGATCGTTGAGGCGACCTCCACGCGCGCCGAGGAACAGCGCTTGCGAATCTTCACGCATGAGGTGCGGCCTCCCGAGCTGCTCCCACCTGTCGAGCGCCTCGAGGGCCGGGACACCGAGCGGAACGACGCGCTCTTTATTTCCTTTACCGATCACGCGCAGCGTGCGATTGACGCGATCCACGCTGCGGCGGTTGAGGGCGCACAGCTCGGAGACGCGAAGCCCGCACGAGTACAGCACTTCGAGAACGGCCGCGTCCCGAACGCGCAGAGGGTCCGCCTCGGGGCCCCCCTCGGGCCCGACGCTTGCCTCGTGCGCGGCGTTTTCTGCCTCTTCGAGGATGCTGCGCGCCTGGTCTGCGCTAATGACGTGCGGAAGTGCGCGACCACGTTTGGGCGCGCGCAGGCGCCTACCGGGATCGAGGTCGGTAAGCCCCGTATCGCACATCCACGCCGTGAACGTGCGCGCAGCCGCGGCGGCACGCGCGAGCGTCGTTGGGCTGTGGCCGGCGTCGGCTCGTGCGGCAAGCCACGCGCGCAGGTCCTGGATCGTCAGGTCCCGCGCCTTGCGTTCCGCATCGTCGCCGCCGTCGCGCTTCACCTTCTCGCACGTGAATTCGAGCAGCGAAACCGCATCGGAAAGATAGGCGCGAACCGTGTGGTCGCTGCGTGCGCGCTCATAGCGAAGGTGCCGCTCATAGCGCACGAGCAGCTCCTCGTCACCGGAGGCAACGAGGAGCTCTCGCCCGTCATTAGGCGTGCGCGACTCACTCGTGGGACTCATCCCTCCAGTGTGTCACGTGGCTTCCCTCGCACGGGGGCGCGACTCGATGCTCAGACTTCGTCGCCTGCAGTGATCGCGGACGCCTCTTCCTGCTGGTTCGCGTGAGGCGTTGTCACACGCGTGAGGAGTCCGTGGCCACTTACGAGAATGATCATCGAGAGGACAACCGCACCGGCGGCAAACCAGTAGGGGCCGCCTGCGCCAAGCGCATCGGAAATCGCCCCCGAGACCGCGGGGGCGATTGCTCCGCCGAGGAAGCGCACGCCCGAATAGGTCGAGCTTGCAATGTTGCGCGGAAGGTCGGTCGCTTCCATCACGGCTTCGGTGAGGGCCGTATTGAGAATGCCGAGGAAGAGGCCCGCGACGACGACGGCAGTGACGAGCAGCGCAAGACGCTGGGCACCGAGCGCCATGGTGACGAGGCACGCCGCGAGAAGCGCGAGCGTCACCGACAGCACGGGGATGAGCCCGAATCGGCGCGTCAATTTCGGGGCTGCGAGCACCGAGGTGACCGCAAGAGCAAGGCCCCATCCGAAGAACACAAGGCCGAGTTCGTGCGCACCGAACTCGATTCCCGCGGCGTGCGCGGCAGCCTCGAGCGGATAAGGCGAGTACGCGAGGAGAGTAAAGAATCCGAAGTTGTAGCAGAGGGCAGCGGCGCTGAGAAGAAGAAGCGGCGGGCGACTCAGTGCGGCGAAGCCAGCCCCAAGCGAAGCCTTCCGTGGTGCGGCAGCTGGTTTCGGCAAAAGAACGACGATCGCGACAAGGCCGATCGCCATGAGGGCAGCGGTTCCGAAAAACGGCATGCGCCACGAGATCGAGCCGAGGGCGCCGCCGGCGAGCGGCCCCACGGCCATGCCCACGCCAAGCGCAGCCTCGTAAAGGATGATGGCCTGACCGGAGCCGCCCGAGGCAGCCCCGACGATCGCCGCGAGAGCTGTGGAAATGAACAGGGCGTTGCCGAGCCCCCAGCCGGCACGGAAGCCGATGATCGCGTCGACGCTACCCGCTGTTCCCGCGAGCGCTGCGAACAGCACGATGAGGATGAGTCCCGTGATGAGGGTGCGTTTCACGCCGAGCCTGCTCGAGATGAACCCGCTGAAGAACATCGCGATCGAGGTGACGATCAGGTAGCTCGTAAACAGGAGCATCGTTTGCGAGGGACTTGCATGAAGCTCACGACTGATCGCCGGAAGAATCGGGTCAACGAGCCCGATCCCCATGAACGACACCATGCATGCGAAGGCAATCGCCCACACGGCTACCGGCTGGTGAAGGATGGACGGCGTGTTTTCGGGTTCGGGAGCCGCGGGGCTATCTCCTGGCGGCGTCGTCGATTCTGCGACCTCGGGGGCGGCAACGGACATTCGAATGGAACTCCAATCTGACAGTGCTGTGGGCGCCTGAGCGCGCCCGTGCGTGCGGTTAGCGTTGGGGGCGCGCGAGCGCGTCGGCTAAGTCGCCGAGGAGGGCCGCCGCGTGTTCGAGCGTGTGGAGATCCTCGGGCGCTAAGGCGGTGAGCGCGGGTCGCACGGATGCGGCAGAGGCCGCACGGGAACGGTCGAGCTCGGCACTGCCCGCCTCGGTGAGCGTGATGACGCTGGCACGGGCATCGCGCTCATCGGAACGCCGTTGGACGAGGTTATCGGCCGCGAGACGGTTGACGATCCCGGTCATCGTTGGTTGCGATACGGACTCGCGCGCCGCGAGTTCGCCGACGCGCAGCGGTCCACCGTGGCGCAAGTTCGCGAGCACGCGCACCGAGATGAGTGAGCGCGCGCCACCCGCATTGCGGCCGGCGGTCCGACTAAACCGGAGAGCATTCGCGACCAGTTCGTTCGCGAGTTCGTCGAGATTGCTGCGCGGACCTTCAACGGCCTGATTCCCGGATTCCCCCATTTGCATAGCTTGACTATATAGCTTCCCTAAGTATTGCCTCAACCTCGTGTCCGTAAGATCAACCACACGCCGCCGTCATTAAGCGGCCCCCGAAGCAACGCGACGCACCCTGCCGCGGCTCACCTGCACGAGCCCGAGAAGCTCGATTCGCGTGAGGCTTGCCGCCACCTGTTCGGGATCGAGGGCACACAGGGACGCGAGCTCTCCAACGCCAATCGGGGAAAACCGCGGGATGCCGTCAAACACCAGGCGATCCACGGGACCGAGAAGGTCGACGTCAAGTGGGAGGGTGCCGGGCGAGCCGGAATTCTCCGTAGACCCGACGGTTGCCGAAAACCCCGCTCCCCCCGAGATCATGAGCTCGACGTCCTCAACCCGCGAGACAAGCTGCGCACCCCGCTCGGCGATCAACCGATGGCACCCGCTACTTTCTGCCGAGGTTACGGGGCCGGGAACAGCACCAACGGGGAGAGACAGCGAATCGGCGTGCGCGGCGGTCGACAGAGCTCCTGAGCGCCACGCAGCCTCGATCACGATCGTGGCGTCGCTTGCCGCGGCAATGAGCCGGTTGCGCGACAGAAACCTCCACCTGGTCGGCCGCGTACCGATGGGCGCCTCAGAAAAAAGCCCACCTTCATTCCTCACACGGGTAAGGAGCGCCGCGTTTGCGCGCGGGTAGTAATCGTCGAGGCCACCCGCGAGGAATGCGGCGGTCCCGCCCCCTCCCCCCTTGAGGCTCCGCGCCGCGAGCGCTCCAGCGTGGGCCGCGGCATCGATCCCGAGCGCGCCACCCGAGACCACCCGCACTCCTCGTTCCGCGAGCGCCGCGGCGAAGTCGTGGGCAACGCCAGTGCCGTAACGCGTCGCTCCACGCGAACCCACGAGGGCAACGGAGCGCATAGAGTCTGCGTTCTCGCCAGCGTGACCGCCGGCGCACCACAGGGCGAACGGCGCGTTAATCGCGAGCCGCGAGAGTCCCGCGGGCCACCCTGCTTCGCCGGGCCGGATGAGCCTGATGCCGTGCTCGCTCGAGTGCTCGAGAACGTATCGCGCTTCGCTCGCTCGAGCCTCCCACGCAGCTTTAGCCTTTTCGGCAGCGCTTCGCGCGTCGCGGATTCTCATGGATTCATGCGCGGCGGTCACGTGAAGCCGCCCAGCCTCTGGATCGTGGGCGGCTTCCTCGAGGGCCACCGCAATCTCGCGGATAGAGCCGTCGAGCGCCAGGGCAAGTGCATCGACGGGCCCGCGCGAAAGCCACAGGTACCGTGCGGCGGCATCCGTCGCTTCAGCGAGGGCGCTCCACACCGCTCGCGCCTCGAGGTCAGCACGCGAAGCACATGGCTCGAGAGGAACGGAGTCGGCATCCCAAAAACGCGCCACCTCGCTCCCGCTTCTCGGCTCGATCACGACGCATCCTCCCCTCGAAGCTCGAGAGCCGTCGCGACGTGGGCGCTCGTCGGCCGAGCCTTCCCCTCAAGGTCGGCGAGGGTCCACGCGACACGCCGCACGCGGTCGCGGCCCCGCATCGTGAGGCGACCGCGCTCCACTGCACGCACCAAGATCGCGTCGTCGGTGCGCTCCAATGGCATCTCTTGATCGAGAAACCGGCCGCTCACCTGGGCATTGACGAGATAACCGCTGCCGTCGAGGCGTCGATGCTGAGTCTCGCGCGCCGCACACACGCGCTCTCGAATGTGCGCGCTCGATTCTTCTCTCGTCGACCCGCTGAGGGAACGCACGGGCGCAAGCGTGATCCGAAGGTCGATGCGGTCGACGATCGGCCCCGATAGACGCGCCATGTAGCGGCGGCGCTGAAGCGACGTGCACCGGCACCGGTCGCCTCGCGCATCGGCATGGCCGCACGGACACGGATTGGCGGCGAGGATCAGTTGAAACGCCGCGGGGTAGGTCGCCACGCCGCGAGTGCGGTGGAGAGACACCTCCCCCGTCTCGAGCACCTCCCGAAGCGACTCAAGAACCTTGGGCGCGAACTCAGGCGCTTCGTCAAAGAAAAGCACTCCCCCGTGAGCGCGAGAGACAGCGCCGGGACTCGCAAGGTTACTGCCGCCGCCGATGATCGACGCGACGCTCGAGGTGTGGTGCGGAGCGATAAAGGGTGCCTCGCTCACAAGTCCCTTCGACGCATCGAACTCCCCGGCAATCGAAGCGATCGCGCTGAGCTCGAGAGCACGCTCCGGCTCAAGCGGAGGAAGGATGCTTGGAAGGCGCGAGGCAATCATGCTTTTGCCCGCGCCGGGCGGCCCGAGAAGGAGCATGTGATGACCTCCCGCGGCGGCGATCTCCGCCGCCTCGCGCCCGAGTTTTTGCCCCTTGACGTCAAGAAAATCAGGCTGTTCGCGCACGGTGGTCGGCGGTTCGCCTGGGCCCTCTTCCTCCTCGAGGTCAAAAAGCCCACGTCGACTCCACACGGCCTTTCCCCCGAATGCGTTAAGGACCTCGCCGAGATGGCACGCAGAGTGCACGTCGATGCCGGGCACGAGGCGCGCTTCGTCAGCGTTAGCCTCGGCGACGACGACCCGACGCACCCCGCTTTTAGCGGCTGCCCGCACTGCGGGGAGAATCCCGGGCACGGGCCTGAGACTCCCCTCGAGCGCAAGTTCAGCGATGAAGAGCGTGTTCTCAAGGTGTCCCGGCGGGAGGACCCCCTTCGCAGCGAGGGTCGCGACGGCGATCGGGAGATCGAACCCGGAGCCACTCTTTTTCATCCACGCGGGCGAGAGGTTTACGGTAACTTTCTTCTCCCCAACGGCATGGCCCGCGTTGGCGCACGCACTCTTGACGCGCTCGCGGGCCTGGAGGGTCGAGGAGTCCGGGAGCCCCACGATCACGAAAGCGGGAAGCCCCCTGCTGATTTCGCATTCAACCTCAACAATTCGCCCCTCGAGCCCCCACAGGCTCATGCCGAGCACGCGCGCGACGCTCATGAGCCCACTGCCTTGAGGTGTGTGACGTCGACGTGCCCGCCGGGCATGACGAAGACACCGAAAGCATCGAGACGCACACCAGAGTGCTGCGGGCTTCGCTCGAGAAAATATGCGCCGATCATCGTGCGAAGCTTGCGTACCTTGCGGGAATCGACCGCTTCTACCGCCGAGCCCATCACGAGGCTGCGCCGCGTTTTGACCTCGATGAACACGAGCGTGTCGCCGTCGAGCGCGACGATGTCGATTTCGCCGTGGCGCGTGCTGAAGTTCCGCTCGAGGATCTCGTAACCCGCGCGCGTGAGGATGTCTGCGGCGATGTCCTCGCCGAGGTTGCCAAGTTTTTTGGTGGAGAGGGTGTCGGCACCGCGAGTGTCGACTTCTGTCGTGATCGTCATGCCTCACACGATGCCGAAACTACGCATCGGTGTCAGTCGAGCAACGACCAATTGTGGATGGGTGCGCCCTGTGAGGCGCGAACCACCGACTACGGCATGGCTAGAGATCGAACTCGGGCTTCTCAAGCTCTTCAACGTTGACGTCCTTGAACGTCAACACGCGAACGGAACGCACGAATCGCGACGTTCGGTGCACGTCCCACACCCACGCATCGGCAAGGTTCAACTCGTAGAACACTTCGCCACCCGCATGCTGAACATGCACGTCAACCTGGTTCGCGAGGTAGAGCCTACGCTCCGTTTCGATGCGGTACGCATACGTTCCCACGACGTCGCGGTATTCGCGATAGAGCTGAAGCTCCATGTCGGCCTCGTAGGCATCGAGATCATGCACGTTCAAAGCGCCCTCCCTCACGTCGTGGCTCTCATGGTTGTTCGCAGCGGCGTGCCACCCGCGATTGTCAAGATTACAGTGGCAGATCGAATCCCGGCTGTTCAGCCGGCACGAGCTTCCAACTCGCGCGATGCTCGGCGTGGATCCCGAGCTTTGCGATCGCCTCGCGGTGCGCCTTGGACCCGTAGCCTTTGTTGCCGGCCCACCCGTACCCGGGGGCTTCGGTGTCGAGCGCACCCATGTGGCGATCTCGCGCAACCTTCGCGAGAATGCTCGCCGCGGCCACTGATACGCACGTCTGATCAGCCTTGACGACCACCTCGAGCGGGCACTCGAGCGGCGTCTCGCACCCGCGCGACACATAATCGTGGTTCCCATCCAGAATCACGCCCGCAAGCGGCACGTCGAGTGCCTCGCGGGTCGCCTCGAGAGCACGCGTCACCGCGAGGGTGAGCGCATGAGAAATACCGTGTTCGTCAATCTCCCTGGCCCGTGCAGTTCCGACGGCTGCCGGGCACACCTCGGTTCCGCATCGCGCAACGAGCCCGAGCGGAAGAGGAATCGAGCTCGCCCCGCCCGCGAGGGTCGCGAAAAACACCTCGCGTTTGGTGGGGCTGAGCAGCTTGGAGTCTTTGAGGCCCGACGGTAGCTCGGCAAGCGTCGGAACCGGATCCTCACCCCGCTCGCACCTCACCGCGAAAGCGCCCACCGCGACCGGGCCGGCGAGAGCCCCGCGACCAACTTCGTCGAGCCCAATAACCGCGCACGACGAGGCCTCAGGGTGTGCGGCAAGAAATGCACTCGCAAGAAAAAGCTCGCGCTCGGCAGTCGCGGGGGGACGTGGCATTCGCGTCACGCGGGCCTTACGCGGCGAGCGCGAGGGGCGACAGATCCCTCGACCGCGTGGGGCCGATGCTTGCCGCGCTCTCGGCGTTGTTCAGTTTCTCGAACACCTTCTCGCCGTCCTTGAGGGTGCTCCAGTGCTCGAACGGGAGGAAGAGCAAGACGGCTTTGCCCGCTACCTTCGATTCGTCGACGAACGGGTCCTCGCCACGCGCGTAATGCTCGGAGGAGTCGGCGCTATTGAAGCGGTTGTCCCCCATGACCCACAGTTTGCCCTCGGGGACCGTGACGTCGAACGACACCTGGCACGCACCGTTACCGGGAACGATGTAGGTTTCGTCGAGCTCCACACCGTTAACGCTCATCGGGCCGCCGCGTTCCTTGCACACGATGTGGTCACCGCCCACACCGATGAGGCGCTTCACGAGGTGATTTTCTGTCGGGTCCGGGGCGAGCCCCACGTAGCTGAGGGCTTTGGAGACCTGCTGTCCGGCTGTGAGCGGGCGATCGTGGTTGCCTCCCACCCAGTTACCCGGGTCTTGAAACACGATGACATCGCCACGGTGCAGGTCGAGAACTCCCGGATGAAGCTTCGAGACGAGGATCTTGTCGTCTTCCATGAGGGTCGGGTGCATCGACGCCGACGGGATGAAGAACGGCTGCACGAGGAAAGTCTTGATCAGCACAGCAACGATGAGTGCGATGACAATGGTGACCGTCCAATCAAGAACCGAGCTGAGCACTCCGCTCTTTTTCGCGTGGGCCCTGGCGCCGGCACGGCGCGACGAATCCCCACTCGGATCGGCGGGATCCGGTGCGGTCGACGATTCGCGCGGTTCGGGGACCGCGGGGGCGGGGGGCTCGAGCTCAGACATCGGATCCAGTCTAGTGGGAGATCTCGCGCCCATCGGAAAGCGGCCACACGACACGCGTTACGCGCCCTTGCGTACGTGAAACGGGAACCATGCCTCCACCAGGATCACCGAGGTGATTGCGCGAATCGGATGAGTGATCGCGGCTGTCGCCGAGAAGGAACATGTGCCCCTCGGGCACCGCGACATCAAAATCGACCGCGCTCGCACGCGTGAGGGAATCGGGAAGATAGGGCTCCTCGAGCGGGCGACCGTTCACCTCGAGCTGGCCTTCGCTGGTACAGCAGCGCACGCGATCGCCGCCGACGCCGATCACACGCTTCACCCAATACTGTGACGCTCCGCCGAAATACCCCTTACCGTCGAACACCACGACGTCACCACGACGCGCCGTACCTCGGCTCGTGCGATCCACGACGATGTACTCCCCCGCGTTGAGCGTCGGCGCCATTGACCCACTCGGCACGTGGTAGGTCGTCACAACGAAATGTCGCACACCAAGCACGGCGAGAAGTACGACGCATAAAACCGCGGCGATCACCCACACGAGGAGCGATCGCCGCGGCTGCGATTGAGAGCGCAAGGCGCGAATCAGGAGTGTTCGCGCTTCTCGCGGATGCGGGCCTTCTTGCCGGTGAGGCCACGAAGGTAGTAGAGCTTCGCACGGCGAACGTCACCGCGAGAAACGACCTCGATCTTCTCGACCGTCGGAGCGTGAACCGGGAAGACACGCTCGACGCCGACGCCGAACGAGACCTTGCGGACGCGGAAGGTTTCCTTGATGCCGCCGCCCTTGCGAGCGATGACGTAGCCCTGGAACACCTGGATACGCGAGCGGTTACCTTCAACAACCTTCACGTGCACCTTGACGTTGTCGCCAGCGCGGAAATCGGGAACGTCGCTCTTGAGGTGCGCCGCATCGAGTTCATCGAACTTCTGCATAAGTTTTCTCCTGCCTCCCGCCCCGGGTCGGACGGCGAATGTTTTACCCCCTGGCGGCGGGTCAAACCCACCGAGGGCGTCTATGAATCATTCACATGTGCCGGGCCTCTGGCCGCCATTCCCGTGGCGACGGATCTGCCCTGTTGCCTCGTGCCGCAACCCCCCGAGGCAGGTCACGGCGCAACACGCACGGTCATCCATTTTGCCACTGCTCCAAGAGGCACGCAATAGGATGTCCCGTGAAGGAGAGTGCGAGGTTGCTCGCACGAAAGGAGCACCGTGAACGCGCACGACAACCAAGAAACCACCGACGCTACCCGGTCGCACCGGGCCATCACGAGCAGCGGCCTCACTCACGCGGAAGCAACCACCTTCGTTAAGCACTCCACGAAGGAGCACTTCTCGAACCTCGTCTCGTTCCTCCTCGTGCTCCTCGCACCCGCCGCGCTGTTTTGGGCGCTCGCGCTCCTTCCCTGGACTGGCGACGACCCCGCCCGCTCAATGATCGTGGGGCTCGCCATCGCGCTCGCACTCGTGATTGCGGGGCTCGTTATTCACTTCGTGCCGGGGAGGCGCCACGGCGTCCTCCAAGCGGTCGAGGAAGGGCACGTGGCAACAACGCCTGCCTCAGCGGCGGTTGCACGCGACCATCACTCGAAAGTCAAGCCCGTCAACGCCGTTCTTGTGGGCTTCGGCGTACTCGCAATCCTGGCCGCACTCGCGTGCGCTGGCCACGCCCTCATGGCGGGGAGCTTGCCTCAGCGCGTTTTCCTCGACATTGGATGCGCGTTTGGCTTCATCGCGATTGCCTTCGCGGCCTTCTATTGGCCCTTCACAACAAGGCGCCTCGTCCGTCACCTCGGAGCCCAGGACCACCCGAAGGACCAGGAACGAGGCGAAGACTAAGAGGGCGCTAGCGGGCTACTCGCGCCCCTCGAGCAGATCTGGCCTGCGCTCGGCAGTGCGCTCGAGTGAACGTTCGCGGCGCCACTTTTGGATGCGCGCGTGGTGGCCGCTGAGCAGCACTTCGGGCACGTCGCGCTGCACGCCATCGGGCGAGGTCCAACGCGCGGGCTTCGTATAGAGCGGGTACTCGAGCAGCCCGCTCGTGTGAGACTCCTCGACGATCGATTCGGGATTGCCCACGACCCCTGGTACGAGCCGCACGATCGCCTCGGTCATCGCGAGAACCGCAACCTCGCCGCCGTTGAGCACGTAGTCACCGAGTGAGCTGAGCGCAACGCGCACACCTTGATCGGCGAGGTACTCATAAACGCGCTCGTCGATACCTTCGTAGCGGCCGCACGCGAAAATGAGCCACGGCTCCTCGGCCCGCTGTTCCGCAGCCCGCTGCGTAAACGGTTCGCCCGCCGGGTTCGGGAAAATAACGAGCGGTGAAGCGGAGCCATCGTCGAACTCCCCCTTCCCCGAGGCGAGCACATCCGCAAACGCTTCCGACCACGGCTCGGGCTTCATCACCATGCCGGCCCCGCCGCCCACGGGCGTGTCATCGACTGTGCGGTGACGATCGTGCGTGTAATCGCGCAAGTTGTGCAGGTGCACATCGATGAGCCCGTCCTTGCGGGCCTTGCCGATGAGGGAAAGCTCGAGCGGGGCGAGGTATTCGGGAAAAATCGTGATGACGTCGATACGCACGAGACGCTAGCCCTTCGCACCATCGCGCTCGCTCAGCGCGTTCTCGGGATCGAAGAGACCGCCGGGAGGATCCGCAACCACGAACCCGCCCTCAATGTCGACTTCGGGCACGAGCTCCTCGACGAACGGAAGCATGACGCGCCGGCCATCCACCGCCCGCACGATCAACAGGTCCTGCGCGGGATAGTGATCGAGCCCGATCACGGTGCCGAGCACTCGGCCATCGTCCGTACGGACTTCAAGCCCCTTGAGTTCCTCCGGGTACCACGCATCCGGATCCTCTTCAAACTCCTCGTCGCGATCCAGCTCGAGTACCAAATCTGCGCCGCGAAGCCCCTCTGCCGCCGTGCGGTCGTGGATCTCGGCGAACTTCACGTACCACCGCCCTTGCTGTGTGCGCGTCGCGGCGAGCGTGAGCTGTTGGGGCGTTCCCTCGCCCCCGTCAACGTCGAAACGGGCACCCTTCACGAGGCGCTCTTCGGGAATATCGGTGCGTACGATGAGCGACACCTCGCCCTTGAGGCCGTGAGCCTTGCCGATTGTGCCCACGACTACCGTCACGTTGTCACTCACCGGCGAGCTCACCTCCGCCGCCCTCGCCGCTCTCGCCCGGGTCCTCGCTCGGGAGGTCAACGGCGCCTTCGTATCCCGCTGCCTCGCACGCCGCGCCGAAACCATCGAGAGTCGAACGTGAGCCGGAGGAGTTCGGATCTCCGTCAAGAACTTTTTGGAACGGTTTTTGGACCTCGGCGAGGGCCTTCTTCACGCCCTCGTCATCGACGTTATCAATCTCGTCCTGGAGAATGTCGTTGAGGTTCTGGACCTTTGCACGATCGGACTTCGGAACATACTTGCCGCGAAAACCAATGGCTTTAAAGGAGTTCGAGGTGAAGACGTTGCCGTTGCGGTATTCGGTGAACAGCTGCGGCTTTGTCGCAAGCTCAGCACACACGAGTTTTGCGGGTTTCTTACCCTTCTCACCGCCACCGCTCGCCCACGTCGCGTGCACCGACATTGGCGCGCACGCCGAGGCGAGACCCTCGAGCGCCCCCTTGAAGGCTTCGGTATCGGCGTCCTTCCCCTTCTCGGATTCAGTCTCGATCCAGTCGGCAACCTTGCCAGCCGCACCCTTAACATCCTCGGTGGATTCGGCAAACGTCCCACGCACATCCTCGGCGGCAGTCTGGAACATGTACTCGTTCGTACCGCCGATCTCAAGGGCACTCGCCCCCATGGCAATCGCCTGGAAGTACTCGGGCGAGACGTAATCTGGGTCGCCAAAAAACTGGGTACACGCGTACTCGGTCGCGGGATCGACCTGGGGCTTCTTCTCTATCGTCGTGACCTCCACGGTGCCACCACCCGAGGGCTCACCGCCTGTCGAACCGATCGCGTCGCACCCGGCAGCGCCGAGCGCCAGAAGTCCCGCTGCGCCGAAGGCAGCGAGCGGGCGAAGAATGCGGGAGAGCTTCATGGAATCCTCACTCACGGGTCTCATAAGGAAAGGCGGCAGCCGCGCCACACTGTAGCGTTGCTGCCGCCTCAAGGTGCGTTGTCACCGTTAGCGCTTGTCGGTGTCCACGATGTCCACGCGAATGTCGTCGTTGGACAGTGCCGTGGTCACGGTGCGCAGCGCCCGGGCCGTGCGACCCGAACGCCCGATCACGCGCCCGAGATCATCGGGGTGAACGCGCACTTCGAGCAGCGGCCCCCGGCGGGTCGACTTTTCCTTGACGCGCACGTCATCGGGGTTGTCGACGATCCCGCACACGAGGTGCGCGAGGGCTTCGGCGCGGGCGCTCATGCTCAGGCCTCTTCGGTGGTCTCTTCGGAAGTCTCGGCCTCGGCACCCTCAGCCGACTCCTCGGAGGACTCGGCGTTCTCGGCAGCCTCAGCGGCTTCCTTCTCAGCGGCGGCTTCGGCCTCAGCCTTTGCCTTGGCGGCCTTGACCTCTTCGCGCTTTTCAGCGGCGGCCTTGTCAGCGGCGGCGATGCGCTCCTCGGCGCTCACCTTTGCTTCCTTGGCTTTGAGGGTGCCTTCGGTGCCCTCTTCACCCTTGAACTTTGCCCACTCACCGGTGACCTTGAGGATCGCGGCGACCTGGTCGCTGGGCTGGGCACCCACGCCGAGCCAGTACTGCGCGCGCTCCGAGTCAACTTCCATGAACGAGGGCTGCTCGTTCGGGTTGTACTTGCCGATCTCTTCGATCACGGCGCCATCGCGCTTCTTGCGCGAGTCAACAACAACGATGCGGTAAACCGGTGCATGGACCTTGCCCATGCGCTTTAGACGAATCTTGACGGCCACGAGGCTGTCTCTCCTTCTGCGTAAGAATGGGTGAGAATCGCGCCGCCCGTGGGGTCAACATAAGCTGCGCTTTCCTCGGCTGGACGTGCCCGGCCGGGTAGAGGGCTCCGGAGCGGGCACATACAAGGGTCAATTATGCCCGAAACCGGCCCCTCAGCGAAAGGCCGTAGCGTGTGCCGCCGGGCACAGTTAAGGATCCGACGGCCGCTGTGCCTCCGCCGTTACTCGCCAGACAGCGGCGCCGAGCAATGGTCGGAAATACTGAGCGCAAAGAACCGATCGACGGCGAACGCGGGATAGCCCTCGCCGTCGGCTCCCGCCCCGCTCTCCCAATCGCCGAGCCGTGCGAGCGTGAGCTTTTTACGGAACTGCCTGAGCTTGCGATGCGTCTCGTGCGTATCGCCGGCCGTAGCGATCGCGCGAAAGTCAGCGAAGGCCTTTTCCACGCTCGAGCGTTCGTACAGCCTCACGGTTCCACCAACGGCGCCGGCCTGCGCGTCGGCCCACGTCAGTGGCTGATGCGCCGCGAGAAAGTCATCCACGCAAATCACGAGAGCATTGTGATCGCTGAGCGGATCGGCCCGCAGTTCACGCACGACCGCTTCGAGGGCTTCGTCCACGACGGCTGCCTGGTAGCCCTCACGCATAAGCCCGACGCGCGGGAACGACTGCGCCTCGATACGCTCGGCGAGAGCGAGCGAGCGCTCGACGTCTCCCTCAGTGAGCACGAGTTCCTCATCCAAGGTGTCGAGGAAACGATCGACGTTATCGATGCAGTAGCGCGCGCCACGCCTCGACGTGGGGAATCGAAGTCCCGAGGTGAGAGCGGGAAGGCTACCGGTCGTGACGGTGGACATCGGCTACTTTCCGAGCATCTTGCGAAGTTCTGGGGGAAGCTGATTCATGTCGAGGTTCGACAAGTCGGCGCTGGCGTCGGCGGAATTCCCCGCCCCTCCAAACGCGCCCGCGCCGCCGAAGGCCGAACCCTTCTTCTGGGCCTGCTGCTCCGCCCACGCCTTTTCTTCGGCTGCGCGCTTCGCAGGGTTGCCCGACCGGGACTTCTTTTTGTTTTTCTTCGGGGACTGCATGCGTCCGCGGGACTTCTTGCCAAATCCCATGCCCGGCGCCCCGAAACCGCCGCCGCCGGCCAGGCCCTTACCTACCGAGCCCATCATCTTTTGCATCTGCTTGAACTGATCGAGCAGACGATTCACTTCGGTCACGGTCGTGCCGGAGCCCTTCGCGATGCGAGCGCGACGCGAGCCGTTGATCTCTTTGGGGTTCGCGCGCTCGAACGGCGTCATCGACTGCACCATTGCTTCGATACGCGTGATCATTGAATCGTCGAACTGATCGATCGCCTGCTTGTACTGGCGCATGTTCGGCATCATGCCGAGCATCTTCTTCATCGAGCCCATCGACTTGATCTGCTGGAGCATCGACATGAAGTCGTTGAGGTTGAATTCTTCGCCCTGCGCGAGCTTCGAGGCGACCTTCTCGGCTTCCTCGCGATCCATGCGCTTTTCGGCCTGCTCGATGAGGGTAAGCACGTCACCCATATCGAGGATGCGGCTCGCCATGCGGTCCGGGTGGAACCGCTCGAAATCACCGAGTGCCTCACCGGTCGAGGCGAAGAGGATCGGGCGGTCGGTGATGCCCGTGATGGAGAGGGCCGCGCCACCGCGTGCATCGCCGTCGAGTTTCGACAGCACCACGCCCGTGAAGCCCACGCCGTCGCGGAACGCTTCGGCAACGCGCGCGGCATCCTGGCCGATCATCGCGTCGACGACAAAAAGGGTGTTGTCGGGGTTGACGGCATCGCGGATATCCCGCGCCTGCTGCATCATTTCTTCGTCGATGCCGAGGCGGCCCGCGGTATCAACGATCACAACGTCGTACTGCTCGTGCGCCGCCGTCGCGACACCGTCGAGGGCAACGACAACAGGGTCCCCCACGCCATTGCCGGGCTCGGGGGCGAACACCTTGACGCCCGCCCGCTCACCGACGATCTGGAGCTGGTTGACGGCATTGGGGCGCTGGAGGTCCGACGCAACGAGCAGCGGCGTGTGGCCCTCGTCCTTGAGGTACTTGGCAAGCTTGCCGGCGAGTGTCGTTTTACCGGCGCCCTGGAGGCCCGCGAGCATGATGACGGTCGGCGGGTTTTTCGCGAACTGGAGCCCGCCGGTCGCACCGCCGAGAACCTCCACAAGTTCGGCGTGCACGATCTTGACGACCTGCTGCGCGGGGTTGAGGGCCTTCGACACCTCGGCGCCTAGGGCACGCTCGCGCACGCGCGCGGCAAACTGCCGAACGACGGGGACGGCGACGTCCGCGTCAAGCAGTGCGCGGCGGATCTCGCGCACGGTCTTGTCGATATCGGCCTCAGTGAGGCGGCCCTGGCCACGCAGGCCCTTGAGGGTCTTACTAATACGATCGGAAAGATTGTCAAACACGAAAAAATAGCCTCGGGAAACTTGGGGCGGCGAGCGAGGTGACGGCGCGCACCCGTGGGGGCGCACCTCGCGAGCCGGAGCGCACCCATTGTAACGGGGGTCGGTGCGCTCCGGCTCGCGCGAAAGGGGTGAGGGGAACTACTCGAGGAGTGCGTCCACGAACCCGTACGGGTCGAACGGCGTGAGGTCGTCCATGCCTTCACCGAGACCCACGAGCTTCACGGGCACACCGAGCTCGCGCTGGACGTTGACGACAATGCCGCCCTTCGCGGTGCCGTCGAGCTTCGTGAGCGCAATGCCCGTGACGTTCACGGCCTCAGCGAACACGCGCGCCTGCTGCATGCCGTTCTGGCCGGTCGTCGCGTCAAGGACGAGGATGACCTCCTGGATCTCGGCCCCCTTGAGTGCCTTCGAGGCGACGCGGCGAATCTTGCCGAGTTCGTCCATGAGCCCCTTCTTGTTCTGGAGGCGACCGGCCGTATCGATCACGACGACATCGACACCCTGGTCGATGCCCGCCTGAACAGCGTCGAAGGCGACCGAGGCCGGATCGGCGTTTTCGCGTTCGCTGCGCACGGTTGTGACGCCCACGCGCTCGCCCCACGTCTGGAGCTGCTCGGCGGCTGCGGCACGGAATGTATCGGCAGCCCCAAAGAGTACGGTGCGGCCTTCGGCGATGAGAACGCGACCGAACTTACCGGTCGTCGTCGTCTTTCCGGTGCCGTTGACGCCGACCATCATGACGACGCTCGGCACCATCGAGCCGTCGGGCGCCTCGATCGCGCTCGCCGCGAGTCGACGGTCGAGGCCGGGGTTCACGAGCTTGACGAGTTCTTCACGCAGAATCTCGCGGACCGCGTCGGGGTCCTTCGTGTTGAGCACCTGCACGCGGTCGCGCAGCGCCTCCATCAGTTCGTCGGTCGCATCGGGGCCGAGGTCGGCCATGAGGAGGGTTTCCTCGATCTCGTCCCACGTGTCCATATCGATATCGCCGCTCGTGAGGAGCGCGAGGATCCCTCGACCAATCGATCCGGAACGCTGGAGACGCTCGCGAAGGCGCACCATGCGATCGGCGGTCGGCTCAGGAGTCTCGACGGGGGCGTGCGGCTCGGCTTCGACGTCCGTTGACTCAACTTCCTCGGCCGGAGCAACCGGCTCAGCGGGCTCGGCGGGTTCAACCGGGTCGACCGGCTCAGCAGTTTCAACGGGTTCGACCGGCGCGACGGGCTCGACCGGTTCAACGGGTTCAGCGGGCGCCACGGGCGCGGCAGGGGTGGCCTCGGGTGTGTCCGACGCCTGCACGTCGCCCTCGTGCGGCACTTCGGCATCGACGGGAGCCTGAGAGGCGTCGGCCCCCTCCTCCTCTTCGCTTCCCGCTTCGCGAGCGGGGTTCTTAGCAGGCGCCGAAAGCGACTCCCCCCACGTGGGGGCGGCGGGACGCTCCGGCTTTGCGGCTTCCTTGCGCTCGCCCTTGGCGTCTTTCTCCGGCGCCTCTTTGCCGTCGGTGTCACTTCCCGACGGCCGCGTGAGCGCCCACAACCCCGCCGCGATAACGGCGACGCCGCCGCCGCTTGCGACGAGGGTCAATATCAGTTCGTTTAAGTCCATTAGCCCTCCCTTAACCAGCCACGCACGTGAGGGCGCGCGGCAAAGACTTCCTCGCTAGTGTACGAAAACGCCCGCGCGAGCGCGGGCGTGGCTGTGGTGAGACGATGCGCGTGCAGCACCTCACGAAGCGAGACGCAACGGCTCGCTCTCTGCTCCGGCTTGATCGGTATTTGATGAGTCACGATCCGTGCGCGATGCGGCGCTGTGCCCTTCACGCTCACGCAGGGGCCAGGCTTGAACGGGCACGCTCGCGCGCATTGACGCCGAGGGGGTACGGCTCACTGACTTCGGCGAGCCCTTTGAACGCGAGGAAAGATTGCCCGACTTCTTCTGCGACATCACAACGACGGCGATGAGCCCCGCGGCCAGTGCGACGGCCACAAGCATGAAGAGGATGACAGATTCCATACCTGAAATTTTACCTCACCTTTACTCGAAAGATCGCGAGCGATGGCCGTGAGTCCTGACTTTACGTGTGTTCTTCGCGATAGCGAATCCCGTACGGAGCCTCGACCTCACGCGCGCGTCACGCCGAAAGAGCCGGGAACCAAATAGCGATCTCGCGCGCAGCCGATTCGGGCGAATCCGAACCGTGGATGAGATTCTCAATCACGGGCTTATCCCAGGCGCGACCCAGGTCACCGCGGATCGTGCCGGGGGCGGCCTCCGTCGGTTTTGTCGCCCCCATGAGCGTACGCATCCCCGCGATGCATTCCTCCCCCGCGACAACCAGCGCGACAAGCGGACCCGAACTCATGAACTCGAGCATGGGCGGGAAGAATGGCTTGCCCTCGTGTTCGGCGTAGTGCGCTGTGAGCTCCTCGAGGCTCGCAGCGCGCTGGTCGAGCGCGAGAATCTCGTAGCCCTTTTGCTCGATGCGGCGGATGATCTCGCCGCGAAGCTGGCGCTTTATGGCATCGGGTTTAAGGAGAATGAGCGTGCGTTCTTGTGTCATGCACCTCACCCTAGCGTGCCTCGGTGTCCTCTCCTAGAACGCGCCGATCGATCGCATCTTTCTCGCGGTCAAGCTGGCGCCCTTTGACGACGCCGAGCCAGTACAGCAGCGCAAAAAGCAGACCGACGACGTACATCGCGGGGACGAAAAGCCCGAGCAGGATAAACGGGACCTGGAGTGCAAGGCCGAGCCAATACGGCCATGCCTGTGACGATGAGAGCAGCCTCGCCGCGACGATCATGGCCGCGAGCAACGAGAGCGAAAGAATCCAGCTTGCGAGCCGAGTATCGGGGGCGAGACCGTGGGCGACGAGGCCGGCAAAAAGGGCCACGAAGCCTTCGCACGCGAGGGTCGTCGCACACAGCATCCGCTGCGCGCCGGACTTGCGGGTCGAGGGGGTGATATCCATGCCGCTCACTTCCCCACGCGCCCCAGGAGCTGGCGCACTTCTGCCGCGAGAGTGATGGAGCCGGTCGCAACGATGCCTGCGAAATCGTCGCCTTCCTGCTCGGCTGCATCAACGGCGGCTTGGATCGCATCGGGCAGGCTCGCCTGCTCAATAACGCGGTCCTCGTCCCCGAAGATGTCGCGCGCCTCCATCGCGAGCAGGTCCGTGGGGATTGCGCGCGGCGACGTGCTCTCGGTAATGACGACGATGTCGAAGAGCGGTTCGAGGATCGCGAGGATCTCGCTCGCGTCTTTCTCCTTGAGAATGCCCACGATCCCCACGGTGCGTGTAAACCGGAAGCTCTCTCGCACGGTTTCGACGAGAACCTCGGCTCCCGCTGGGTTGTGGGCGGCATCGACGAGGATTGTCGGGGCCTGGCGCACGACTTCGGCGCGACCCGGGGATGTCACGCGCTCGAGGCCCGCGCGGACGAGATCGCCGTCAAGTGGGGCATCACCACCCGTGAGGAGCGCCTCCGCCGCTGCGATCGCGAGAAGCGCGTTGTGTGCCTGGTGGGCGCCCAGAAGCGGAACAAAGACCTCTTCGTAGCGCGCGGCGATCGACTGCACCGCGATCATCTGCCCGCCGACCGCGGGTACGCGATCGAGCACGCCGATCTGCTCCCCTTCAATTGCGGCGGTCACGCCGAGCTCGGCGCAGCGATTCTTAAGCACGTCGAGCGCGCCGGAGAACTGCTGCGCGGCAATCACCGCGAGCGCACCTTCCTTGAGGATTCCCGCTTTCTCCCCGGCGATCTCCTCGATCGTCTCCCCGAGGTAGTCCTGGTGATCGAAAGCGATCGGGGTGATCACGGTGACGTCGGGATCGATGACGTTCGTCGCGTCCCAGCGGCCCCCGAGGCCCACCTCGACGATCGCGACGTCGACCGGCGCACTCGCGAATGCTTGGAACTGCATGGCCGTGAGGAATTCGAACATGCTGATTCGCACGCCAGTCTCGGCGAATTCACGGTCGACGACCTCGGCGAAAGGGAGCACGTCTTCGTACGCCTGGACGAAGCCCTCTTCGCTGATGGGCTGCCCATCAAGCGCAATACGTTCGGTGGGCGTGTGCATATGTGGGCTCGTGAGTCTTCCCGTGCGAAGGCCCGCCTCGATAAGGAGCGCTTCGGCGATGCGCGCGGTCGATGTTTTCCCGTTCGTGCCCGCGATGTGGAAGGTGCGGTATGCGCGTTCGGGATGCCCCATGAGCTCGAGGAGGCGCGCTATGCGTGTGAGGCTCGGCTCGATCTCGTTTTCGGGGGCGCGCGATTGCAGATCCGTCCACGCCCTCGTGAACGCTTCGCTGTGCTCGATGCCGCCTGGCCGTGCCATGTACTGCTTCACTCTGCCTTTCGCGCCGGTGATACGTGGGTTTCAGTGTAGTGCGGCCTTGCCGGGGAGGGGATCCGCGAGGGCCGCCCAGGGCGCGGCTCGTGCTCCACACCTCACGGCCGCCCCCAGACGCCACGGCGCGCACGCGTGGAGTCCGACGGTTGCCTACTCTCAAGTTGAGCACGCGGTCACAGGGGTCGCCGCGGTTCACGGGAAGCGCAAAGGGGTAGGGCGTGGGCGATTTTCTAGGCATGGATACCGAGCAGGCGCGTAACTCTGCGCGCGCTCTCAACGACCTTGCGGGACGACTCACCGCGGATGCGACTCGCGTGAAAGACGAAGCGGGGGCAGTCCCGTGGGAGGGCGCGGATGCCGAAGCCTTCCGCGCGCGCGTTTCGAGCATCGTTGCACCCGGAATGCACGAGGCCGTGAAGCAGCTTTTCGCACTTGCACACGCGCTCGAGAGCAATGCGCTCGAGCAGGATGCGGCGTCGCACGCGAGCGACGCCGCGAGCGGAGGCGCCGGTTCGGCGTCCGCCCTAGGTCTCGCAGAGGCGACACGTGCGCAGGTACTCGGGATCACCGCTCTCGCGGGTATCGCTCATGGGATGAGGAACCTGTTTGGCCGCGGCTCCAAGCGCGTTCGAGCAGTGGGAAGGCCCAATACCCACACGTTCAACCACGAGATCGGCAAAATCGCGCTCGAGACCATCGACTATGCCAGCGCGCTCGGCAGGAAACACTTCCACAACCCTCGGTTCACGGTCACCCCGACGACCGAACAAAGCACGCTCGTGAGCATCAGCGACTACAAGGATTCGCACCCACCGCGCACACTCGCGGACTTGCTCTACTTCACCGAGGAGGCACGCCACGCACGCGACGCGGGCGAAGACCGCGAAAACTATCGTGTACAGCACTTTCGCACCTCGACGGGAGAAGAAACCTACGTGATGTACATGCCTCCCACCCAGATCGGTATGGGCACGGAAAAGGCGTGGGATGGAACCGCCGGTAACTCGCGCGACTGGGCCTCAAACCTGGGGATGATGGCGGGCATGGACGTCACGACGATGAAGAACGCGCGCGCTGCGCTCGAAGCCGCGGGCGTTCCCAAAGGCGCAAACCTCATGCTCGTTGGACACTCCCAGGGAGGCCTCGCAGCAGTCTCGCTCTCCTCAAAACATGACTTCAATGGCGAAGACGGCTACAACGTCACGGATATCGTCACCTTTGGTTCTCCCGTGGACGCCTACATTCCCGCGCAATCGAACACCAAGGTCTTCGCGATCGCGCACAAGCAGGGGCTGCGACCCTACGCGGACACCATTCTTGGTGGCCCCTCACAAGCGGGAATCTCCTTCACGGTCGACCCTGTTCCACTCCTCGATCTCGGTGGACTCAACGGTCCGCACTCACCGCAAGTCACCAACATTGATCTCACCCCCGCGACGGACCACGACGCGGGTTTCAACACAGGAATCTCCTTTTTCCAACCGGGGCAAGCGCCGGCGGAAGTGAAGTGGCCGGGCTACGATCTGAGGGCCGTTCACGACTCGCTTCGGCGCCTACCCGACGGCTCGATCGACCCGCACTACGGCTATTACCCAACGCTCCTCGCGCAGCAGGAACTCAATTCCGACCTGCTCGAAGTCAAGGGCGACATCGACGGCCTCTACATGGGCGAAGGCCTCACGCTCGTCGAAGACATAAACGTCCAGTTCGTTCGTGAGCCCGCAACCGCCATCGAGCCCGGCGGCACAAACGATGACGGGGGAATCGACCGCTCGACTCCCCCGCCACCGGATGACCTTCTCGACAAGTGGCGTTAAGCGCGCTTCACCTGAACGGTAACGCTCGCCCCGGTGACCTTCTCGGTCGTCTCGAAGTCGGCGCCCGCGAGCGCACCCTCGCTATACGCAACGCTCGTGGCGAGAACCTCGTGGCAAACGAGGGTCTCGAACGCACGCACGGCCTCGAGAACACTTTCGGATCCCGCAACCGCGAGCGAAATGCGGTCCGAAACCTCGAAGCCTGCCTCGCGGCGAGCGGACTGCACCACACGCACGACGTCACGCGCGAGGCCCTCCGCCTCAAGCTCGGGGCTCACGCGAGTGTCGAGAACGATGAAGTCACCACCGCGCAGAACCCCGATTGAGCGGCCTTCCGCATCCGAGCTATCGCCCGCGACAAGGTCGAGCGTGTACTCGCCCTCGACGAGGTCGAGGCCGCCCGAGGTGACGGTGCCGTCCTCGGCGACGCTCCAGTCGCCGCTCTTCGCGCCCTTGATCGCACGCTGCACGTCCTTACCGAGGCGCGGGCCAGCGACGCGGGCATTCACGCTCAAGCGCTGCTCGACGCCCATCTTTCCGGCCTCCTCGCTCGCGACATCGAGCAACCGCACGGCCTTGACATTGAGCTCATCGCGGATGATGTCGGTGAACGGCTCGAGGCGTGCAGCATCGACCGCCACGACGGTCAGCTCCGCGAGCGGGAGGCGGGCACGCAAGCCCTCCTTCTTGCGCAGCGCGTTGCCCTGCGAACACACCTGGCGCACGGCGTCCATCTCCTCGACGAGCGCGTCATCCGCGGGGAACAGGGAAGCATCGGGCCAATCGGTGAGGTGCACGCTCCGCTCACCCGTGAGCTCACGGTAAATTTCCTCGGTCACGAGCGGAAGCAGAGGCGCGGCAACCCTCACGAGGGTCTCGAGGCACGTGTAAAGCGTGTCGATCGCGGCTTCATCGCCCTCCCAGAAACGCTCGCGGGAACGGCGCACGTACCAGTTCGTGAGTGCATCCAGGTACTGGGCGATCGCTTCACCGGCATCAGCAATCCGCAACTCGTCGAGGCAGTCCTGCGCCTCGCGAACGAGTTGCCCCGTACGCGCAAGCAGGTAGCGATCCATGACGTCCTCGGAGTCATAGCGAACCTTGGCCTCGTAGCCGGTCGGCTTACCGTCGGAATCCTTCTCCCCCGCCGCATTCGCGTATAGAGCGAGGAAGTACCAGGTATTCCACAGCGGAAGAACGGCCGTGCGAACCGCATCGCGAATGTTGCTTTCCGCGACCACGAGGTTGCCGCCGCGCAAAATCGGCGAATTCATGAGGAACCAGCGCATCGCGTCCGCGCCGTACGAATCGTACATTTCGCGCACGTCCGGGTAGTTCCTGAGCGACTTCGACATTTTGTTGCCGTCGTCGCCAAGGACGATGCCGTGGCAGATGACGTTCTTGAAGGCCGGGCGATCGAACAGTGCGGTTGAGAGCACGTGCATGACGTAGAACCAGCCGCGGGTCTGCCCGATGTATTCGACGATGAAGTCGGCAGGGTTGTGCGAGTCAAACCACTCTTCGTTGTCGAAGGGGTAGTGCACTTGCGCGAACGGCATCGAGCCCGAGTCGAACCACACGTCGAAAATGTCCTCGATGCGCCGCATGGTTGACTTGCCCGTCGGGTCGTCGGGGTTGGGGCGCGTGAGGTTATCGATGTACGGACGGTGGAGGTTCACCTCGCCGTTCTCGTCGCGCGGAAGCTCACCGAAGGCTTCCTCGATCTCCGCGAGCGAGCCGTACACCTCGATGCGCGGGTAGTTCGGGTCATCGCTCTTCCACACGGGAATGGGCGTACCCCAGTAGCGGTTGCGAGAGATTGCCCAGTCGCGTGCGCCTTCGAGCCACTTTCCGAACTGGCCGTGCTTCACGTTGCCGGGAACCCAGTTGATCTCCTCGTTCAGTTCGAGCATCCGCTCGCGCTGATCTGCAACCTTCACGAACCACGAGCCGACGGCCTTGTAGATGAGGGGGTTGCGGCAGCGCCAGCAGTGCGGGTAACTGTGCACGTAGCTCTTCTCCTGGAAGAGCCGGCCATCTGCCTGAAGAAGGCGGATGAGAGGGCGATTAGCCTCAAACACCTGCAGACCCACGATCGAATCGAGCGCAGTCCCGCGGAACGTCTCGAGGAACTTTGCGCCTTCGTCGACGCTCACCACCACGGGGATGCCGTATTCGGCGTTGATTTTCTGGTCGTCCTCACCGTACGCGGTTGCCTGGTGCACGATGCCCGTACCGTCGCTCGTCGAGACGTAGTCGGCGACAGTGATGATCCAAGCCTTCTCGAGGCCCCACTTTTCGCGGTCCTGTGCGTACACGTCCCACAGCGGGGTGTACTCGACGTATTCAAGTTCGGAACCGGCATACACACGCTCGCCGAGAGCCGCGAGAACGTCCTCTTCACCGTCGTAGCCGAGTTCCTTCGCGAACGCGCCGGCGAGATCCTTCGCGAGGAGGTAGGTCGCACCACCGGCGGGGGTGCCGTCGGAACTTCCGTTCGGGCCCGCCGGAACCGTCACGTACTCGACCTCCGGGCCCACCGCGAGCGAGAAGTTCGTGGGGAGGGTCCACGGGGTCGTCGTCCATGCGAGAGCCTTGACGCCGTCGAGTGCGAGCTCGGCCGCCTTCTGGCCCGTGAGCGGGAACGTCACGACGACGGAGGCATCCTGGCGGTCCTTGTACACGTCGTCGTCCATGCGCAGCTCGTGGGAGCTCAGCGGGGTCTGGTCAACCCAGCAGTACGGGAGAACCTTGTAGCCCTCGTACGCGCGGTCCTTGTCGTAGAGCTGCTTGAACGCCCACAGCACCGACTCCATGAACGTCACGTCGAGCGTCTTGTAGTCGTTGTCAAAATCGACCCAGCGCGCCTGGCGCGTGACGTAGTCGATCCATTCGTTCGCGTACGTCAGCACGGAGCCGCGCGCGGCATTGTTGAATGCCTGCACGCCCATCTCTTCGATTTCGCGCTTCTCGGTGAGGCCAAGTTCCTCCATCGCAGCGAGCTCGGCGGGAAGCCCGTGGGCGTCCCACCCGAAACGGCGCTCCACGAGGTTGCCGCGCATGGTGCGGTAGCGCGGGACGACGTCCTTCGCGTAGCCGGTGAGGAGGTGGCCGTAGTGCGGCAGGCCGTTCGCGAACGGCGGGCCGTCGTAGAACACGAACTCTTCGGCGCCCTCGCGGCGACGAATGGATTCGGCGAATGTGTCGTCCTCTTTCCAGAAGGCGAGCACCTCGTCCTCGAGCTTCGGGAGGTTTGGTGAACTCGTGAGGCTCTTACCGTTCTTGGGGTATGCCATGCGCGCTCCTCGGCTTTATGCGTGACCTGGGGCCACGACCTAGCTGTGTAGTCTTCGGGCCCGAGGACGCACGAGGGCGCGGTACCACCTCGGTTAGCGCGCGGCTCGCGGAGCTTCGCCTAGCGCTCACTCTTTCCTCAGCTGTGACGGGCTGGTCCCGGCGGGTTCTACTTGGCGGCGCGGGGGCGTGAGAGCCCGACGCTTGCCGTTCTTCCCGCGGCTACCCGGTGATGGCCGGATCGACGCCGTTTGAGACCAAAAGTATCACGAGGCTGGCGCTTCACGGTCACTTTCGTGATCGTCCTCGCCGCTTTCGGGGCGAGGCTTCCCGAACGAGCCGAGCAGCATGCACACGCACAGGATCACGATGACGCCAGCCGCGGTCACCCACGAGGGCATGGCACCGCCAAGGATGAGCACGAGAGCGAGGAACACGGTCATGACGACGAGAAAGACCCCGACGGCAAACGTGAATGAATCGCGCCTCATGCTTTCGTTCCTTCCCGCACGTAGGTGACGTCGCCAAAGATAGTGCGGCCATCGATCTGGATGGTGACGTGCGACGGGTCCCAGCGGCTATACCCCTTTGCCTCCGAGTTCGTCGTTGTGCCGAGAGTCGAGGCGAGGGTCGAGTTCACGCGCCAGTCCTCTTCGGGAAGGATGACCGTGATGTTGCCGACGCTGCGATTGCACACGATTGTGAGCGAGAGGTCCACGAGGAGCGGATCCGGCTCGCCATTCGCCACGGCCCACGAGGCCCGCGCCTCTTCATCCGTCGGGGGGTCGCCAAGCTCACTCAGGTCGATCACGACGGGGCGTGACCATTCGCGCACGCCACCGCCGGTGCACTCGAGGTAGGAACCGGGTTGGAACTCATCGACGCTCATGTAGATCGGGGCGTTGCCGCGTGAGTCGGTCAGGCGCACCCACGACACGGACACGGCGAAGACGAGCAAGGAGGCGATCCCGAACGCGAGAATCTGACGGCTGCGCTTGCCTCGCGCTCCCGCGATGATGAGCACCGTGCCGCAGGCAAGCGTGATGGCGGCGGCGCCGACACCCACGCGTGGGATGACTTCAAGCGGCCCGTTCGGGTTAAGTGCCGGGAAGAGGCCAGGGAGGTAGCTGACGAGGGAGAAAACGGCGACGCCAAGAAAAACGAAGGCCGCGAAAAGCCACAGGACCGTGCGCCCCCTGATCATGCCTGCGCCGCGTGCATCGTTCGAGTCGGGGCTGCTGGGGTCACCTTCCGCGCCCCATGCAGCCGGTGCTTCGCTTCGAAGCCGCGCGAGTGTGCGAAGCGCCTCGCGATCGTCGATGATGCCGGCTTGTTCCGCAAGACGCATGAACAGGTAGGTCGTGCGGGCGCGGCTTGCGCGCCAACCGCCCCAGACAACGATGACGCCGAGCACAAGCGAGATCGGGACGAGGAACGCTAGGACGATCGGGGCATACGCGACGTACGCCCACACAATCGCGACGCCGAGAGCGAGGACGGGAAGTACGAGGAGTGCGACGATGAGGTCCCCCGGCTGGGGTCGCCTGCGGATCACCGCACGCGCGGGGGTGTCGTAGCGGGCGTTCTCGGTACCAGCGCGCACCTCCACTCCCCCGCGTGCACGAACGCGTTCGGGGCGCGGAAGTGCAAGGTAGAAAACGAGATACACGAAGAGACCGGGGCCGAGAAGCACGAGCGCGAGCGTCCAGATGCGCACGAGCCTCACGGGCAGCCCGTAGGCGTGCGCGAGAGCCGTGCACACGCCTGCGGCGAGCCCCTCGCCGGGGCGACGCGCAAGCCCGTAGCGGAGCGCGAACGTCGTCGCGTCCGAGTTCGTCTGCGCGGTCGCGAGCGCGGCGATCGTGCGGTCGGTGCGCTCTGCATCGCGAGGAGGCTCGCGGTGCGCCGAGGGGGATGTCATGTCACTATGGTCGCATGAGTGAACTCCTCCAACCGACCGCGCACGCGTGGACACGCGAGCGCGTCGGTGCGGAACTCACGGGCGTGTGCGCGGCCCTCGCAAACGCCATGGGGATCCCGGTCGCCGCCGTGCGCACGTTCTTCGCGCTCGGCGGCCTCGCACTCGCGTGCGTGCTCCCCGCGACCCTCCTTCTCGACCTCACACCGCTGGTCCTCTACGCGCTCCTCGGCATTGGTGGGAGCGTCATGCTCGTGTACGTCCTCGCGTGGTGGGCCCTTCCGCTCGACCGCGAGCACGAACGCGAAGTTCTCGCCGAGCTCTCGAGCGCTCCCGTCAGGGGCAAGCCTGCTCTTCGGCAGGCAGCGCTTCCTCTCGAGGGCGGCCACACGCCGTTTGGCACCGCCGTGCGGTGGGCGATCCTCGCAGGAATCGTGGGGGCCTCCGTCGCGATCGTCAGCGTCGGGGTGTTTCCGGCGCTCCTGCCAGATATCGACATCCAGGCTCCCCTCGCGATCGGTGCGGGCATCCTCGCGGTAGGTATCGCCCTCGGCACGCTGCCACTCTCGAGCGTCGACACGGCGCGCTGGACGGGAAGGGTCTCGAGCCTTCCCTTAGCCGTGACCGGCGCGGTCGTTGTTGGCGGCCTCCTCCTCGTGGGAGGCGCACTCGTGATCGTCGGGGCCCTCCTCGGGGTGCGCGCGATGGGGATCACTGCCGCCGCGACCCTCTTTTCACTCGCCCTCGCCTCGATTCTCGTCGTGCCCTGGACGCGACGCCTGTGGGCCGGCATACGCGAGGAATCCCGCGAGCGTGCACTCGCAGACCACCAGGCGGAAATCGCCTCGCACCTTCACGACTCGGTACTCCAAACACTCACCGTGATCCAGCGCGAGTCCACACCTCCCGAGCGCATGAAACATCTCGCGCGCCAGCAGGAAGTAGAACTCCGCCGCTGGCTCTACGGGAACATCACCCCCGGTTCCGCGCCGCCTTACGCCACGCCACGGGCTGCGGCAGCTCCGCCACAGAGCCTTCGCGAGGCAGTCACCCGCACCGCCGAAGAGGCGGAACGCGCACACGAGGTCCCGATCGAAGTCGTATGCGTCGGCGATGCACCGTTCGTGGACGGCTATCAACCACTTCTTCTCGCGCTTCGCGAGGCCACGAGCAACGCCGCGCGACACGGCAAGGTGGGGGTGCAGGTGTTCCTCGACGCGACAGGCGAGAACATCGAGGTTTTCGTGCGTGATCGCGGCGAGGGCTTCGACATGAGTGCCATCCCTGAAGGGCGTCTCGGAGTGCGCGAGTCTATCCTTGGACGCATGGCCCGCGCCGGTGGCTTCGCGAGCGTGCGAGGCGCGATCGGCGGCGGCTGCGAAGTATCACTCGTGCTTGAGAGACAGGACAACCAACGCCATGGCTGAGAACATTCGCGTGCTCGTGGTCGATGACCACCGCATCTTCGCGTCGGGTGTGAGTGAAGAGCTCAGCAGGCTCGGCGGCATCGAAATCGTCGACATTGCCCTCACCGTCGAGGAGGCAATCGACAAGGCCCGCGAGCTGCGCCCGGACGTGGTTTTGCTCGACGTTCACCTGCCCGGAGGTGGCGGAGGCGGCGGCGCGGAGGTCGCCGAAGCTCTCGAATCCCTCACAACCGAATCGGGCAAACCGGTGCGCTGCCTCGCCCTCTCGGTCTCGGACGCCGAGGTTGACGTGATCGCCGTGATCCGCGCGGGCGCGCGCGGCTATGTCACGAAGTCCACGACGGGCGAAGAGCTCGCCGCAGCACTCCACAAAATCGCTGAAGGCGACGCGGTGTTCTCGCCTCGCCTCGCAGGATTCGTGCTCGATGCGTTCCGTGGCGTAGCACCGTCCGTGCCCAGCGAGATGGATCTTTTGAGCCCGCGCGAGCAGGAGGTCATGAAGCTTATTGCGCGCGGTCATACATACCGCGAGGCTGCTTCGGCGCTGTTCATTTCGGATCGCACGATCGAGACCCACGTCTCCAACGTGCTCAAGAAGCTTCAGCTCACAAACCGCTACGAGCTCTCCCGCTGGGCGCGTGAGAAGCGAGTGATATAGCGGCGTGTGTCATGCTTGAGGGCGTTGATCCCTCACGATGTCTCAAAGCAAGGAGTTTTCCGTGGGTCTCTTTGATAAAGAACCGTTCACCGCAACCGCTACTAAGTCCAACGTGACCGTCGAGGTTGGCGAGGATACGTCTCTTCTCCAGGCGCTCCTCGATGCGGGTGTTCCGATGAAATATTCGTGCGAAGGCGGCACGTGCGGAACGTGTGTCGTCCCGCTCGTGAGCGGCGAAGTCGAGTACGAGAACGAGTACCTCGAAGAGGACGAACACGGCACACGCATCGCGTGCTGTGTGGATCGCGGCGTGGGCCACATCGAAGTCGAGGCCTGAACCAACCTAGGCCCGGCGCTCGCCGGTGGCGAGGCGGCTAAATTCTCCGCCGGCGGCGAGCAGGTCGTCGTAGGTGCCGCGTTCGCATATGCGCCCGCTCTTGACGACGAGAATCTGATCGGCGTCGCGCACCGTTGAAAGCCTGTGCGCGATCGAGATGGTCGTGCGTCCCTCACTGAGGGAGCGCAGTGCCCCACCCATGGCACGCTCGGTCACCGTATCGAGCGCGCTCCTTGCCTCGTCGAGCACAAGGATAGGCGGGTCGCGAAGGATGGTACGCGCGATCGCGAGTCTCTGTTTTTCGCCTCCCGAAAATCGGTAGCCCCGCTCCCCCACCACCGTGTCGTAGCCGTTCGGAAGCGACTCGATGTGCGCGTGGATCTGTGCAATCTCGCACGCGGCAATCATGTCGGCCTCGCTCGCCTCAGGCTTCACAAACCGCAGGTTCTCCGCAATGCTCGCGTGAAGCAGGTAGGTCTCTTGCGTGACCACTCCGACGGCGCCCGCGAGCGCGTCGAGCTTGAGCTCGCGCACATCGATGCCGTCGATGCGGATTCTCCCCTCGCTCACGTCGTAGAGGCGTGAGAGGAGGTATCCGAGAGTCGTTTTGCCGCTTCCAGTGCTGCCAACGAGAGCAATGTGCGCCCCGGACAGGACCTCGAAGGAGACGTCCTCGATTGTCGTTTTTCGTGCGCTCGGGTACGTGAACGTCACGCCCTCGAAGCTGATGTGCCCGCGCGCCCGCCCGCCGGGAAATGTCCGTGCATTCGCGGCTTCTTTGATGGGGATGTCGAGGTCGAGATACTCGAACACTCGCGTGAATAGTGCGAGGCTCGCGCGAACTTGGGTGGCGACGCGCAGGAGCGTGTTGAGCTGAGGAAAGAGCGTTGTTTGCATCGCGACGAACGCGACGAGGGTGCCGATCGTCAGGTCGCCGAGGCCCTTGATAAAGAGCACCCCGCCGAGGAGGTAGGTGAGGGCGGGAATGACCCACAGGAGCACCGAGTAGAGGCCCTGCATCCAGCGGCCCGCCATTTCCGATTCAACTTCGAGCCTCGAGAGGTCACGAGATTCGGCGTCGAACGCGTCGATGATCGGCTCCGAACGCCCGAGGGTCGTGGATAGCAGAATCCCGGAGACGGAGAGGGATTCTTGGATGTGGGCGGAAAGGTCAGCGGCGGCTTCTTGCCGACGTTTGACGAGCGCGCGGCGCCGCTTTCCCACGCGTCGATTCAGAACGGAGGCGATGGGTGTGGTGACGAGCGAGAACAGGAAGAGCCGCCAGTCCATGGCGATCATCGCGAGGGCGCTCATGAGGATCGTGGCGCTCGCGGAGACGATTTGGGTGGCCACGTTCGTGACGACGGACTGCATGGCGCCGATGTCGTTGAAAATCCGCGATTGGATTTCCCCCGTGCGGGTCGAGGTAAAAAAGGGCAGTCCCATGCGCTGGAGGTGGGCGAACACTCGCACGCGAAGGTCGTGCATGATCGCCTGCCCCACTCGTATGGAGAGGAAAGACTGGAACACGCTGAAAACCGCGCCCGCAGCGTAAACGGCGATCATGCCGAGCGCGCACCACGTGAGAAGAGCGATGTTGCCTTCGGGCAGGGCAACATCGACGATCTCGCGCACGAGAAACGGCGAGAGCACTCCCGTGAGAGCACCAAGCGCGATGAGCGCGAGCACGAGTGCGAGGGTCGCCCTGTGCGGGGAAAAGAGCGCGAGAATGCGTCTGGTCTCGACCTTTTGGCCGTCGTTGAGCCCCGTATCGGGAAGCTCGAGCGGCCTCACGCGGAGCGAATGAGCTTGTGCTGCGCGGCTTGTGCGAGCGGCCGCAGAGTCACGAGATCGAGGTTCACGTGGTGCGGGAGCTTCACGGAATACGCGATGACATCCGCGACGTCGTCGGCAGTCAGTGGCTTCTCAACGCCTTCGTAGACCTTGTCGGCGGCAGCTTGATCGCCACCGAGGCGCGTGAGGCTGAATTCCTCGGTGTGCACGAGCCCCGGGGCGATTTCGATGACCCGGATCGGTTTGCCGGCGAGTTCAAGGCGGAGCGCCGCGGCGATCATGTGTTCGCCCGCTTTCGCGGCGTTGTAGCCGGAGCCGCCTTCATAGGCCGCCTGGCTCGCCGTCGAGGTCAGGAACACGACGTCGCCGTGCCCGCTTGCTTCAAGGGCTGGAAGGAGCGCCTTCGTGACACGGCCCGAGCCAATCACGTTGGACCGGAACATCCCCTCCCACTTGTCGAAGGCTGCATCGGCGACCTGCTCGATGCCGAGTGCACCACCGGCGATATTGCACAGGGACGTGAGCACTCCGCCGAACTCGCGCTCGACGTAGTCGGCAACGCGCGCGACATCCTCGTCGACGCTAACGTCGCACGGCAGCACATCAAACTTTTCGGGATCGTTCACCATGCGGGCGAGCTCTTCGAGTCGCTCGCGCCGACGCGCGATCGCGAGAACTCGATACCCTTCCTCATAGAGACGAAGCGCCGTAGCGCGCCCGATTCCGGAGCTCGCGCCGGTGACAACAACCGTTCGTGGGCCTCGTGAGTTCATGTCCATCACACCTCCGTGTGCTCAAGAGCATCGAGGAGCTGCTCGCGCATGCGCTCGAGAGGCTCCGCATCATATTCGGCATCAAAATCGCTCAAGGCCTTTTCGAGGCGTTCAAGCCGGGAAAGGGCGACGTCGGCATCGATGACCGACTGGCTGAAGTGGGGCTCAAGTGCCTCGGCGCGCGCGGAAAGGTCGGTGCCTTTCGCGAAGGAGTCATCGAGGAACTCGTCCACGAGCTCGCGCCTCTCGCGCATTTTCGCGCTCACGCTACTGATCGACGTGCGGGCACGGCCGATCGCGACGTGGAGCGAACCGATGTGCTGCAGCATGACGTCAAGGTCCGCGAGGAGTGCCGCGACGAGGTCGCGGATCGCACTATTGGCTTCGGCACGCGCGGCACTCTCTTCGATTTCGAAGCGCTCGTCCGCGAACTGCGTGACCATCGCGGACTGAAGACGCGCAAGGGAAATCTGGAACTGGGTCTCGCGCGAAAGCGCGGCGAGGGTCGAAAGTTCGCCCGTGAGAGAGCTGAGGCGGGGACGCAGGGCGTTGTCGCTCGAATCCCACAGCCCGAGCTCGGCTGCTGCCTGGAGGTCGATGTCTTTGCGAATACGGCGCAAAACCGAGTCGGTGTAGCCCGCGATCGTCTCGAGAGTTTCCTGATCGAACGACAGCACGCTGACCTCGGCGTGAATGCCGAGGGCGGCGCGCACGATGAGGTCAATCGTGTTCGTGACTACCATGCCGAGGCTGCCCTCAAGCGCCTCTTCACGCATCATCACTTCACGCAAAAGCGCCTTGCGCTGGAACACCTCATAGCCGTCATAGCCGAGATCACGCACGGCATTATCGACGAGCTTTGCTCCGACGCCCGCAACCTCGCGAGCACTCCTTCCCTGCTTGCGCAGCTTGTTTTCCTCGGCAACGATCACGGCATAGGCCTCGAACACGTCGTCAAAAGTCGCGCTGCTCATGGGTTTTGAGCGCACGGAAAGGTACCCGCCTTCGGGAAGAGGGGTGACCGTAGCAAACACGTCGTAGTGGCTACCGTCGGACGAAAGATTACGAATGTACCCCGCGAACGGCTGGCCTTTTTCGACGGAATCCCACAGGAGCCGGAAGACGCCCGAGGGCATATCGGGGTGGCGGATGATGTTGTGCGGGGCGCCCTTGAGTTGGCTTGCCTCGTATCGCGAAAGCCGCACGAACACGTCGTTGGCCTTGTCGATGTGGCCGCGTTCGTCGGTCGTCGAGAAGAACAGCTCACCCGCCTCGAACTCGAGTTCGTGGCCTGTGGGGTCGGGGCGCTTCATGGGGACCTTCCGCTCGTGTGCGTCGTGGGGAGCCGGGGCGCTGGAGGATCCGACGCCGGCTCGCCCCTATAGTACGCGGCATCTAGGGACCTACCTGGCACAAAGGGCCCTACGCGAAGGGGCATGTTCAGTGCTTGTCGTTGGGGCATCTCACGCCCCCGTAGCACCACCGATGCGTGCATGCGTGAAACAATGAGGCACATGAGCGAAAACAGCCACGACGCAGGTCACGACTCGACCGCCGCACCGATGAGCCCCTCGATTCCCGACCGCCCAAGCCTCGACGGTCTCGAGAGCAAATGGGACACGTGCTGGGAGAACGCGAAGGTCTACGCGTTTAACCGAGACACAAGTCGCGAGAAGGTCTTCTCGATCGACACTCCCCCGCCCACAGCCTCGGGCTCGCTGCACATCGGTCACGTGTTTGCGTACACCCAGGCCGACATCCTCGCGCGCTACAACCGCATGATCGGCAAGGACGTGTTCTACCCGATGGGCTGGGACGACAACGGCCTGCCCACCGAGCGCCGCGTGCAAAACTACTTCGGCGTTCGCTGCGATCCGACCCTCCCCTACGTGGAGAACTTCGAACCACCCCACCGCGGCGGAAACGCGAAGACCGCGAAGCCTCAAAACCAGATGCCGATCAGCCGCAAGAACTTCATCGAGCTGTGCCTCGAGCTCACAACGGAAGACGAGAAGGCCTTCGAGCACACCTTCCGCACCCTCGGCCTTTCGGTGGATTGGAACCTGCGCTACCAGACCATCGACGACAACTCGCGTGCCGTGAGTCAGAAGGCATTCCTCACGCATCTGAAGAACGGCCAGGCCTATCAGGCTGAGGCGCCGACCCCGTGGGACGTCACGTTCCGCACCGCGGTTGCGCAGGCCGAGCAGGAGGACCACGACCGCGAGGGCGCGTACCACCGCCTCGGTTTCACGCGCGCCGATAACGGCGAGAAGGTGTTCATCGAGACGACTCGCCCGGAGCTTCTTCCCGCGTGTGTCGCGCTCGTCGCGCATCCCGACGATGAGCGCTATAAGCCGCTATTCGGCACGACGGTGCTCTCCCCCCTGTTCGAGGTCGAGGTGCCCGTTCTCGCGCACCCGCTCGCACAGGCCGATAAGGGCGCGGGCATCGCGATGATCTGTACGTTCGGCGATGCGACCGACGTGATTTGGTGGCGTGAACTCGACCTTCCCACGCGAGCCGTGATCGGCCGCGACGGCCGATTCCTCGAGGACGCCCCGTGGATCACGAGCGAGGCCGGTCGCGAGCGGTACGCCGAACTCGCGGGCCTCACCGTATTCAGCGCGCAAAAGCGCGTGGTCGAGATGGTCACCGAGACGGGCGACATGGTGGGCGAGCCAAAGAAGATCACCCACCCCGTCAAGTTCTACGAAAAGGGCGATAAGCCACTCGAGTACGTCACGAGCCGCCAGTGGTACATCACGAACGGTGGACGCGATGAGGCCGACGGCACTTTGCGCACGGCGCTGCTCAAGCGCGGCGAGGAACTCACCTGGTATCCGGGATTCATGGCCTCGCGCTACCGCAACTGGGTCGAGAACCTCACGGGCGACTGGCTCGTGAGCCGCCAGCGCTACTTCGGCGTGCCGATCCCCGTGTGGTACGGCCTCGACGCGAAGGGCGAGATCGACTACGACCGCGTCCTCATTCCTTCCGAGGATCGCCTTCCCGTGGATCCCACCCTCGATGCGCCGGAAGGCTTCGACGAGTCTCAGCGCGATGAGCCGAACGGCTTCACGGCCGACCCGGATGTGTTCGACACGTGGGCGACAAGCTCGCTCACGCCGCTCCTCGCGACCGGCTGGCTCGATGACCCGGATCTCTTCGGCAAGGTCTACCCGATGGATCTTCGCCCGCAGGGCCACGACATCATCCGTACGTGGCTGTTCAGCACGGTCGTGCGTTCGCATCTTCTCACCGATTCGCTTCCGTGGACGGGCGCGAGTATCAACGGCTGGATCCTCGACCCGGACCGCAAGAAGATGTCAAAGTCGAAAGGCAATGTCGTGACGCCGATCGACCTTCTCGAAAAGTACGGTTCGGATGGCGTGCGCTACTGGGCGGCACGTGCCCGCCAGGGAGCGGACACGGCGTTCGAAGAGGGCCAGATGAAGATCGGCCGCCGCCTCGCGATCAAAGTTCTCAACGCCTCGAAGTTTGCGCTCAGCTTTGGCGAAGTGGCGTCGGACCCGGAGGGCACCCTTCCTGCGGACCCAGCCGCCGTCACCGAGCCGCTCGACCGCGCGATGCTCGCCTCCCTCGCGAGCGTCGTGGATCAGGCGAGCGCGGCGATGTCGAAGCTCGACTACGCGCGCGCGATCGAGGTCATCGAGCCGTTCTTCTGGACGTTCTGTGATGACTACATCGAGCTCGTGAAAAACCGCGCGCACGGTGCGGCTGGCGAAGGCCCCGCAGCCTCGGCTCGCGCGGCTCTCACGATTGCGCTCGAGACCCTGCTGCGCCTTTTCGCGCCGTACCTCCCGTTTGCCACCGACGAGGTGTGGAGCTGGTGGCGCGAAGGCTCGGTTCACCAGCAGGCATGGCCCACCTCGGCGCCTCTCGCCAAGGCCGCAGCCGGCCAGGACGAATCGCTCCTGCGCGTGGTGAGCGAGGCCATCATTTCGGTGCGCAAGGTCAAGAGCGACGCGAAGGTCTCGCAAAAGACTCCGATGCTGCAGGCGAATCTCGCGCTTCCCGAAGGTGCACTCGCCGAGTTCGAGAGCGTGCGCTTCGACGTGTGCGCGCTCGGCTCAATCGAGGAGCTCACGCTTGAGCCCTCGACCGACGGCGCGATCACGCTGTCGAAGGTCGAGCTCGGCGAGCCGCCCGCGAAGAAGAAGTAGGCGCGCACAGGCCGCAACACGCAGCCGATCATCGCAAGAGCCCCGAGGGGCACGGTAGGTCTTCACACCGCCGTGGTTCTCGGGGCCCTTTCGAGCGAGCAGACCGCCCCCGCCTGCGCCCCCACCTAGATCCGAGTTGTCATTATCGCAACCTCGTTGCGTTTATCGCTTGACTGTCTCGTGGTCTACTTCTAGGATCGACACCACTACCTTCCGTGGAAATGACGCCCAGTCGTTTTCTCAATGACGAGAACCTAGGAGGCCCCGTGGCGGAAGAACTGCCCCAACACCCCGATTTCCTGTGGGATAACCCGGACCCGAAGAAAACCTACGACGCGATCGTCGTGGGCGGCGGCGGACACGGACTCGCCACCGCGTATTACCTCGCAAAAAATCACGGGATGACCAACATCGCCCTTCTTGAAAAAGGGTGGCTCGCGGGCGGCAACATGGCCCGCAACACCACGATCATCCGGTCGAACTACCTGTGGAACGAATCCGCCGCGATCTACGAGCACGCGATGAAGTTGTGGGAGGGCCTCACCGAGGAGCTCGAGTACGAGATGTTCTTTTCGCAGCGCGGCGTGCTCAATCTTGCGCACACGCTCGGCGACGTGCGCGAATCGGTGCGAAGGGTCGAGGCGAACAAGCTCAACGGCGTGGACGCCGAATGGCTCACACCCGAGCAGGTCAAAGAAGTGTGCCCGATCCTCAACATCAGCGACAACGTGCGATACCCGGTTATGGGCGCGACCTACCAGCCGCGCGCGGGCATCGCGAAACACGATTGGGTGGCATGGGGCTACGCGCGCAAGTGCAACGAGCTCGGCGTCGACATCATTCAAAACTGCGAGGTCACGAAGGTTCTGTCCGACGGTGACCGCGCGATCGGTGTCGAGACCACTCGCGGGAAGATCCTCGCCCCCAAAATCGCCCTCGCGGCAGCAGGGCACACGACCACCCTCACAGATCAACTCGGGGTGCGCGTACCCACGCAGTCGCATCCGCTCCAGGCACTCGTCTCGGAGCTTTTTGAGCCGGTTCACCCCACGGTCGTCATGAGCAACCACGTGCACATGTACGTATCGCAGGCTCATAAGGGCGAGCTCGTCATGGGTGCGGGAATCGATCAATACAACGGCTACGGCCAGCGCGGGTCGTTCCACGTGGTCTCCGAGCAAATTGCCGCGGCGATCGAACTATTCCCCGTGTTCTCTCGTGCACATCTGCTGCGCACATGGGGCGGGATCGTGGATGTCACGCTCGATGCTTCCCCCATCATGTCCCTGTGTGACGTCGAAGGCGTGTACATCAACTGCGGCTGGGGCACGGGCGGCTTCAAGGCTACCCCCGCATGCGGATGGGCGTTTGCGTATACGGTCGCGAACGATCGCCCCCACGAACTCAATGAACCGTTCTCGCTCGAACGCTTTACGACCGGCCACCTGATCGACGAGCACGGCGCCGCTGCCGTCGCTCACTAACCCCTCCGCGAAAGGAAGACCAACGATGCTTCTTCTCACGTGCCCCCACTGCGGTGACCGCGACGAAATCGAGTTTCACTACGGCGGCGAGGCTCACGTGGCCCACCCCGAAAAAACCGCGGAATTGACCGATACCGAATGGGCCCACTACCTGTTCTACCGCTCGAACCCCAAAGGCGAGTACGCCGAGCGATGGCTGCACACGGGCGGCTGCCGAAAGTGGTTCAATGCCCTGCGCGACACGGCGACCCATGAGTTCCTCGCGTTCTATCCGGCGGGCGAGAAACGCCCCGAGCTGCACGGCGGCGACGAGGCCGCCCACACGATGGGAGAGACCAAGTGAGCATGCGACTATCCCCCGAGCATTCCCCTCGGTACGGCCTCGCGGACAGTGAACCCTTCTCGATCACGGTTGACGGTGTGGAGATCGAGGCATACGACGGCGACACGGTTGCCTCCGCGCTCATCGCCTCGGGCCGGATCCACACGGCCGAATCGATGTACCGCCACCGCCCACGAGGAATCCTCGCGGCGGGCATCGAAGAGCCGAACGGGCTCATCACGGTTCGCTCACGCGACGCGCACGATATCGACGAAACAATGCTGCCGGTGACAACCGTCCCGGCTACGCCGGGCCTCGAGACTCTGTTTGTTTCAGGGCAGGGCGCCCTCGACCCGCGTCCCGACCCGGCCCTCTACGACCACAAACACCGCCACGTGGACGTGCTCATCGTGGGCGCGGGCCCCGCCGGCATCGCCGCGGCGCGCTCGGCCCTCGCCGGCCAATGCAGGGTCGCGCTCCTCGACGATCAGCCCCTTCCCGGCGGTTCACTTCTTTCCACACGCGATGTCGAAATCGATGGTCTCAGCGGCCCCGAATGGGCACGCACTGAAATCGAGAAGCTCGAAAAGAACAGCGACTTCACCTACCTTCCGCGCACGAGCGCGTTCGGCTGCTACGACGCGAACTACGTGATCGCGGTCGAAAACCGCACCGATCACCTTCCACGCGCCAAGCGCCCCGGAGTGTCGCGCCAGCGCATGTGGCAGTTCCGCGCCGCGGAGGTCATTCTCGCGACCGGCGCCATTGAACGACCGCTCGTGTTCAAAAACAACGACCGGCCGGGCATCATGCTCGCCTCCGCCGTGAGCACCTACATCAACCGCTACGGCGCTCTGCCGGGCCACCGAGCGGCACTGTTCACCACCAATGACGCGGGCTATGAGAGCGCGCTCGACCTCGCGGCGGCAGGGGCGAAGGTCGCCGCGATCATCGACGCACGCCCAAGCGTGCCCGAGCACTGCAGGAAAATCGCGCGCGAGGTGGGAGCAGCCCTCTACGCGGGCTCCGCCGTGATTGATACCGACGCGGGCGAGGGCGGGCTCCTGAGCGCCGTCACGGTGCGCGGCCTCAACGACAACACTGAGCTCACGAGCGAGGCAAAACACATCGAGGTCGACCTCCTCGCCGTCTCGGGCGGATACAGCCCCACCGTGCACCTCCACACCCACCGCCAGGGAAAAACCACGTGGAACACGGACATCGCGGGCTTCGTGCCCGTCTCCCCCGTTTCCCACCAACACCACGCGGGCGCCCTCACCGGGAAGTATTCCCTCGAGGATGCGCTCGAAGAAGGTCACCGCGCAGGTATCGAGGCCCGCGAGAAGGCTGCCGAAGCGAAAGGCTTCAACGCCGGGAAACTGAAGCGCGAGGTTGCCGAGGCAGCCGTCGGAACCTCACTGCCCCTTGACCGCTCTCCCGTGCGGCCCGTGTGGCTCGTACCCGCCAACGACGGCGACGCAGCCGAGTGGCACGAGCATTTCGTTGATTTCCAACGCGATCAAGCCGTTGCCGAGATCATGCGCGCCTTTGGCGCGGGCATGCACAACATCGAGCACATCAAGCGCTACACGTCGATTGGTACTGCGAACGATCAGGGCAAAACCTCAGGCGTAAACGCAATGGCGATCCTCGCGGCCGCGCTCGGCGAAGATAATCTCGAGAAGGTCGGCGTCTCAAACTACCGCGCGCCCTATACGCCCGTGCCGTTTGGGGTCATCGCGGGCCGCGAGCGCGGCGACCTCTTCGACCCGGCACGCCTCACGTCGATTCACCCGTGGCACCTCGCCCACGGCGCGAAGTTTGAGGACGTGGGCCAGTGGAAGCGCCCCTGGTACTACCCGCAGGGAGCGGAATCGATGGACGCCGCGGTGCGCCGCGAGTGCGCGGCGGTCCGTGAATCCGTCGGTTTCATGGACGGCACCACGCTCGGCAAGATCGAGATTCGCGGGAAAGACGCAGCGGAATTCCTCGATCGCGTGTACACGAACTCGTTCCGCCTGCTCAAGGTCGGCATGGGGCGCTACGGCGTGATGTGTACGCCCGACGGGATGATTTTTGACGACGGCGTGACGATGAGGCTCGCGGACGATCGCTTCCTCATGACGACCACCTCGTCGGGCGCCGCGAAGGTTCTCGACCACCTCGAAGAGTACTCGCAAACGGAGTGGCCCGAGCTCGACGTGACATTCACGTCGGTGACCGAGCAGTACGCGACGATCACGGTCGCCGGCCCGAAGTCACGCGCCGTCATCGAAAAGGTTGTCCCGAACATCGACGTTTCCGCCAAGGGCTTCCCGTTCATGGCATTTCGCGACACGACCCTCGCAAACGGTATTCCGGCGCGCGTGTGCCGCATTTCGTTCTCGGGGGAGCTCTGCTTCGAGATCAATGTCGAGGCTTTCTACGGGCTCTACGTGTGGGAGGCCGTCGAGGAAGCTGGCCGCGAGTTTGGCATCACCCCCTACGGGACGGAAACGATGCACGTGCTGCGTGCCGAGAAGGGCTTCATCATTGTCGGTCAGGATACGGATGGCACGGTTACCCCGCAGGACGCGGGAATGGACTGGGTCGTGTCGAAGAAGAAGGAGGAGTTCCTCGGTAAGCGCTCCTTCGCTCGCGCCCACACCGCTGCTCCGGGTCGGCGCCACCTCGTGAGTGTTCTTCCAGTCGATCGCCGGCTGCGCCTTCGCGAGGGCGCGCAGCTCGTCGAAAAGGGAACGGACCTCACGGTTCGCGATGCGGATGTGACGACTCCGCTCTTGCCCGGCAACGGGCAAATCGAGGATATCGGCTTCGTGACGTCGAGCTACGACTCGGTGGCGCTGGGCCGCACGTTCGCTCTCGCGCTCATCGAACGAGGCCGCGAACGCGAAGGCGAAATAATTTCGAGCCCCGTGGACGGCCGCCTCGTCGACGTAGAAATCGGGCCCCTGTGTCTTTTTGATCCGGAAGGAGAGCGCCGCGATGGCTAACGCTCAGTTGAAAGAATTTCGCCGCACGCCCGCCGCGCACCTTGCGGGCGCGATGGAGGCGGCGCGTGTCGTCGGCCCGCGTTCCGTGGCACTTCGGGAGCTAGATTCACCGCTGCAGGCAGGGCTTCGCGCGAAGCCGGGGAGCGAAAGCGCACGTGCACTTGAGAGCGTGCTCGGCTTTGCACTTCCCGCGCGGGTTGGCGAGGTCGCGGGAAGGTCCGACGCCGGCCACGTTCTGTGGCTCTCGCCCGACGAGTTCCTGTACGTCGATCCCTCCGACACGTCCCAGGCCGCCGTCGCTGACCTCGAGGCTTCTCTCGAAGGATTGCCGGGGCACGCCGTGGATCTTTCCGCGAACCGCACCGTGTTTGAGCTTTCGGGCCGCGCCAGCGAGGAGCTTCTCGAGAAGGGCTGCAACGCGGATCTACACCCGCGTGAGTTCCCAGCGGGCCGCGCGATCGCGACCCAGCTCGCGCACGTGCCGATCCTCTTGCACCGCGTGGACCAGAGCGTATGGCGGCTCTTCCCTCGCGCGAGCTTCGCCGATTTCGTGGCGCGGTGGATTATGGATGCGATGACCGAGTATCGCCAAAGCGACGTTCTCTAGACCGCCGCTCACAGCAACCGGGCCGCTTGGCGCACTCAGCGCCGGGCGGCCCCATCAATTCCGCTACTTCTCCGCGGCAATCCGCTCATGGTGACGAATCACCTCGGTGACGAGGAAATGCAGAAAACGCTGCGTAAACACCGGGTCGAGACCAGACTCTTCGGCAAGTCGCGTAAGACGCTCGACCTGGTGTTTTTCGCGATCCGGGTCGCCAGCGGGAAGGCCGTGCTCTGCCTTGAGGGCGCCCACGGCCTGCGTGAACTTGAAGCGTTCGGCGAGGAGATGCACGAGGGCCGCGTCGATATTGTCGATCGAGCGTCGGTGCTGGCCGAGGACCTCCCGGGCGCGGGCGATCTGTTCGTCGGTGACGTGGGTCCCGGCACTTGGGGTCGCTGGAGAATCATTCATGCGCTAAGCCTTCCAGGCGAAGCCGGGTGAGTAAAGGCCTTCGGCCATAAAGCGTCACGCGCTGCGACGGCGCTTCTTCGTATCGCTGCTTTCGGCGGCGGAATCGGCGCGAGTGAGCATGAGCGGCTCGCGCCCCTCGGTCACGACGGCCTCGGTGATGACGATCTTCACGACATCGTCGCGTGAGGGCACCTCGAACATCACGGGCTGGAGGATTTCCTCCATGATCGCGCGAAGGCCCCTCGCGCCCGTTCCGCGCTCGAGAGCGCGATCGGCGATGGCCTCGAGTGCAAGCTGCTCAAAGTCGAGCTCGACCTCGTCGAGGGCGAACATCTTCTGGTACTGCTTGACGAGCGCGTTTTTCGGCTCGATCAGAATGCGGGTGAGATCCTCACGGTCGAGGTTCGTGACCGACGTGAGCACGGGAAGGCGCCCGATGAACTCGGGGATGAGCCCGAACTTGAGGAGGTCTTCCGGGAGGATCTTCGCATAAATCTCCTGTTCATCGAGCGGGGTGTGAAGTTGGCTTCCAAATCCGATGCCACGCTTACCGATGCGGTTGCTGATGATGTCCTCGATACCCGCAAATGCACCCGCGACAATAAACAGCACGTTGGTGGTGTCGAGCTGCACGTAGTCCTGCTGCGGATGCTTCCGCCCGCCCTGCGGGGGCACGGCCGAGACCGTCCCTTCGAGGATCTTGAGCAGACCCTGCTGGACGCCCTCACCGGAAACGTCGCGTGTAATCGACGGATTTTCCGCTTTGCGGCCGATCTTGTCGATCTCGTCAATATAGATGATGCCGCGCTCGGCGCGCTTGACGTCCCAGTCGGCAGCCTGAAGCAGTTTGAGAAGAACGTTTTCGACGTCCTCACCCACGTAGCCGGCTTCCGTGAGCGCGGTGGCATCAGCCATCGCAAACGGTACGTTCAGGAGCTTCGCGAGGGTTTGCGCGAGGTAGGTTTTTCCACAACCCGTGGGCCCCACGACCAGCACGTTCGATTTTGCGACCTCGACTTCGTCGATGTCGGTGCCGATGCCCGAATCCTTCGTTTCACTCGCGATCACACGCTTGTAGTGGTTGTACACCGCGACGGAAAGGGCGCGCTTCGCGGTCTCCTGGCCAACGATGTGAGTCTCGAGGAAGTCGAAGATTTCATTGGGCTTCGGGAGCTCGAGCTCCTTGGCCTGCTCTTCCTTCTTCTCCGCGGCCTCGGTTTCCTCAGCGATGATCTCGTTGCACAGCTCGATGCATTCCTCGCAAATGTACACGTGAGGGCCGGAGATGAGCCGCTCAACCTGCTTTTGCGACTTGCCGCAGAACGAGCACTTATAGATCTCGCTCGAATCACCAATCTGTGCCATGGAGGAGAAATCCTTCCTGGGAAGCTATCAGGCCCTTGCCACACTAGCGGCAGGGATGCATGGAAATGGGGAGGCGCACCAGCGAGTGTGTGTCGCTGTGGCGCACCTCCCCGGCCCGTTCACGGGTGGCAGCGCTTACTGGCCGAGCTGCGCCTGCTCGCTGCGGCGCTGGAGCACCTGGTCGATGAGGCCGTATTCGAGCGCCCCCTGGGCGGTGAGGATCTTGTCGCGCTCGATGTCGCGGTGGATCTCCTCGCGGTCACGTCCCGAGTGGTGGGCGAGGGTGTCCTCGAGCCACTCGCGCATGCGCAGAATCTCGTTGGCCTGAATCTCGATGTCCGAGGCCTGACCGCCGCCCTGGCCGCCCATCGCGGGCTGGTGAATGAGGATGCGTGCGTTCGGAAGCGCGAGGCGCTTGCCGGGGGCGCCGGCCGCAAGAAGCACCGCGGCGGCGGAGGCCGCCTGGCCGAGGCACACGGTCGTCACGTCAGGCTTGATGTACTGCATCGTGTCGTAGATCGCCGTGAGCGCCGTAAACGATCCGCCCGGGCTGTTGATGTACAGGGTGATGTCGCGGTCCGGATCCTGCGACTCGAGCACGAGTAGCTGCGCCATCACGTCGTCCGCCGAGGCGTCGTCCACCTGGACGCCGAGGAAGATAATGCGATCCTCGAACAGCTTCGCGTACGGATCCTGGCGCTTGAAGCCGTAGGCCGTGCGCTCCTCGTAGGTGGGCAGCACGTAGCGTGCGCTCGGCATGTGGCCGGCCTTCATGGAGGGCTCAAAAGTCATGGTTGTACTCCTTTAGTTTCGCCGCGTCAGTTCTCGTCCATGCCGCCATCGCCGGTCACGTCGCCGGCTGCGGAGACGATCCGGTCGATGAAGCCATATTCGAGGGCTTCGGGGGCGGTGAACCAGTGGTCGCGGTCGCCGTCGGCAATGATCTGCTCGACGCTCTTGCCGGTCTGCTCAGCGGTAATCTCGGCCATCTGCTGCTTCATCGAGAGGATCAGATCGGCCTGGATCTTGATCTCGGACGCGGTGCCGCCGAGGCCGCCGAGCGGCTGGTGCATGAGAATACGCGTGTGGGGCGTCGCGAAACGCTTACCGGGAGTGCCGGAGCTCAGCAGGAACTGCCCCATCGAGGCGGCCATGCCCATGGCGACCGTGACGACATCCGGCTTGATGTACTGCATCGTGTCGTAGATAGCCATGCCGGCGGTGATCGAACCGCCAGGGCTGTTGATGTAAAGGAAGATGTCCTTGTCCGGATCTTCCGCGGCGAGCAGGAGCAGCTTCGCGCAGATGGCGTTCGCGTTGTCGTCGCGAACATCCGAGCCGAGCCACACGATGCGCTCGCGCAGGAGCCGCTGGTACACGTTGTCGTCGAGGCCAAGCGGCATTTCACCGGCCGCGTTCACGCTGTGCTGGGTCACGGTGCACTCCTTGTGTCTTGAGATTTCGTACCCCTCAACCTTAGCGAGCGCGAGGGGTCTCGGCGCCTGTGTTCGCCAGGGGCGCAGTTCCGACGCTTGCCTCGCTACAGCTGCGGCTGGGACCACAGCACTGTTCCGTGCGCATCTCGAATCGTCACGCGGGGCATGTCCTCGAGGGTGACGTCAACGTCGATGAATCGCTCGCCCCCGTGCTCGTGGGCACGGTACGTCATGTATTCATTCGCGATGGCGAGCACTTCGGTGCGTGCGGTCACGAGCCACGGCTCGGCTCGGCGTACGCCGATGAGCCCGGCGATCGCGTCGCGCATGGCGGGCCCTTCGCCGAAGAAGTCGCCTGGGGAATCGGGGAAGGCCTGGCGCACGTCGTCGTCTCCGCCGAGGCGCTCTTCCTTGATGCCGCGGAAGGCCTGCTCATCGCCGTAGTACAGGGCGGGGGTGCCGCCGAGCGTATAGAGGATCGCGTGAGCCGTGAGCGCGCCGTCTGCGCCAAGCACGCTCGCGATGCGGCTCGTGTCGTGATTACCCACGAATGTGTACGGAACGAAGTGTTCGAGGAACGTGTTGTGGCGGCCGAGAGTCCACTCGAGCTCGAAAAGATTCTTCTGCTCGATGCTCGAATAAATCGCCTTCCACAACTCGTACTCGGTCGCGGAATCCACTCCCGCTTCGCGCACGAACTCGGCGTAGTCGCCGTGGATGATCTCCGCGAAGAAGAACGCTTCGGGGAAGTCCCGGCGAAGGTCGGGGATGATCGCGCTCCAGAAGCTCGTGGACACGGAGTAGGCGGCATCGAGGCGCCAGCCGTCGATCCCCCGCTCGAGCCAGGAGCGCATGACGTGGGCGATTCTCTCGCGCGCGGCGGCGCTTTCGTGGTGGAAGCGGGCGAGCTCCCCGTGCCCTTCCCACACGCGGGGGGCCGGGCCGCCGTCGGCCTCCATATCAATATCAAATTCGCGCTCGCTCGCGTTCGCGGAGGGGTTCTCAAGCTCGCGGCGAAGCGGTTCGAAATCGATCGAAACGTGCGAAAACACGCCGTCGAGAAGCACGCGGATCCCGCGTTTTTTGCACGCAGCGAGGAAGCGATCGAAGGCAGCATCGTCGCCCAGCCTCGGGTCGATTTTCAGGTAGTCCAGCGTGTCGTAGCCGTGGGTTTTGGACTCAAAAATCGGGCCGAGCGCGATCCCGTTGAGGCCGAGTTCTTGCACATAGTCGAGCCAGCCGGTGAGGTGATCGAAGCCCCGTCCGGTGCGGGAATCGCCCTCGCGGATCGGGGCGTCGGTGAAGCCGAGTGGGTATACGTGCCACCACAGGGCGTGATCGATCCAAGCCATGACTATGCCTCCTTCGCGCGGCGCCGCGCGCTGTTAAAAGGGTAGCGGCCCCACCTCCGCTTTCGCGATGAGGGGCCGCGCCCTTAAGGGATGGTGCGAGACTACTTGTCTTCGCTCTTCTCCTCGGCAGCCTTCTTGGTGGCGGCCTTCTTCGCCGGAGCCTTCTTGGCGGGGGCCTTCTTGGCGGCCGGCTTCTTCTCAGCGGTCTTCTTGTCCGCGGACTTCTTTTCGGTCGTCTTCTTCGCGGCGGGCTTCTTGGCAGCAGCCTTCTTGGCGGGCTTCTTCTCGCCCTCAGCCTTGGCATCCTCGTCGGCCGAGGAATCGTCGGACTCCTCACCCTTCGAAAGGCCAAGATCCAGAACCTTGCCGCCCTCAGCCTTGACCGTCACCTCAGCAAGCGCGTCGTCAAGCGCCTTCGAGCGCTGAACTTCGCCGAAGATCTGCTCGAGCTGACCGCCCTGCGCAACAGCCTGGAGGAACGTGTTCGGGTCCATGCCGTACTGCGCGGCCATCTGGGACATGAAGCTCATGAGGTCTTCCTGGCCCACCTCGACCTCGCGCGTCTCGAGGATCGCATCGAGGAGGAACTGCGCACGGATCGCCTTGACCGTGTCGTCCTTGATTTCCTCGCCGTGCGGGTCATCCGCCGTCTTGCCCTCGTTTTCGAGGTGAGCCTCAATCTCGTCCTTGACGAGCTGCTCGGGAACCTCAATCTCGATGTCCTCGAGAAGCTTCTCGAGAAGCGCGTTGCGGGCGAGCGCGACGCGGTTGCCCTCGGCGTCCTTCTCGGCCTGAGCCTTGAGATCCGCCTTGAGCTCATCGAGCGTGTCGAACTCGGAGGCGAGTTCAGCGAACTCGTCGTCAGCCTCGGGAAGCTCGCGCACCTTCACGCTCTGAGCGGTCACGGTGATCTGCGCTTCCTCGCCGGCGCGCTCGCCACCGGCGAGCTTCGAGGTGAACGTCGTGGTTTCGCCAGCCGAAAGGCCGATCAGGGCCTCGTCGAGGCCGTCGAGCATGTTGCCCTCGCCAATGTTGTAGGACACGCCCTCGACGGTGTCGATCTGCTCGTCCTCGATTTTCGCGACCATGTCGATCGACACGAAGTCGCCGTCCTCAGCGGGGCGATCCACACCCTTGAGGGTGCCGAAGCGCTCGCGCAGCGCGGTAAGGCGCATCTCCACTGCGTCGTCGTCAACGACGGGCTCCTCGATCTCGATCTCGAGGTCGGAGAAGGTGGGAAGTTCGATCTCCGGGCGCACATCCTGCTCGATAACGAACACGAGGTTGCCCTCTTCCGAGCCGTCGAGGCCCGGAACTTCCTTGACCTCAACTTCAGGACGGCCTGCCGGCTTGAGTTCGGCCTCGGCAGCGGCCTGCTGGTAGTAGCCCGGAAGCGCGTCATTCACGGCTTCCTGGATGATCGCGGGCTTACCGAAACGCTTCTCGATGAGCGACGTGGGAACCTTGCCCTTACGGAAGCCGGGAAGCTGCACATCCTTGGCAATCTTCTTCGCGGCCTGATCGATCGCGGGCTTCAGTTCCTCAAAAGGAACCTCAACGTTAAGCTTCACGCGGGTCGCGCTCAGCTTCTCGACTGCAGTCTTCACGTGCAAGTCTCCTCGTAGTAGTTCTCGTATTTCAAAGTCGGTAACCGGAGCCACGCCACGTGGCGGCCCCTGCGACGTCGGGATGACAGGATTTGAACCTGCGACCTTCCGCTCCCAAAGCGGACGCTCTACCAAGCTGAGCTACATCCCGGTCCACCACACCAGCCAACGTTCCTTCGAACCGCAAAAGCCGTTATGGCAACCCAGCCAAGTTTACCCGCCGCCACCTGAGGGCGCTGCGACATCACTCGCGCGATGTGACGAGATACATTCCTCACGCCGCACGTCCACGCCTTGGGCAAGGGCGCGGCATGTGGCAATATAGATCCCTGAAGCGCTCGGGCGCTTCTCGCGGGTGTAGCTCAATGGTAGAGCCTCAGTCTTCCAAACTGATTACGCGGGTTCGATTCCCGTCACCCGCTCCATCTCCCCCTTCCCCCTCGGATTGCATAGACCTTGTGGGGGTTTCGACCCCGCTCAGCGCGCGCACGGCTCTCGCCCGACAGCTAACCTCGAATGCAACGCGGGACTCATCGCGAATGCCGCCCCACGATTCTCTGCGCTCTCACGCAGACCCCTCCTTAGTGCATTAGCGCTATGACAGCATCGCTCACTCTCCATGAGTAGGCTGATGATGTCGCTTAACTATCTCGATATGGGGAAGTGATGCGGCTCCAAGAAGGGGGTCGGGCGCCAAAGAGATCCATGGGCTCGCCGCGGGACAACCCCCGCTCCCGCATTCCGGCGCCTCCCCTCGCGCCTCTACCGCGAAGAAAGGTTCCGCCCATGAGCACACCCCAGCCCCGCGAAGCACTCGCGATCGTTGACGCCGCGAGCCCCCTCGGCGACGCTCTCGTGAGCGAGGCCTACCTCGCCCTTCGAAACGGCGGCGATGTAGTGGCGCTGAGCGCCCAGCCCGAACGCCTCACGCATTTTTCGCGCGCGATCACCTACGCGGCGATCCCGGACGACCTCGAGGAGTACGCCGCTCGACTCCACGGCGCAACAGCGGTCTTCCTCGTTCTCGAGGCCCACGAGGATGCCGAAAAGCTCGCCGCCAGCACTGTTCGCGCGATGCGGCGCGCTGGAATTCGCCGGCTCATCGCAACGGCGCCACTCGATGCCCTCCGCTGCACCGTGCACGGCACGCGCGAGGCCGAAGCTCCGCGCCGCGAACGCTCCTTCGCCGAAAGAGCAACGCGAGCGTGGGCAACCGTCGGAACACCAGACCCATCCCTGCTGGCTGCCCGCCGTGCCCTCGAGCTCGTGCGGCTCTCGGGTCTGGACACGACGCTTCTCCTGCACCCGCCGATACTCGTGGCACCCGGGCCCGCGTCCGTCCAGCGCACGCCCGCCGCGTACGCGCCGACCGCGAGCGCCGACATCACTGCCGCCAACGCTGCCCGCGCCATCCTCGCCTCCCGCTACGAGGATGGAATCGGCCGAGAAGACGTGCTCAGCGAGGGGTAGCGGGAGAGAAAACTCAAAAACCCCACACCACTCGACGAAACTGTGCGACACCGTTCAGCCCCGCCACCTACAGTTATTCCGTGACTGAGAACGCGACGAACGCTCCCCAAGATCCCACGCCCGCCGCTTCCTTCAACGCGGCTAGCTTTGACGCCTACCTTTTCGACCTCGACGGGGTCGTCACCCCCACCGCCGACGTCCACATGCGAGCCTGGAGTCGTATGTTCAACCAGGTGCTCGTGGACTACGAGGGGCAGGCCAAATACACCGACATGGACTACTTCACGTACGTGGATGGCAAGCCGCGCTACGACGGCGTGAGGAGTTTCCTCGCCTCCCGCGGGATTAACCTGCCCGAAGGAAATCCCGACGACGCCCCCGCCGCCATGACCGTCTGCGGCCTCGGTAACCGCAAGAACGCCCTCGTGCTCGACATCCTCGAGCAGGAAGGGGTCGAGCCGTATCCCGGCACGCTCGCGTTCCTTGACTCGCTGCCCGAAACTGCGAAAATCGCGATCGTCTCGAGCTCGAAGAATGCCCGCACCGTGCTGAAGGCCGCTGGACTGCTCGAACGCTTCGAGGTGATCGTGGACGGCAACGTCGCAGCCGAACACTCGATCCAGGGCAAACCCGCCCCCGACACCTACCTTTATGGCGCGAAGCTCGTGGGCGTGCCCGCCGAGAAAGCCGTCGTGCTTGAAGACGCTACGAGCGGCGTGCAGGCCGGGGCCGCGGGCAACTTCGGTGCCGTCATCGGCGTTAACCGCGGCGTGGGCCAAGAGGCGCTCGCCGAAGCCGGCGCCACCATCGTTGTTGACGACCTCAAGGAGCTGGCATGAGCATCCATAAAGTCTCCGCCGACCCCATGGACAGGGTCCACCTGCCCGTGGATGAATGGCAGCTCGTCGAGTCGCGCCCCGGCGCACAGCTCGGTTTCCTCGAAACGATTTTCGCGACCGCCAACGGCTATCTCGGCATGCGCGGCACGCCCGAGGAGGGCCGCGACGTCGCAAGTCACGGCACGTTCCTCAACGGGTTCCACGAAACCTGGCCCATCAAGCATGCCGAGAACGCGTTCGGCTTCGCGAAGACCGGGCAGACCATCGTGAACGCACCCGATTCGACCGTCATCAAGCTTTACGTCGACGATGAACCGCTCAACGTCTCCACGAGCGACCTCCTCGAATACAAGCGCTGGATCGACTTCCGCGAAGGCGTTCTGCGCCGCGATCTTCTGTGGCGCACCCCGAGCGGTGCCCAGGTGCGCGTGCGCTCTAGCCGCATGGTGAGCTTCACCGACCGCCACCTCGCGCTCATGTCCCTCGAGGTCGAAATGGTCAAGGGAAGCGCCCCGATCGCGATCTCTTCCCAAATCATCAACCGCCAGGACCTCAACGTCGATGCCGCGCCCGCGACGGCCCCGCGTGCCGGCGAGAACAAGTACGATCCGCGGCAAACCACGTCGTTTGACACGCGCGTGCTGATCCCGGAAGACAATCACGCCTCCGGCGACCGCGTGCTCATGGGCTATCGCACCGCCCACTCTGGAATCGGCGTTGGCGTTGCCGCCGACCACACAGTCGAGACGGAAATCGACTTCCAGAGCCTCGTCAAAATCGACGACGACATGGGTCGATTCATCATGCGTGGCGAACTGCCCGAGGGCGAGAAATTCCTCGTCAAGAAGGCCGTTGCCTACCACTTTGCACCGGGTGTGCCGGTGCGCGAGCTCCAGGATCGATGCCGCCGCACGCTCGACCGCGTACACAAGCACAAGCTTGAGAACTACCACGACGCACAGCGGGAATTCCTCAAACGCTTCTGGGAACGCTCGGACATCCGCATCGAGGGCCAAAGTGCCGTGCAGCAGGCGGCCCGCTGGTGCATCTACCAGCTCGCACAAGCCGCCGCTCGTGCCGACCAAGCGGGAGTCCCCGCGAAAGGCATGACAGGCTCCGGCTACGAAGGCCACTACTTCTGGGATACCGACATCTATGTCGTCCCGTTCCTCACCTTCACCTCGCCGGAATGGGCACGCAATGCCCTGCGCTTCCGCGTGAACCTTCTCGATGCGGCCCGCGAGAGAGCCCGTGAGCTCAACCAGCGGGGCGCCCTCTTCCCGTGGCGCACCATTAACGGCGACGAGGCGAGTGCCTACTACGCGGCCGGAACCGCGCAGTACCACATCGACGCGGACATCGCGTGGGCGTTCGCCACCTACAACGACATCACGGGCGATACGAGCTTCCTCGACCTCCAAGGCGCCGAAGTCCTCGCGGAGACCGCGCGCATGTGGGCCGATCTTGGCTTCTGGCGTACCAATGGCGAGCGGACGTTCCATATTCACGGCGTGACCGGGCCCGACGAATACACGACGGTCGTGAACAACAACCTGTTCACGAACGTCATGGCGAAATACAACCTCGAGCGGGCCGCTCGCACACTGCTCGATCTGCGCGAACGCCTCCCCGAGGCCTACCGCGCGCTCGTGCAAAAAATTGACCTCGACGAGCGCGAGATCGACGAGTGGCAGGCCTGCGCCGAAGGCATGTACATCGAGTTCGACGAAACGATGGGCATCCATCCCCAGGACGACCGCTTCCTCGATCGCGAGGTGTGGGACATCAAGTCCACCCCGGCCGACCGTTTCCCGCTTTTGCTCAACTACCACCCGCTCGTGATCTACCGCTTCCAAGTCATCAAGCAGGCGGACGTCGTCCTCGCGACCTACCTGCGCGGTGCCGAATTCACGACCGAGCACAAGAAGGCGAACTTCGAGTACTACGATCCGATCACGACCGGCGACTCGACCCTGTCCGCAGTCGTCCAGTCGATCATGGCTGCAGAGGTGGGCCACCAGGATCTCGCCCTCGATTACTTCCTCACGGGCCTCTACGTTGACCTCGCCGACCTGCACAAAAACACGAAGGATGGCGTTCATATCGCCTCCGCGGGCGGCGTGTGGAACGGCCTCGTCGCAGGCTTTGGCGGCATGCGCTTCAACGACGGCGACATCAGCTTCGACCCGCGCCTGCCCGATGAATGGCCCGCCCTTGAGTTCCCTCTCACCGTGCGCGGCAGCCGCTTCACCGTGCGGATCACGAAGGGCGACATCACCTTCACGCTCGACGAGGGCGAGGAGCTCGAGGTCAGCGTGCGCGGCGAAACGGTCCGCATCACGAACGAGAGCGTGAGGGTTCCTCTCCATGGCCAGGGCCCCATCCTCCAGGACGGCGACATCGAGGCGCACTACGTTGGCGATTCACGCGCCGACGGCACCCTCATCACCTCGACCGTGCCCGACCCGAACTCGCCGTGGGAGTACCCGGAGGCGGCGTGTGAGGAGCACGAAGGCTAGGGTCCGGGGGATAAAATTGGGGTCCGACGCTTGCCCGGCAGGCGTCGGACCCTGTTTTTTCATCGAAAGAGAGCCATGAAACCGCGCATCGTCCGTGCTGATCTTCCCGCCGAGCCCACCAGTGAGCTGCCACCGTGCGTGAAGCGACGTGATCTCGGCGCGCTCGGTCTGACCGGTGCTGCCGCGCTTGCCCTCGCCGGCTGTGGCCCGGATCGCGGTGGCCTCAAGGCAAAGGAAGTCCAGGTCGATGACTCGGGCGCCGTTTCCCTCGAGGACCTTCCCGAAAACCAGACGACCATCGTGAACTTCGGCGGGCAAAAGGCATTCGTCGCCGTCGTCCGTGGAAGCGGCGATGACCTCCACGGCTTCGAGGCATACTGCACGCACCAGGGCTGCGCCCTCAACCCCGAGGGGCCCGTGCTTCACTGCCCGTGCCACGATTCGACGTTTGATTCTCAAACGGGAGACGTCAAGGGCGGTCCCGCCGAGAAGCCCCTAACCGAAGTGGCCCTTAAGGTCGCCGACGGCAAGGTTACCCGTGCCTGAGGCCTCGAATCTCACGAGCGACGGGCGAGTTCGGCGCGAGGTCGTCAGCTTCGTGCGTCGCGGCTCCCGTCTGAACGCCGCCCAGGAGCGCGCGTGGCAGGCGCATGCCGCTCAGTACGTCGTGGACGTTCCGCGCGGGGCCCGCTCGACTCTCGCCGACCCTTCCGTGCGACTGTCCGTTTCGGAACTGTACGGGAATGCGAACCCGCTCATCGTGGAGATCGGCTCCGGGCAGGGCGATTGCATCGCCGCCGCGGCGGCCTCGCGCCCGAGCGAAAACTTCCTCGCCCTCGAGGTGTACAAGCCGGGCCTTGCCCAAACGATGCTCCACCTCGAGCGCCTGTGCCTGCCCCGCAACGTGAAAATGCTCGAGGTCGACGCCGAGAACTCCCTGCCCACGCTTCTCGGGCCCGAATCGATCCGTGAAGTGTGGATCTTCTTTGCAGACCCGTGGCACAAAACAAAACACCACAAGCGTCGGCTGGTCTCTCCCGAGTTCCTGCGGGCCCTCACGACGCTCCTCGAGCCGGGCGGAATTATTCGCACCGCGACCGACTGGGCTGACTACGCCGAGCACCAGCACGCCGCTTTCGAGACCGTCGCGGCCGAGGGGCTGCTCGTGAACCTCCACCCGTCAGGGCCGAGGCCCGAGGGCACCGCGTCTGACTCGGTGAGCGACGCAATGCCGAACGAGGGGTTTGCGCCGCGGTTCGACGGGCGCGTGCGCACCGCCTTCGAGAAGAAGGCAACGGCGGCTGGGCGCCTCGTGTGGGAGTTCGCCTACCAAAAACCGTAAGCGCTCCGACGGGTTAGGCCTCCGCGGGCGACTCAAACTTGTAGCCGAGGCCGCGCACCGTCACGATGAGCTCCGGGCTCTTCGGATTGACCTCGATCTTCGCGCGCAAGCGCTTGATGTGCACGTCGAGGGTTTTCGTGTCGCCCACGTAGTTTGAGCCCCACACGCGATCGATGAGCTGGCCGCGCGTGAGAACACGATCGGCGTTGCGCAGCAGAATCTCGAGAAGCTCGAACTCCTTGAGGGGAAGCGGCGTATCCACGCCACGCACCCGCACCACGTGCCGATCGACGTTCATCTCGATCCCGCCGGCCGTCAGCACGGCCTCGTCTTCAACGCTGTCCTGGCCGGGTGCCTTCTGCTGCTCGCCGCGGCGAAGAACGGCTTTGATGCGAGCGAGAAGTTCGCGCGACGAATACGGCTTCGTCACGTAGTCGTCGGCGCCGAGCTCGAGACCGAGAACCTTATCGAACTCGTCATCCTTCGCGGTGAGCATGATAACGGGCACGCTCGACGTCTTGCGGATCTCGCGGCACACATCAGTGCCGCTCATACCGGGAAGCATGAGGTCGAGAAGCACGAGGTCAGCCCCATGCACCTGGAACACCGCGAGCCCTCGGTCGCCGGTATTTGCCACCGCGACCTCATATCCCTCCTTGCGCAGCGAGTAGCTGAGCGCGTCCGAGAAACTCTCCTCGTCTTCAACAATGAGGATGCGTGCCATGTTTCCTATTCTCCTGTGTGAATGGGCAGATCCCGTGGTGAATCGTCGGCGAGCTCGGGGATTCGAAGCGTGAACGTCGAACCTGAGCCCTCCTTCGACCATACTGTGACTTCGCCCCCGTGGTTGCTCGCAATGTGCTTCACGATCGACAGGCCAAGGCCGGTGCCGCCGGTCGCACGGGAGCGTGCCTTATCCACGCGGTAGAAACGCTCAAAAATGCGTTCCATATTTTCGGGCGAGATGCCGATCCCCTCGTCCTTCACGGAGATTTCGACCATGCCGTTATGGCGGCGGGTCGATACGCCGATGAGGGTGTTCGGCGGTGAATACGTAATCGCGTTCATGATTAGGTTCGACAGTGCCGTGGTCAGCATCGTCGAGCTTCCGAAAACCTCGAGGTTTTGCGTGCCACCGGACTGGATCGTCATGCCGTGGCCCGAGGCGAGGTTCTGGTTGAGGGCAACAGCTTCGGCAACCACGGAGTCGACGTCGACCGTGGAGGCGTCGGCAAAAGATTGCGCCCCCTGCACGCGCGACAGCTCGATGATTTCCTGGACGAGGAGCGAGAGGCGCCGCGATTCAGTTTGCATGCGGCTCGCGAAGCGGCGCACGGCTTCGGGGTCATCTGCGGCGTCCTCCATCGTTTCCGCGAGGAGCGTTAAGGCGCCGACGGGGGTTTTCAATTCGTGCGAGACGTTCGCGACAAAGTCACGACGCGTTTCTTCGACGCGGGACTGCTTCGTGAGGTCATCGGCAAGCACGAGGATTCGCCGTGAGCTGCTGAGCGCGCCCACGCGCACGCTCACAACAGTGGGCGTGTTGAGATCTGAGCGGGTGGTTTTCTCGTTCGTCAGCATCTGCTCGCGGAAGCCACCTTGGCGCGAGACCTGGGTGACGATGTCGATGAGATCACGGTGCGCGAGCCGCGGGTAGTCTCCGCCGGTGGTGCGCACGAGGCCATAGCTATAGGCAAGGGGTGAGGCGCGCAGGACGTCGCCGCTCGAATCGAGCAGTACGTACGCGCTCGAGAGGATCGACAGCACTTCGGAGGTGGGCTCCGGGATAACCGGCTTCGCCGGTTCCGGCACAGGCCGGCTCCCACGCAGCGCCGCGTAGGTCGCCACAACTCCCGCCACAAGGCCGCACGCGGCAGCGACAAAGAGGAGAGCAACGGAATTCACCCCACCAGGGTACTCGGTCTCGGGGTCCGACGGCTCCCCGCGCCCCATCGAACCCAATTTCGTTTCCTGGTTATTCACCTTGGGGTTTGCCAACATTCACTTCCCACCGGGAAAATGGGAGGTGCATTACTGCCCCTAGAGAAAAGGACGATCCGATGCGTGCAGCATTCCAGAATGAACTTCAGGTCCTGCGCGATGGCCTGATGGAGATGAACTCCCTCGTCGCCACCGCACTCGAGGACGCCTCGAAGGCGCTGCTCACCGGCGACCTCGCGCTCGCCGAGAAGGTCATCGTCCGCGACCAGGAGATCGACGATCTCCAGGCGGAGCTCGACGAGAAGGCCATTGACGTCCTCGCGACGCAGTCCCCCGTCGCTACGGACCTCCGCACGGTCGTTGCCACACTCCGCATGAGCGCGTCGCTTGAGCGCATGGGCGATCTCGCCGCTCACATCGCGCTCGTGCTGCGCCGCCGCCACCCGAACGAGGTCATCCCGGCTGATCTCAAGCCGACCGTCGAGACGCTCGCCGATCTCAGCCTCAACGCCGTCCACGATGCCGGGAAGGTCCTCGAGAGCTACGACATAGCCCTCGCCGCCGTCATCGAGGAGCGCGACAACAACGTGGATCGCGCCATGGACGAGGTTTACGCCGCGCTCTCCGCCGACGACGCCTCCTACTCCGTCAAGGAGTCCGTTGACCTTGCGCTGCTCGCTCGCTTCTACGAGCGCCTTGGCGACCACGCCGTATCGATTGCGCGCCGCGTGGTGTTCCTCGTGACAGGCGATTCGCTCGACTCGCACAACCCACACACGGACGTCGACGAGTTCTGATCCGCTAGGCGATTCCTTAGCAGCGCCGCACTCCTGGGCGCTCAGTCTTTCAGTAAAAAGCGGGGTTCCGGCTTCTGGCCGGGGCCCCGCTTTTGCTACCCGCTTACTCCACACCCCCACCAGCCGCGCCCCCACTCACCGTTTTTCCTTCTCATGCCTCCCCCTCTTCCCCTCTTCCCCTCTTCCCCACCCGCTGTCTTTCCTCCTCACCCGCCCCTCCTCCCCCGCTCTCCTTCCTCCTCCCCTGCTTTCCTTCCTCCTCACCTCTTCTTTTTCAAAGTGGTGAAAAACGGTGTTTATCCCCTCGATATCGCACGTGAGGTGGCTAAAAATCACCACTTGGAAACTTGCGAGGGGTACAAAGCGAGAATTGACCGGGGGCTGGGCAACCGTCGGAACCCTAACTCGTTCCAGATTCTCCCGGTAACCTGTGGCGGTACCCGCATCAACAGCGACAGGAGTTCCTATGCCCTCGAAGCCCAGCAATCCCCTGGTCGGCGCTATCGTGACGGTTGCCGGGATTGGAACGTCGATCCTCGCGAAGAAGGCGCTCGAGGCCGGCTGGCATCGCGCTTTCGACGAGGAAGTTCCTGACTCGAAGTTCGAGAAGCAGGCAAAGAAAGACCTCAAGGCTCGCCAGAAGCAGGCAAAGAAGGATGGCGCCTCGAAGGCCGAGATCAAGGCCATGACGAGCGAGTACGACGACGTCGATGCTTGGAAGGTCGCCCTTTTCACGATCCTGTCCGGCGTTGTCATCTCGGGTCTGCAGCAGGTGGCGAAGAAGGGCGCACAGTCGGGGGCGGAGCGTCTCGTGGCGCGTCGCCCGCGCGCGAACCGCGGCTAAATAGCGACTACTCAAATGGAAGCCCGGCCTCATGGGGGCCGGGCTTTTGCCATCTTCACTCCCCAGCTGCTTCCTTGCCCTCCTGATTCGTCGCTGCTTGCCTGATTCGTCGCCGGTCCTGGCCTGATTCCTCGCTGCTTCCAGCGCTCACCTCCATTTTTGACTCTCGGCACCTGTTGCCTCAGCCTCTGCCTCTTTTCTTCGCCTCTGCCTTTTCCGTTCCCGCCACTCGCGCACAGATCCAAAGTGGTGAAAAACAGCCACTTGAAGCCAAAAAAGAGGGCAGTTGACGCCGTTTTTCACCACTTTCAAAAAGAACGCGAGGCATACAGTGCCAGCGCGGAGTCAAAAACACAGGGCCAGGATGCACCCAAAGCAAAAACGCAGGGCAAGCGGGCACCCAAGGCAAAAACGCGGGGCCAGTAGGAACCTAGGTCAAACCGCGGGACCAGGATGCACTCGAATTAAAAGTGAGCGGCCCCGCGATGCGGGGCCGCCACATGAATTCAGCGTCGACTACTTTTCAGGCGCGAGGTATTCGAGGGATTCGTCGAGCAGCTGCACGGTGAGGCGCTGCGTCTCGTTGCCAACGGTGATATCGACGAAAAGGTTGTCACCCGGCTTCTTCGAGGTCGTGACCTGGATGGGGTCGACGCCCTCGCCGCCAATCTTGATGGTTTCGCCGGCGGGCACGTTGATGCTCGCGCCGCCGTTAGCACCCTCGACGAAGGCGAGGCTGACGGTGAAATCCTCGGTCGATTGATTCACGATTGCGCCGGTGACCTGTACGCCGTTCGCCCCTTTGACAGCGAGGAGATTGCGGACGCCGACGGGCTTCGAGGCACCTTCGGGCGTGAAGTTGAGGAGGGCGCCCTCTGCCGGCTGGTAGAAGTGGTGGGTTTGCGTCGGGTTGAAATAGGCACAACCGCTGAGGCTGAAGGCGGCGATGCCCATGAGCGCGGCAGCGCGGGAGAGGGGACGAAGTTTCACTCTGACTCCTGCGATTTTGAGGTCACGTAGTTGTCGATGACGTAATGGTTTGCGTCGCGAAGCGGGACTTCCCGGCCGGGACTAAGAGCCCACCCGGAGGGGGAACCGCCGCGCTAGCAGCACCCTCACAGACTACCCCACACTCGGGCGTCACCGCCCAATGATGTGGCGGCGAAATATAGCACACACGTGGATGTTAGAATGGATGCTGGACGAAAGGGACCTGAACTCATGAATTTTAATGTCGGCGAAACAGTCGTCTACCCGCACCACGGTGCGGCGCTCATCGAAGAAGTCAACGAGCGCACCATCAAGGGCAAGGTCAAGAAGTACCTGAAGCTCAAGGTTGCGCAGGGTGATCTCACCATTGAGGTGCCCGCGGAGAATGTTGACATGGTGGGCGTGCGCGATGTCGTCGACCAAAAGGGCCTCGAAGAGGTTTTCGAGGTGCTTCGCCAGCCTTATGTTGAGGAGCCCACGAACTGGTCGCGCCGTTATAAGGCGAATGTGGAGAAGCTTGCCTCGGGTGACATCAAGAAGGTTGCCGAGGTCGTTCGTGACCTGTGGCGCCGCGATCAGGACCGCGGTTTGAGCGCGGGTGAGAAGCGAATGCTCTCGAAGGCTCGCCAGATTCTCACCTCCGAGCTTGCGCTTGCAGAGGATTGCTCGCCTGAGCGAGCCGAGGAAATTCTCGACGAGGTTCTCGCGTCCTGATGAAACATGTCGCGGTTGTGTGCGGCGCCGGGGTGGCGACCTCCTCGGTGATCCGCAAGCGCATCGAGGCGCATTACGACGTTCGCAAGATTGACGTGAACGTTACGCAGGCAACCGTGATGGATTTGCTGTCGCCGCAGTTTTCCGCCGATGCGATTGTCACGACGGTCACGATTCCCACGTCAATTGGGATCCCTCAGTTGAGTGGGATGCCGCTTCTACTCGGCACAGATTCGAGAGTGACATTCGAGGCGCTCGACCAATTGCTCGGCTTCACCTCGCGCCGCGAGGATCCGCAGGCCTAGCTCCGTGCCGCGCGGGCCGGTGGCCGCGCGCTTTTCAGCGCTCTCCCCGCTTCTTGAACCCCGAACTGCACCGCGAGGCCGGGCGGTTCCGGTGGGTTCAAGTGCGCGCCTTGGCAAAGGCTTCGCGGTCCGACGGCTGCTCCGCCGTCATCGTGTCGCGTTCGGTAAACACTGAGGGCGGCGG
>NZ_KE340308.1:174280-670536 GCF_000413375.1 Dermabacter sp. HFH0086
CCGCCCTCAACAATCAGCAATCAGCCGGCTCAGTGGCAGGTCGTCGCCTCGACCGCCGAACGCACAATGTCGTCGAGGTCCTTCGAGCTCTTCCAGCCAAGTGCCTTCTCGATGCGCTCGGTCGAACACACGAGTCGGGCCGGGTCGCCAGCGCGGCGCGGGGCAATCTCGGGCGTGATCTCGATGCCCTTGGCGCGGCCGATAGCGTCAATTACTTCGAGAACGCTCGAGCCCTTTCCGGTGCCGACGTTGAATACGCGGTATTCGCGCTCGTCGTTTTCGAGGTAGCCGAGGGCGGCGACGTGCGCGTCGGCGAGATCCTCGACGTGGACGTAGTCGCGGATGCAGGTGCCGTCGGGGGTGTCGTAATCGTTACCAAAAACCTTCGGGTTCTTCCCGCATTCGAGGGTGTCGAGCACGATCGGCACGAGGTTCATGACGAGACTGTCAGCGAGCTCTGGGGAACCGGCGCCGGCTACGTTGAAGTAGCGCAGGGCGACGGTGCGCATGCCGTGAGCGCGCTCGGCGTCGGCAAGCATCCATTCGCCCACGTACTTGGTCGCGCCGTAGGGGTTGATGGGTCGGCACTCGAGTTCCTCATCGACGAGGTCAACATCGGGCGTGCCGTACACGGCCGCGGAGGAGCTAAAAACGAAGTCGCGGACGCCTGCACGCGCCGCTGCTTCGAGCACGTTGGCGAGGCCGCCGATGTTGTCGTGCCAGTACATTTCGGGCTTTTCGACGGATTCGCCCACCTGCTTGTGGGCAGCGAAATGGATCACGGCCTTCACCCCGCGCTCGCGCATCTCGCGCTCGAGAACCTCAACGGCGCCATCGGCGGTGACGTCCTGCTCAATGAGCGGAGCATCGCCGATGCGGTTGCGAAAGCCAGTCGAGAGATCATCGACAACGGCGACGGACTCGCCGCGCTCGAGAAGAAGCTGCACAACGTGTGCGCCAATGTAACCTGCACCACCAATAACCAAAGTTGTCATGGCCTCAGTCTAAACGCCCCACCCTCTGGAACCTCCCCGGAATCTCCACGCAAATCACACGCCGCAACCACGAAATAGATATTTCGCGCCGTAAACTGACGGGCATGACCGTGCCAGAATCGTCCGAACCCACACTGCCCAAGCGCAGCGCGGGTCGACATCGATACGTGAGGCCCACCAAGGCCGATTCGATCGCACAAAAAAACGCCCGGGAACGCCATGAGGCGGCGCAGCGGGAGCATGGTTTCGACCTCTCCCGCAGGCAAGCTTCTCAATTCCCGAAGCCCGGCAGCACGAGGGCTGAGGCAGCCGTCGGAACCGCCACCGAAACGGAGAAGCCTGGGACTGTTGCCCGCCTCGCCGAGGGCGCGGCCGTGACTCCACTTCCCGAGGGCGTGATGCGCACCGAGCCGCTTCCGAACGTGCGCCCACGCGGCCACGAGGGCGCTGCTGCGCGCGACGATGACGATTCGATTCCCACGGGCGCACCCACGAGCATCGGCATTGGCCGTCGAACGAGTCTTGAGGAAGGCTCGCTCGCGCGAGCGTCGGTGTGGACGACAAGCGGCAGCGTGTTCCCCGGATTCGGCCTCATTCCCACAATGTGGCGCAAGCTCGGTATCGCGCTCATGGTGCTCGCCGTGCTCATCGTGGGGGCCGGCGCCGCGCTCCTTGCGTTTGGTGATCCAGCCACCCTCGTGTTCCACTACGGCACGCGCCGCCCCGTTGTGATCGCCGCACTCATCGCCGTGATCGTGGGCACTCTCGCGTGGGTCTCGACGATTTTCTTCACGAACCAGCTACACAACGTGCGCGAGAAGCTGCGCGGGCCCGCCCGCACTGCGTCGCGGTCCCTCGCCTACATGCTTGCACTCGTCGTAGCAATTCCGGGTGTGTACACCGCCCATAGCCTCTACGCCACCCAAGCGCTGCTTGGTAACTCGAAGGTTTTTGCGGGCTCGGACAAACACAAGCTCGCCCCCGGCGTCGATCCGTGGGCGAACCGCGAACGCGTCAACATCATGCTGCTCGGCCAGGATGCCGGTCCCGACCGCACGGGCACTCGCCCCGACACCATCATGGTCGCCTCGATCGACACGAAGACGGGCCGCACGGCGCTCTTCTCGATCCCTCGCAACCTTCAGTACGTGCGCTTCCCGAAGGGTTCGGCTCCTGCGGAAGAGTTCCCGGACGGCTTCACGTATTTCGGCAAGGACCAGAACCTCATTAACGCGGTCTGGTCGTGGGCCGAGGGCGTGCGGCCCGATCTATTCCCGGGCGACAACAACCCGGGTCTGACTGCGACCACAATGGCCGTCGAGGAAACGCTTGGCCTCAAGGTCGACTACTACGCGATGGTGAACCTCCAGGGCTTCGCCGACCTCGTCGATGCGATCGGCGGCGTCGATATCGAAGTGGAGCGTGACATCCCGATCGGCGGCGGCGCGTCGAAGGTCGAGGGTTACGTCAAGAAGGGCTGGCAGCACCTCGATGGCTTCCACGCCCTGTGGTACGCCCGCTCGCGCCACGGCTCGAGCGACTTCGACCGCAACTGCCGCCAGCAGCGCATCGTGCGTACCGTCGCGGAAGAAGCGAACGTGTCCTCGCTCGCGCTCAATATCCCGAAGCTGATCGGTGCGACCGAACGCAATATCGAGACGGACATCCCGCGCAGCCAGGTCGAGGCGTTTGCGGACCTTGCGCAGCGCATCCAAAAGGGTGGCTTCAAGTCGTACCCGATCAACCCGACCGTGACGCATTCGGGCAACCCCGACTACCCGTACATCAAGAAGTGGGTGCAGGCGTCGATTGCCGATTCGATGGTCGGCTACGGCGAGGTGCCCGTGAGCGGCAAGCCCTCAAGCGGCGCCGCGGGTGGCACGCCCTCGGGTGCTGGTGCTCGCAATTCGGCGCCGCAGCGGATCCGGATCGTTCTTCCGCTTGAGCCGACCACCGATGGCGACTCGAACGACGGTGACTCGACAGACTCGGGCGAGACCAAGACCCCGACGGTCAATCAGGACCCGCTCGCACCGTGCATGCCGGGCAACGAAGACCCGATGGGCTAACCCCTCACCGCGAATAGCGCCCTGGTGCGGCTCGCTTAGGCGAGCTGCAGCAGGGCGTTTTCGATAACTTCGGGCATGGCGGGGTGAATCCAGTACTGCTTGGTCGCGACGTCGCGCGCGTTCAGGCCGAAGCTCATCGCCTGGATAGGCACTTGAATGAGCGTCGCAGCCTCGGGGCCGATGATGTGCGCACCGAGGATCCTCCCGGTCTCAGCCTCGGCGACGATCTTCACGAAGTCACCCGGTGCCTCGAGCTCCATCGCCCACCCGTAGGCGACGTCGGCAAATTCCTGGCGTGCCACCCGGATCTCCCGCCCGGTCGTTTCTGCCCACTCGCGCGCCTCGCGCTCGGTCATGCCCACCTGCGCAATGTGCGGGTCGGTAAAGACAGCGGCGGGGATCGGCATGTCGTCGCTTCGGCGCAAATCGTGCGGGTGGAGGATGTTGTGGCGCGCAACCTTCAGCTCGTAGTTCGCGACGTGCTTGAGTTGCGCCGGCGAACTGAGGTCGCCGATCGAGTAGACCCCGTCGAGCACCTGGCCGCTCGGGTCGAGGGCTCGCTGGTAGGCATCGACCATGACACGGCCGCCATCATCGACGCCGATGCCCCCGGCCGCGGCTTCCAGGAGGTCACTGTTGGGCGTGCGGCCGGTCGCCACGAGAATGTCGGCGACGGTGAGGGTTCGGGCCACCTCGCCTGTGGGGTCCGACGGTTCCAGGTCAATCTCGACCCCGTTTGCTGTGCGCCGCACCCGAGTGGTCGAGGCATTGAGGTGCACGTGATAACGCGCGGAAGCGACCTCGGTGATGCGGTGCGCGATGTCCTCATCGAAGGCGCGAAGAAGAGTTCCGGAACGAGCGATGAGGTGCACGTCCACGCCGAAAGCGTCGAGAATGTGCGCAAACTCGAGGGCGATCACGCCCGAGCCGAGGATCGCGATTGACTCGGGAAGCTCCTCAAGCCGCATGATCGTGTCGCTCGTGAGCGGTTTCGCCTCTTTGAGCCCGGGAATACCGGGAATCGCGGGACGCGAGCCGGCGGCAAGAAGGACAGTATCGGCGGTAATGTCGCGCGTTCCGCCGTCGGTCTCGACCGCGAGGCGTTTAGGGCCCGTAAACCGCGCCGTACCGCGAATGAGCGTGAGGTTAGCGTTGTCCGGGTGGGAGGCGCGGTACTCCTCACCCCCGTGGGAGATCGGGTCAATCCGGTTGAAAATCCGCTCGCGCACCGCCGGGAATCCGACGCCGCCCAGCCTCGAGTCGACCCCGAACTTCTCCGCGTGCTCCTCTTTCGCGTTTTCAGCGACGGTGGCCGTGTGGACGAACATCTTCGTGGGAATGCACCCGACGTTGAGGCAGGTCCCGCCGAAGATGTGCGCGGGTCCCACGCCACGATCGATATAGACGATGGATTTGTCGGCGAATTCGGGGCCCGGGAAGGAGTTGCCTGAACCGGAGCCGATGAGGGCGATATCGAAATGTTCTGGGGCGCTCATGGTCTCAAGGATACGGGCCGCCCGCCGCGAGCTTCGAGACCGTGAAACAATGTCCACCATGCGCGAAATTCTCGACACTATGCCAGAAGCCAGCGAGCGAATGCTGCTGCTCACGGCCCCTATCGAGAATGAACTCGTGATCACGAAATCCCGATTCCTCGCCTACCTCGCGCCCGTCGAAACCGTCGAGGAAGCCGACCATCTGATCCGCGAACGCCGCGCGCTCCACCCGAACGCGCGTCACCACTGCACGGCCCTCACGCTCGGCACACCGGTACACCTACAGCGCTCCAACGACGACGGCGAGCCAAGCTCCACGGCCGGGATGCCCATGGCGCAGGCCCTTAGAGGGCGGCACATGACGAACATCCTCGCCGTTGTCACGCGCTATTTCGGCGGGATCAAGCTCGGCGCAGGCGGCCTCGTACGTGCCTACGGCAGCGCCGTGACCGACGCCCTCGATGCCGCAAGCGCAAAGAAGCTCGTGCGCGAGCGCGTCGTTCGCCAGGTCACGGACCTGAGCGTCGGCTACGACCTCGCGGGGACATTCGAGGCATCGATCCGCGCATGGGCAGACAGCGCCGAAGGCGTGAGCATCGGCGGAGCCGATTACACCGCGCACGGGCTCACCCTGCGCCTCATCCACCGCGTGGACGCTGCTCCTGACCTGGAGCGGGCTACGGCGGAACTATCGAGCGGCGCTGTGAACGCGGCAACCGTCGGATATACCTACGCCGATGTGCCCGCCGGATTTTAACCCCCGCGAAACACCGCGAGTGTGCGAAAAGTCCCGCAGAGGCCTATAGTGCTTGGAGGCCGCGGAACCGCGCGCCTAACGCTGACAATGGAGTCTTGATGAAAAAGATCCTGAATTCACTGCTGACGAAGATCGTCATCGCGATTGTGCTTGGCATTCTCGTGGGGCTTGTTGCGCCGGACTGGCTGTCGCGGGGGACGGCAACGTTTTCGAAGCTTTTCGGCAACTTCCTGAGCTTCATCATTCCGCTCATCATCATCGGCCTGATTACGCCCGCCATTTCCGAATTCGGTAAAGGCGCTGGCAAGTGGCTCGGGGTGACTGCTGCGCTCGCGTACGCCTCGACGCTCGTCGCTGGCACCTACGCAATCGCCGCCGGCTACCTCACCTTCCCCACGCTCCTCGGGGAGAGCACGAAACTCGGCGGGGTAAGCGAGCCAGAAACGAGCTTCGAGCCATTCTTCGAGATCGCCATGGATCCCATCTTTGGCGTGATGACGGCACTCATTACGAGCTTCGTGATCGGCCTTGGCATCGTGGCTGTGCGCGCCGCCACCATTCACGAGGGTTTCCTCGAGCTGCGCAAGATCGTGAACACCACGATTTCGAAGATCATCGTGCCGCTTCTGCCGCTCTACATTTTCGCCATTTTCGAAAACATGACGGCGAAGAAAGAAGTGTGGGACATCATCATGAAGATGCTCCCGATCGTGGTGCTCGCCTTCGTGCTCACGGCGATCATGCTCGTTCTTCAATTCACTGCGGCCGGTGTTGCCAAGGGCAGGAACCCGTTGGTCATGCTCGGCAAGATGCTTCCCGCCTACGCCACCGCGCTTGGCACAAGCTCGAGTGCCGCGACGATTCCCGTGACGACTCGCTGCGCTGAGGATGCCGGCGTGTCGAAGCCCGTAGCCAACTTCGTGATTCCGCTGTGCGCCACGATCCACCTCGCCGGCTCGACCGTGAAGATCACCCTGTTCGCCTTCGCGATCCTGTGGACCACCCACGGCGACTACAGTTTCGCGAGCCTACTCGGCTTCGTGGCAATGCTCGGCGTGTCGATGATCGCTGCTCCCGGCGTGCCCGGCGGCGCGATCGTGACGGCTTCGGCGCTTCTCGCGGAGCAGCTCGCGTTCAATGAATCGCAGGTGGGCCTCATGGTGGCCCTCTACGTGGCGCTCGACTCGTTCGGCACCGCCACGAACGTCACGGGCGACGGTGCGATCGCGGCGATCGTGGATCGCCTCTCGGGCGGCAAGGTCAGCGACGATGACGACGAGGAAGTCGCCACCGCCGAGAACGCTGCTTCGCCGACCACTGCTGAGGGACCTGCTGCGGCCTAAGCGCTGCACACTGCATCACCGCTGAACATAGCAGCATCGCTGCACCGCACAGCACCACTGCAGTGAGCAATTGGAAAGGCGTGGCTTCGGCCGCGCCTTTCCTTCGCCTCGGGCCCACCCCAGATTCCCGTAGCTAGCCCCATTGCCGTCGCTCTCCATAAAGAAACTGGCCTCCACACCCCCACCCAAGCCAGCAACCCCGCACTTTCTTCACCATCCGCGACGGAAAAGCTTCAGATCGCGACGCGAGACACCGGCACAGCCTTAGATCGCGACGGCTCAGCCTTGGACCGCGGCGCAGCCCCCACCCGCAACACCTCAGCCGGCGCGCCCGAAGCCACGTCTCCTAGGTCGCAGCGCTCAGCCGATAGGTCGCAGCGCTCAGCCGAGGGCAGCCCTCACCGTGCGGGCCTTCGTGAATGTTTCCTCGATCTCGGCGCCGGCATCGCTCAGGCGCGTGATCGCACCGCCAACGCCGAAGCGAGCGCCGGCCTCATCGAGCACCGCCGTGCGGATCACAATGCTGAGCGATGCCGCCCCGTTCGGCGAGATCCACCCGATCGCGCCGGAGTAGACGCCACGCGGCCCTCCCTCCAAGTCGCGAAGAAGCTGCACCGTGCGAAGTTTCGGCGCACCTGTCATCGAGCCGCCGGGGAAGGCCGCCTCGATGGCGTCGAGGGCGGTGCGGCCGGGCGCGAGCCTGCCGGTAATGGTGGAGATCATCTGGTGCACCGTTGGGAAGGACTCCACCTGGTAGATGTGCGGCACCTTCACGCTGCCAGCCTCGCACACGCGCGAGAGGTCGTGCCGCACGAGGTCGACGATCATGAGGTTTTCGGCTCGGTCTTTGCGGCTTGCGGCGAGCTCGGCGCGCAGTCTCGCATCCTCCTCCGGATCTGCGGAGCGCGGTGCCGTTCCCTTGATCGGGCGCGATTCAACCTCACCTGCGGCGCTCACCTCGAGAAACCTCTCGGGCGACGCGCTCGCGACGCTCCACTTTCCACACTGAAGAAACGCTCCGTAGGGAACGCGCGCCACGCGGCGCAGCTGCGCGTACACGTCGAGGGGGTCGTACTTCCCCGGCACCTGCGCCTCGTTCGTGAGGCACAGCTCGTAGCTTTCGCCTTCGTTAATGAGTTCCTGGCAGCGGTCAATCAATTTCGCGTATTCCGCCACGGTGTGCCGGTAGGTGGACGCGGGTGAGGGTCCGACGCCAGCTTCCGCCTCACCGCCCTGATCTTCCCCGTGCGCTTCTCCCGCCCCCGTGAGCACGCTGACCAGATTCCGAGTCGTTTCAACGATCCACGAATGCTGTTCCCCCATCGTTCCGGGATGATCCGCATCGGCGTCGAGCTCCGCGAGCGCCACGGCCCTCGCCGTGCCGCGATCATGGTCGATCACGAGTGCGCGCGTGAGAAACACCAGGTGAGCATCGGGTTCCATGTCCTCGCGAGACTCTCGCTCGAGCCCGAGGGTTTCGGCACCGAGCCCGTAGCCGAGGTAGCCCACGTATCCGAGGGCGAAGCCGCCAAGGGCCTGCGACGCGCGCCGCCCCTCTTCATCGAGCCGCACCGCGTTCAGCCTCATCCGCATCGCGCTGAAGAACCCGTCCTTTGCGGGAACGCCCTCGACGCGTTCGTCCTCCGGAACTCGATACTCGAAAAGGTGCGCCCCTGGGCCATCGCACGCGCCCATGATCGAGAAGCGCGAACGGTGATCCTCGCTTGCCGAGTCGAGCCACACCGCCCGTTCGTGCGCTGAAAAAAGGTTGCGGTAAAGCGCTTCAGCCTCTGTGAAAACATTCGTCAACGTCACCTCGCTGCCGAGCAGCAACGTGTGGGTCGCGGGCGCTGAATCGGGTGCGGAGGCGAGCGTCGGCGCTGAAAACTCTGGGCCGACGCTCGCCGCGCCAACGTCGGAGCCCACCGCCGAGGGCCGGGCCGAGCCCGCCCCTGCACTGTTTTCACACTGCGCGGTCGTGGGGCGAGGACATGGTGCGGCCCCGCCGCCGACGGCGAGAAAGGCGCGCATGAGGTCGAATCCGCCTTCGGTGCGAATCGACTCAGGGTGGAATTGCACGCCCCACGCGTTGCGCCCGCGCAAGCGTGCTGCTTGGATGACGCCGTCGGCGGTAGTACCAAGAACTTCCAGTTCAGGCGGGCAATCGTCGATCGCGAGAGAGTGGTAGCGCACGACCCGCAGCACTTTCGGCAGGCGCGCGAACACCGGATCGTTTGCCACTGTGTCGGCGAAATGCACCTCATCCTCGAGACCGTGCATGGGGGTGGGCGCACGGTCCACGCGCCCGCCGTGGGCGACGGCCATGAGCTGCAGGCCAAGGCAAATACCGAGCACGGGGATGCCCCGTTCGAGTGCTTCTCGATAAACGTCCGGGGAGCAACCGAGGTCACCGGGGTTGTGCGGTGTTCCGGGGCCCGGGCCGATGATCACGTGGCTAATGCCATCGAGGCTCGGGCGTGGCCCGCTCGCGAGCACCACCTGCGGCATCTCGCCCGAGGCTTCGGCGACGAGGTGCGCGATGTTGAACGTGAACGAGTCGTGGTTGTCGATGATCAGCACGCTCATGCGGCAAGCTCCCCGATCGGTTCGGCGCGCTCCCACAGCGCGGCCTGGAAGTCCCGCGCAGCGGGAGCGAAGGGGCCGCGGGGAGGGGCGTAGGTGTCGGCAATGTGCGGGGCGGGCAGGTCCGTGAGTCCGACGGTTGCCTCGCGCACCCCGTGCAGAGAACTGAGCAGCCATACGGCGTCGGCCTCGAGAAGGCGCTGCTTGGTGAGGGGCGCCGCGAGGGTTTCGTGGCCGCGCTCGCACGCGATCTTCACGATCAGGCGTTCGGTGACGCTCGGCAGGCGGTCGGTATCGATGCTCGTGACGAGCACGCCGTTCGTCCACAGGACGACGCTCCCGTATGCGGTTTCGCTGTAGTGGATTTGAGGGGCGAGGGGGTGCGAGGTGCCGTCGGGCTTTCCGGCGCTGCTCACCTCCGCTGAGCGTGTGCGCAGAAGGGCGTCGCTCGCGCCGTTGTTCACGGCCCACGCGCGCACCCGTTCCTGCCAGGCGAAATCGGGGCCCTTGAGGCGCGGGTGGGTGCGCTCATCGCTGCCGGGATAGGCGATCAGGTGCGCGTTGGTCTCCAGGCGCTCCTCCGCGATGGAACGCGGATCAAAGGTGTAGCTGAGCTCGCCGCCAACATGCTCGAGGGTGAGTTTTGGGAAGAACAGGTCTGACTCTCCCCCGAGTGCGTGCGCGGCTTGTTCGTAGAGCGCCGTGACGGCGTCGTCGATCGCGCCCGGGGCCACCTCGGCGCCCCATAACTCGTGCGCCGACTCGCACATACGCTCCCGGTGTGCGCTCGGGGCTACCGCGCGGCCGTCTCGCACGAGGAAGGAATCAACGAGTGGCACGGCAGGGCTCCTTCACAGTGATCGCGCGGGCAGGTGGGCGGGGCGTTGCAGGCGACATTGTTGCTGGCTGCAGTGATAAAGGTACACCGGCTTGAGCTTGCGCAGCGAGGGGCAAGAAGAACTACAGCAGCCCAGGCCCGGTTGCTCTTTATGAAGAAACCAGCCAACCCAAGCAGCGGCAGGGCCGGGATGAGACAGATTCTTCATAAACAGAGACAGGAAGAGCGGGGCGCGGACGACGGCTCAAAACGGGCGACCACGACCTGGCGGGCACAGAAAACGGGCGGCCCGGTCATGATGACCAAGCCGCCCGTTCACATGTCGAGTGGGCCCTGCGGGGATCGAACCCGCGACCCGCGGATTAAAAGTCCGATGCTCTGCCAACTGAGCTAAAGGCCCCTGTTACTCGAACTACAACAGCATAGCGGGCCCGCGCCCCGCCTCCAAGTTCGCGGGGCGCACCTCACGCATGCGCACGGCGAGAAACAGGTCAAAAATGTGAGCCCTGACCAGGCGGTGTCAAGAATGTGTCAGGAAAAATCGGCGCCGCGTCAAGAACGCGTCAGTTTTCATTCGGGCCTGGGCGACCTCGACGTTCGATAGCAGTGCCGCTCAACCGAGCGACTTCGCACACCGGGTACCCCGGTTGCGGATCCGCCACGCCGGAGGGTTTCCGGCAGCACCATTCAGGAGCCATACCGTGCTCGACATTGTGTTTGTCGTATTGACGACCGTGTTCTTCGGAGGATGCCTGGGCCTCGCATCGGCGGTGAGCCTGCTGTGACCATCCTCGATATCGCCTGGCTGCTCATCTGCGCAGCCGCAATCGTGTACGTGACCTATGCACTCATTCGACCGGAAAGGTTCGGGTAGTCATGGCGTTCGTTCAAATCCTCGTTCTCATCGCGGCACTCGTCGCGGTGCATCGACCGCTCGGCGCGTACATGGCGCGCACCTTTACCTCTGAGCGCCACCTGTGGCCGGAGCGGCTCGTGTACCGCTTCGCGGGGATCCGAACAGACCGCGAGCACTCGTGGCGAATTTACCTTCGCAACATTCTCGCCGTCTCCCTCCTGAGTGTGCTCGGCCTCTACATCCTGCAGCGTGTTCAGCAGTGGCTGCCCATGGCACACGGCCTCGGCCCTGTCGAAGAGACGCAGGCGTGGAACACGGCAACCTCGTTCGTGACCAACACGAACTGGCAGTCGTACGGCGGTGAAACGACGATGTCCCATCTCACGCAGATGTTGGGCATGTCGTTCCAGAACTTCATTTCGGCCGCCGTCGGAATCTGCGTGGCTATCGTGATCATTCGCGGTATTGCCCGCCATGACACGGATAAGCTCGGCAACTTCTGGGTTGACCTCGTGCGCTGTAACTTCCGCATCCTTCTGCCGATCGCGTTCATCGGCGCGATCCTCCTGATCGCCGGCGGCGCCATCCAGAACTTCAACGCGGCCCAGCACGTGCACACTCTCACCGGTGGAACACAGATCATTCCCGGCGGGCCCGTCGCGAGCCAGGAAGCGATCAAGGAGCTCGGCACGAACGGTGGCGGTTTCTTCAACGCGAACTCCGCGCACCCGTTCGAGAATCCGAACGGTCTCACGAACCTCATCGAGATCTTCCTGATCCTGCTTATCCCGTTCGCCCTCCCCCGCACCTACGGAATCATGGTGGGCGACAAGCGTCAGGGCTGGGCTGTTCTCGGCGCGATGGCTGTTCTCGCGATCGGTTCGCTGGCCGCCACGACCGCCCTCCAGCTTCACTTCGCGGGCGATCACCTCGCCGCGATGGAAGGCAAGGAGGCGCGCTTCGGGATCGTCGGTTCGAGCTTGTTTGCGACCGCGACGACGCTCACCTCAACGGGCGCCGTGGACTCGATGCATTCGTCTTACGAACCGATCTCCGGCAGTTTGTTGATCTTCAACATGCTTCTCGGTGAAATTGCGCCGGGCGGCGTCGGTTCCGGCCTGTACGGCATGCTCGTCATCGCGATCATGAGCGTGTTCATCAGCGGGCTCATGGTGGGCCGCACGCCCGTCTACATGGGCAAACGCATCGGCCCGACCGAGGTCAAGCTTCTGAGCCTGTACATCCTCGTCGTGCCCGTGCTCGTGCTCGTGGGCTCGGCGGTCGCCATCGCCCTGCCGTCGACGGCGGCGTCGCTCGCCAACGGCGGCCCCCACGGCTTCAGCGAGGTGCTGTACGCGTTCACGTCGGCGTCCAACAACAACGGTTCCGCCTTCGCGGGTCTCAATGCGAACACGCCGTTCTTCAACGTGGCGCTCGGTCTCGCCATGCTGCTTGGCCGCTTCCTGCCGATGCTGTTCGTGGTGGCGCTCGCGGGCAAGCTCGCCGCCAAGGAGGTTGTCGCGACTAACCGCGGCACCCTGCGCACTCACACACCTCTCTTTGCAGGCGTCATGGCCGGCATCGCGCTCATCGTGACCGGCCTGTCCTTCCTTCCGACGCTCGCTCTTGGACCACTTGCTGAAGGACTCATGAAATGACTCAGGTACAGGTGACCGACCGCGTGTCTTCGCAGCCTCACGAGGAGAAGACCGCGAATTCCGGATCAGGCTTCACGCCGCGCGCACTTGCCAAGGCGCTCCCGCAGGCGCTGCGCAAGTTGAACCCCGCGCACATGGTGCGCACGCCCGTCATGTTTATCGTCGAGATGGGCGCGCTCATCACGATCATCGTGGGCTTTTTCAAGCCGAGCGTGTTCGTGTTCTCGCTCGCGATCTGGCTGTTCCTCACGGTCGTGTTCGCGAACCTCGCCGAGGCTGTGGCCGAGGGTCGAGGTAAGGCGCAGGCCGATGCGCTCCGTTCCGCGAAGACAGCGGCCGTGGGCCGCGTGCGCCGCGAGGATGGAAGCATCGAGGAGGTGCCCGCTGCGGATCTTCGCCCCGGCGACATCGTCGTGGTGTGTGCCGGCGAGACGATCCCGGGCGATGGCGACGTCGTCAAGGGTGCCGCGACGGTCGATGAGTCTGCGATTACGGGCGAATCCGCTCCCGTGATCCGCGAAAGCGGCGGTGACCGTTCGTCGGTCACGGGCGGCACGCGCGTCCTTTCGGACGAGATCGAGGTGCGCATCACTTCGGAGCCGGGCAACACGTTCGTGGACCGCATGATCGACCTCGTCGAGGGTGCGCAGCGGCAGAAGACCCCGAATGAGATCGCTCTTTCGGCGTTCCTTTCGGTGCTCACGCTCATCTTCTTGTTCGTCGTCGCGACGCTCGTCCCCATGGCCGATTACGCGGGCGCGAAGCAGCCGATCGAGATTCTCATCGCCCTGCTCGTGTGTCTTATCCCCACGACGATCGGCGCGCTCCTTTCGGCGATCGGTATCGCCGGCATGGATAGGCTCATGCGCCGCAACATCATGGCGACGTCGGGCCGCGCGGTCGAGGCCGCTGGCGACGTGACGACTCTGCTGTTGGACAAGACCGGCACGATCACGGTGGGTGATCGCCAGGCGAGCGCGTTCATTCCCGCGAGCGGCGTGAGCGATGACGAAATCGCGTACGGCGCGCTCCTGTCTTCACTTGCGGACGAGACTCCTGAGGGCCGCTCAATCGTGGAGTTCGCAACGACGACCATGGGTGTTGGCCCCATTCCCGAGAGCGAGTACCTGGACGCTGAATTCATCCCGTTCAGCGCGGAGACCCGCATGAGCGGTGTGAAGCGCACCCCGGAGCACACCATCGTGAAGGGTGCGGCCTCCGAGATTCTCAAGTGGGTCGCTGCGAAGGGCGGGGCCGTCACGGAGGATGTCAATGAGGCCGTACGGGCGATTTCTTCCGACGGTGGCACCGCCCTCGTCGTCGCCGAAGAAAAGGCCGGCGAGCGCCGCGTTCTGGGGAGCCTGCACCTCAAGGACGTCATCAAGGAAGGCATGACGGAGCGCTTCGCGCACCTTCGCAAGATGGGCATTCGCACCGTCATGATCACCGGTGACAACGAGCTGACCGCTCGCGCGATCGCGAAGGAAGCCGGGGTTGATGACTATCTCGCGGGGGCGAAGCCCGAGGACAAGCTCGCGCTCATTCGCAGTGAGCAGCGCGGTGGGAACATGGTCGCGATGACGGGTGATGGCACGAACGATGCCCCTGCGCTTGCGCAGGCCGACGTCGGCGTGGCCATGAATACCGGCACGCAGGCCGCGAAGGAAGCCAGCAACATGGTGGACCTCGATTCGGATCCGACGAAGCTCATCGAGATTGTGGAGATCGGCAAGCAACTGCTCATTACGCGCGGTGCTCTCACGACCTTCTCGATTGCGAACGACGTGGCGAAGTACTTCGCGATCGTCCCCGCGATGTTCGTGAGTGTTTTCCCGGGTCTCGACGCGCTCAACGTCATGCGCCTGAGTTCACCCGAGTCGGCGATCCTTTCGGCCGTGATCTTCAACGCGCTCATCATCGTTGCGCTCATTCCTCTCGCACTCAAGGGCGTGAAGTATCGGCCGGGTTCTGCGAACCAGCTCCTCGGCCGCAACCTGCTCATCTATGGCCTTGGCGGATTCATCGTTCCGTTCATCGGGATCAAGCTCATCGACCTTGTCGTGAGCATCATTCCCGGGCTCTAACCATGAGGGCCGAGCCGCGAGGGCGCCGCTTCTCGTGACCTCTCCGGCTCGGCCCCACCACCACTGTCGTTTTTCTCTCGATTGGAAAACTCATGAACTCGACACTCTCGGGACTCGTCTCCGCCGTGTGGCGCTCCACGCGCGTTCTTCTTGCCCTTCTCGTTGTGCTTGGCCTGTTTTATCCGGCGGCCGTGTGGGTCGCGGGCCGGGCGTTCGCTCACAATGCCGACGGTTCCATGATGAGCCTCGATGGCCGCACCGTTGGATCGTCCCTGATCGCTCAGGACACGTCGAAGGACCCCGCTCTGTTCCACCCCCGGATGTCGGCGGGCAACTACGACGGTTTGGCTTCGGGCGGCTCGAACTTGAGCCCCGTCGGTGAGGAGATCACCGCGCAGGTCGCTGAGCAGCGCGCCCTTATCGCCCGCGAGAACGGCGTGGATGAGGCCGTTGTCCCCGCGGATGCGGTGACCGCGAGCAGTTCCGGTCTCGATCCACACATCAGCCCGGAGTATGCTCGCATCCAGATCGAACGAGTGGCGAAGAACTCGGGGCTTTCGCGGTCAGCTGTTGCACAGCTCGTCAAGAAGCACACCCAGGGGCGAACCCTCGGCTTTGCAGGCGAAGAGGTCGTCAACGTCAATGACCTGAACCTCGACCTGCTTGCGGCGAAGGACTGACATGAACACGGTGCGCGGTGTACTCAAGGTGTATCTGGGGGCTGCCCCCGGCGTAGGTAAAACCTGCGCGATGCTCGAGGAGGCCCATGACCGCCTGAAGGGCGGGGAGGACGTCGTCGTGGGCGTCGTTGAAACCCACGGGCGTTCGGGGACCGCCGCGAGGCTTGAGGGGCTGCCGGTGATTCCGCCTCGGCGGGTGAGCTATCGCGGTTCGACGTATGACGAACTTAATGTTCCGGCGATCATCGAGCGCAAGCCCGACGTCGTTCTCGTGGACGAGCTCGCTCATACCGTGCACGGCGAGGATACGACGGCGAAGCGCTGGCAGGATGTTCACCGTTTGCTCGATGCGGGCATCAATGTCATCTCGACCGTGAACATTCAGCACCTTGAGTCCCTCAACGACGTGGTCACGAACATTACGGGCCACGTGCAAAACGAGACGATTCCCGATCCGGTCCTGCGCGAAGCGGAGGAGGTCGAGCTGATCGACCTGAGCCCCGATGCGCTGCGCGTGCGGCTGCGGCAGGGGCAGGTGTACGGGCCCGCGACCGTGGATGCGGCGCTCAGCAAGTTCTTCCGCAAGGGGAACCTCACTGCGCTTCGCGAGCTCGCGCTTTTGTGGCTCGCCGATCAGGTCGACGATGGTCTCGAGAAGTACCGCAGCGAGGAGGGCATCAAGGAGCCGTGGGCGGCGCGCGAGAGGATCCTCGTGGCCGTGGGCGGCGGCCCGAAGACTGCCGCGCTCATTCGCCGTGGCCGCCGCATCGCCGGGCGCATCGCCGGCCGCGAGCTCCTCGTCGTTCACGTCCTCGCGGCGGATGGCCCACCGCGCATGTCGCCCGAGCAGATGAGCGAGGCGCGCTCCCTTACCGAATCTCTCGGCGGCTCGTGGCACGTGCTTTCGGGCGATGACGTCCCGCGCACGCTCCTCGATTTCGCCACGACCGTGAATGCGAGCCAACTCGTCGTGGGCGCGTCGCGTCAGGGCTTCGCGCAGCGGCTGCTCATGCGGTCCACGAGCGCCGCGATCATCGACGGTGCCGGCGACATCGACGTGCACATCGTCGCCGTGGACCCGCCCGCCACGCACTGGTCGGCTCCCGCGCCGCCCACGAGCCTCTCCCCCGCGCGGCTCGCGACGGGCTGGGTACTCGCGACCATCCTGACGATCGTCGTCACCCTCGCGAACCTCTCGCTCGGCGATCCCACGGCACACCTGTCCACGGCGATCATGAGTTTCGTGCTCGCCTCCGTCGTCGTCGCCCTCGTGGGTGGCCTGTGGCCGGCCCTCGCGACCGCCATCGGTGGCGCGCTCTTGCTCAACTGGTTTTTCACCGCGCCCACGCACACGCTGTCCATCACTGAACCGAAGAACATCTTCCTGCTCATCGTGTTCGTGCTCGTCGCGGTGCTCGTCGCCCAGGTTGTCGACGGCGCTGTGCGCCGCCAGCGCGAGTCCCAGGAGGCGCGCCGGCACGCGCAGCTCATGACAGAGCTTGCCCGCTCCGTGATCCGCGACGGCATCGGGATCCAGGAGATCCTTGAACAGATCGCCACGACGTTCGGCCAGGATGGCGTCGCCCTCGCCACCGTCGAGGGCACGGCGCTCGTGCCCGAGTACAAAGTAGGCATCCCGATCGAATCGGTCACGCTCGCCGACGAAGCCTTTTCGCTCGACGACCAGCACGTTCTCGCCCTCGTTGGCCGCCCGCTCACGTCGAGCGAGCAGCAGCTCCTCGAGGCCTATTCGGGCCGGCTCGTGAGCCTCATGACCCAGGCGCAGCTCAACCGGGCCCGCACGCAGGCCCGGCAGCTCGAGGCCGCGAACGCCGTGCGCACGGCGCTTCTGACGGCCGTCTCGCACGACCTGCGCACCCCGCTCGCGACGATTAAAACGGCCGTCTCCGGTCTCCTCCTCGACGACGTTGATCTTCCCCGCGACGCACAGGTGGAGCTTCTGCGCACGATCGAATCGTCCTCGGACAGGCTAGATCGGATCGTCGCGGACCTCCTGGATATGTCGCGCATCCACACGAATAAGCTCGAGGTTAAGGCAGTCACCGTCGGACCCGCCGAGCTGGTTGCCCAAACCCTCCACCACATGGACCCCTCCCTCGTGCCGCCTTCGCTCGAGGTGCGCGTTCCGCGCGAACTGCCGGCAATCACGACGGATGCGGCGCTCATGGAGCGCGTGCTCGAGAACCTCATCAGCAACGCCGCCAAACACACCGACTCGGGGGTCACGATCGACGCGACACAGGACGGCGAGCGTATCCTCATTCGCGTGATCGATTACGGACCCGGCCTCACCGAGGAGAGCAAGGCACGCCTGTTCACGCCCTTCACACGGTTCGGTGACACGACGAACAGCCACGGGCTGGGCCTCGGCGCCGCGGTCGCACGCGGGCTCGCGGAAGGCGTGGGCGGCACCCTCACCGCCGACGACACTCCAGGAGGTGGGCTCACAATGGTGCTGTCACTGCCGCTCACGATCACCCCAGCCACCGCCGACAGTGCACCTACCCCCGCACACAACACTGTTGGGAGCGCGTCATGATTCTCATCGTCGAGGACGACCCGGCACTGGCGAGGGCCATGACCGTGAACCTCACGGCCCGCAAATACCAGGTGCTCACGGCAACGACCGGGGAGCAGGCGCTCGTGATGGCCGCCGACAACCCGATCGAGGCCGTCCTCCTCGACCTCGGCCTGCCGCACATGAGCGGCCTCGACGTCATCGACGGAATCCGCGGCTGGTCAGACGTCCCGATCATCGTCGTGACCGCCCGCCACGAAACCCACACGAAAATCGAGGCGCTCGATCGCGGCGCCGACGACTACGTGACCAAACCCTTCGCGCTCGGGGAGCTCCTTGCGCGTTTGCGCGCCAACCTCAGGCGGCGAACGTCGGGCTCCCCCTCCCCCGTCGTGACCACCGCCGACGGGCGCCTCACGATCGACCTCGCCGCAAAAACCGCGACCGTCAACGGCACGCCGGCGCGCCTGACCCCGCACGAGTGGGGCATCGTGAGCTACCTCGTGAGCCACCCCAATCAGCTCGTGCGCAAGGACGAACTTCTCGAGAACGTGTGGGGCCCCGAATACACGAACGAGGCCGGCTACGTGCGCGTCTACATGTCGCAGATCCGCCAGAAACTCGAGGAGGATTCCTCCGCCCCGCGCTACTTCCTCACCGAACCGGGCCTCGGCCACCGCTTCGTGCTTGGGGACTAGGCGCGAGCCACGTGCCTCGAGGCAAGACATTCGTTGAAGACTATTGGCACGCGCCCACCACTCACTCCGGGCCCGGCCCTCGCCGCATGTCAGAACAACCACAAGCGTCGGTTTCGTGCATACTTGACCTCGACACGCACGCCGCGAAGGAGAACGCCCATGGCACGTCGCTGGCCCGCCCCGCCTGCGCGCGAGCGCGGCGAGGTTTTGCTTGCGAGTGGTCCGAGCAGAGTTTTCCATTGCATTTACAGCTTTCCCTCCGCGATTTCCGCGGTTCTCTTTGGGGGGGGGTGCCACGTTTCTCGTTCTCGATCCGGGGAAAGCCACGCAAGCGGAGCTCGTCATCGGGACGATCCTTCTGGCGGGCCTTGGCTTCTTATTTTCGCGGGGTTCGTGTGGTGCAGGCGCTTTGGAGTGTGGGCTACGCAGCGCGGTGTGCTCGTGCGCTACATTCCGGGCCGAAGGAAATTCCTCCCGTGGGCTGCCATCGCCGCTTTCGAACCCGGCATGCACGATGGAGTGGAGCTGCGATCCCTGACTGCACGCATGGTCGATGGCACGAGCCACATGGTGCCCATTTTCTATCGAACGGACGGGCAACGAGATTTTCTCTCCTCGACAATCACGCCCGACGGCGCCCGCTACGTGGGCTCCGACGTGAACCCCGCGGTCGTGCTGCCCCAACTGCTTGACCTGCATCGCCAGGGGCAGCTCGGGGCATAGCCGGGCTCGTGCACCGATCCCCTACAACAGCGTCTCGTCGCACCGGTCGCCTGCCATACTTGAGTCAAATCCTCCCACCACGAAGGAGCGCGCCCATGGCATCACGCTGGCCCATCCCACCTGCCAAAGAGCGCGGCGATGTTCTCCTCTCGTCCGGCCCCGGCGCTATCTACCGCTGGATCTACGGCGGAACGTGCGCGTTTTTCGCCGTGCTCATCGCGGTCGCACTCGTGATGACCAACCTCTTCCCCCACGACACTTCTGGTGCAGAGCGCGCCGTTCAAGCGGTCGTCTTTAGCGGCCTCATCCTGTTTCTCGTTTTCGGATTTCTGCTTTTCACCACGCAGGGGGTGTGGGCCACGCGAGAAGGCATTCTCATGCGCTCGTTACCGGGCACGGGAAAGTTCCTCCCGTGGAGCGAGATCACCTCTTTGGAGCCGGGCCAGCTCATCGGCACACGCGTTCGCACCCTCATCGCGCACACGTCCGAAGGTGAGAGCCTCAGGGTTCCCGTTTACTACAGATGGGGCACGTCGAGGGTGAGGTTCCGCGCGAAGCTCACCCCCGAAGGCTCCCGCCTCGTGGGTCCCGACCCGGATCCCGCGGTGGTGCTCCCCAAGCTGCTCGAGCTTTATGGCGCCCACGGCCTTCAGAGTTCTCTGTAACCAGGTTCGCCGAAACTCGTTTCACGGCACATAAGAGCCCTCCCCGCGCCACCTCGTGGCGACGCGGAAGGGAGGGCTCGATATGTTCCCGGAGCGGGGCGACCCGGTGGGGCTACCCCCAGATCTCCGCGACGGCCGCAATGAGTTCGGGGCTCGCCTGCTCGTAGTCGAACGTCTTCGGCAGGTGGCCCGACGGCGCCTTGCCGAACGCCGAAATTTCACGCATGAGCGAATCGGGGCGCTTCGCGGCCACACCGGCGATCGCCTGCTTGAGCGTGAAGCCAATTTCGGCGTCGTTCACGAGAGCACGAAGGCGCGCGTAGCGCACGTCGCGCCCCTTCTCGGTGTCGTCGAGAACGGTGCCGAATCCGGTGCTCGTGAGCGTTGCTTCCTCGCCAACCTTGAGGCCGGTGACGGTGATCGTCGACGCGTGCGGCGCGGGCCGATCAGCCGGGCTGAGCTTGCGAACGCTGAGCTCATCGGCAAGTTTTTCAGCGCCGGGGGCGAAGGTAGCGTCGGAGCTTTGCGCCTCCAGATCCCCAAACCCAGCCGGGTCATGCCCGAGCAGCCGCACGCGCCACTCACGCCGCTCGAGCGCCTCGCGCGCCACCTCGGGGGTGTCGGCGGGGATCGTGATGCTGAGGGAGTTTTCCGACGCCTGCACGGCCACGCGCACGTGGCTCCACACGAGATCGTCGCTTGCCTTCCACTCTTCGTGGAGCGTGAACTCGCCATCGCCACCCGCGGCAACGATCAACTCGAGCACCTCGGGGTTGTCCTCAATTTTCTCGGGAACCGCACCCGCCGGCGTGAGCGGGAGGATGCCGCCGGCGCGCACGAGAACGGGGATCGAGCCGAGTGGGCGGAACATCTCCTGCGTAAACGCGCCAGAATCGGGTGTGCCGTAACGCTGCTCGGTGAACAGGTCGAACCACATGCCGCCGGGCAGGATCGGCTCGACGCTGCCGCGGCCCACATCCTTCGCGGCGGGGCGCGTAATCGGCGCGACGAGAAGCTCGGAGCCGAACAGATACCCCTGATCGTTGCGATACGTGGGGTATTGCGGCGCCTCGAAATACACGGGCTCGACGATCGAGCGACCCTCGTGGTGGGCGCGGTAATTCATCGAGTGCAGGTACGGCACGAGGCGGTGACGAAGGCGCAAATGCGCCGCCTGGATCTCGCCGTGCGGGGCCGGGAAGTTCCACGGCTCCTTCACGGCGAACGGAGAATTCGACGAATGCAGGCGGTTGATCGGCGAGAACACGCCGAACTGCACCCAGCGGGTCGCGAGCTCGTTATCGCGAAAGCCCTCCATGTGCCCGCCGATGTCGTGGCTCCACCAGCCGTAGCCGATGTTCGCCGCGGCTGCCGTGAAGGCAGGCTGGAACGCGAGCGACTCCCACGTCACGATCGCATCGCCCGAGAAGCCCACGGGGTAACGGTGCGAGCCGGGGCCCGCGAAACGCGAGAACGTGAGCGGGCGCTCGATCGACCTCTCGCTGCGGGTGAAATGCTCGTGGTTGAGCACCCACAGCGGGTCCACGCCCTCGACGCTCGAATACGGGCCCGACTGCCAGTCGATCCACCAAAAATCCGTGCCCTCATCCTCGAGGCGCTTGTGGAGCACATCGAAATAGGCGTCCATGAACTCATCGTTGTTCACGTCGAACGGGATGGCGGTGCCGTCGGCGGGCTTGCCGAGCGCCTCGCACATCGCCTCATACGCTTCCTCGAATGCGCGCACACCATCGGCCGGGTGAATGTTGAGGGTCACGCGAAGGCCGCGCTTGTGCAGCTCCTCGAGGAAACGCTCCGGATCAGGGAAAAGGTCACGATTCCACGTGTACCCCGTCCATCCCGAACCGTACTTCGGGTCCACATCGGTAAGGTGCCAATCCATATCGATCACCGATACCGAGAACGGAATATCCTCCGCGCGGAACGCATCCATGAGCTCGAGGTAGCTCTCCTCGCTATAGCGGTGATAGCGCGACCACCAGTTGCCAAGCGCGAACTTCGGCACGATCGGCTGAGGGCCACTGATCGCGAAATAATCCCTCACCGCGGCCACGTGATCGCGACCCGCAGCGAACACGAAAAGATCAATGCTGCCGTCCTCGGCAGCGCGGGCGCGCAGGCGGCCGTCGGAATCAAACACCATCGAGCTCGAATCATCGATCTCCGCATACCCCACCGTAGAGTTCACGCCCGGCTCAAGCGGAATCTTGCCGTCGGCAACATCGAGCGTACGGGCCGCGCCACCGAGGTTCCCGTCAAGCGCGCGCTGGGTCTCCCCGTTCAGCGCAAGCTGACGATCCGCGGGAAGCGACAGATCCTGCCCGTACCGCCACACCGAGTGATACGCCGAAACCCCACCCTTGACCTCAACCTTGAGGCCGTTCGCCGTAAACGGGCCGCGATCGTATTCGAGGTAAAAATTCTCCGTCTCGACCGTGAGGCGGCCCTGGTACTCGCCAATCGAGTACTCGGAAGGCTCCAGCACCACGTCACGATTGATCGCGAAGGTCGACGGGCGATCCTCGAACGCGCCACTCGGCGAATACTCGAGGCGCACCACGCGCGGCGTGACCGGCGTGATCCGAAAGTGCTCGCCAACGAGTTCAGCGGGAAGGGCAATATCAGGCATGAAGTCTCCTCATCTCGCGCGAGCCCCGCATGGACTCACCCCCTCAGCCTACGTGCGTGATCTGGGCCAATACCGTGCGACTTTATGAAAAAACCAGAGCGTGCAGCCCTTAAGAGGGGGCCGCAGCCCTGGAATTTTCATTGAGAGTGGCGCAAGGAGTGTGCCACCGGCGCCTCTGCTTAGCTCTCGAGCGGCCTCGCGTCGAGGTCGAAAGCCATGATCGCGGCCATCGCTAGCGCACGCTCCTGATCGGGCTGAAGGAAGCCAATCGTTCGACCGAGGAGCGACGAAGGGATCGTGACCGTGTTGTCGAGAGAGGCGGCAGAGCGGTGGTCGAGGCCGTTACGCTCCCCTAGCTCAACTTCGCTCGAGAGCCCTTTGACCGTCGAGGTGATGGGCGCGACCGTCACCTTGGTCATCGCACTTCGAGCGACCTCTCGCGTCAGCACAAGAACCGGTCGGGTCTTGTCGAGCTTCGCAAGGCAGATTTCACGCACGTCAGTCCTCGAATGAGGCGTGGTGCGCGGTCCACTCCACGAGGGAGTCGAGATCATCCTGCGGGCCTTCCGCATTCACGATTGCAGCGTCCGCAAGCGCCGCTTGCCGCCTCTTCTCCCTTTCGAGAGCGAGGCTCACGAGATCGGCTCGGCTTCCGGCGATCCCTGTCGACACGCTCCGGTCAAGGAACTCCACGAGGTCGTCGGAAAGACGCAAGGATATTTGCACCGTCATGCCTTCAGCCTACCAAGGTGAATCCCAATCTGGGATGCACTGCCAACTTCGACGTGACGGCGACAAAACAGGCCAAAACGCCGGTGAAATGCTGGGTTGGAGCCAAAGTAGTGCCGGGTTTGTACCGCTGCCGCGTGGGACTTGCGCCTATTCCGTGCCAGTCCATGAAAAAAACTAGAGCGTGCAGGCCCGAAAAGGCGCTGCAGCCCCAGAATTTTCATAGAGAGTGACGCCCCGGCGCCTACATCGCGTTGCGGCGGCCCTTTTCGGCGCTCGTCGCGTGCCCCTGCGGGTTGGCCTCGAGCACAAACCGAAGCACGTGCAGCGCCGTGCGCTGAAGCTCGCCGAGGGTGAGGCCGCCGTCGGAACCAAGCGAATCCTTCACGCCCGTATCGCACGTATCGCCGCCGTGCTCCTTGCTGCCGGGCATGAGCACGTCGATGCCGCCGCGCACGCGGTAGGCGCTGTAGCGCAGGGCCGGGAAGTTCGGGTCCTCCACCATGCGCATCCACCAGTCGGTCATCACGAGGCCGTCGAAGCCGAACTCTCCGCGCAGGATCGTGGTCACGAGGTCGTAGCTGTAGTGGCCCCACACCCCGTTGATCTTGTTGTACGAGGTCATGATGGTCTGCGGCTGCGATTCCTTCACCATGATCTGGAAACCGCGCAGGTAGATTTCGCGCAGTGCACGCTCACTGACGCGCGAATCGGAGAAGATGCGGTTGTGCTCCTGGTTATTGGCCGCGTAGTGCTTCGGGCACGCCGCGACGCCCTTGGACTGCACGCCGTTGACGATCGCGGCACCCATGAGGCCCGTGAGCAGCGGATCTTCCGAAAAATACTCGAAGTTTCGGCCACACAGCGGATCGCGTTGAATATTCATGCCGGGGCTGAGCAGAATGTCGGAGCCCTTGGCGAGCATCTCCTCGGCGTGAAGCTCGGCAAGCTCGCGCACCCCCTCGGGGTTCCACGTGGAAGCGAGCGCGGTGCCGCACGGCAGAAGCGACGCAAACGCGGAAACACGCAGGCCAGAGGGGCCATCCGTCGTGATCGCGGGCGCCACACCCCGCTCGCGCAGGGACTCGGTCACGCCGCCAAGCGCACCGGCATTGCCGCGCACGCCAAGGGGGCTGTCCATGGTCGTGTCACCGTAGGCGAGGGCAATGAGATCCTCAGTTCCGACGGTTGCCACGAATTCCTCGAGGCTCACCTTCCCGGCGCGCACCTCCTCAAATGAGGGCGCGGCAGCGCCTTCGGCGGGGGCCGCCAGCTCCTTGGGCAAGTGCTCAAGGATGCGGCGGGCAAGGTCACGCTGCTCCTCGGGGGCGGGTTCGTATCCGACGGTGGCCTCGCCATCGTCGCCCCGCGTGAGGATCATGCGGTCAAACCCGCAGCCCTTCTGGATCGAGGAGGCTTCTTCGAGCTGCTGCACAACGATCAGGTTCTCGATCTCGATCTCGCCGGCAAGCTCGGTGTCCTTCACACTTTGACCCACGTGCAGGCGATACGTGCCGGGCTCGAGCACGTAGGCGCTCCTGTGCCCCGTTGCTCCCGAATCGTCGTAGGAGGCGAAGTCGCGAAGATCAACGTCGAGGCTCACCGTGGCGCTTTGGCCAGCGACAACGCTGCCGGTGCGGGTGACAGCCGCGAGGCGGCGCGCGGGCTGGGAGAGCTTCCCATCAGGGGTTTCAAGGTAGGCCTGCACAACCGTGCTGCCTCCACGTTCGCCCGTGTTCTTCGCAGTGACATCGAGGTGGGCACGGGTGGCGTCGGACCCAAGATTCCCGAGGCCGAGCGAGAACGACGTGTAGCCGAGGCCCTCCCCGAAGTGGAATTGGGCGGCGCCTGGCGCGAACGTTTCGTAGTAGCGGTAGCCCACGAACACATCCTCGACGTAGTTCGTAACGTCCGGGTCGCCGAAGTTCTGCGCGCTCGGGGCGTCCTCGTAGCGGCGCGCGATCGACGCGGTGAGGCGACCACCAGGCTCCGTGACGCCGGTCAGGACATCCGCGAGCGCGTGTCCCGATTCCATGCCGCCCGCCCACGCGATCACAAGCGCCGAAAGCGGGTAGCGCTCCGCCCACGACAGGTCCATGACGTTGCCGGCATCGATCACGGCGACCGTGCGCTCAAACGCGGCACTGACCCGTGCGATCAGGGATTCTTCCTGCTCAGTGAGGAAGTACGAGCCGGGCGCGAGCTCCGCGTCGCGGTCCTCCCCCGCCGCGCGGCCGATCACCACAATGGCCACATCGTTGCGCCCCGCGGCGGCGTTGATCTGCTCATCGTCGAGGTCAAGCTCGGGGTAGTGCGTGGGCCACTTGCCCCACACCGTGCCCGGATCCGCCGGGTGCTCCTCGCTAAAGCGATCGTAGGCCGCGGCGAGCTCCTCATCGACCTTCACAGCGCCCGACTCGCGAAGTGCATCCGTGAGGTTCGAGATGTACGGCGGGTTCACATCGCCGCCCGAGCCATAGCCGACGGCCAGCCAGTCCTTCGCCGTGCGACCAAAGAGAGCGACGCGGCTCTCGAGCGCAAGCGGCAGCACGCCATCATTGCGAAGAAGCACCGTGCCCTGCGCAGCGAGTTCACGCGCCTTTGCCGCAAGCCGCGGATCGAGACGGCGATCCGCCAAACCATCGGCGGCGGTCGAATGCTGGGACATCGTTTCGTGACTCATGGTGCTCCTCGTTGATGCTCGATTCGAAGCGCCGAGCGGCCCCAACGCCTCACCGTCATCCCAGTCTACTGACCGTTCTACTGACCGCCCATTCCCGTCGTGGCGAAACCGCGCACGATGTGGCGCTGGAAGAGCACGAACACGATGAGCAGCGGCAATGCGCCGATGACGGCGCTCGCCATGCCCTGCGCGTACTGCACGCCATAGGCATTTTTCACGGTACCGAGGCCAACGGGGATCGTCATGAGCTCGGGCGAGTTCGTGATGATGAACGGCCACAGGAAGTTGTTCCATGAACCGATGAACACGAAGATGCCCACGGCAACAATGATCGAGCGCGAAAGCGGGAGAATCACCGACGTGAGGGTGCGCAGCATCGATGCGCCATCGAGCTTCGCAGCTTCTTCGAGTTCGATCGGGAGCTGGTCAAAGAAGTTCTTGAGCACGATCACCATGAGTGGTGCGACGACCTGCGGGAGCACGACGCCCGCGAGAGTGTCCGAAAGCTGCATGAACTTCATCTGCTCAAACAGCGGCACGATGAGAATCTGCGGCGGCACCATGATCGCGGCGATCGTGAGCGCGAAACACAGCTTCTTGAAACGGAAGTTGTAGCGCGAGAACACGTAGGCGGCGGGCACGGAGGTCACGAGGGTGATGAGCGTGACGATCGCAGAAACGAGAATCGAGTTCCAGATCCACAGCGGGATGTCTCCCGCGGCGATGACGTTCGCGTAGTTGTCGAAGGTCCATCCTTGCGACGGCCAGAACGTGAGCGGTGCAGCCGAGGCATCGCTTTCAGTTTTCAGGGAGAGCTGAAGGGCGAACAGGATGGGGATCGCCCAACACAGAGCAAGGAACGCGAGCGCAACGAACGCGATCACGCGTGACGCTTTTGAGGAGCCTAGGGTTAGGGAGCGCTGGCGCGCGTTCTCTTCACGCTTCTGGCTTACACGCGTCTTCAGGCTACGCCTGTTCCCTGCCGGGGTTTCGAGGGTGGTAGCTGCGGTACTCATGTCTAACGCTCCTTTGCGTTACGGTTCGTGATCGCTACCTGGATGAGTGAGACGACAACGATCATCGCGAAGAAGATGTAGGACACGGCCGAGGCGTATCCGACGCGGTAGCCGGAGAAACCCTGGTCGTAGATGTACTGAATGATTGAGCGAGTGGCGCCATCAGGGCCGCCCGCCGTCATGAGGAAGATCTGGTCGAAGACCTTGAGCGAGGCGAGGATCTGCAGCAGGACGATGAGCACCGTCGTGGGGCGCATCATCGGCAGCGTCACTGACCGAAGCCTGCGCCACGCGTCTGCACCATCGACCTGCGCGGCTTCGTACACCGTGTCGGGGATGTTCTGGAGGGCCGAGAGGTACAGCAGGAAGTTGAAGCCAATCGTCCACCACACGGTCGTGAGCGCGATCGACCACATCGCAACCTGCTTTTCGCTGAGCCAGCCAATCTGGTCAATTCCAAAATGCACGAGGATGCCGTTGATGAATCCGAAGTCATTGGCGAACATCATTCCCCACATCGCGGTCACCACGGACACGGGAAGAAGGTACGGCGCGAAGAACGTGAGGCGCCATAGCCACTGGCCTGGGAGACCCGTGACAACGAGGTAGGCGAGCACAAACGAGAGGATGACGAGCGGGACTGAGGAAATGAGCGTAAAGAACAGAGTGTTCAAGAGGCTCGAATACATGTCGGCGCTCGTGAAAGCCTCGAGGTAGTTATCGATCCCCACGAAGCCACTTTTCGTCGACGCAAGCGACTGGTCGGTGAAACTCATCCACAGGCCCCACACGATGGGGACGATGAGGAAGAGGATGAAAAGGATCATGTAGGGAAGGGCGAACCATCCCGCACCGCGGGAGGTGAAGCGTGCGCGTTCATTCATGGCGTGACCTCCTTATTCGGTGGGGTTGGGTTGCATCGCGATACCGCTGATGACGTCGAGCATTCCCTCGATCGCCCGCTGCGGTTCGACGCTTCCGCGAAAGCCCTCGATAAGTCGCTGGCACACGCGGTTTTGGAAATCGGAACCAGCACCCGCGAACCACACTTTCGGATCCACGACGACCGTCTCGGCAGCATCCTTGTACTGGTTTTGAATCTCGAGCTCGCGGTAAGCGGGCTCCTCCTGCGACGGGAGGTAACCGGGAATGTGCCCGGCGGCGCCCCACTGGTCACCTTTCTTGAGCATCGACGACACGAAAAGGTAAGTGTTACGCCTGAGTTCGTCGGTCATGCGACGGTTCTTTGGGAACACGTAGGTGTGGGAGTCGGCGTAGTTCGCGGGGGTGCCGAACATCGTCGGCATCGGTGCGCCCACAAGCGACTTGACGTTTTCCTTGAACCCGTTGAGCTCCCACACGCCGGAGAAGATCATGGCGTTGCGCCCACCGTTGAAGGCGGAAAGCGCGCCCGGGTAGTCCTGCGAGGACGCCATGCACTTGTCGTCCATCCACGAGTTGACCGCGGCGACCACGCGCGCGGCGGCATCGATGTCCATGTCGGCCTTCTCGCCCGGCTCGAAACTGTACTCACCACCGGCCTGGTGGAACAGGCCCCAAAAGAGCCGCCACGCTTGTGCGGTGTCGAGCTGATAGCCGAACGCGATTCCGGGCCCACCAGTCACTTCGCCGAGCTTGGTGCCGACTTCCTGGAGCGCTTCGGGCGAGTCGATCGCGAGAGTACCGTCGGACTCGAGTACCCCGGCTTTTTCCGCAACGTCCCGATCAAAGAAGCTGATGAAGGGGTGCGTGTCGAGCGGCACTGCGTACTGTTTGCCGTCGTACTGGCACGCCTCCAAAAGGGCCTTGGTGAACGTGTCGGTCGAGACGTCGAATTCTTCGAACAGGCTCATGTCCCACGGTTCGATGAGACCGCCCGGCGCGAAGCCGGCGACGCGACTCACGTGCATGATTGCTGTGCTCGGCGGCGCACTCGATGCGGCGGCCATCGCGAGCTTCGTGTAGTAGGGGTTTCCCCAGCTGAGGGTCGTGGGCTCGACATTCAGGCCCGGGTTTTCCTCGACGACCTCGGCGATCATGCCGCGGGTTTTTTCACCGTCGGCGCCGCTGAAGAGATCCCACACGGCAACCTTCGACGGGTCCGCTTGCGCGGCCCCGCATCCGGCAAGCCCAAGCCCGAGTGCGCCGGCGCCAAAACCCGCAAGGAGCGACCGGCGACTGAGCCCCGGCGGGGTGTGATTGTTGTGCGCGTTTGGCATGGCGCTTCACCTTCCTCGTCATCGTTGACAGGCGTGCGGTGTAACTCACCTTTGATTCTCACGTGAGATTCTGCCACCGTGGTCGAGTTCCCGTCAACCCCTAAACGCGCGCAGCTCGCACTGCGCAGGAGGGGCGCACACGCAGTCCGACACCTGTTGGCCCTACACTGAAATCACTTCTCACGTCAGGAAAGGGGCACCATGAACGAGCTTGAACCGCACAAACGCGCAAGCATCAAGGACGTCGCTGCTCGCGCCGGGGTGTCATGGAAGACCGTTTCCAACGTCGTCAACGAACGTCCCGTCGTGAAGCCCGCCACACGCGACAAGGTTCTCGCGGCGATCAACGAACTTGGCTACGTGCCAAACGAGTCGGCGCGAGAAATCCGCGGCAAGGCCACCCGCACGGTGGCACTCGTGATCCCCCACCTGCTCAATCCGTATTTTGCGCGCCTCGCGGAAACGTTCCACAACGTCGCTGCACGCGCTGGCTACAGCGTGAGCATAGAGCTCACGGGCGAGCACGCCGACATTGAGCGCCGTTACGCACGCGGCCTCGCTAAGCGCTCTTTTGGCGCGCTCATCATGGCGCCGCTTCTTCCCGAGACGGTTCGCGAACTCGCCGAGCATTCGCCGCTTCCCACGGTTGTCCTGGGAGAAGCGGTTGCCGACCACGGCAGTATTCACCACGTGAGCATCGACAACACCGCGAGCGCGGTCGACATCGTGCGGCACATAACCGAGCGCGGCGCCACCCGCCCCTTGTTTCTCGGCGCCCAGGAGGGCGCCGCTTCGACGGGAACAGAGCGCCTCACGGGCTTTCGCGCAGCTTGCCGATTCGCGGGCATCTCCCCCGCCGATCAGCTTTTGATCCACACCACCGAATGGACGCGACATGAAGGATATGCGCAGGTGAAGACCCTGATTGCTGGCTCACACAGCGCGAAGACCCTTCCGTTCGACGCCATCGTAGGCGGGAACGATCTGCTTACCCTCGGCGCATGCGAGGCTCTTCGAGAGGCCGGCTTCTCGATTGGCGCCGATGTTCTCGTGACCGGTTGGGACGACATTCCGGAATCGGCACACGCCACTCCCCCGCTCACCTCGGTCGCACCAGATCTCGAGTGCCTCGTATCGGCGGCGCTGTTCGCGGCCCTCGGTGATGATTGCTTCGCGAAAGGCGCGGAAGCTGCCGAGGTGACCGCGCTTGGGTCGGGCTCGACATTCCTCGTGCCACACACGCTCGTGACCCGTGCCTCGACCCTCGGCGGCTGATTTGGCATTTTTTCTCACGTTGCAGTTTTGAGTGTTGCCGTGATTGACTGGGCCTCATCCAGCGCACACGACGACGTGAGGAACCCAGAATGCCACTCCTTCCCGAATTCGCCGCGGTCCCCGAGCTGAAGGCACTCGCTGAACGAGCAGAGCACCTCGCGAGCCTCCTCGACGCTCCCCTCTCCGCCGCGACCGACGTCCCTAAGCCCGAACATCCGCGTCCCCAGTGCCACCGCCCCACGTGGCTCAACCTCAACGGCACGTGGGAATTCGAGATCGACGCCGGCGATACGGGCCGCGAGCGCGGTCTTCTCGACCGCCCCCTTGAAGGGTCTATCCTCGTCCCATTCGCCCCCGAATCGGAAACCTCCGGCGTCGAGCACACCGACTTCATGGAAGCCGTTTGGTACCGCCGCGAGGTAGAAATCCCAGCCGAGTGGGCCGACGGTCCCGCCGGCGAACCTCTCGTTCCCGTCCTCCACTTCGGTGCCGTCGACCACGATGCGACGGTGTGGGTCAATGGCGTTGAAGTTGCTCGCCACCGCGGCGGCTTCACCCCCTTTTCCGCAAGCCTCCGCGGCGTCGCACAACCCGGTGACACGGCAACGATCGTCGTGCGTGCTCGCGACTCCCGTTGGGATGCCCAGGCCCGAGGCAAACAGGCCACGTGGCACGACTCCACGCACTGCCAATACACGCGCACAACCGGCATCTGGCAAACGGTATGGCTCGAGGGCGTGCCCGCGCACGCCATCAGGGCCGTTCGCACCACGCCATCGCTTGCCGACCACTCCCTCGACATCACGCTGCCACTCACCCACAACACGAAGGGCACGCGAGTCGAAGTCACCGTCGGAACCCCCGAAGGCGCCCCCCTGGCCACCGCAAGCGCCCGTGCCGACCTTGACCTCGCGCCACGCGTGCGCGTCGCCATTCCCGAGGAGCACGTGCGGATCTGGGCGACTGGCGAGCCGGAACTGTACAGCGTGAAGGCGCGGCTACTCGATTCCGACGGAGGCCTGATCGACGAAGTACACTCCTACGCTGGCCTGCGCTCAACCGCCCTCGAGGGCACCGAATTCCGCATCAACGGCGAGCGCGTGTTCCAGCGCCTCGTGCTCGACCAGGGGTACTGGGCAAAAACCCTCATGACCGCGCCCTCCGACGAGGCGATGCTCGCCGACATCCAGATCGCCCTCGCTGCCGGCTTCAACGGCGCTCGCTTACATCAGAAGGTGTTTGAGGAACGCATGCTGTTCTTCTCCGACCTCTATGGCTACCTCGTGTGGGGCGAATTCGGTGATTGGGGCGTATCCGGGCGAGGCCCCCTCGGCTACAACCAGGAGCCCACGTCGAGCTTTGTGGCGCAGTGGATCGAGGCACTCGAACGCGACTTCTCCCACCCGAGCATCGTCGGCTGGTGCCCCCTCAACGAAACGCACCAGGTGCTGCACGACCGCATCACCGTGCTCGACGACGTCACCCACGCGATGTACAACGCCACGAAACTCGCAGATCCCTCGCGCCCAGTCATCGACGCTTCGGGCTACAGCCACCGCGTGCGCGGCGCCGATATTTACGACTCGCACTCCTACGAGCAGGACCCGGAAGCTTTCGCGCGCGAACAGGCACCACTCGCCGAAGGAAAGCCGCAAGTCAACAGGCGTGAGCTCGCCCCGAACGAGATGCCGTTCGCTGACGGTCATTTCTCCGTCCCCTACGAGGGCCAGCCGTTCTTCGTGTCCGAATACGGCGGCATCTGGTGGAACGAGCAAGAGGCACGCGCCGCCGAATTTACCGGTCAAGACCAAGCCGAGTCGTGGGGGTACGGCAACCGGGTGCGCAGCGAAGAAGAGTTGTACGAACGTTTCGAGGCCCTCACGAACGTTCTTCTGACCAACCCGCTCATGTTCGGCTACTGCTACACGCAGCTCACCGACGTGTTCCAGGAAAAGAACGGCGTCGTCGATTTTGATCGCGGCTCGAAGCTCGATCTCGCGCGACTGCGAGCCGTGCAAACCGCGAAGGCAGCCTACGAGGAGTAGGCACTGGCTGCCCGGCCCTTCGGGCCGGGCAGTTCCGCGTCCCCGTCTCGCGTTAAGCCCAGCCATCCAACCGTGCCACTTCATGAAGAAAAGGCCACACTTCAAGCCCCACACCTCACCCCGAGCCCAGAATCTTCATAAACCGCGACAGAGCCAGCCCAGAACCGCACCGCGACCAACCAAAAACTGCAACAAGTACAACCAAGCCCCCGGGGGCAGGAGCAACCAAACCTCCCCCACCCCTCAAAGCAGCGTTACTTCATAAAGAAACTGCCGCACTCCAGGCCCCGCACACCGCCCCGAGCCCAGAATCTTCATAAACCGCGACGTGGCCAGCCCGAAACCGCACCGCGACCAACCAAAAACTGCAACAAGTACAACCAAACCTCGCGCAAGAACAATCAAACCTCGCGCAGGAGCAACCAAACCTCCCCACCCCTCAAAGCCGCGGCACTTCATAAAGAAACTGCCGCGCCCCAAGCCCCACGCACCGCCCCGAGCCCAAATTCTTCATAATCCGCGACGGGGAGGTCAGGGCTGAAACGGGGAAGCCGGGCTGCAACGGGAGGCCGGACTGCTTTGCCTATGAAAATCGCCCACCCCCGGAGATCCGGAGGTGGGCGCTTGCGCTATGCGCGTGTACCTATTGATGCGTCACGATCAGTTGTCGGACTTCGTGAGCAGTCCGTAGACGAACATGACCACGAGCGCACCGACCACTGAAAGCAGGATCGTCCACAGCGACCACGGGTTGTCCAGGAGCGAGCTCCAGCCACCCTCGCCGAAGAGACCACCGATGAGGCCACCGACGATTGCGCCGATGACACCAAGGATGATGGTCATCCCCATGCCCATCGACTGCTTGCCCGGCATGACTGCGCGAGCAATAAGACCGATGAGGCCGCCAATGATGATCCAGGAAATGATTCCCCAAATAAGAGACATGGAATGACTACTTTCTGTTGAAGTGAACCAGGTCCACAGGTGTCCCGGGCGGTGTTGGCGAACCTGGGTTGCTAACGGTGCCCGGGTGGTTGAAAGATCGTCAACCAACCTCAATCCTACCTGGGAATAAACTAAGCAAAGCTGCACGTCACCTGAAATTTCATGCTTCTTTACCGGACACACAGTACATCTTTGCTGGAACGCTTCCGCCACGCCACTGACGAAGGGCCGGCATCGCGAAAAGTGGGCGGCACGTCGTCAAACGTGCCGCCCACTGCGTTAACGGTTGCGAAAAACCGCTCAGATTAGAAGTCCCAGTCGTCGTCCTCGGTCTCGACGGCCTTGCCCATGACGTAGCTCGAGCCGGAGCCGGAGAAGAAGTCGTGGTTCTCGTCGGCGTTCGGCGAGAGCGAGGCGAGGATCGCGGGGTTGACCTCGGTCGATTCCTGTGGGAACAGTGCCTCATAGCCGAGGTTCATGAGGGCCTTGTTGGCGTTGTAGCGGAGGAACATCTTGACGTCCTCGGTCCAGCCGACCGGGTCGTAGAGGTCTTCGGTGTATTCCTCTTCGTTGTCATAGAGGTCCATGAGCAGGCTCATCGTGTAGTCCTTGAGCTCTGCCTGGCGCTCGGGCGACTGCTTCTCCACGGCCTTTTGGTACTTGTAGCCGATGTAGTAGCCGTGAACGGCCTCGTCGCGGATGATCAGGCGAATGATGTCGGCGGTGTTCGTGAGTTCGCCACGGCTCGAGTAGTACATGGGCAGGTAGAAGCCCGAGTAGAACAGGAAGCTCTCGAGGAGGGTCGAGGCGACCTTGCGCTTTTCGGGGTCGTCACCGGTGTAGTACTCGAGGACGATCTTCGCCTTCTTCTGGAGGGCTTCGTTGTGCTCGCTCCAGCGGAATGCTTCGTCGATCTGCTTGGTGTTGGAGAGCGTCGAGAAGATCTGCGAGTAGCTCTTCGCGTGCACAGATTCCATGAACGCGATGTTGGTGTACACGGCTTCTTCGTGGGGGGTCACGGCGTCGGGGATCAGCGAAATGGCGCCGACGGTTCCCTGCACGGTATCGAGCAGCGTCAGCCCGGTGAAGACGCGCATCACGAGCTCTTGCTCCTGCTCATTGAGTTTCGACCAGCTCTGGATGTCGTTCGAGAGCGGCACCTTTTCGGGAAGCCAGAAGTTACCGGTGAGGCGGTCCCACACTTCCTGGTCTTTGGGGTCTTGGATGCGGTTCCAGTTGATGGCCTGCACGCTGTGTTTGATGTGGTCGGTGTTCACGCTCGTCCTTTCGCAACGATGGTCCCAGCAGACGTCGGACTCCAGGCCGGCTCAGCCGGCTGCCCCATCCCTGCCAGCGTAAGCTCGGGGGTTCCGACGCTTGCCCACGCGGCATACTCGACCATCCTAGCCAGAGGAGCCCGCGAATCGGGTGGGATCGCTGCGGCTCCTTTCAGGGGAGCCCTCTAACGTGAGCCGCAGATCACGCCCTCGACCGTCAGGAGCTCTTATGCCGTTTATCGTTCTCGCGTTTGTTCTGCTCATTGTTTACGGTGCGGCGATGGCTACTTTCCCCTTCCAAACGTGGGAGATCACCATGGCGTGGGCCTATAAGGATCGCGAGGCGAACGAACCCAGCCCGGCAGGCCTGGCAATCATGAGGGTTGGCGGCGCCATCATCGTCATGGGGGCGATCGCCATGTTTGGCTTTTATCTTCAGACCGCGGGGCCAAGTTAGAGCGCGCACCACGTCGGTCCGTGGCGCGCGCGTCCGTAGTGTCGCCGCCTCTACTGGCGTGTGCCCCTGGTGGAGCCTTGCCCGTTGGCGATCGTTCGTCTGCACGCCGTGGGGCGTGCAGTGGTCTTTCTGCGTCGGTCAATAATTTCGCTTGACAGTGCTCGGGTGTCGTGAACCTCGCTTGACAGCGCTCCGGTGTCGTGCGCTACATTTACTGGGAGCGCTCCCAGTAGTCGTGACCCGCTCGGATGCAAGCCGAGCGCCCACGACCCACACCCATAGATTCGGGAGCCTCACTCGATGATGAGGAGGATGAGGCGTGGCCACGATTAACGACGTCGCACGCGCCGCGGGCGTTTCCCGCAGCACGGTTTCACGTGTGCTCAACGGCCAGATCTCCTCCCCCGCAGCCCGCGCCAAGGTTGAAAAGGCGATCGCCGAAACCGGCTATCGCGCCAACGCCCACGCGCGCTCGCTCGCCTCGGGCAAAAGCAACGTGTACGCGGCGATCCTCACCGAGCCCTACGGCGAACTATTCGACGACCCGACCTTCGGGCGGATGCTCCAGGGCATCAACTCCGCGCTCGTCGGCAGCGACATCGCCCTCAATCTCCTGTTTGCCACGACCGACGAAGAGCGGGAGCGAACGCTGCGCCAGCTCGCCCCGAACCGCGTCGACGGCGCCCTCCTCCTCTCCCCCCACATCGACGATCCGCTCCTCGACGCCATGAGCACCGACATCCCCACGATCGTGCTCGGTCCTCTCATCGAAGGACGCGAGAACACGTGGACCGTGACGATCGACGACCGCCACGGCGGCGAGCTCGGCGCGGCGCACCTCAACGAGCGCGGGGCTACACGCGTCGCGATCATCGGCGGACCCGACACGGCACAGGGCGCCCACAACCGTGTCGACGGTCAAATATCTGCTCTGGGCGGCGCACCGCTCGAGGTTATCCACGCGCCCTACTCCACCGGCGGAGGCGCCTTAGCCATGCGAGAGCTCCTCGCGCGGCACCCCGACCTCGACGGGATTCTGTGCGGCTCCGACCGTCAGGCCCTCGGCGTTCTCGCCGTGCTCCGCGAAGCCGGCCGAAGCATCCCCGCAGATGTCAAGGTCGTGGGATTCGACGACCATGCCTTCGCCGCGGAAACGACCCCGACGCTGACGACCATCGCGCAGCCCATTTTCGAGGTGGGCGCGAGCGGGGCGCGCCTGCTCAAGGCCCTCGGCGATGCCAAGCCCATCGAATCTCTCACGCTTCCCACGACCCTCGTGGTGCGCGAAACGACCTAAAACTTCCACGCTCGAAAGATTCAAAGGAGAAAACCATGAATGACAGCTGAATTAACCAAGTCCCCGCGTCTGTCCTTGCCATTCGCGAGGCTACCGCCAGCCGTCGCGCCGCCCTTGGCGCGGGAACCGGCGTGAGTACGCTCGCCCTGCTTGCCGCCCTCGCGACCCTGCAGACCGCATGGATTTACAACGAATTCTTCTGGGCTACGGTGTTGCTGCAGAAGGGCGACAAGTTCCCCGTCACGAGCTCCCTGAATAACCTCAAGGGCTCGTTCTTCACCGACTACAACCTGCTCTCGGCGGGCTCGATCATCGCGGCCCTCCCCATCCTGATCCTGTTCTTCGTGCTGCAGCGTCAGTTCGTTTCAGGCCTCACGATGGGCTCGACCAAGGGCTAGCCCACCTCTCACTCGGACAAGGATGACCTCATGAGCACCCTCAACGACATCACCTCCTACTCCCCCGGCGAAGGCGCGCGAATCTCGCCGCGCAGCCACCTCACGACTACCGCTGAGGCCATGAGCCTCGCGGGCACGTGGAAGTTCGCGTACTCGCGTAGCGCGGAGGGCGCGGGAGAATCAGCTCCGACGGTGGACTTCGACGACTCGAACTGGGACGACATCACCGTGCCCTCGCACTGGGTCCTCACGGGCGGCGGCAACTACGGTGACTTCGGTAAGTACGGCGCCCCCGCCTACCAGAACGTGCAGTTCCCGTTCCCCGTCGACGCCCCGAACGTTCCCGACGACAACCCGACGGGCGACTACCGCACGCGTTTCACGCTGAGCGCCGAGAAGTTCGAGGAGCTCGAGAAGGGCACGCGCGTGTACCTGCGTACCCTCGGCATCGAATCCCTCGCGATCATCAGCCTCAACGGTGAGCGAGCGGGCGTCGTGCGCGGCTCGCGCCTCACGCAGGAACTCGACGTCACCGACTTCGTGACAGAGGGCGAGAACGTGCTGCACGTGCGCGTGCATCAGTGGTCCTCGAACACGTATCTCGAGGACCAGGACCAGTGGTGGCTGCCCGGCATCTACCGCGACGTTGAGCTCCTGTTCCGCCCGGCCGCCGGCATCGAGGACGCGTGGCTGCGCGCAGATTTTGATCCGACGAACGGCCCTTCTGCACCCGGCCCCGGCACGCTCATTCCGGAAATCCGCGCGGAGGAAGCCGCCTTCCCCGTCACGGTCGCGATCGACGAGCTTGGAATCTCCGAAACGTTCGAGAGCCCGGCAGCCGTCGGACCCATCCCCGTTCCCGAAGTGGAGCCGTGGAGTGCGGACGTGCCCCGCCTCTACACCGCGACCATCTCGAACGCCGCCGAGACGCTCACGATCCGCACCGGCTTCAGGCGCGTCGAGATCGTGGGGCACGAGTGGCGCGTCAACGGCAAGAAGCTGCGTATCCGCGGCGTGAATCGCCACGAGTACGATCCGAAACTCGGCCGCGTGTGGGACCGCGAGAAGGCCCGCGAGGGGCTCCTGCTCATGAAGCGCCACAACGTGAACGCGATCCGCACCTCCCACTACCCGCCGCACCCCGAACTCTTCGACCTTGCCGATGAGCTGGGCTTTTGGGTCATGGACGAGTGCGATTACGAAGCGCATGGCTTCCTTGGCGAAAACTGGCGGGATGTCCCCGCGAACAATCCGCGCTGGCGGGACGCGCTTCTTGACCGCGTCGAGCGGTTCTTCGAGCGCGACAAGAACCACCCGTCGATCGTGTCGTGGTCGCTCGGCAACGAGGGCCACACCGGCGCGAACATGGCGCAGATGGCGAACTGGCTGCGCCGCCGCGACCCGGAGCGCCCCGTGCATTACGAGCAGGACTACGACGGCCAGTACACCGAACTCGTCTCGCGCATGTACCCGCCGATCGAAGCGATGCTCGACATGGCTGCCGGCCGCGGGAAGTTCGGCGGCACCATGCCCGGCCGCAACGCGGAGCTTGCGAAGCGCCCCATGATCCTGTGCGAGTACGTGCACGCGATGGGCAACGGCCCGGGCGCCATGGCCGAGTACGAGCACATCTTCGAGACGGTCCCGCAGTGGCACGGCGGCTTCGTGTGGGAGTGGCGCGATCACGGCATCGCGGCGCGCACCGATGACGGAACCGAGTTCTACGGCTACGGCGGCGACTTCGGCGAGCAGGTTCACGACTCGTCGTTCGTGTGCGATGGCCTTGTGCTTTCCTCGGGTGAGGCAACTCCGGGGCTCGTGGAGTTCGGCGCAATCGTGAGCCCGATCAAGCTCGAGTTCGACCTCGCTATGGAAGGCGATACGGACCGGGCCCTCGATGCCGATTTCGACGCTGTCAACATCACCGCGGCATACGTCCAGGATCTCCGCCACGCCGGCGATCTCGAAGACTTCGTGTTCGAGGTCATCGATGAGGTCGACGGCCACGAGGTGCTGCGCCGCGAATGCCCCGTTGAAAAGGTTTCCGTAAACGGCTGGAACAGCTACGCCGGAGAGCTGAATCTTCCGCCCTTCGCCGAGGGCCACGAGGGTGAACTTTCGGGCGAAAAGTTCCGCACGATCCGCGCAGTTATGCGCGAGAGCACCGCTTGGGCCGACGCCGGCCACGAAGTGGCGTTCACGCAGGTCCCGGTTGAGGATACGACCAGGATTGTGGCGCCGTCGCGTCCGGCTGCGGTGTGCGCTACGGCAAGCGGCGAGACCGGTTCGCAGGTCGATCAGGTGCAGGATTCCGACGCTTCCTTCGCCCTCGGCGATGCCCACTTCGATCCGCGCACGGGCGACCTCGTGAAGCTGGGCGACCTCGATCTCGCCGGTCCTCAGCTTCGCCTGTTCCGCGCCCCCACCGAGAACGACTCGCTTGGCGACTTCGGCTCGTACATCCTCGCCGACCCGGCCGAGACGACCGGCTCGGGAACCCAGGCCCCGCCTACCGCGGCGCTGTGGCGTGAGATCGGCATCGATAAGCTCGAGCGCCGCGTCATTGGCGTGTGGCTCGACGAGCATGAGGTCCGCGCCGTGCACCGCTACAGCACGCCTGCCGGCCGCGCTTACGTCGATCTCGACATCACGTGGCGCCTCGAGGACGCTGCCGGTGAGGAGAACGGTGGCGCCTCGCGCGTTCTTCGGTTGTATGCCGACGCCGCACCTTCCGCGAACTGGGAGTACGTATGGGGGCGCCTCGGCCTCGAGTTCACGGCGCCGCTCGGTGCCGGCGACGCCTCGTGGTTCGGCTCGGGCCCGCTCGAGAACTACGTCGATTCGTGCCGCGCCGCGCGTATCGGCCGTTTCTCGATGCCTGTCTCGGACCTGAATGTCGAGTATGCGGTTCCGCAGGAGTCGGGCTACCGCCCGGGGTTGCGCGAGCTTCAGCTGTCGGGTCTTGGGCTCACCGTGCGCGCGGATGCCGTCGGACCCCACCGCGAACGGCCTGGCTTCCAGGTGCGTGAGCATTCGATCGAGCAGATCACGAAGGCTCGCCACTCGCATGAGTTGGGCGAGGCGGAGCGCACGCATCTCATTTTCGATGTGGCGCAGCACGGCCTGGGGTCGCGCTCGTGCGGCCCGGACGTGAGGCCCGAGTACCAGCTGCGGCCGCGCTCGGGTTCCTGGTCGCTCGCGTTCGAGGTGTAAGCAGCAAGGCGCCCCGCCCACCATGACGGTGAGCGGGGCGCCTTCCGGGACTGCCCTGTTAGAGCATGCAGCTCACGCAGCCCTCAACTTCCGTGCCCTGGAGCGCCATCTGACGCAAGCGGATGTAGTAGAGGGTCTTGATGCCCTTACGCCACGCGTAGATCTGAGCCTTGTTCACGTCGCGGGTCGTCGCAGTGTCCGGGAAGAACAGCGTGAGCGAGAGGCCCTGGTCAACGTGCTTGGTCGCCTCGGCGTACGTGTCAATGATCTTCTCGTAGCCGATCTCGTACGCATCCTCGTAGAACTCGAGGTTGTCGTTCGTCATGTACGGCGCCGGGTAGTAGACGCGGCCGATCTTGCCTTCCTTGCGGATCTCGATCTTGGACACGATTGGGTGGATCGAGCTCGTCGAGTGGTTGATGTAGGAGATCGAACCGGTAGGCGGGACGGCCTGCAGGTACGCGTTGTACATGCCGTGTTCCTTGACCTCGGCAGCGAGAGCCTTCCAGTCGTCCTGCGTAGGCAGGTGGATGCTCGAGTTCTCGAAGATCTCGCGGACACGCTGAGTCCTCGGCTCCCACACCTCGTTGATGTACTTCTCGAAGTACTCGCCGCTCGCGTACTTCGAATCCTCGAAGCCCATGAAGGTTTCGCCGCGCTCCTGAGCGATCTTGGTCGAAGCCTTAATGCAGTGATACGCGACCGAGTAGAAGTACATGTTCGTGAAGTCGAGGCCTTCCTCGCTTCCGTAGTGGATCGACTCGCGCGCAAGGAACCCGTGGAGGTTCATCTGACCGAGACCGATCGCGTGGGAGGCCTTGTTGCCGTTCGCGATGGTCGGCACCGAGGAGATGTCGGAGGAATCCGAGACTGCCGTAAGGGCACGGATCGCCGTCTCGATCGTCTTTTCGAAGTCGGGCGAGTCCACGGCCTTCGCAATGTTGAGCGAGCCGAGGTTGCACGAAATGTCGCGGCCGAGCGTCTCGTAGGAGAGGTCGGCGTTCATCGTGGACGGGGTCGAGATCTGGAGGATTTCCGAGCACAGGTTCGAGTGGGTGACCTTCGCGCCGCCGATGGGGTTGGCGCGGTTCACCGTGTCTTCGAACATGATGTACGGGTAGCCCGATTCGAACTGGATCTCGGCGAGCACCTGGAAGAAGTCGCGTGCGCGGATCTTCTTCTTCGCAATGCGGTGGTCGTCCACCATTTCGCGATACTTTTCCGTCACGTTGATGTCCGCGAACGGCTTGCCGTAGACCCGCTCGACGTCGTACGGCGAGAACAGGTACATCGGCTCGTTGTTCTTCGCGAGCTCGAAGGTGATGTCGGGGATCACCACGCCAAGGGAGAGGGTCTTGATGCGGATTTTCTCGTCGGCGTTCTCGCGCTTCGTGTCGAGGAAGCGGAGGATGTCGGGGTGGTGCGCGTGGAGGTACACGGCACCGGCGCCCTGTCGTGCACCGAGCTGGTTCGCGTAGCTGAACGAATCCTCCAGGAGCTTCATGACGGGGATGACGCCCGAAGACTGGTTCTCGATCTGCTTGATGGGTGCGCCGTGCTCGCGGAGGTTCGAGAGCAAGAGGGCCACGCCGCCGCCACGCTTGGAGAGCTGAAGGGCGGAGTTGATCGAACGGCCGATCGACTCCATGTTGTCTTCGATGCGCAGAAGGAAGCACGACACGAGCTCGCCGCGCTGCGCCTTGCCGGCGTTGAGGAAGGTCGGGGTCGCGGGCTGGAAACGCCCGTCGAGAACCTCGTCGACGATGCGCTCCGCGAGCGTCTGATCGCCGGCGGCGAGAGTCAGGGCGACCATGCACACGCGATCCTCGAATCGCTCGAGGTAGCGCTTGCCGTCGAACGTCTTGAGGGTGTACGACGTGTAGTACTTAAATGCACCAAGGAAGGTGGGGAAGCGGAACTTCTTCGCGTACGCGCGCTTGTACAGCGACTTGACGAACTCGAACGTGTACTGGTCGAGAACGTGCTTCTCGTAGTACTCCTTCTCGACGAGGTAGTCGAGCTTTTCCTTGAGCGAGTGGAAGAAGACCGTGTTCTGGTTGACGTGCTGGAGGAAGTATTCGCGGGCCGCCTCGCGGTCCTTGTCGAACTGGATCTTGCCGTCCGCGTCGTACAGGTTCAACATGGCGTTGAGCGCGTGGTAGTCCATCGCCTTGTTGTGCTCGTAGCCCGGCATCTCGGTTAGCTCTGCCAAAACCGTTCCAACCCTTCTTTGACTGTGGTGACGTCCCTTGACGTCCCAAGGAGCTCAAACTTGTAGAGGTGCGGCACGTTGCATTTGCGAGCGATGATGTCGCCGGCAATGCAGTATGCCTCGCCAAAGTTCGTGTTCCCTCCCGAGATCACGCCTTTGATGTGTGCGCGGTTGCGCTTGTCGTTGAGGAAGTGAATAACCTGCTTGGGGACCGCTCCCCCTGTATTGCCCCCACCGTAGGTGGGCACCATGAGCACGAAGTCTTCGTCAACGACGAGCGGCTCTTCAGTGCGCCGCAGCGGGATGCGCGCGACGCTCCCTTCGGGCAGCTCAAGCTTCTCGATGAATCGCTTGGTGTTTTCCGAAACAGACGAAAAGTAGACGAGCTTACTCATGGCGAAAGGTCACGACGCTTAAATGCTTAGAAGCCTGCAGCCTGGCGAGTCTCGCTCGCCTGCGCGGTGAGCGCCTTGATTTTGTCGGGGCGGAAACCCGACCAGGCATCGTTCACGGTGGTCACGACGGGCGCCTGCATGAAGCCCAGCGACTTGACGTGCGAGAGGGCCGCGGCATCCTCGGTGATGTCCACGAGCGTGTACTCGAGGCCAGCCTTGTTGAGGGCGCGCTTGGTGGCGTCGCACTGGACGCACATGGGCTTGGTGTAGACGGTGATCTCCATGAGAGGCCTTTCGAAATGCGGGGTGTTCTTCGTGTTCACGGGGGACGTGAAGCCCAACTGTGGGGCTGCGCGAACCAACGTCCCCAACACTACACCTAGTGGCAGATCGATGGGAACACCACAAGATGTACTGAATTACACGAATGTGATGTGGATGGTGTGTGGACACGCTGTGGCCTCATGTGAACGCGCGGTGAACAGCGATGGTGTTATCCACGAACCATGCACGTCGCAGGCGCGCTCGACGGTGGATGGAGTTGTGGACAACCTGTGTTCGTTGGTGAATTTCCGGGGTTTTCCACGACGAATTGGGGACGCCGATCCGCATCGACGTCCCCAAAAATTCTTGTGTGATTCCCGCCCTTCGGCGTGTCGCGCCGCGGCGTGTGGGCTACGCCCCGCTGGGCTCGTTCCCGCCTGCACCCTCCGCCTCGCTGGACTCCGCTTGCACGGGTGCGCTTTGCTCGGAAATCTCGACCTCGCCCTGCTCGGCACCTTTCGAGCTCACGGCCGCGAACTCGTCCTCGGCCGGTTCCGGCGCGGTTGCGATAGGCGTCTCCGTGAGCGGGTTCTCGGCGACGACGGTGCTCCCCTCGCGCGCCTCAGCCCCGTGACCGCGGCCTTCGTTGTCGTCAGCCTCGCCTTCGGCCTCGGGAGCCTCGTTGATGTCGCGGCCGTCCACGAGCGCGAGCTCGGCAAGGATCGTTCGTGAAATCTCGAGATCCTCGAGTGCCTCGGAAAGACCGTAGGCGGGTGCCTTTCCCTTCGCGACAAAGGCGTAGAACGCCTCGTGAAGGCCGTAGGCAGGCGAGTGCTCGGAGAGGCGCTCGCTCTTCACAATCGCGCCGTCGGATTTCTGGGTGAACGTGAACGAGCCGCGCGTATCGAGATCTGCCACAGCGGGGATCTCGACCCGGCCCTGCCTGCGGTTCGTCACGACACGAATCGCATCGTGGAACTCGGGCGCAAACGGCAGGTAGTGCCACACGAGGCGAACGTGCACGCCCTTCTCGAGCGCGCCGAGCACCTCGATCGAGCCGGGAATCACCTGCTCGGGCCAGTGGCGCACCCCGTGCAGCTCGGTCAACGGACCGTAGGTTGCGCGCATCAGGGCGAGCTGTGCGAGAACGCCCGTGAGCAACCCCTTCACGTAAATATCGCGGTCGCGCTGATTCGCGCCGGGCCCCGCCCCCTTCTCGACGGCGTCCTTGAGGTTTTCGCGGCGCTCAATGCGCTGCTCCGACGGCAAATCGTAGGCGGCCGACGTCACGTGGTGCTTACCGTGCATCACGGAGCTCGCCGGCATGAGCGTCTCAAACTCGAGGGTGCGCAGGTCGCGCGCCTGATTTTCCTCCACGAGCAACTTCACAGAGGAGTCGTACACAGCGCCGTAGGCGAGCATCACGAGGGGACGCCCGGCCATCTGCTCAAACTCGGCGATCGCCTGAAGTTCCTCGGTTCCATACGCGACGGGCGGCTCGACGAGAACAGGGATGCCGCGCTTGATGATCTGGAGGATATCCTCCCCCTTCACGCCGTCGGCGCTGAACACAACCGCATCCAGCTCAACGTCCTTGCTGCGCGCAGCCGCCATCAGGTCCTTCACACTGCCGTAGCGGCGCTCCTCGTCAATGCCCCACTTTTCGGCGGCCTCGCGCAGTCGGCGCGGCGAGATATCCACGACCGCGGTGAGCTGGAAGCGATCGTGGCGGCGCTGAAGCATCGGCAGGTGCACCGCTTGCGCGCTCGTCCCGAGCCCCACAACGGCAACGTTAATCTTCGAGGGCATGAGCGAAATCCTTCCGGTCGTGGCGGGGGCACCTTTCGAAAAGGGTTCCGACGCCTGCCGGGCAACCGTCGGACCCCCATCCATTAAACACGCGGGCCCGCATTAGGAACTGCACCTCCGAGCGATTACGCTGAGAAACATGCGCGAGGCGCATGTGCGAGAGAGCGAGCCGAAGGAGCAGGCCGGTGTTTTACGAAACCGCCCACACGTTCGTCGCCCCAATGATTAAGGCGTGGTGGCGGCCGAAGGTCACGGGACTCGAGAACGTGCCCGAGACCGGCCCCGTGATCATTGCCGCGAACCACCTCGCGAATGTGGATTCATTCCTCGTGCCGGTCGTGTTCAACCGCAAGGTGCGCTACATCATCAAAGCCGATTTTTGGCACAAGAGCGGGCTCACGGCCCGCATCAAACAGCGCTTTTTCGAGACAGTGGGCTCGATTCCCGTCGAACGTGGAACGCTGAAGTCGGCGCAAGGTTCGCTCGAAAAAGCCCGCGAAGTACTCGATGAAGGGGAAGTCTTCGCGATTTACCCCGAGGGCACACGCTCAAAAACGGGCAGGCTCGGCCGCGGCCGCACGGGTGTCGCGTGGCTCGAAGAACACACGGGGGCGCCCATCATCCCCGTGGGGCTCGTGGGAACCGAGAAGCTCTTCGTGCCCGGAAAAACCCTCCCCCGCCCGCGGCGCGCGAAACTCGAGGTGCGCATCGGCACCCCCATCGACCTCAGCGACATCGATCGTTCCCTGCCTGAAAACCGCAGGCGCCGCGCGATCACGGACAGAGTGATGGACGAGATTCAAAAACTCAGCGGGCAAGAACGCGACACCCCACAGCCGAAGACGGAACACTGAAGGAGATCGACGGTGAGCATCCTCGTGGCCTATATCCCCACCCCCAAGGGCGAGGCAGCACTCGACGCCGCAATTGAGCGCGCCGTGCAGTTCGGCACCTCCCTGCATCTCGTGAACGTCGTGCGCGACTCTGTCGAATCGGATCCTCGACATGCGAGCGCGGAGCAGCTCGCGTTCGCGGTGCGGACGGCGCGCCGCGCGGGCGTGCGCGATGTCGACTCTCGCACCAGGCACATCGACGACGGCGACGAGGTCGCCCACGCAATCATCACCGAGATTGAGAAAACTGGCGCGGACACCCTCGTGCTCGGGGCCCGCTTTGGGGGAACGGACGACCCTCGCTACCTCGGCAACACCATTCAAACGGTGATCGCGGACTCCCCCGCCGACGTCCTGATCGTTTAGCCCCAGCCGAGCGCGTGCAGGTGCTCCTCCTCGATTCCGAAGAGGTGACCGACCTCGTGGAGCACGGTCACGCGGATTTGCTCCTCGAGCTCCTCGCGACTTGAAGCCATGCGCGTGAGCGGGCCGCGAAACACGATGATGCGGCCCGGCTCCATGAGACCGTCGAAATGACCGCGCTCCGTGAGCGGCACACCGTCAAACACTCCGAGCAGCTCCTCATCGCCCTCGGGTTCCTCCTCTACGAGGATCACCGTGTTCGAATCGGCAATCTGGGTGACGACATCGAGCGTCAGCGAATCGAGGGCGTCGTCAACCGCAGCCTCGAATTCTGCACGGCTCATGGCGTCCATGCCACAAGAATTCCAAAACGCCTTGGTGGAGGCAAGCGTCGGCCCCGCCCCCACCGAACGTGGCAGGAACGGGGCCGAACTTCTGAGTCGTGCGTTACTGGACGCTACCGGGAACCTCGGCGTCGCCCGCGTTGGCCTTAACGGCCTTCTCGATGCGCTCGCCGATCTCCTGATCAACGTTCTTCCAGTATTCGAATGCGCGCGAGAGCACGGGCTCGATCACGCCGTCGAGGGCGCCCGCGACGGTGTTCACGAACTCCTCGCGCTCCTCGTCGCTAAACACCTCGCGCACGAGGGTGCCGGCCTGGCCGAAGTCGTCGTCCTCGGCGTGGAGGGTGTACGCGGCGCGCACCATTTCGCCGTCGGACTCCCAGCCGTTGTCTACCGGGCCCTGCTCATCCTGGTAAGCGCGACCGAAGGAGTTCGGGGCATACACGGGAGCATCGCCCGAGTGGAAGAACTCCATCGCCCCTTCCTTCGAGTAGGTGTTGACGTCGTTCACCGGGCGGTTCACGGGCAGCTGGTTGTAGTTCGTGCCAAGGCGGTTACGCTGTGCATCCGGGTAGGAGAACACGCGGCCGAGAAGCATCTTGTCGGGCGAGAAACCGATGCCCGGAACAAGGTTCGAGGGGCTGAAGGCCGCCTGCTCGATCTGCGCGAAGTGGTTCACGGGGTTCTGGTTGAGCTCAAACTCGCCCACCTTGATGAGCGGGTAGTCCTTCTTCGACCAGGTCTTCGTGAGGTCGAACGGGTTGAAGCGGTAGGTCTTCGCGTCCTCATAAGGCATGATCTGCACCGACACATCCCACTTCGGGAAATCGCCGTTCTTGATCGCCTCGAAGAGGTCCTTGCGGTGCGCATCGGCATCCTCGCCCGCAATGCGGGTCGCCTCCTCGTTCGACAGGTACTCGACGCCCTGCTGGGTGTGGAAGTGATACTTGACCCACGACTTCTCGCCAGCCTCGTTGACCCACATGTAGGTGTGCGAGCTGTAGCCGTTCATGTGGCGCCACGTCTTCGGAAGACCACGCGGACCCATGAGGTATGCGACCTGGTGAGCGCTCTCAGGCGAGAGGGTCCAGAAGTCCCACTGCATGGTGCCATCGCGCAGACCCGAATCGGGAAGGCGCTTCTGCGAGTGAATGAAGTCGGGGAACTTCATGGGGTCGCGGAGGAAGAAGACGGGGGTGTTGTTGCCAACGATGTCGTAGTTGCCCTCTTCCGTGTAGAACTTGAGCGCAAACCCGCGCACGTCACGCCACGTGTCGGGCGAGCCGAGCTCACCGGCAACGGTCGAGAAGCGGGCGAGCATCGGAGTCTTCTGACCCTTCTGGAAAAGCTTCGCCTTCGTGTACTGGGAAACATCCTCGGTCACGCGGAGCTCGCCGAAAGCGCCCGAGCCCTTCGCGTGGGGGCTGCGCTCAGGGATGCGCTCGCGGTCAAAGCGGGCGAGCTTCTCCACAAGGTTCACGTCGTGAAGAAGGAGGGGTCCATTCGCGCCAACGCTCAGCGAGTGAGCATCGGATTCGCGCACGGCACCGGCTTCGTTCGTGCTCGGAAGGTTCGGATCAAAAGTGCTCATTCGTCCTGTCCTTATCTCGTGGGGTAGGAGTAGGGGCGATCAATCGCCTCGGCGTCATCGAGGAGGGACCGCGTACCTCCACCCTAGCTGGCACTCCTTGAGCACACTCACAAAGTTCGCGCGATGAAGGCGAGCAGACGTCGGACCCCGCGCACGTGTCGTTAAAACGAAACCGCCCACCAATTCTGGTGGGCGATTTCATGCTGTACCCCGTACGGGATTCGAACCCGTGTTGCCGGCGTGAAAGGCAGGTGTCCTAGGCCGCTAGACGAACGGGGCGGGCGGAAATACTCTACCCATGCCGATGCCAGAACGCCAACTGGGAGAGTCTGACGGTGACACACGGCACCGCGTGATTGAATAATGGCAGCTAATTCGCCTTCCCAACGATCCGCGAGGTTTCTTCGTGACACCCACTCACCCCTCCCGCTTCGGCGTGCGCGCACGTGCTGCCGCCGCCCTCAGCGCCCTCACGCTTGCCGCGCTCTCACTCAGTGGATGCGGAGCACTCATCCAAGCGGGGCACAAGGCCACGCCAAGTAACTCGGCAGCCGCAGGCAGCGGCAACTTCGAGAAAGATGCCGAAAAAGCCATCAAGGAGCTCGAGAATTCGACCTCCGAGGCTTACGGCACGGAAGGCATGGCGCCCCTTAAATCGATCGCTCCCGTCGTCGAATCCGCCGCCTACGATCTCGGCGCCGATCCCGCAAAGGACGAGCGCTGGAAGAAGTTCTACGACCAGCGCGCCGACTGGGGAAAATGCGAACGCGCGGAATATCAAGGTGCCGAATGCGCCACGATCGAGGTCCCACTCAAGTGGAACGACCCCGAAGGTGCCACCCTCTCACTCCTGCTCACGCGCGTTCCCGCAACGGGCGACGACAAGAAGGGCTCACTTCTCATCAACCCCGGCGGCCCCGGCGGCTCGGGTGCGGAACACGTCGCCGCCTACGGCTCCATGACGATCAGCTCCACCGTGCGCAAACAGTACGATCTGATCGGCTTCGACCCGCGAGGGGTGAAGGATTCCGACGGTGTCCAGTGCCTCGACGATGCCGAGACTGACGAGATGCTGTCAACAGACCTTCCCGACACCGAGGAAGGCAAGAAGAAAGCGAAGGAGTGGTCCGACAAGCTCGCGAAAGCCTGCAAAGCGAAGTCCAGTGACCGCATTCAGTACGTCGACACGTACTCCGCAGCGCGCGACATGGACGTGATCCGCGCGGCTGTTGAATCCGAAAAGCTCGACTACCTCGGCTTCTCGTACGGCACGTACCTCGGCGCCACCTACGCCGAAATGTACCCGGAGCGCACCGGCCACCTCATCCTCGACGGCGCAATGGACCCAGCGCTCACGACAAACGAGATTGTCGCCGGGCAGGCCGCCGGTTTCGAGCAGGCGATTAAAGACTTCGTGACCTGGTGCCAGAACGAACGCGGCAGCTGCCCCCTCACGGGCAGCGTCGACGACGGCATTCAGCAGCTTCGCGACTTCATGACGAACGCCGGAAAGAACCCCATTCCCACGGCGAGCGGCCGCAAGCTCAACGAGACCCTCGCCTCAACAGCGATCCTCACCGCCCTCTACAGCAACGAGACCTGGGAATACGTCGCCCTCGGGATCGAAAGCGCCAAGGCCAACAACTCCGCCGACGTCCTCCTCATGCTCGCCGACCTCGCCAACGAACGCGAAGAAGACGGCTCATTCAAGTCGAACAGCACGTTCGCCAACGCCGCCGTGAACTGCCTCGACCACGTCGGGGTAACCGACGAAAAGTGGCTCAAGGCCGAAAGCGAACGCCTCGCAAAGAAATACCCGACGTTTGGTCCGTCGCTCGGCACCGAAGAGGACGGCTGCGCGAACTGGCCCGCGAAGCCCGTGCGCTACCCCAAGGAAATCCATGCGAAGGGGTCGAGCACCATCGTCGTGATCGGCACAACCCACGACCCCGCAACCCCGTACGCGTGGGCCGAATCCCTCAACAAACAGCTCGACAACTCGGTTCTCCTCACCTGGGAGGGCTTCGGCCACACCGCCTACAGTCGCTCGGGTGGCTGCATCGAGGAGATGGTCGACGCGTACCTTCTCGAGGACAAGGTCCCGGACGACGGCGCGAAATGTGAGTAGAAACTGAGCCCGGGTCAGCGGGGCGGCATGCACGTCACCCCGCACGAGATGTGACCGGTCCATCACCGACACAGTTTGGCACCCGGGCCGTTTCTCCCGTAAAGTTGTGGTTCGTGCGCGACGCGTGAGCGAAGCACACGCCTCCTTAGCTCAGTCGGTAGAGCGATTCACTCGTAATGAATAGGTCGCCGGTTCGATTCCGGCAGGAGGCTCCACAAAAAAGCGGCCCCCACCAGGACAAACACCCGGTGGGGGTTCTCTTTACGCAAACTGAAGTGGCGGGTTGTAACCCTTCTTGTAACCCTTCTTTGAACAGACCAGACATTGACCTATTCATTTTCGACCCCTGCAACCGCAAACAGTTCCGACGCAGTGAGAGTCTCGCAGCGCGCCTCAAGCATGAGCGGCGTCACCCACAGCTCCTCAGCAAGCTCGAGAGGGCTACGCGCCCACCTAGCGGCCTTCACGAGCGCCTCAAACGGCACGAGGCGCGCCGCCGCTATCTGGTTCACCTCGCGCTCGCGGGAAGCGCTACAGGGCCGCCCCTCGCCCGCCTCGAGGTGTACGAGCTCATGGGCGAGAGTGCAACGCCGCTCTACTTGAAGCAGGCGCTTATCCAACCGGATTAGGTCGCGGCCGTTCGTCTCGCCACACCGCCCGTCAAGGCGCGCGAACTCGACGCGCACGCTAGGAAACGTGGCGTGCAAATGGTCCCAAGGGTTATAGAAACTCACCCTCCCAATGTTGCGGGAGGGTGAGACATTTAAAGACGGGATGCTACTGGCGCTCCCACGTGTCGCCAGTTACATACGTACCATCTACTTGGACATCCATAATCTCATCGGGGACTTCCTTACCTACATAGACAATGCCTTCCTTCTTCGCAGAAGGGCGCACGCTAGTTGGGTAGTTCTCGCTCACCGCAGAAACTTGATCGTAATAATCACTCCAGTTTTCAGCGTTATTCGTTGCTTCATCAATATTGAACTCGATTACGTCGAGAAGCTGCCCTACTGAATAAAACTCGTACTCGTTCCCTTCGGCATCGTAGAGATACACCGTTTCTAGGTAGAACTCTTGATCGCTCTTACGGTTATCTACGTCCATCGTTAGTGTCACACCCTCGATGGGATCATCCTTGAATGCAGGGAGTGAATCATGCACTTCCTTGAAATCGCTTGGAATGCCAACATCGGTCAGATGGACGGTTACCACAGTGCCATTATCGTCAGTGACCGACAAAGTATCCCCTGGCTTGAACGGGTCTGTAGGAGCGGGGGCTTCATCGTTGGCGCTCTCTTCGCTCGCAGCCTCTTTGGTGCCTGCTTCACTGCTTGCTGCTGCGGCGGTCGTTTCTTTTGATGGTGCGGCGTCATTGTCGCTGCCACTTGAGCAGCCTGCGAGCGCTAGAACGAGGCATGCAATCGGGATAAGGGCTTTCTTCATGAGGGTCTCTCTTTTCTTGTTATGCGGGTTCATCGCCGTCATAGAACGGCTCGGGTGTTTCTTGCTCCGCGTTCATGCGGTCGCGCAAAGCTTTGCCACGGTTAGGTGCGGTGTGAGCGGCTAGGCCGTAGTCGGATTGGGTGGGGGTTGATTGGCGGTCGTAGCGAAGCTCGGCCCGCTCCACGAGCTCGTGAGCAGGTGCACCTATCTCACGCGCAATTGCCAAGAGTGACGATGCAGGAACATCGCGAGTGCCTTTGATGTAGCGCCGCAGCGTCGATTCGCTGATGCCCGTGCGCTCCACTAGCGCTTTTTGCGTCACGCCAGCGATAGACATCTGGGCGGCAATTTCCACGCCGAGCGCGCGCATGTATTTCTCTGCGTCCATAAGTCCAACGGTAGCCGCATAGCACGGTTCCGGTCCGTATTGGCGGGAAAGTGTGACTATCGTGACATGCATTACACCCGTGTAGTTCGGCTTGCATCCGGTCCATTTGGACCGTTACCGTTTAGCCATGACCGCAAGCACAGACCACATCGCCCGCCGAGTCATGGCGGATATCAAGAGCAAAGGGCTCTCGATTTCAGCCGTGGCCGACGCTACGGGCATTGCAAAAACCACCCTCCTACGAAGACTCAAGGACGGCGATTTCACGGCATCTCAGACCAAGAAGATCGCCCTCGAGTTAGGCAGTGACGCGGCGGACTACTACCGCGAGGAAGCCGCCTAACCCCCCTTATTTGATCCCCCTCCAAGTCCGTGGCCCCCACGGCACCCCCACGAAAGGTTTTCTCATGTTTCTTCAGTCCATCCCGTTTCACGGAACGAGTATCGCCGCCGCGAAAGACGGCGAGACGATCCGTGTTGCCCTCCGCCCGGTATGCGAGGCGATGGGAATTGATTACACCGCCCAGTATCGCCGCCTTGAACGGACCTCGTGGGCAGTTGTTGCCATGATGGCAATGACCGGCGCGGACGGTAAGACCTACGAAATGGTCACCGTCGACCGCCGCACCTTCACCATGTGGCTCGCCACCATCGACACCACACGCCTCAAATCAGACCGCGCCCGCAACCTCGTCGAAACATTCCAACGCGAAGCAGCCGACGCCCTCGACAACTACTTCCACAACGGCGGCGCAATCAACCCCCGCGCCACCGAACACCAAATGCGCGCGCTCATGTTCCAAGCCCAGGCACAAATGGAACTGTGTCAGGCCGCGAAGGGACTCATCCACCCGGATCATCTCGAAGCGAAAGCGCGGATCATTCTCGCGCGCGGCATGGGTGAGCACGCCGAACTAGACGAGTCTCGCCGCCCCCTCTACACCCAGGACTTCTTAAAGGAGAAGGGCCTTTCAGCAAAACAGCTCCGCTCCAAGGCCCCCACGTTCGGAAAACGCCTCAAAGCCGCCTACATCGACAAGCACGGTGTCGCCCCCGAGAAACGCCCCATGAACCTCTCCAACGGCCAAGTCCGCGACGTCCTCGCATACACCAACCAAGACCGCGACCTCATGGAAACAGTGTGGGCAGGCATGAACCCCACACCTCACCTGGCCGTCGTCGCCTAACACCCAAAGGAGTCAGTCATGATCTCGATCAACTTCAATCCCCAAACTAATGTCCTCGAAATCCGGCATCAAGGCGACCCCAGTCACACGGAAACGCTCAACGAAGCTCTCCGTCACGTTCTGGAAGCCCTCGATGGTGTCGGCACCCTCGCCGGTGAGAGTCAGGGACAGGTCCTCGGGTGTGACGAAAAGATTGTATGCAACCCGTCGACGGTCACCGAGACGATAAAGGACTCGAGTCTTGACCCGGCCACTTACGCCGAACGCCTCGTCAAAGCCCTCAAAGAGTGACACCACCGATCTCACGGGCCCTTCACCCTCAACGTGGATCTTGAAGTCTCTGACCCTAAGTTCAGCTTCCAACATTGGTTTTCCTCCCACTCCCGTGGCCTTCAATAAACGTCTTTGTTCATTAAAGCCTGTGGCTTCCCACAGCACTCCCCTTAGGAGGCTTCTTATGTCGCTAAGCGACGCCATGCGCTACGTCAGGGAGATCGCGGCCAGCGAAGGACTGCGATTCTCCAAACGTCAACTACGCACCCACGCCGTTCACTACCTCGACTGGTGGAACGGTCTCAACGCAAAAACCACCGCCCACATCGACCCCACCGGCGAACAAGCCGTGAAGCGAGTCCTCGCACAGGCGGTGAGAGCGTGACCCTTTTTACCGTCATCTGCGCCGCCATCGCCGTCGCGGGAGCCGTCTTCTCAATCCTCACGCTCGTCGATCTCCTACGCGACGAGCGAGCGTCACGCAAACCGACCGACTACCCACACCTAAGTAAGGAGCAAATGAAATGACTAACCCTCGTGAACTTGAAGCCCGCAAGAACCTAGGCGAAGCGTTCGCATCCAGTGAAGAAATCGCAGCCACCTACGCTTCCAGCGTCGCCAATATCGCGTACATCGTTGCCCGCGAAGAGCTCGAGCGTGCAGGCATCCCCCTCTCTCCCTACCAAACACAGGAAGAGAGGGGAATGCGGGTACTGGACACTTGGGACTAGAGCCCAACCACTCGCCTAGCTGCCGCTAGTCCTGAATCGCGCTGATCTTCCAGCTGCGCAATCGCCTGAACGATCGCGTCCACGTCGTTCGGGTCGGCCTCAAGTTTCCGCTTGAGTTCATCACTGATCTTGCCCATCTGCCTCACCTCCCTTCGCTGTTTACGTGCATTCACAGCCTACGGGTGGAGCAGGTGGGCGCTTCCGGTAAAAGAAAACGCCCCGGTGGCAGCCGCAGCCGACATCGATTTGGCTGCCTAACCCTCACTTCGACCGGCCCTCACCCTTCACCGGGTGGGGGCCTTTCTTATGCCCCAAAGGAGCCACCATGCCAGTTCCTCAACCGCCCCGCCCGCTCCCTCACGCGCGGCCCGAGCTAGTCCGATTCGACAACCGGGACGCGCAACGCCGCTGGGACATCATCGCCGCCCTCGTCCCCTTCATCCAACACTCAGGGGCGCTGATCGACGTCGCTGAATACATCCAATACGGAGAAGACGAATGACCACCAAATACGCCCGAACCACCGACCCAGCCACGAGCCACGAAGCCGCGACCACCGCGCTCTACTCGAACGCCCACGTCGCGGTAGAAGAAGCCCTCCGCGAGCTCGGCGTCGCCGCTGACCACGAGATCGAAGCATTCGTGAACGCGAAAACGCACGTGTACAGCGGGCAACGGTTACGCACCGCCCGTGCCGAACTCGAACGCGAACACATCGTCACCTACAACCGCAACCCCGACGGAATCCCCACCTACGGGAAAACACCTTCAGGTAGGCGCACGCACGAATGGAGGCTCGCGTGAGCCGCATCGCCTACGACCTCGAACAAGCAGCGCAAGTCGTGCCATTCAGCACCAGCTACCTGCGCAAGGCCACCCGCCGAACTGAAGGCAACATCCTCAAAGCCGCCATGCGCGCCAGGCGAATCACGATCATGCACACCGACCTCGTCGCGTGGTGCGAGAAAGAAGAAGACGAATGAAAACCAACACCCACCGCGCCACCCACTACCGCTCCTACGGCCACGAGCTCATCCGCGCAACCTTCGCGGCCAAGAAGAGGGTGAGGCGCTAATGCTGCTGTTCATCTCCCTTACCGCGACATATTTCGCGCGCGTCGCCATCCTCGCGCTACTCGTATTCGCTGTTCGTTTCGGTATCGCCCTCGGCGTCGAACAGTACGAGCTTTGGCGCGAAGAAACGGTGAATCTTGACCGACATTGATGAAGAAATCGCCCGGCTATGGGCGCAAGCAAACGGCATCAAGCCACCCAAACCACCAACACCCATGGCCGAGCCGCTCGACCGCTACATGTACGGCGACCCCGCAAAGTTCATCCCCGGAGCCGTCGACAAGCAACGCAAAACCACAAAGAAAAAACCCCGAAAGGACACCCCGAAATGGCGTTCATGAAACTCCCCAAGCTCAAGCGCTCCGCCGCGACCGCAGCCCCGCAAGTCACCATCTCAACCAACGCGAAACAAAGCGCCACCTACCTCTTCCTCAACCAGGCCGCGAGAAAAACTATCGGTGACCCGGCCGCCGTCTACCTCGCCTACGACCGCGAAACAAACCGTATGCAGGTGCACGCCTCGTCGCCTGAGGACCCGGCCGCGTATGTCCTCTCGGGTAGGACGGGCCGCGCGGCCGTCACCGCTATCCTCCGCGAACTCGGATTCGCACCCGCGAAAACCACCTACCATCCCGCGAAGAAAACTGGCCGGCTCGCACTCGAGTTCAGCCTCGACGAAGTAGCACGCGCAAGCGCCCCCATCGAGATCGTGAAGGCCGCGTAATGGATAACAACTACAAAACAGCCGAGTGCACGCTCCTCGACGAAATCGCCGCCGACATCAGCGCCGTAGACGCGCACAGTAGTCTCCGCTACCTCAAAGACGAATGGGCCGAATACGCAACCGCCCTCGCCCTCCACCGCCTCGCCAACGCATGGGAACGCCGCGTCGAAATCGCAGAAGCAACAGCCCGCCAGAAAGGAATCAACCCGTGAACACCGCACCCACCCCCGAACAACTCGACCAGCTCGACCAGCTCATCCAGCACCGACAAAAAATCGCGACCGAAGCAAAAAACCTTGAACAAGTCCGCAAGGACTACGACGCGAAAATCCTCGCCCTCGCCACCGAGCTCGGCCACACCCACGGCAGCCTCCCCGTAGGCGAGCACACCCTCACGGTCGCCAACTATCGGCAGCTCGACAAGAAACGCCTCGCCACCGACTACCCCATCACGAAGCATCCAGAAATCTATGCGGCGGAAATCTCCACCACCGCCGTGAAGAAACACATCGCTGAAGCAGACCTCGACGCTTACTACCTGGATAAGGGCACGCAGGTGCGCATCAAATGAGCAACCCCAACACCGTGTGGGGACTCTACCGGCGCACCATCGACGACGCGATCAAACACCAACCCCGAACGCTTCAACGCCGAATCGGGCCCAGCGAAATCGGAAACCCATGCACCCACTGCCTCGCCGCGAAACTCGCCGGCTGGCAGCAGGTGGAAGAAACCGCGTGGCTACCCTTCATCGGCACCGCCGTCCATGCCCAGCTAGAAGAGATCTTCACGAAAGCCGGGCCCGCATGGGAAACAGAAACCCGCGTCACCGTCGGCGACATCAACAACACGCCAATCAGTGGCACATGCGACCTGTTCCATGTCCCGAGCGGCACCGTGATCGACCACAAGATCGTCGGCACCACCACACTGAACGCCGCACGCCGCGAAGGCGCTAAACCCGTCTACCGCATCCAGGCCCACCTATACGGGCGCGGCTGGCAAAACAAAGGCCACCACGTCACCACCGTTGCGATAGCGCACCTGCCAAGGAACGCGACATCACTATCGCAAGCAGTGTTCTGGTCCGAGCCCTACGACGAACAGATAGCCCTCCAAGCTCTCGAACGCGTCAACCAGCTCGCGACCAGCATCGAAGTTGTCAAAACACTCGGCACAGAGAAACTCAACAACTTCATTAGCGGACTCGACCGAGATCCCGACTGTTTCAGTTGCGCCCGCTACCCAGACTTCGAGCCCGCACTAAGCGGGCTCGAACTGTTTAACACCAACCAACCACAGAAAGCACAGAAAACATCATGAACACTACTCTTGCAAGCATCGACCAGCTCCTCGCCGGCGGCGGCAAAACCGCAAAGTTCGAGACGGTAGGCGAAACCCACGCAGGCGAGATCGTCTCCATCGACACCCGCCAAGTCAACGACTACGAAACCGGCACGCCAGAGTTCTGGCAGGACGGGCGACCAAAGCAGCAGATCGTTGTCACGTTCGACACCGGCAAGCAGGAAGGGCCTGACGATGACGGTCACCGCAACCTTTACATCAAGGGGTGGGGTGACCAGTTGCGCGCGTTCCGTGACGCTGCTCGCCGCCTCGGACGCAACCCCCAAGTGGGCGACCGCATCACCGCGACCTACGTTGCTGACGGCGAAAAGAAGAATCCTCGCTTCAACGCTCCGAAGCTGTACCAGTACGACATTGAGCCGGGTACGCCCGGTTTGAGCGCCATGCTGAACGACGGTGCGCAAACCGCCCCGCAGGCACAGCAGGCAGCGCCGGCACAGGCGCAGGCACCGGCCTCGCAGCCTGGTGCGCAGCAGCCCACGCAGCAGGGTGACCAGTCGCAGAAGGTGAAGTCGATGATCATGCTCGGCCTCACGGATGAGCAGATCGCTGAAGCGCTCGGGCTCGACCAGTCCGTTGTCGCGTACATGCGCGAGCACATCGAATAAAACACGCTCTCGCGCCATCAAAAAAAACGCCCCGGCACCACACCCCACCTCCAGAACCCTCCCGCATTGGGGGTGGGTGGTGTGGCGACGGTTCACGACCAAGCCGGGGCACCACGAAAAACACGCCCACACACCCTCACTGTTATGGAGCCGAGAGTGACCATGCCACACCCCGCAACACAACACCACACCCTCACCATCCCCGCCATCGACGGCCTCGACGCCCTCAACGCCGCGTGCGCCTACGCCCGCGCCGGATGGTACGTCGGCCCCGTCAAACCCGGCACCAAACACCCCGGCTCCATCCTCGGACGCGGCTGGCAATCCAAAACCACCCGCGACCCCCAAATCATCGCCGACACCTGGATGGACCACCCCGACGCCGGCGTGTTCCTCCACGTCGGCCGCTCAGGCGGCATCGTCCTCGACGTCGACACCCCCATCAACCTCCCCGACATCCTCACCGAAGCACTCACCGAAACCCCCGCACCCTTCCAATACACACGCCGCAACGACCTCGCACGCCGCCACTACGTCTACACACAACCCACCGGCCGACGCTTCGGAAACGGCCTCGGAAACCTCCCCGCCGGCTGGGGCGACATTCGCGGCGTCAACGGCGTCATCATCGTCGCCCCCTCCACCCACCCCGACCCAGAAGGACACTACGCATGGGGGAGAGTCGGCGAAGTCCCCGAACTCCCCGCCACCATCGCCGAAGCACTCACCGACACGACAGACACCGCAGACGTTGCCAGCGACGCCACCATCCGCGCATTCATCACCGAACACACAAACGGCGACAACCACGCACAAATCGACGCGTGGGTCGCAACCTTCAACCGATACGTGCGCGAAGGCGACTCGCGCCACCAGCGCGCCACCAGCATCCTCACCGGAGCACTGAAAGAGGCAGCCGCAGGCTACTACCCAGCCGCCCACGCCGAACAGCAACTACGCGACGCATTCCTCACCGCCGTCACCAGCGACGGCGTGAGCGAGAAGCAGGGCAAGGCACGCACGCCACACGCGGCCCTCAACGAGTGGCGCGGCATCCTCGCATGGGCTGTTGCCCAGGCACGCGCAGCAGACCCCCAGGCGGCCCGTGAGCGCGCCGAACAACACGCCCCCACCATCAACCTCGACCAGTACGCGACCGGCCCTAGCGGGCGCGTCGACACGACCACAGGAGAAATCCTTGACCAGCAACCCGAAACACCCACCAGCACCACCCCGCAACCTGTGGAGGAGGCTGACAGCAGCTCGCTCGACGCGCTGCTTGACCCGAACACGGAAGACGAAGATCAGGCGTCATGGGAGCCAATCGACGCTGACGAAATCCTCGACGGCACACTAAAGCGCCCCACCCCGCGCCTCCTCGCCCGCACAGACGGACCAGCACTCCTTTACCCAGGGAAGACGCACACCGTCTTTGGTGAATCCGAATCCGGTAAGAGCTGGGTCGCGCAGTACGTCGCAGTCGAAACGCTCATCAACGGCGGGCGCGTCCTCTACATCGACTTCGAGTCCGACGCCCTCGACGTGTTCGACAGGCTCCAAACCATCGGAGCCGCCAAGGACCACCTACGCGCCCCACGCTTCGCCTACGTACGGCCAGACGCCTCGCCACTCGCATTCCGTGAGCAAGAAGCGTTCGCTAGTCTCCTGGCGCAAACGTGGGATTACGTGGTCCTTGATGGCGTGACTGAGGCGCTCAACCTTCACGGAAAATCAAGTCTCGACAATGACGAGATCACCCAGTGGATGCGCGCCGTCCCTCGCCGCTTCTCGCGCGAAACAGGAGCGGCCGTCGTTCTCGTCGACCACGTCGTAAAAAGTACCGAGAACCGTGGCCGCTTCCCTATCGGTGGCCAAGCCAAAATGGCCGCCATCGACGGGGCCGCGTTCCTCGTCGAGCCGATCGCTGCAATCGGGCCTGGCCTCGACGGGCATCTCACGGTGCGCGTCACGAAAGACCGGCCTGGCGTTGTTCGCTCGCACGCTGGCGGTTGGCGTAAAACCGACCGCACGCAAGAGGCGGCGCGGGTGCGCATTGACTCCAGCGGCGACGGTACACGCATCACTGTTGAACCGCCACAGAAAAACGAATTATCGGACGAGGAAAAGCAGCAAATCTTCCATCTGCGATTCCTTGAAAAAATCTCCGAAGTTCTTTCCGAGGCAGACGAGCCACTCTCTAAAACTCGCGTAGCTGAAACCCTTAGAAGTCTCGGTTATGGCGGGAGATGGGGGCGAGCCGATGAAGGTCTTAACGAGTTGGTGCGGCGTGGTTTTGCGGCAAGCGAGCCTGGCCCACGAAGTGCCCGGCTGTACCGATCGCTCGGTGTTTACCTCTCGGTGAATGACCCGGAATCGCCCGAATATGCGGGCGATCTCGACTCGTTCAGGACCCACTAAAACACGACCCCTTCCCACCCCTTCCCACCCCTTCCGGGAAGGGGTCGCCCACCACCCCTTCCCGGCCCCCCTTTTAAGGGGGCCGGAGGGAAGGGGTGAGCGACAGGGCTCGGAGACCCCTCACCCCTAACCACCCCAGGAAGTAGTCAACCATGCACACTTTCCAACCAACCCCCTACCCCTACCAACTCGAAGGGGCTCTCCAAGCAGCCCACGCCGGACACACACTCATCGCCGACGAGCCAGGCCTCGGCAAAACCCTCCAAGCCCTCGCCGTCCAACGAATCACCAAAGCAAAACGCACCCTCATCATCTGCCCCCCAATCCTCACCACCAATTGGGAAAAAGAAACACGCCGCACCCACAACAACGAACACATCAACGGCGAGCTAATAAAAATCACTCCACAGAACCCCATTAGCGGGAAAAACAAAACAACCCAAAAGAAAGCACTCGACCAGCTCCCGAACGCCGGCACCGTCATCGTTCCCGACAGCCTCATCGTCGCGAGGGGACTGGACTACCCACTAGCGATGTGGGAGCCCGATCTCCTCATCCTCGACGAAGCCCACCGCTACAAGACACCCGGTGCGAAACGCACCAAAGCGGTCTTGCACATTTCCCAGTACGCCAAGCAGACCCTTTGCCTCACCGGCACCCCCATCATCTCCACACCCCTCGACCTCCTCCCCCTCCTCACCATGACCGGCCACCTCCACCACTTCGCCAAAACACCATGGGAATACATCAACCGCTACACCTACGAAAACCACTTCGGGGCCCGCGTCGCCAACCCCAAAACCCTCGCCGAACTCCACGCCATCCTCGACAAGCACGTCTGGACACGCCGCACCAAAAACCAAGTCCTCACCGAACTCCCACCGAAGCGTCGAAGCGTTCACTGGGTCACCCCCGACACAGACACCCTCGACAAAGCAAACCGTGAACTCGCCGAAAAGATCGACACCTGGCTCGACAGCCTCGACCGCACCCCCAATAACGATGACATCTCGGGCTTCGTCGGTGACTGCCTCCCCTTCGTCGCGCAGCTCAGAAAGGCGACCGGCCTCGCGAAAGTGGATGCCGCAACCGACTGGGTCACCACGCGCCTCAACGCCGAACCAAGCAAGCCTCTCATCGTGTGGATACAGCACCGCGACGTGTCCGAAGCACTCATCAGCCAGCTACGCAAAGAAAGCCCCTACACGTCCGTGGAACTGATCGACGGCACCGTCACCGGCCCCGCCCGAGACGACATCGTCGAGCGGTTTCAAGCCGGCGGCATCAACGTGCTTGTCGCGCAAATCGCCGCCGCCGGCGTAGGCCTCACCCTCACAAGAGCATCCACGGCACTGTTCGTTGAAACCGACTGGACGCCGGCGCTTGTCGTGCAGGCTGAAGACCGCATCCACCGCATCTCTCAAACCGCGTCCGTCGAGCTCGTCACGCTCGTCGCGACCGGGACGCTCGACGAGCGCATTCACGACACGCTCGCGAAAACAATCCGCGTCCTCGAAGCCCTCACCCCTGGAAGCGACATCCACGTCGCTACTGAAACCAGTGGAGCCGTATCAGCCTCCACCATCCTCCACCAGCTCATCACTGAGCGCATCACCGAAAGGAACACCACGAATGGCACGCAGCAGAGCGAGCGCGAAAGCAGCCGGGTCACGGTTCGAGCGTGAAATCGCTGATTATCTCGCCGCCCGCGTCGACGACCGAATTGATCGGCGAGTGAAGACCGGCGCACGCGACCGAGGCGACATCGCCGGGGTACGCGTCCATGGCGAGCGAATCGTTATCGAATGCAAAAACACCACCCGCATCAACCTCGCGGGCTGGGCGAGCGAAGCCCGCGCCGAAGCCGTGAACGATAACGCCGCCATCGGTGTTGTGGTGCATAAGCGCCACGGGAACGGTAAGCCCGGCGAACAGTGGGTAACGATGACCCTCGCCGATCTCGCATGGCTCCTCAACCCGGAAAGTCATACAGGCGGGCCGCTATAGCCTTCAGGACGTGTTAGCGCCCCTTAGGCGCTACTTCGCACCCACTTCTTTACTTCTGACGCTCCTACGGGCCTCGTAGGGGCGTTTCGTTATGCCCGCACCAACCGAAAGGCCCCGAAATGACCCACCACGTTGACCGCATCGCCCACCTCGAACACCTCGCCCGTCAACGTGAACGCGCCGAACTCCAAGACCTTCGCGACGACTGGCACGCACAAGCCGCCGAAGACGACCGATACACAGAAAGCGACGAAGCATGAAATGCCACTGGCACGTGATCTACGGGGTCATGATCGTGCTTTTCATCGCGTGCGCCATCGCGATACCGAATCAATTCCTCCCATGGCTCTCAACCGCGATCATGACCGCCACCGCCATGCTCTGGCACCGAGAGCGAGACATCGAGCGGGAAACAGTGAAGGGAATGAAGAAAATCGTCGAGTTTTGGCGCACGGAAGCGCGCAAAGCGCAGCACGAGCTCGATGTTCTCTCCGAGCGCACACGAGACGAAGAAACCGACCGTGAACGATCCACCGTAAACATCCATACGCAGTACCACGAGAAGTTCGGAGAAGTTCTCGCGGAAATAATCCGCCGAGCCGCCCCAGAAATCCCCGAAAGCGAGACACGCGAATGACCACCTGCCTCAAATGCGGAACCGACACGCCTCGCGAACTCTGCGACACGTGCAACACCACCAAAACAATCCGCACCGAACTCGAACCACACCTCGACACGTCAATCGCGGCCGAACTCGCAGACAAACTCGCAGACCTCCTCAAGGAGCAGAAATGACCTACATCCCCGCACCAAAATCGAAAGACGAAACCATGGAAAACTTCAGCGACTACCGCAACGAAATCACTGCAAAAATCAGCGAACACTTCAACCTTCCAGTAATGGAAGACGGCTCGGTTTTCCTCAATGTTTTCGCGGACTGGGACGTTAGCCAGGCCCCGTTGTTGAACTGGCGACAAGTCCAGGGGTGCCCAACAAAATACGTGGCAACCATCCACACGTGCCCGTTTGAAATAACAATTTATGCAGACGGCCCCGCCCACAACGAACCCGTGAAGTAAGAGAAAGAACGACATCATGAACGAAACTAGCGAGCACGGCGCGCTTTATAGGCACGTCGAACGCCTAGAGACGAGCCTACAAAAGTTAGAGGAAGCACTACTCCGCGAAGTGTCCAGTGCTGTAGTTGAGTTGTCCAACATCTACAAGGAGCAAGAATGACCACCACCGACACACTGGCCGAGTGCATCGGGCGCATCCTAAACGAGGAGGGCTGGACTTTCGAGGGCGTCCACGAACCTGGGGAATACGACGAGTGCGAGGACTGCCGACTCGTGGTCGACCCTATCGCGGCAAGGATCGCCACCGTGGCGCACGCTCACCTTGCCGCGCAGGAGCCGACCGACGCCGAGGTCGAAGCCGCCTGCGCAGGGTTCTACAACGACCCGAACGGCCTAACCGACTGGACGAAGCTCGCACGGGTCGATCCGGTCCTCGCCGACCGCTACCGCGCCGGTATGCGTCGCGCCCTGCCCGCGGCCCGTACCACCCGACGAGACGAGGAGAAGCGAGATGACTGACAGCCCGTTCAAGACCTACGAGGTGACGACCGTCCGAACCGTCACCGTCGCCACAATCACCGAAGAGAACATCGGCCAGATCGCCGCGCTCATCAAGGGGAAGGCCGACTACTCCGGCGAGTCCCCAACGCTCATCGATCCAAACCGGAGCATCGGCATGATCTGGCGGCTCGGCATGACGGTCGGGCTTCTCGGCTCAAGCCTCATAAACGAGAGCGGCGTTCTGACCGACCGCGACGTGACCAACGTGAAGGAGGTCCCCGATGACCGACAGTGAGTATGTGCCGGGCGAGCGCGAGGTCCGCGCAGACTTCGTGCTGGCCAACACACGCAACTTCGACTCCTACCAAGTTGGCCGCACCCTCGCGTCGGAGCAGAAGCACTACGGAGACGAGTTCGACCGCTGGCTCAACCAGGTAAAAGCCGAAGCAGCACGCGAAGCCCTCACCCAGTACGCGAGCGAGTTCGAAGGCGAAGGCTCGGAGTGGATAGGCCCAATGGGTCCCACACTCATCGCTAGGGACGTCCGCAACTTCATCACGGAGCACTACCCGGAGGAGCAGAAATGAGCAGCATGCATGACACTTACAAACTGGCCAAGAAAATCCGGGACGAGGTGACAGGCACCTACAGCGGATACGGCTACTACTCGACCTTCGTTAGAACTGACGAGGCAGCCGAGATCGCCGCCGCCGTTCTTCCCATCATCGCTGAAGAGGTGCGCAAGGCGAAGGCCGAAGCGTGGGAAGAATGCGCCGCCAAGATCGAGATGCAAGGCACCGTGCAAATCCCCGACAACCCATACAAGGAGCAGGAATGACCCTCACATTCAAAACCGCGAAACACGCTGTCGGCAAGTACGGCGAAGTATCCAGAATCGTCGAACACGTCGACGACCTCACCCACCGCAGCGTGACCCGTGAGGCAGCTATCGAAGCCAACAAGTTGGGATACCAGTTCACTCCATGCATTGTCGTCACCACCGCGCGCGAAGCACTCGACGCCGCATGGGAACTCGCCCACGAAGTCAAAGGAGACAAAGTCCCAAGCGGACAGGCATATATTCGACGGGGCCCGCTTTCCTTCCTCTACACCGTAAACACTTACGGTTACGTGCATGAATGCGAAGGAAGCAACGCCAACGCCGAACACCGACTCCTCGACTCGCCCGAACCTGACCCGGAACCGGAACCGTGGGAACTCACCCGTTTCTGCTACGCAAACGGAGTCATCTACAAGCGCCTACAAAACGATAACGCTACCTACTGGGTACGCGGGGGCGACGTAGACAGCTACAGCCGCGAAGACCTTATGAAACGCAACCCCAAGCCCGTCACCATCGAAGGAGACGAAGAATGAACGAAACCCTCATCAGTGAAACATTGCAAGCGTACGGCGTGGACCTCACCCGCATACCAACAGACGCAGCAATAAAACCATGCTGGGACCGCGCTGAGGGTCGCGTTACAGGAATCTACGTTCAGACGTTTTGCTACGACCAAGACGGCGAAATCCTCATCGACAACCTAGCTAAACGGGCTGTAATCCTAAACGTGTTCCACCCTGAACCGTAAGCCCACAACTAAACCCACCCGAAATGAAGCCCCGGCCTAAACGGTCGGGGCTTTTCTTATGCCCAAAAGGAGAAGGCAATGCGTGCATATCCCGTCATCATCTACACCGACCCCGCAACCGGCGACCTCGTCATACTCCAAATCGAAGACCGGTTCGGAATCGACATGGAAACCGAAACCTTCGAAACGTGGACAGGGCAGCTACGGGTCAAAAACCACATCACCATCACCGCCACCACAACACGTACCCTCACCGGAAACAGCACCGAACGCACCATCGGTGAACTCGCAAGCACGCTCGGACAGGAAATCGAACGGCTCAAAAAACACGCCATCGACGAGTACCGTCGCGGCCACCGAAACGGCAAACAATACGCCCTCAACCGAATGAGCGAACTAATCGAAACAGAGACCGACGATGAGGAGCAGGCATGATCGATGCGCAAAGCGTTATCCGCGCCATCAACCGCGCCGATACCGCCCGCGACTACCTACGAGAAACCTACCTCCCTGGCTCACGCACCGGCGGCCCGCGAGCGCAAAACGCGGCACCCCCCGCTCCGCTCGATATTGGCAAGCTCGATCAGATCAATCTGATTACGCAGCAACTCGCCGGATGGGCGCGGCTCATCGAGGAGGAGACGGGTGAGTTCATTGACGATGAGGTGGAGGTCTATCTTCGCCGTCACGCCACGTTCGCCGCCGCTCAAGAGTGGGCGCTTGACATGGTGGACGAGCTCAATGCGAGCGCCGCCAAAGGTGAAGCCATGGCCGGGGCCAGCGTTAAACGAATCCCCGCCGGGGAGTGCTCTTGCGGCGAAAGGCAGTGGGCCTACCAGACCGACCGCCCCTACGTGAAGTGCCGAGCTGGACACGAGACCACTCCCGCCGATCATCTCGCGAGCGGGGCCACCCTCAGTATCAGCGACGCCGCCCGCGCCCTCGGTGTCTCGCAATCAACGATCACGAGAGCGATACAAGCGGGCAAGCTCGATGGAGTGTTACCTGGGAGCGGCGGGAGGCGCGGAGCGGTCAGTGTTGAGGCGCTCAAAAAGCATGCGGCGACACGCAGCAAGGAGTTACATGCTTGACATGACGCATGATAAGTTTTGCTTAGATAGGTGCCGTGCACCTGAGAGCCACCCAGCGAGGTGGCTTTTTACATGCGCGAGGAGGGTCGATGGCAACCCGTGACAGTGCCCTCACCTCGCGTGCGTGGAAGAAACTCAAAGAGTCTTACCGTTCAGCATGTGCGAGCGATGACCGGCCCTGCTGGATATGCCAGCAGCCCATCGACTACACGCTTCGATGGAAGCAAGGCCAAAAGCCGATACCTGAAGCGTTCGAAGTCGACCACTATCACCCGCGCTCCACGCATCCGCATCTCACCTACGACCCGGCGAACCTTAGGCCGTCGCACGTGAAATGTAACCGGGCGCGCGGCAACAAAATGGTGAGCGCCGATCTCGGAACGCCATCACGGCAATGGCTCAAGGGGTAGGGGCGTTTCAATCACGAGCGCCGGTCGGAAGGGCCAGATCCCGGGCCGCACCTGTCCTCTCCCCCCGATGACCCGTGACCCCATCACGCGTTTCTATTTGTCTTTTCAATTGTTTTAGGAGGTGTCTATGGCTCAGAAAAAGCCTCGTGGGCTAGTTGCAGCCGTGGATGCGTCTGTGAAGGCAATGGATTGGCTTGAAGATTCCGATTTGGCTTCGGTTGAACTGGCTCGCACGTACGCGGGCCGGATTGATGAGGCTTTGCGGGCGTTCGATGAGGGCGAGATTGAATCTACCGACTTGAACAAGGTGCTCTATTTAGGGCCGCACATGTTGAACACGCTAAGGGCGCTTGGCGGCGCGCCTCAGGAGCGTAAGGCGTTGACGTCTGATTCTCCTGAGGCCGCTAACCCGTTCGACGAGTTGAAGAAGCGGCGTGCGCGCGCTGAGGCTGCGGCGGCGAAGAAGGTCGCGAAGTAGTTTTCCTGGGATTGGGGGTCGTTGGTGATTCTCGGTTCTAGGTTGCCGCGTGTTTTCACGCCTGAGCTTCGGGAGTTGACGCCGGAAACGTCGCTTGGTTTTGAAGCGGTCGAGATGTGGCGCTCGGCGTTTGGCATGGAGCTCATGCCGCATCAGGAAGAGTTGTTTATCCGGTCGCTTGAGCTTGCGCCGGGTAGTTCGACGCGGGATGAGTTTCCGAAGTTGCGCTTCTCGAACGTGCTCGTGCTCATGGCGCGGCAAAACGGCAAGACTTACACGCTTACGGCGCGTGCGTTGTGGCGGATGTTGATGTGGGAGGGGCCGGGGCAGCGCCCCGGTGAGGGACCTGTGATTTTGGGTCTCGCTCACAAGCTGCAACCAGCGGAGGAGATTCTCGAGAAGGGTATTGGCGTTCTGAGGGCGTGTGAGCATACGCGCCCGTTGATTGCTCAGCGGTCGAACACGAACGGCAACAAGTTCGTGCGCCTCGCGAATGGCTCGAAGTGGCTTACCCAGGCTGCGAACGATGACGCGGGCCGTTCCGAGTCGGTCACTGATCTGTTTTTCGATGAGCTTCGTCAGCAGCGCGATTGGGATGCGTGGACGGCGGCGGAGAACACAACGAACTCGATTTATTCGTCTCAGGTGTGGGGCGTGTCGAACGCGGGTGAGGCGAAGTCGGTCGTACTGAAGGGGATGCGGTCAAAGGCTATCGCGGCGGCCGATTCTCTTCGCGACTGGATTAGCGAGCACGGCTCAGCTGAGGGCTGGGGCGGAGATACGTCGCTCGGCATTTTCGAGTGGTCAGCACCAGAGGGTGCGCCGATTGATGATGTCGAAGCGCTCGCTCAAGCGAATCCTGCAATGAATCGCGAGGCTAATGGCCGCATTCTCGTGACTTCTGAAGCTCTTCTCGCGAAGGCTGCGAAAGTGGGCACGAACGACGAGGACGGCATCCCGGAGCATAAGTTCCGCACCGAAGTGATGTGTCAGTTCGTGACCGTTTCGGCTGAACCGACGTTCCCACCTGAGCAGGTCGAGGCTTGCACGGATAAGGCATCGAGCATTGTCGCGGATAGCGAGCTTGTGTATGCGGTCGACGTTTCGGCCGATAGGAAAACCGGTTGGGTTGGTGTCGCGGGTTGGCGTGACGATGAGCGTGTTCATCTTGAGGTGATTGCGAAGCGCGCGGGCACGCATTGGATTCGGGACTTTTTGAACAATCTCGCGACGCCAGGCCCGGTCGTGATTCAGGGACGCGGTGCTCCAGCGTCGAGCCTTATCACGTGGCTTCGCCAAGATGGCGTGAACGCGCAGCGCTGCGAGGGTAGTGAGCTCACGAACGCTCTTTCGCAGTTGGATGATGCGCTCGCGGAGGGGACGGTTCGGTTCAGGCCGCAGGATGCGCTCTTGCTGGCCATGCGTGACACGGTTCGCCGCCGCGCGGGCGAAGTCACGCTTTTAGATCGTGGCGAATCGCCGGTCGATGCCTCGCCGCTCGCTGCTGTGATGCTCGCGCGGTGGGGCCTCATGAATCTTGACGCGGAAGAGCAGCGCGTCACGGCGTACGGGGACGATTACGGCGAGTGGTACGAGAGTGCCACCGATAGCGAAGGTAGCGATGAGCGCGATGGCGCTGAGGATGAAGAGGGTTGGCGGTGGTGGGCGTGAGCTTTTTCGGTGAGATTTTCGGCCGGATGGCAGCCGCCGCTCAAGCACTGTGGCATCCGACGTCGTTCACGACGGATTTCATGGGCCGCGAGGTCACGTATTTTCAGCATGACACGCGGCGCGCCTTAGACCCGGCGCATATGAGCATCGAAGATTTGTGGGCTACTCAGCCGCATCTTCGTACCGTGATTGATTTTCGCGCGCGAAATATCGCGCAGCTTGGTATGCAACTGTTTGAAGCGGATGGCGCAGCCCGCTCACGGGTTCGCGATGGTGATGTGGCGTGGGTCTTGAAGCGGCCTAACAACTACATGACCGGGTATGAGCTTCTGTACGATCTCGCGGCAACGAAGAGCCTCTACGACCGCGCCTATTGGGTCGTAATGGACGGTGAGAACGGTAAGGAGATTCACCCGTTCCCACCGTCGTGGGTGACGCCACACGCCGAGGCTTATTTCGGGCCGCGCGTCTATCGGATTCAACCAACCGAGTCGGACGCTTATCTAGATTTGCCCGAGGCGCAGGTGGTGGAGTTTCGCGGGTGGACACCGACGGCGTCGCTTACGGCGCAGTCTCCTGTCGAGACGCTTCGCATGGTGCTTGAGGAGCAATATTCGAGCCGTAGGCACCGGCTGCAATTGTGGCGTCGGAATGGCCGCGTCGGTGCGTATGTGACGCGCCCGAAAGATGCTCCCTCGTGGGATAACACTGCCCGGCGCAGGTTTACGGAGATGCTTCACGCATTCACCGGTGATCACGGAGAGCGCGCGGGCGGTATGCCAATCCTTGAAGACGGCATGGACTTGAAGCGGGTCTCGTTCTCTTCAGCAGATGAGCAGTGGGCTGAATCGGTGAAGCTTTCGCTCGAGACGGTCGCCCAGGTGTACCAGATCAATCCGACGATGGTCGGAGTGCTGGATGCTGCGAACTATTCAAATATGCGCGAGTTTAATCGCGCGCTGTACCGCACCTCACTCGGGCCGGATATTCGGTCGATTGAGGATCGTTTGACGGCTTTCGTGCTCCCAAAGCTCGGCGCGCCGTCTTCGCAGTTCGTGAAGTTGAATGTCGAGTCGATGCTTCGCGGCTCGTTTGAGGAGCAGGCGTCGGTTCTATCGACTTCGGTGGGTTCCCCGTGGATGACCCGCAATGAGGCGCGAGCCTTGCAGGATATGCCGCCGGTCGATGGCGGCGATGAGCTTATTACCCCTCTCAATGTGATTGAGGGCGGGCAAGCGTCACCGCAGGACGGCGGGGACGGTAGACCCCCGAAGGAGGATGCATGACCACCGAGAATGTGGCGCGCACAAAGCACTTGACGGTACCGATCAAGGCGGCGGGTGACGGCCTCACCGAGGGGCAATTCACCGGGTACGCCGCCGTTTTTGGCAACAAGGATTCTTACGGTGACGTGATTGTGAAGGGCGCTTTCGAAGAGTCGCTTGGCACGTATCGCGAGAACGGCGCGGGAATTGCTTGCTACTGGTCGCACCAGATGAGCGACCCGGAAATGTGCATCGGTGAAACGGTCGAGGCGCGCGAGGATGACCACGGTCTTTTCGTGAAGGTTCAGCTCGATCTCGACACTGTGAAGGGTGCTCAGGTGTACCGGCTCATCAAGGCTGGTCGCGTGAATCAGATGTCGTTCGCGTACGACATTGAGGACTACGCCTTCGCGCACGATGACGAAAAGGGCGAGTTTCTCGAGCTTCGCCGGCTGAAACTTCACGAGGTTTCGGTCGTTCAGGTTGGCGCGAATCAAGAGACCGAGCTTCTTGACGTGAAGAACCGCCTCAGTCGGTTCAAGGCTGGTCGTGCGATTTCCGCAAAGAATGAAGAAAAGCTTCGCGAGGTGAACCGCCTCGTGGATGAGGTTCTTGCTGACCTCGACGGTGTCGAGGGTGGCGAAGAGAAGGTCGACACTCCCCCGCCTAAGGATGGCGGGGCACTTGACTCCGGCGGCGAGCCGGATACCCCGAGCGCCGAGGGCGTCGGGGAAAAGGGGCCGGATCTCCGGTCCCTTATTGCTTCCATCAACATCGACTCCCTCAGGAAGGGGAACTATCCCATGCCCACACTCATGGAAAAGCGCGACGAGATTCTCGCCGCCGTCAACACTATTCAGGCAAAGGCCGATGAGGAATCTCGCGACTTCACTAAGGAAGAGGCCGCCGAGGTTCAGGCTAAGGCCGCCGAGGTTCGCGAGCTGAACGAGCGAATCAAGGCCGCTAAGACCGCGAAGGATCTTCTCGCGTCGCTTGGTGCGCCCGAGTCGGTCGAGCAGAAGAGCGCCGGTATTGATTTCGGTAGCTCGTTCGGCGACTACGCGACGAAGTCCCTTAGCGATACGCTCGCGCACATCAAGGGTCGCCGCAAGGTTGCCGGCGATGCGGCTGAATACCCGCGCGTGAAGGCCGCTGGCGACACTCACACGGTCACCACGACCGGCGAGGGTGTCCTTCAGCCCGAGATCGATAAGAACATCGTTAGCCTCAACGTTGAGCGTCCCACGGTCGCGTCGTGGCTTGGTTCTGGTCAGCTGACCGCGACTGCCATCACGTATTTCGTTGAGCAGGCTTATGACGCTTCGACTCACGGCAAGTTCGAGTATGTCGCTGAGAATGCGAAGAAGCCGGGCCTCACGTTCCCGCCCTACACGCCGGTGACCGAGTCGCTGAAGAAGATCGCGGGCTGGATCAAGATCTCTGACGAGATGGCGGAAGATACTCCGTTCCTCGTGTCCGAGATCAACAACCGCCTCCTCTATCAGCTCGTCATGATGGAAGAAGCGGAGCTTCTCAACGGCCCTGGCGGCGGCTCGATTGCGGGCATCCTTGGCCGCTCCGGCGTGCAGGTCGAGAAGGCCGCGAGCGAGGCGGACAACCTCGACGCGCTTTACCGCGCACTCACGAAGGTTCAGCTCGCCACCGGCCTTTCGGCTGACGGCGTCGTGATGCACCCGCTCGATTACCAGAAGCTGCGCCTCGCGAAGGACGGCAACGGCCAGTACCTCGCGGGTGGGCCATTCCTCGGTCAGTACGGCAACGGCGGCGTGACGCTTCAGCCTCCGGTCTGGGGTCAGACTCCGATCGTCACGACTGCGATTCCTGAAGGCACCGCACTTGTGGGCGCTGGCAAGCAGGCTGCGACGGTCTACCGCAAGGGCGGTATCCGTGTCGAGGCGTCGAACATTGACGGTGAGGACTTCACGCACAACCGTTTCACGGTTCTTGCTGAAGAGCGCCTCACGCTCGCCGTGCGTCAGCCTTCGGCGTTCGTGAAGGTGTCGCTCGCGTCCGGGGCTGGTGCTGCGGCGTGATGCAGACCTACCTCGTGAATCGCGGCGGGGTTGATCTCGAGATGCAGCTTTCCGATGAGGAAGCGAAGCGCCTCGGGCTTGAGCCTGTCGGCAAAAAGGAGCGCACGCCTACCAATAAGGCGAAGCGCGTTTCTCATAAGTAACTCTCTAATTGACGGGGGCGACATGTTGTTTGAAGTTGATGATCCCGATGAGGTTGCGGCGCAGCTGATTCGGGATTATTGCGGGTGGCATGTCGCCCCCGTTCTTGAAGAGTCGATCATTCTTGACGGGAACGGCGAGGGCCGCATCCTGTTGCCGTCGCGGCGCGTGCTCAACGTGTTCGAGGTTCAGGTTCACGGTGAGGCTCTCGCGGCAAGCGAGTTTGAGTGGTCGCAGGATGGGGTGTTGAAGCGTGTCGGTGGCGTGTGGCCGGATTCGTATCGTTCAATCCGGGTAACGCTCGAACATGGCTTCGATTATGCGGGCGTGCTCGCTGATGTGGCGCGTGCGATAGTCGCGCGCATGAACGCTGATCCGACCGGGGTTATCGCTTCGCAGCGCGCAGGCACACAGTCCGTTTCTTTCCGTTCCGGCGCTTTCGGTGGCGGCGGTGGCGGCGGTCTCTTGTCTACTGAACGCGAGCTTCTCGCGCCATACAAACTGACGTGGGGGCCGTGATGCTCGGCATGATTGGTGAGACGGTGACGGTGCAGCGGTTCGCGGGTGCGACGCGCAATGCTCACGGTCAAAGTGTCGCGTCCTATGCCCCACCCGAAACGGTGAGCGGCGTCGGTGTTGATATTCCCGATGTGTCCGAGCCGCGCGACGGTACGACCGCGAACGTTCGCTTCGACTACCGGCTTTTCTTTCCGCCAGGCATGACTATTGGTGCGCGCGACCGGGTAACCGTGCGCGGACACGAGTGCGAAGTTGAGCAGGCTGGGGAGCCTCTCCCTAACTTTTTCACTGGATCAATGTTTCGCACTGAAGTAACGGTAAGGCGGGTAACTCATTGAGTAAGAAAATCAAACTGAAGTTCAATAAGCGCGCGTTCGAGGATTTGCGCCATGAGGAGAAAGTCCAGGCCGACTTGAAGACGCGCGCAGAGAAGATCGCAGCAGCGGCGTCGAATAACGGCGAGGTGTCCGGCTACATCGTTACCGAGCTGCGGGCCGAGGATCCTCGTGCGGCTGTTTCGGTAATGGCTACGGGCCACGCGCGCTACCACGACCGAAAGAACCTCTCGCTACTGCGGAACATCGAGAAGGGGAAGTAGTGGCCGAGGCGCTAATCTTCCCTGACCCCCTCGAGCTCATTATTGCGGAGATCGTCTCGGATTCTGAGTTTGCGGACGCGTCGATTTCGGTCGATCCGCGACCGGATGATTTCAAGGGGCTTTACGTACACGTCCGTGACGCGGGCGGTCCCGGCGACTGGCAGCACGCCTTCGAGGACACTCGCGTAAGCGTTGAAGTGTCTCACCCTGATTCGGTTGAAGCGTCACGAACTATTCGGCGCATCGACCAGATTGTTCGTTCATTCCATACCGGCGAGGGGCTGTGGCTCGACACGGTCACTCGCCCCTACTACTCCCCCGATCCTGATATGCGTGTGCCCGCGTACATGATGACGCACACGATAAGAGTTCGAGGGATTGAGGTCGCTGCTGGGTAGCTAGTAGCGGATTTTTATTTAGGCCACTAACCGAATTGGTTGGTGGCTTTTCCTTTCACGGGCCGACACAACCTGTCGAAAGGACTAGAGCCATGGCGCTCAACGACATTCTTATTGGTGCACCTGTCACGGCAACCGGCGGCGTCATGCACGCCCCCGTCGGGACGGCTTTCCCGGCCAAGATTTCCGAGGCTTTCTCTAAGGGATGGATTAAGGGCGGGTACGTCGGCGAGGACGGCGTAACCCGCACTATTGACGCAAGCGACGACAAGATCAAGGCGTGGGGCGGCGACATTGTTCGCATTCTCCGTTCCGAGCATTCCGTTTCCTACACTTTCCAGTTCCTTGAGTCGCGTAACGCGGAGACGCTGAAGATTCTCTTCGGCGAAGGCAACGTGCATGTGACCGCTGACGAGGTCACGGTTGATCTCAAGTCGGAGATGGTGCCTCGCCGTTCGTTTGCGTTCGATATGCGCGACGGTGACGCGAAGGTACGCGAAGAAGTCCCGGACGGCCAGATTTCGCTTTCTGGTGACGTGCAGTTCGTGCACTCGGACATTATCCGCTACGAGGTCACGATTGAGGCTTTCCCGGACGAAAACGGCGTGAAGGCTCGTTCGCGCATGGGTGTCGCGAAGGGCACCGGCTCGACTGCCGGCCCTTCGGGTGATGCGGGCGCGGAGTCCTGATTCTCGTCCCCTCCTGATTGTCAGGTCGAGGGGTTTTTCCATGTGTCGGCCCGGCCCCTCGGCCTGGCTCCCTTGAGTCTTTTTCTAGGGCTGACACTTTCATTTCTCTAGAAGGGTTGACACATTATGGCGAAGAAGTTCAAGCGCGTATCGAAGAAGCGTTTCCCGATGGTGCAGTTCACGCTCCCGAAGGTCTATGGGGACGCGGTTTTCGTGGTCCCTGACCTGGGTTCGTTCGATCTGCGCACGCAGGAGGGGATGGAGAACGGATTGGCCAGTCCCATGTTCAAGCTCCTTGCGGAGGCGGGCGTGGACGCTGAGACAATCGAATCCCTGCGCGATCTCCAAGGCGAGGAAGCCACGCAGCTGTTTGAGGCGTGGGGGGCGGCGTCGAAGGTGAAGCCGGGAAAATCCAAGAAGTAATCCGTCTTCACGACGAGTATCCGAGCGCTGTCGAGGCTTCGCTAATTGGGGCGGGGCTTCGATGGCGCTCGGTCGAATCGTCTTCGCCGCGTAGGCGCGTGGAGGCGTGGGCGGATATTACGGCGGTGCTGGAGTCACTTCCTTACGATGCGCCGCTTCGCCGGGTCACGGACCCGGAGTTTTGGTTCTGGTACGACCCAGCGTTTCAGTACGTCGCGTTTATCGCGGAACGTGTTTCGGCGATTGAAGCGAAGCAGCCAAATCAAACGAAGGCTTCGCGCCGCGATTTCTTGAAGGTGAAGCGGCCTGGAGATTCGTCGAAGCAGTCGAAGACTATCGGCTCGACGGCTATGCCGCTCGCGGAGCTGGATGCGTGGCTCGCGGGCGATTTCGTAGAGAAAAGTGAATGAGAGGTGCCGGTCATGGCGCGTGGTGTAGAGCTCGCAACAGCTTATGTGACGCTGACGGCGGAAACGTCGGAGATTTCTAAGTCCATCGGCAAGGCGTTCAGTAACGCTGACCGCGCCGCCGCCTCAACCGGCACTTCGATGGGCCGCGCCCTCAAATCGGCGTTCAATAAAGAAAAACCGGTCGACACTGAGAAGCTCACTAAGGAGCTTGAGAACGCCGAGCGTCGCCACACGGCGGCGGTCGAGCGTGGCGCGCGCGAGCGTGAGGCTGCGGCTCGTAAGGTCGAGGTCGCCGAGGCTCGCGTGCAGGAGGTGCGCGAGAAGAGCATCCGTCAATCGGCGGCGGTGCGCGACGCTGAGAAGGCTCTCGAGCGTGCCCGTGAGTCTGGTGACGCGGATAAGATCGCGGCGGCGGAAAAGCGCCTCGCGGACGCTCGCGACAACGTGAAGCCCACCTCCGCTGACCTCGCGGCGGAAGATCGTCTTATCCGCGCGAGGCAGAATCAAGAGCGCGTGAATCTTGAGACCGCTTCGTCGGTCGACAAGCTCGAAAAAGAGCTGAAGGACGCGAAGAAGGCCGTCAATGATGCGGGCGCGGCAACTAACCCGGTCGCAGCCAAGTTCAAGTCAATGGGCGAACGCATTAAGGCGGCCACTCAAGGCAATTTCGGTAAGGCATTCGCTCGCGTCAAGAAAGACGGCAGTGACGCGGCCAATGATCTCGAGCGCGGCTTCAAGAAAGCGGGCGAGGACTCCGGTTCAGGATTCTCAGCCGGGTTCAAAAAGCTCGCCTTCGCCGCTGGTGGGCTTTTCGCTGTCGACAAGGTGAAAGACTTCGGTGTTGAGTCCTTCATGTCGGCGGCTGATCTGGAGCAGTCGACGGGCGCGGTCGAGACAGTCTTCAAGCAGCACTCGAGCAAGATGCTCAAGTACGCTCAGGACGCCGATCAAGCCCTGGGCATGAGTGAGAACTCGTATAACGAGCTCGCGACGATTCTCGGCACGCAGCTACGCAACGCGGGCATGAAGGATTTCGCGGAGCAGACGAACGACCTCATCGGCCTGGGCGCTGACTTTTCGGCAATGTTCGGCGGCACCGCGACGGAGGCCGTGGAGGCGATTTCCTCGGCACTGAAGGGCGAGCGCGACCCTATCGAGAAGTACGGCATCTCGCTCAGGCAATCGGCTATTGACGCGAAGGCGGCCGAGCTCGGTTACAAGAAAGTCGGCGGCTCCTACGACCAGCAGGCGCAGGCGGCGGCAACGCTTGCACTCATCAACGATCAATCGAAAGACGCTCAGGGCGCGTTCAATCGCGAGCTTCACACGGCCTCGAACGTGATCCAGCGCGCGAAAGCCTGGTACGAGGATTTCGCCGCGTCGATTGGCGAGAAGCTCCTCCCCGCATTCACCGCCGTGGGCAGCTGGATTCTCGACAATGGCATTCCGTTCTTCGATGAGCTGGGTTGGGCGGCTCAGAACCTTTGGGGCATCCTCTTCGAGGGCGACTTCAAGGGTTCATTCTTCGGTATCGAGGAGGACTCGGAAGTTATCGGGTTCCTGTTCGATCTCCGCGACGCGGCCATAGAGGTGGGCCAGAAGGTCGTAGGCGCTTTCAGCGCCATCGACTTCAGCAGGGTCTGGGAGTCCGTGAAAGCCTTCGGAGGCAAGGCGCTGGGCGCTCTCGGGTCGGTTTTCACCGGCCTCGCGCCGATGGTGTTCGGGATCTTCTCGAACGTCGGTCCGGCCATCGGCGAAGCTGCAAGCAATGTTATTCCGGTCGTGCTCGATTTCGCGGGCACGGTTGTGGATACGTTCGTGTCGCTGTGGGAGAAGGTTGGACCGTTCCTTCAGGCTGCAATTGACGGCCTTACCCCTATTATCAAGGGCGCTATCGACTCTATCGCCCCGGTTCTCGCGACTGTGGCCGATATTCTCGGCCCTGTCATTTCGTGGCTAGGTGAGGCGCTCGGAGCGGTCGTGGAGTGGCTTACGCCGCTCGCTCCGGTTATCGCGGTCGTGGCAGGTGTGTTCGTGACCTTGGGCGCGGTTATCGGGCCGGTTATCGGGTTCATTAGCACCTTGGTTGGTTGGGTTAGCTCGGCCATTGGCGCTATTACCTCGGTCGCTTCAGTGATCGGCGGTCTTATTACTGCGGTCACGGCGCTTATCGGCCCTATCGGTTGGATTGTGATTGGTGTCGGTGCGGCAGCGGCTGCGCTTTGGGCATTCTTCACGAAAACGGAAACCGGGCGCGGGATTGTCGAAGCAGCCTGGAACGGCATCAAGGGCGCTATCGGCGCTGTCGTCGATTGGGTGGTCAATACCGCCTGGCCGATGCTGCAAGCCGTCTGGGACGGTATCGCGGCGGGAGCCCAGTGGCTGTGGAAAAGCGTCATCGAACCGGTGTGGACTGGTATCAAGTTCGCTATCGCGCTCGCTGTCGCGGTCATTATGACTGAGATTGACGCGTGGGTGTGGGTTTTCAAGAATGTCGTCGCGCCGGTGTTCGAGTGGCTTTGGCATAGCGTGATTGAGCCGGTATGGGCTGGTATCAAGGGCGCTATTGGTGCTGTTGTGTCGTGGTTCCAGAACACGGCTTGGCCGGTAATCTCGGTCGTGATTAATGCTCTGAAGACGGCGTTCACGTGGCTGTGGCAGTCGGTCATCATCCCCGTGTGGAACGGCATCAAGAGCGCGATTCAGGCTGTCGTGTCATGGTTCCAGAACACTGCGTGGCCAATGGTCTCGCGTGTCATTAGTCAGTTGCAGAACGCCTTCAACTGGCTGTGGCGGAACGTGATTATCCCGGTGTGGAGCGGGATCAAGTCTGCGATTTCTGCGGTCGTGCAGTGGTTCCAGGGGACGGCGTGGCCGATTATCTCGCGCGTGATCGGGTCGATCAAGAACGCGTTCAACGTGATGAAAAGCGCGGTCGGTGCCGCGTGGAACGGCGTGAAGAGCGTCGTACGCCCGGTCGCGGATTGGTTCTCGAGCACGGTGTGGCCGAAGATCTCGGGCGTCACCGACAACATCAAAAAAGCCTTCAACACGATGAAGGACGCGGTCGGTAAAGCTTGGAACGGCATCGAGGAAGCCGCGAAGAAGCCCATCAACTTTGTTATCGACACTGTTTATAACAAGGGCATCAAGGGGAACTTCGACAAGATCGCGGGCACGTTCGGCCTGAAGAAACTCCCGTCGTTCGCGGGCTTCGCTCGTGGCGGCATCCTCCCCGGGTTCTCGCGTATGCGGGACGGGGATGACCAGCTCGTGCCAATGCGGCGCGGTGAGGGCGTCCTCGTGTCTGAGGCGCTCAGGACGGCGCGCGACAAGGCGGCGTTCCTCGCTGTGAATAGCGCTGGCCGTCGCGGCCAGGGTTTCGCTGACACTATCGGGTTCGCCGGTGGCGGCATCCTCGATAAGGCGGGGAGTATCGCTGGTGACGTGCTCGATGGTGGCAAGAAGCTGCTGAAGGGTGCGTGGGATTTCGTCTCCGACCCTGTGGGCGCGTTCAAGGGCCTAGTCGGTGGTCTTATTGGGAAGATCCCCGGCGCGGGATTCTTCAAGGACCTCGCCCTCGGTGTGGGCCGGAAGATTCTCGACGGCGTCGTGAACAAGGTGCAGTCGGTGTTTAGTCCGGCTGGTAACCCGGATGCAGCTCCCGTGAGTGTGCCGCCTGGGGCGTCGCGTTCGCTGGGGTATGCGCAGGCGGTGGCGCGGCGTTTCGGTCTCACGATGACGTCGTTTAGGCGTGGTGGGGCTCGTACGGCGGGCTCCGGCTCGGTGTCGCTTCACGCACTGGGGCGCGCCATGGACTTCTCGAACAGTTCAGGCCCTACGCCGCAAATGATGGCGTTCTTCAACGCGATGCACCCCCTTCGCCCGACGGAGCTGCTCTACTCCCCGGCAGGGTCGAGGCAGTGGCGGCGCTCTGGCCGCATGGCCGACACCTCGGGTGTTACTAAGCGCATGCACTACAACCACGTGCACGTTGGCTTCGCGCAGGGTGGCATTATCCCCGCGTCGATTGTCGGCGGGTTCAAGCCCTATCTGCACGATAACGGCGGCTGGCACATGCCGGGCAAGCTCTCGATCAATCAGACGCAGAAACCGGAAGCGGTGCTCACTGCTAGGCAGTGGGAGACGGTCGAACGGTCGCTCAATCACGCGACCAGTAGCGGCATGACGATCAACGTTACTCCCCCGCCGGTTGATGACCCGGGCACGTGGGCGCAGCGCATCGGCGACACGCTCAATCTTCGCGGCGCGCTTCTCTCGATCTAGGAGGATTCAATGGTTCACGTTCGAACAGCGGTTCTCACAGATCGGGAGGGCGCGCCCGTTCTCGACCTCTCGGACGGGAGGCGCGGGAACGACGCGGATTGGATCGTGGAGGACGTTGCGGGTTGGTACGGCGGCTCAGGCGTGCGCGGCGAGAAAGTGGACCGATTGCAGCACGGTTCGCACGTCGCGCGCGCCTGGCGCGACTCTCGCGCGATGACGATCCACGGAATGGTGCTTTGCCGCAACTCGGACGTTCGCGATCACGAAGAGCGCCGCCTCTCAGGTGTCCTGTGGGATGGACTTTTCGGTGAACTCTCGTGTGATGACGGGGACGCGGTTCTCGCGTCGAACGTGCGCCTGGATGCGGCCCCGCAGATTGTGAAGATGGGGACGACGGCGCTCAGGTTCCAGGTGCCGCTTATCGCTGATGACCCGTTTCTTTACGCGCCGGAGCAGGTGACGTTTCTTCACCCGGTGGGCACGGGTATCGGCCTGGAGTATCCGTTGTTTCATCGTGGCGGCGTGCTCACGTTCGGCACGGGCGTAGCGGCGGATGACCCTATCCGTAACGCGGGGAATGCGGAGGCGTGGCCGGTGTTCCTCGTCGTGGGTGATTTCCCGGGCGGTTTCGAGATCACGGTTGGTGGGCGGACGATTACGTGGCCGTGGCCTACAACGAAGGCGCGCCCGGTCGAGGTTCGGATGGATGGCTCGATTTTCGAGGCCGGTTCAAACATGACTCACCGCGCGTCTCGCCGGGATTGGGTGAGTATTCCCCCGGGTGGGGTTATTGCGCCTGAGTTCAGTGCATTGCAGGGCGGCGAGGGTTGGTGCGAGGTGCACCACCGAGACACTTACATTTAGGAGCAGATTATGGGTTACCCGCTTGGTAAAGCACCGCAAGAGGACGGCACGGGCCACACGCCGGTAGACATGCAGCGAGTACTTTGGGGCCTCTATGTCGGTGACGCGCCCCTTATCGTGCGCGGCTGTGAGGTCAAGGGCACCTCCAAAATGGAATACAAGGTCGCGCCGGGAGTCGTGTACATCCCGTCCGGTGAAGCCCGTGGAATGCTCGTCCCCGTTGACGGGGCGACGGTCTCGACGGAACCGGCCCCGTCGAGCGGCGCACGCGAAGAATGGGTCTACGTTGACCAGACGGGCGCGATCAAGGTCGCGGCAGGGTCTCTCCCGGCCGGAACGGTGGGCCTTGACCGTCGACGCGTCCCCGCCGGTGTCACTGCAACCACTTCGGCCCCCGGTATCGAGAATCATGGCTTCGCGATGCTTCTCGGTGGCTCTATGGGGCGGCTCGGGCAGTGGACGGACACACTCGGTTATCGCACGGTTGTGCCGTCGTGGAAGCAGACGGTGTTCGCGAAGACGTTCACGCTCGCCACTGACCGACTCCTCAGGTTCGATCTCAGGCAGTCGATGGCGCTGGAGAAACCATCGAACTATAAGGGTTCGTTCGTGTGGGAGATCATCGTGGACGGCTCGGTGTTCAAGTCGTTCGAGCTTGAAGTGGGCGAGATTGCGGAAACGAAGTTCGTTTCCGTCACGAGGTGGATGCTTAGGGGCGAGCACACGGTGAGCGTGGTGCGCCGCCAGCAGCGCGACCCGAACGTGAAGTGCCTCCACTACATTGGTTCATCCGCAAACTGGCCGGGCAACGGGTTCGAGCTGTCTGATGTGGGACTCGCACAGTGACCTGGCGGGCGTATCTCGGTAAGACCATGACGGGGCAGGTTGGCCCGCAGTTGGATGCGGTCGGCGGGTCCCTCGATGATGTGTTGAATGACGTGAAGAAGGCGACCGTGGTCGCGACTGAAGCGTCACTCGATGGTGTCTCGCGTGAGTGGTGGTCGGTGTGGTCCGGGTGTGTGCTGGTCTCGTTTGAGGATTGGTATCAACCTGAGACACTTATTGCGGCGTGCCCGATCACAGCCCCGGTGAAGCAGGACCGCAAGGCAGGCACGGTCACGTTCGAGTGCGCCGGCGTGGAAGCACTACTGGATAAGCGTGTAGTGCTGGATCGAGACTTCCGGCCGGGAGACGAGGATAAACTTCGCCACTCTACTATCGCGTGGGACGGGGTGTCGCTGGGTTCGATCGTGGGGCGGGTCGTTGAGAAGGCGATCCGCAAGCGTAACGGGTTCCTCCCCATCGTTATCGGCCCGGAAGAAAAAGCGAAGCGGCAACGCACGTATGAGGGCTGGAACCTCGCTAATAACGGTGCGTGGAAGCGCATCAAGGAGATTACCGAAGTTATCGGCGGCCCGGATGTGGCGTTTCGCGCGGAGTGGGCGAACGAGGAGAAGACACAGTTCCAGTGGCGACTTGTGACCGGCACGGAGGCGCAACCGAGTATCGCGCAGAAGGTCACCCCGGTGTGGGACGCGACGGCGGCCCGCTCACCGGTCGCGGCTATCTCGGTGACATCTTCCGCTGAAGCCCTCGCAAACCGCGTCTATTGCACGGGCGCGGGTGAGGGCGCTGGAACAGCAGTGCGCATGGCAGAAGCTGGGACGATCCCTGAATGGTTCCCGCTACTGGAGAACGTGATCACGGATAGCGATTCGGAGAACCACGACCTGTTGAAGCAGAAAGCAGAGGCGGGCGTCGCGACGCAGGCACTCGACCAGATTTCGCTGTCGATTTTCTCGGATGAGACCGCACCCATCGGGTCGTGGCACGTCGGTGACTTGGTGGAGGTCGTGACGCGGGGGTGGCTTGAAGTGCCGGACGGGGCGCATCTTTTGAGGGTTATCGCGGCGAAGTATGACCTCGACTCGAACAAGGTGGATGTTGAATTGCAGCAAGATAGGTTGGGGGCTGAACTCGCGTGGTAAAGCGTACAAACTTGAAGCCCAGCCCGGAACGGGCGCTCGCTGATTTGACGGCGAAGCTCGCGGCGAAGGCGCAGCAGGTCGATACGCGCCCGGCTGGGATCAAAGACCTGGGCGAAAACGGCGATGTCATATGGAATACGACCAACCCGGATACCGGGGAGGTCACGGGCCATAGTGTTCGCCGGTTCGCGGTCGAGCTTGATTCCACAGTGGAGCGGGCGGCGGCCCTAGAGAAGCGCCTCGCGGACTCCGAAACAGAACTGGAGAGCGCGCGTGAGGCCCTCGCGAACCTTCGCGAGAAGGAGCTACCAGCTCTGAAGGAGGAGCTAGCGAAGGTTGATCCGGGCAACATCGACTTCAGCGAGTTCGACGCGAAGATAGCTGCGGCCGAGGCACAGATCGCGGCCACGGAACAGGCGTGGCGTGAAGCGGTCGAGGCTGAGCGCACTGACCGCGAGCAGGCGGACGGCACCCTCGGTGAGCGTATCGACGGCGTGTTTCGCAACATGACCGTCACCGACACGGCGTACATGAGCACTGCGGTCATTGGCAACCTCGCGGCGCGTATCGCAAAAGTGATCGAGCTTGAAGCCTCGAGGATTACCGCCGGGAAGATCGGCGCTAACCAGATCAACGTCGTGGAACTCGCGGGCGAAGTCGCACGCTTCATCACGCTGGACGCTTCGCAGCTCAGGGTCACGGATTCCGCTCAGATCAACGATGCGGTGATTCAGGCTCTCGCCGCCCGCACGGCTGACATTCAGCAGGCGTTCATTCAGAACCTTCGCACGAACGGCGCGGCGATTGATGAGGCTGTTATTGGCGATCTTGCTGCGAACATTATTACCTCTGGGCTGTTCCGCACTGCGAAGGAGGGGCAGCGGATCGAGATCGACTCGAACGGGTTCACGTCCTACGGCGTGGATGACGAGGGCAACGACATGGAGCTCGTGAAGATCGCGCGCGATGGCACCGCCACGATCGACACTGGCAAAGCGTCGATGGATGCGGACGGGGGTGTGACGGGCCTCGAAGGCAGGTTCGAGAAACTCTGGGTTGCTGGCCGCGAACTGTCAGATGTTGTTGCTGACGGCCCGCGCGGTGTAGTCGCGTGGGGCAGGAGGTCCACTAACACGAACTTCCGCAAGAGCCTGACTCGCATTCTCGAGGTGTGGACGACACTACAACCGGGCAGGTTGTACAGGATTACTACGTCACCGTTTCGCGTGGACGTGAACTCGAACCCCACGCAGCCGGTCTGGGCGCGTCTGGAATATTTCGAGGTGCCATACACGAGCGACGACAAGATTTACAGGCTCAACACCTTCCCGGCCACAACTTCCACGTGGGAGCACGTGGTGCCGGGCATGTACGCGACGTTCGCGACCGGGCCGAGCGGCCTCAACCTCACTGAGCCGAAAGACTACAGTTTTCTCGTTCGAACCGAATCGCCGTCGGCCTACCACCGCGCGGTGCTTAATGGTTTACGCGCCGATCTCGTGATCGAAGACATCGGCCCCGATATTGAAGAATCGGGCCAGGCGTGGAATGACCCGGAAGAGAAGACCTCGACACCAACACCGCCACCACCCCCGCCCCCGCCGGTGAAGACGAAGCGGCACGCCTCCCGCAAGGCGACAGCGTGCGCGACGTATTACCGTGGCGGGTCTCGCCAGTCGGGGAAGAATGACGCTACCCAGGGCTACTATTCGCGCGTTGGCAACCGTGAGGGCATCTGGCTGTTCGGAAACATGCCCGGCGAGTTGTCCGGCTCGAAGGTCGAGCGGGTGCGGCTCGGGTTCTGGGTTGCGCACACCTACAACTCGACGGGCGGCACCGCGCACTTTCATTTGCACGGCAGGTCGAGCTTCGGTTCCACGGCGGGACTCTCGCGGTACGTGGGGTCGAAGAACGTGAAACGAAACTCTTGGGTGACGTTCGATATCACCGACCCGTCGATCTGCGCAGGGTTCGCGAACGGCACCTACAAGGGTTTCGGTATTTCGACGAACAGCACCGGCCGGAACGAGTACATTCGCGGCAACCCTGACGCGACTCTGGAAATCGATTATTGGAAGTGAGGAACGAAATGTCGCTTATTACGAGTGAAGTGATGCTCGGTAACGAGACACTACGTCGCCGCGTGTGCGGCGCTATCCGCAAGATCGCTATCGGCAAGGAAGGCGAGTTCGCGCGGCTCGGGCTCACCGATCCTGAAGTGATCGTGCAGCCGTTCATGTTGGAACTAGCGGCGAACACTGAAGCCGTGAAACAAGCATGCTCGGAGTGTGGTGGCGGCTCTAACATTCCCGATAGCACGATCGAGTGGATCGTGGGCGACGCGTGGACGAAGCTCGAGAAGGCTCGCGAAGTTACCGCATAACCCCTAAACCAACCCTGGCCCCCACGTGGGGCTTTTTTCATGCCCGAAAAGAGGAGGTAAACATGTGCGACGAAGAACTACAGATCCCTGAAGGGGTAGAGGTGTCTGACTCGGTCGGTTCGGAGACACCGGACGTTGAAGCGCCCGAGCCCGTGGACTACAGCGATGTGGAGGTGGAGGCATGAGCGCACGTAAGGTTCTCGCTATCGCCGCCGGTGAGATCGGTTACTCCCGCTGGAATGACCCGCAACGCGGCACGAAGTACGCGCGAGAGACGCAGCCCGCGCTGTGGCCCAACGATAAATGGCTACTCGCGTCAGGAGTGGCTTTTTGCGACATTTTCGTGACCTGGGTCTTTTGGAAAGCCGGATGCCTCAACATCCTCCCCGGTAAGCAGTCGTACAACGTGAATTACCGCGCCTCGCATGGCGGCCACGTCCCGAAGTCGCAGGCGCAGCCGGGCGACGTCCTCGTATTCGACTGGGACATGAGCACGAAGCGCGCGAACCACGTCGGCATCCTCGAAAAGGTACTCACGTCCGGGAACTTCCAATGCATTGAAGGAAACACGTCCACGGGCTCGAAGGGGTCGCAGTCGAACGGTGGCCGGGTCGCGCGGCGTGTCCGTCGCCCCTCGCAGGTGCGGTACGTCATTAGGCCGAACTGGAAGGCAGCGCCCGCAGCAGCGGCGTCGAAGGGCACCTCGAAGCCTGTGAGTGGCGCGGCGTGCTTGAAGGCCCCCGCATTCCCCCTCCCGAACGGCTACTACTACGGCCCGCCTAGCGGCCCCCGGCAGTCTGTTTCGGGTCGTACGAGGAACAGCCGCGTGCCTAATGACGTGATCCTGGTGAACGGCAGGTGGAGGTCGAAAGGCCTCGCGGTGTACCAGGCCAGGATGCAAGCTCGTGGGTGGGGAATCGGCGAAGACGGCGCGGACGGCCGCTACGGGCGCGACACCGAGCGGGTCGTGCGCCAGTTCCAGAAGAACAAAGGCCTGAAGGTTACTGGCCACGTCGACAAGGCCACGTGGGACGCGGCCTGGTCGCTTCCCGTGAAGTGAGGTGGGCAATGATTGAGCCTGGTAACGCGACGTTCACGCGCCGCGCGATTCTCGCGATTCTTTCTATCGGCTCATGCTGGCGTGGCGTCGCCTATATGCTTCCCGCCCACCTCGATGCCGCCCCCTCAGTAAACGGCGGCGCGGTTGAGGCGTGGACGGGCGCATGGCCGTGGCTCGCCGGGATCACGTGGCTCATTCTCGGTCTGGTCGGTATCGCATCTGTGGCACTCGCTAGGTGGGTCATAGGGACCGCGCTTATCGGGTCGGCTCTCGTGATTTGGGGGTTCGGGTATGCCGTCGCGTGGCTGACTCCCCTCGTGCAAGGCTCCCCCACGGACTGGATTAGCACCGGGACGTATTTGACGTTCGGTGGCGTGGTTCTCGCGACGATGAGACTGAAAGAGATACAAAGCGTCGATGTGGGGGCGTAATGGACTGGACACAACTCATCGGCCCCGGCATCGGCGCAGCCTCCCTCGGAGTCATGGGCACGGTCCTTGCCACGAAAATGAAGAGCAGCTCAGATGCACGAGTAGCGGCTATTGATGCTGGCCCCGAATACGTCGCAAAACTTGCGGCACGGATCGAGGACATGCAGGCGCGGCAAGAGGCCTACGAGGCGCACGTGGAAAGACAGATATACCGACAGCGGCAACACATCGACGCGCTGGAAGCGCATATTTGGCGAGGAGATCCGCCACCCCCGCCTAGTGCCCCAGCCTGGGAGCCGTTCGAATGGAAGGGAAAGAACGTTGTTCGACCCAATTGACTACGTGCGCATGTTGAACGCGGCACTCACGTTATCCACCCTCGTCTACGCGTGGAAGGTTCGCGCGAGTTTCGCGGCGCGGCCCGTCCATGACCGGTTTTTCACTCTCGCCGGCCTCGGGTGCTCACTAATTCTCGGGTTCGGCGCTATCGAAGCGATTGTCTCGGACATCCCCGGCGGCGCTCGCGTGCTACTCGCGACGCCATTCCACGCGTGGATGCTCGCCTCACTCGTCATGATCGAAGGAAAGGAACTTGAGAATGATCGGAACTAAAGCATGGGCACTCGGTGCGCTCGAACGCGCTCTAAAGACGATGGCGCAGACGCTTATCGCGTTGATCGGTACGGAGGCCGTGGGCATCACTCAACTGGATTGGCCGGGCCTCCTCTCGGTTGCCGCAACCGCGACGCTCCTGTCGGTGCTCACGTCCATCGTGAACGCCGATTTCACCGCGGGCCCTAGTACGAACACGCACCGCGCCGACGAATAAAACAAGGACCGGCCCTGGACTCCCTCACGGGTAGCGGAACCGGTCATGTTGATGTCATTCTACGATACACTGAGCACGCAGGAGCCTACGGGTTCCCGCCCGCCTTGACCCCCGCCACCGCGCGGGGGTTTCGTGCCACAACGGCCCGGTCACCGGTACGTTGCCAGCAGAACCCCACCTAGCCCTCGCGGGCCGGGTGGGGTCTCTTTTCATGCCCAAAAACTCAGGGTTCAACCGGCGAATAGCGTCCACATGCCGCGCGCCACCAGCTAGGCATCAAGCCGCAACGCGCCCGCAACCCCCTCGAGCGCCTTGCGCATCAACTCCATATCGACATGCTGATAGCGCTGCGTCGAGAGAATCGACGAATGACCCAGAATGCGAATCACCACGAGCGGATCCACGCCGAGCACTAACAGAATCGTTGCAGCCGTGTGTCGGCACTCGTGAAGCGTGTAATACTCCCCGCCCGGCTTACGCACGCCCGCCGCGTCCTGAAGCTCCTTCCACTCCGCCGCATCCTGCTTCTCATCCCTCACGGAGCCGTCATCGTTCGCCCACACCAAGATCGAATCCGGTGCGGTCAGCTCACGCTCTTTCAACGCCGCGTGCATCCACGGGGTCATCGGGATAACGCGAACACCGGCGCGAGTCTTAGGCGGCACCAGGTGCCACCGATCTTGAACCTGCGTCATCTTGTAGCCGCGAGGCACGCGAAACTCACGCTCCGGGCAATCGCCCCCGAAACGCCGCCCACACGTTCCGCCACACCCGTGACGGTACGGAATCGCCTTCAATTGGGTAGATACTTCCATTGTGCCCGCGTCGAGGTCGACCGCGTCCCACGTGAGGCCTAAGCATTCCGCTTGCCTCATCCCTTGCATGAGCGCCGCGACCCACCTAGACCGCATGGGTGAATCCGCCGCCGCGTGAATCAGCTTCACGGCATCCTCGACCGGGATATCGACACGCTCCGACTCCCCCATGCCCGGCGGTGGAGCATCGAGCACGCGGCGCGAAACCTCGTGACCTTCGAGGTAAGCATCCTTGAGCATCGTCATCATCGTCGCGTGTGCCCTCGTCACACTCGAATCGGCACGACCCGCGCTCTGCATCGCCTTGTGGACGCGGCGCACATCCGCCGGGGTTAGCCCCGCGAGAGTCTTACGGCCCAAGGTCGGGATAATCCATTTCGTGACCGCTGAACGGTCAGCATTGAATGACGAGGGGCGTACGCGATCCTCGCGAAGGGTGAGCCACTGTTCAGCCCACGACTTCACCGAGACGCGCGAGTTTTGCGAAATATCCATGCCGCGATCGATCTTGCGGGCGAGGTCGGTAAGAGCGCGTTTGCATTCCGCTTCGGTTTTGCGAACGACCCCCTTACGAACTCGCTCGCCCTTGGCATTGAAGCCCGCGTCGATACGCCCAAACCAGCGTCCATCCGGTCGCTGCGTGACTGACCCGGTTCCCCATTGCCGCCTTCGCCTATTTGCCACTTTGGCCCCTAAATCTTGTAACCCTTCTTGTAACCCTTCTCAAGCATAAGCCAGGGACACCCCGCGGTCTATTCCCGCAGGTCAGGGCGATTTTTGGACGCTCAGAAAACCCTAGAGATTTTCACTCGTAATGAATAGGTCGCCGGTTCGATTCCGGCAGGAGGCTCCACAAGAAAGCGGCCCCCACCAGGACAAACACCCGGTGGGGGTCGTTTTTATATGCCTCCGATTTTTCGCCAGTTAGCCATTCGGTTAGCCATTCGCCAAACCCCCCCACCACCAACCTATTCATTTTCCAGCCCCCGCCACCGCGAACAGTTCCGCCGCCGTGAGCGTCTCGCAACGCGCTTCAAGCATCGACCGAGTGACCCACAGCTCTTCCGCAAGCTCTGCTGGGTCACGCGCCCACCGAGAGGCCGCCACGAGCGCCTCCAACGAGATCAGCCGCGCCGCCGCTACGCGGTTCACCTCGCGCTCGCGGGACGCCGTACAGGCCCGCCCTTCACCCGCCTCGAGATGCACGAGCTCATGCGCGAGAGTGCAACGCCGCTCCACCTGAAGCAAACGCTTATCCAACCGAATCAAGTCACGGCCGTTCGTCTCACCACACCGCCCCTCAAGCCGCGTGAACTCAACACGCACGTCAGGGAAAGCGACGTGTAGATGGTCCCAAGGGTTATAGAAACTCACCCTCCCACAATCGCGGGAGGGTGAGACATTTAAGCGACGCTATTATCACTGGCCAACTGCCAGGCCCCACTTTTCCCGGTAGTACGACGCCATAACGTCCGTTTCAATTGGGGTCTGCGGATACTCGTCATCTCCATCAAACGCTTGAATCCAAGGGGCTTCGTTATGCGTCATCTGGCTCAGCTGCCATCCGGTCAGACCGCCAAACGAATCGATAACCGCATCAATAGCCCCTTTTTGGCTTTCTGTAAGCGCTCCGGAGTCTCCCTGGGGGATGGTGGTGACGGTAGCGCGGCCACGGTGCGTCGAGTAGAGATCCCGAACTACTGGACCATTTCTCCACGCTTCGATCACCTCGTCGAACAGTGGCTCACCAAGTGCAGCGCAATGAAGGGCTTGGGAGTAGTAGACAAGTTTCTGCAGCTTCATGGTCGGAAGGGGGTGGTCATACTTGTCTAGAATGTACTGCGCTACGTCACGGACATTCGCACGGGTGCCGCTAGCAAGGTGCTCAGACATCATCTCGTCACCTCCTCCGGTTCTTACTCTCATAGTAGCCACGAATCTTATCTAGGTTCACGTCTCCCGACGTCGTAAGCGATCTCCGTCCGTAACGTCCTCCGGGCATAGGGTCCAGCCCCATCGCAACTAAGAGTCCGACAGAGCGGAGGACAGATTCATAGTCTTCAGGAGAAATCGGGCTAACTGGTGAGTCAGCGCAGATCATCCCTACGACTTCCTTCCTGCGAACCATCGGGACGGATAGGAAGTGCCTGTACGACCGTGCTGAAATCGACGCTTCTTCCGGCTTACCCTCTAGCACCCGATCCCTAAGGATGCACTCGAGAGTTCTTTCCCCATCGTAGTCCCAGTCCTCCGAGCTAAACACCTCCCGGGCTAGATTGGTTGCGCGCCCACGGGGCTCCCCAACCAAGGAAAGGACTGGGGTCTGCGTGTCTAAGGTACCGCCTATTTTCTCAGCATAATCGAGCCGATATACGCAAACACGGACCTTCTCAATCTCCTTCGAGAGGTGCTGGACCAAGAAATTTGCTCCTGCTTCCACGCAATGCACTTCACGGTCGTGGGAAAATTGCTCTTCAGCCCTAGCTAGGGTCGTCGACAAGTTAGCCAAGCCGACGGCAAATTCGTCCACAGCCGCCTTTCGCTCAACTTCTACTCTGCGAATCTTGGCTTTGTCCACTTCGTCTAGGATGGCCTTTGAAACGAGTGCGAGAACACCTAGGAACACTCCCAGCCGCCGTCCGCCGTTTGACCCCAACAGACGAAAGTTGGCAGTCAGCCACGAATCAAAGGAGATAACTAGCGGGGAGAGGATCGCGCTAAACCAATAAGCAAAGCCGAGACCGAACTGAACTACAGGCTTGAGCAGCCATTTGTCTCGCCAAACGGTTTTCTGGCGTCCGCTCACGCTGGTTCGTCTCCGTCGTAGAACTTTTCAGGTGTCTCTTGCTCAGCATCGAGCGCATCGCGCATCTTCGCGCCCTGGTTCGGTGCTTCGTGGGCGGCGAGGTCATAGTCGGCTTGTTGGGGCCGGGGTGTTTCGGTGGTGGTGTGGTGGTGTTGGTTGGTGTCGAGGAAGACGCGGACGAGGTGGCGGATAGCGTCGCGTTGGGGGCCGGTGAGTGCGGCGGCTTCGGGGCCTAGCTCAAACGGCTCACCGGTTGGGCCGAGGTTGGAGAGCTCGCGCAGGGTATTCACATCAACGGAGAAAGCGTCGGCCAGGGCTGCCAGAACTTTAGCGCTCGGTACGCCGTGCTCTCCATTGATGTACTTACGCACCGTTGTGTGGTCGATTGCGTGCCCATGCTTTTTCGCCTCTGCTGCGATACGACGGAGCGACCAGCCATCCTTGTTCAGGCTGCTGAGGTAGTTGCTTAGCTCGCTCATGGCACACACCTTGGTGGAGTTTCGTTGTCTCCACAAGGCTACGTGTGGACGCGCCGTCCAAGAATCTCACCTGTGTAATTCCTGGTCACGCAGCTAAACGCGATTTTTTGGGGTTTTCTGGTGGACAACAGCGTCCAATGTGGTTATTGTGGAGTCTCCAGACAACACCGAAACATTGGAAGGAGGTAGCAGTGAACTACAACGACACTCGACGCAACTTCACCGCCACATGCTCCGCGCGGGCACTAAAAATGGCGCTCACCTACCAGCGCTGGTCCTACGCAGACCTCGCCAGAGCAGCCGGGGTATCGAAGTCCACCGTCGGAAATCTGGCCTCCGGTGCACGTACAACCACAAACCCCGAAACAGCCGCCAAGATCGCTAAAGCGCTGAACGTGAAAACGAGCGACCTTTTCGACCTCGACCCGGTCCTCTACGCCGCCTAGGCATCCCCTCTTTTTGATCCCTGTAAGTCCGTGGCTTTCTACGGCACCTCTTCTTGAAAGGTTTCATCATGCAGCTTCAAGCTATCCCGTTCCACGGCACCACGATCAGCGCCGCGCAAGATGGTGACACGATCCGTGTCGCTCTTCGCCCGGCGTGCGACGCGATGGGCATCCAGCTCGAGGCCCAATACAAGCGGCTCGGGCGTACCCCGTGGGCAACCATGTCCATGATGGACATGACTGGCGCAGACAGGAAAACCTACGAAATGGTCACCATCGACCGTCGCACCTTCACCATGTGGCTCGCCACCATCGACACCACCCGCCTCAAATCAGACCGCGCCCGCAACCTCGTCGAAACATTCCAACGCGAAGCAGCCGACGCCCTCGACAACTACTTCCACAACGGCGGCGCAATCAACCCCAACGCCACCGAACACCAAATGCGCGCCCTCATGTTCCAAACCCAAGCACAAATGGAACTCTGCCAAGCCGCCAAAGGCCTCATCCACCCCGACCACCTCGAAGCCAAAGCCCGCATCATCCTCGCCCGCGGACTCGGCGAACACGCCACCCTCGACCCCAACCGCGCACCCCTCTACACAAAGGACTACCTCAAAGAAAAAGGACTCTCCACCAAAAACCTGCGGTCAATTTCCCCCACCTTCGGCAAACGTCTCAAAGCCGCCTACATCGAAAAACACGGCATCGAACCAGAAAAACGCCCCATGAACCTCACCAACAGCCAGGTGAAACACGTCAACGCCTACACCGAAGCAGACCGCCCCCTCATGGACGCCGTATGGGAAATCCTCAACCCCACACCCCACCTGACAGTCGTCGCCTAACCCCCCCGAACAGGGATCTCAGTCATGATCTCGATCAACTTCAATCCCCAAACTAATGTCCTCGAAATCCGGCACCAAGGCCAGCCCGGTCACACGGAAACGCTCAATGAAGCCCTCCGTCACGTTCTGGAAGCCCTCGATGGCGTCGGCACCCTCACCAGTGACAGTCAGCGACAGGTCCTGGGGTGTAGCGAAAAGGGTGTATGCAACCCGTTGACGGTCGCCGCGACGATAGAGAACTCGAGTCTTGACCCGGCCACTTACGCCGAACGCCTCGTCGAAGCCCTCAAAAAGTGACGCCACCGATCTCACGGGACCTTCACCCTCAACGTGAATCTTGAAGTCTCTGATTCTGAGCTCTGCTTCCAACATTGGCTTCCCTTCCATTCCCGTGGCCTTCGATAAACATCTCTGTTCATTAAAGCCTGTGGCCTCCCAAAGCACTCCCCCTAAGTGTACTGACCGGACACGTTGATCAATCGTGAGAAAGGCGGCTGGTTCCCGCAGGCCGTGTGGGGCCGGTGTTGGTTGTAGTAGTGCAGCCAACCGTCCAGCTCACCGCGACGCTCGGCCTCCGAGGTGTAGCAGCGGGCATAGGCCCAACCATCAGCCAAGGTGCGGTGGAAGCGTTCGATCTTCCCGTTGGTCTGCGGACGATAGGGCCGAGTGCGCTTGTGCTTGATTCCGAGCTCGGCGCAAGTGTGCCGCCACAGGTGCGAGCGGTAGGCGCCGCCGTTGTCGGACAGGACCCTTTCGACGGTGACTCCGCGGGCGTTGAACCACTCGACAGCCCGGACCAGGACCGCGGTGGCGGTGATGGCGGTTTCGTCGTCGTGGATCTCGGCGTAGGCGACGCGGGAGTGATCATCGATGACGGTATGGACGAACGCCTTGCCCATCAACGGGTCGTAGTGCTTGTTCCTGGGCTTGCCGGGGGTCGCGGCGCGGTTCTTCTCGCCTTGGCGCCGCCCGACGTAGCGCCAGCCTCCGCCGTCGGGGATGTTGCCGAGCTTCTTCACATCGACGTGCAGCATCGCGCCAGGATGGTCATGCTCGTAGCGACGGACGGGTTCGCCGGTGGCCCGGTCGACATGGGACAGCCGGTTCAAGCGAGCATCGGTCAGGATCCGATGGACGGTCGACGGCGCAATGCCCAGGCGGCAGGCCAACTGCACTGGTCCTTCTCGGAGACGGAGGCGCATCTGGATGCAGCGCCGGGTGACCTGCGGACTGGTCCTACTGGGTGAATGGTGCGGGCGCGAGGAGCGGTCCTGCATCGACTGACCGGCGCGGTAGCGATCAGCCCAGCGCTTCACGGTCGGCCAAGACACCTGGAAGCGGGCAGCGACCTCACTGATCGGCCAACCCTCATCAACAACGAGACGCCCCACCATCAAACGATGGCGGGGCGTCAATGCCGCGTTTGCGTGACTCATCGCTTTGCTCGGGAGTAGCTCGCCAGCACGATCCCGCCGGGAAGCGTCTCGATGCTTGTCGGAGTCCAACCACGGGAGGCGCTACCTGTGAACAGCGGAACTCCGTCTCCTAATGTCACGGGATTGATCTTGAGCTGCAGCTCGTCGATCTGATCCAAGAGCTGGCCGGCCAGCGAGCCGCCCCCGCAGAGCCAGATGTCCTTGCCCGGTTCCCTCTTGAGGTTGGCGACACGTTCGACAACGTTGCCCTCCCACCTTTCGACGGTGGGATCCACGGGCAGCTCGCGATGAGTGACGACGATCTGTCGGAGATGCGGGTAGGCGCTGGTCAGGCCCGCGTCGAGTGCAGGTTCATGGGTCCGGGCGCCCATCAGGACAGTGTCGAATCGTCGCGGTTCCCCCTTCACGCCCAAGACCTCTCGCAGGTGACAGGGGCATGTCTCTGGGTAGCGGGCGAAGAGTTCGTTCAGCGTTTCAGGCTCGATCGGGAACCTGGAGGTGTCGCCGTCTTGGCCGGCAATGAATCCGTCCAGGCTCGCGGCGACGTAGTAGACGAGCTTGCGCATTCCTTCTCCAATCACAACGGCTGTTGTAGTTAAGTGAACCACAACAGCTGTGCTGATGCCATAGGGTTGATCTGTGGTGGCCAATCCCGAACGACGAGCGCAGATCACCGATGCCGCCCTGGAAGTCCTGGGCGCGAACGGCTCGCGCGGGCTGACGCATCGGGCAGTCGACCGAGCCGCCGATGTGCCCACAGGCACCACAGCGAACTACTGCCCCTCCAGAGCAGGGCTCCTCCTGGCCATGGCCCACAGGATCTTCGACCGCTTGTCGCCTGAACCCGATCGGGTCACGCAGCTGGCCCACCTCCCCCCAGAGCGAGCAACGGTGGAGTACGCCGCCTACGCAACCGAACGGCTCCTGGCCGACAGCACGCTCGCACTCGCGCTGATCGAGCTGCGACTGGAAGCGGCACGCCAACCGGAAGTTCGCCAAGCCCTGGAGCCGTTCCTTCGCCAGGGATTCACAGACGACGTGGACTTCCACGACGGCCAAGGCCTCCCGGGGGGCCGCCCTGCGGTGCTGGTCACGCACCACCTGGTGATGGGCGTGGTGTTGGATGCCCTCACCATCCCCGTGGACCCGCACCAGTCCCCGGTCGACGAAGTCCGTCAGACTGTGGCAGCACTCTTCACCTAGCAGCCGTGAACGTCCACTCGATCAACGTCTCCGGTCCGTACACCTAAGGAGCCTCAAATACCGGTCAGCGCCGCTATGGCCTTCGTTAGGGATGCCGCCTCCCGCGAAGGACTGCAATTCTCCAAACGACAACTACGCACCCACGTCGTCTAATATCCGAACTGGTAGATCCAGCTAGACGCGAAAACCACCGCCGACATCGACACCACCGCCGAACTAGCCGTGAGGCGAGTCCTCGCGCAGGTCGCCTAGCCCCTTTCGACTGGTCCGCGCCCTTCACTTTTCGAGCCGGGTGGGACCCTTTTTCATGCCTTCGACCCGCCTCGCATCCAGTTACCTGAGCCGGGTCGCTCCGCGTTCCATCGGTCGATTGTTTCGGGGATCCAGCCTTTTGTCCCGCGACCAGTCGAACCGATAAGCGCATCAGGTTCTGGGAGGCTATAGCGGGCCAAAGTGGGGACTTTGACGCCGATCCGTTCCGCAACTTCGCTGCGTGAAGGCTAGATCTTCATGCGCGCTTTCTCATTTCTGCAACGAGTGCAACTACTGTCGCCCCAGCGGTTAGGGCTGCGGCGGTCATTGTCAAATAGGCGGGTGCGTGGAAGACTGCGGCCAAGATGGTGATAGCGGCGGCCGTGATGATGTACCAGCTGGCTGTTTTCATGGTGCTTCATGGAGGGCGGGGCAGGGATGCCCGCAATCAGTCTTGGGCCGCGGAGCCCCCTCCCTCTTTATCCTCCAACGCGACTAGTTCAAACGATGCACTGCATTAGTTTAGCCGCTCAGGAGCCACGATTGTCACCGACGTAACGCCAGGACTGCTGGGATTGAGCGGTCATTCATCATCACAGTGTGCGGCCAGCACACCCCAGCAGTCCGTTGCTTCGAAAGTGGTGAAAAATCGCCACCAGACCGGGGATTCCGGCGCGCAGCGGCCATTTTTCACCACTTCCGTGACAGGGAAGGCGGAGCGGAGGGTAAGAAAGGAGGAACGGAGGGTGAGAAAGGGGAAGGGAAGGTGAGAAAGATGGAACGAAGGGAAGGGAAGGAGTAGTGGGGTCCGGGAAAGGACCCCACTACCAGCTCACACCACTGTCTTCACGCCTGACAGACGGCCGGACGGACTACCGACGAGGCTTCCATTCACACGCGACGCCGTCGCCATCCCTATCAAGTTTCGGCGTGTAGCCTGGCTTGCCTCGATGGAGCGGTGCCGCACCCTTCTTCCAAGCCTCCGCGCAGTTGCGGAAGCCACCGCCACCGGAAGATTTCTTCTTCGGAGCAGGCTTCTTAGCGGGCGTCTTAGCAGGCTTCTTAGCGGGCTTCTTAGCAGGCTTCTTAGCAGGCTTCTTAACAGGCTTCTTAGCAGGCTTCTTAGCAGGCTTAGAAGCACTCTTCTTGCTGGACTTAGAGGCACTCTTCTTAGCAGGCTTAGGCGCACTCTTCTGAGCAGGCTTAGGCGCACTCTTCTGAGCAGGCTTAGGGGCGCTCTTCTGAGCGGGCTTAGGGGCACTCTTCTTAGCGGGGGCCGTCTTCGGCGCCTTCGTCTCGACTACCCTGACGAGGGCCGCGGGCTTGCCAGCCTGCCGAGGCTTTTCGGTTGGCACCGGTTTTGCTTCCGTGGTGGAGTCGGTGGCAGGCGGCTCGACGCTTCGGTCAAACGCCTTCATGTTGGGGCACGCAGCCAATACGCTCTCGATGGCCTCGGCCTCAGCCGGTTTCACCCAGAGTCCATACTTCGCTTTCACCGCTACTTGGCGTGCCACATACTCGCAGCGATAGGCTTTGTGCGGCGGTAGCCACGTCGCGGCATCGCCGTCGCCTTTTTGCCGGTTCAGCGTCGACTCGACGGCAAGAAGATTGAGAGGATCATTCGCGAAGGCGATCTTCTTTTGTGCATCCCAACTAGAGGCGCCACTTTGCCACGCATCGGAGAGGGCAACGACGTGGTCGATGTCCGTGTTACTGGGATTGTGCACGAAATCGTAGCGTGAACCGCTATATGGCGAGTCGATGCGGCCCGAGAGCACCACGCAGCCTCGGGTGCCCGCTTTCGTGGTGATGTTTTTCAGGTCGCGTCGAAGAATGTCGTTGCGCGTATCGCAGCCGTTGCGGTCGACGTCGTCGCGCCAACCGAAGGATTCACGGTCGTACCCCGTTTGCGGGGCCCTCCCTTTCACCTCGAGCGTGCGGAGCCGGGCGAGAGCGGTACCGGTGGGGGCCTCCTGCTGGACGGCAGGGGCGACGGTGGCACTGTCCTCACCGGGCACGAAGGCGGCATTGTCCTCACCGGGCACGAAGGCGGCATTGACGTCTGTGTTGAGTGCGGACGATGCATCCGGTGTTACCGGCACCGAATCAGCTTCGTGTGCATCTTCCACCAAAGAAGATACAGGCGCTGCGAAGGAGGCAGCGGAAGAGGAAGCGACCGGAGTCGACGATTGCTCAGTTGGGGCCGCGAGCGACCCTATAAGGCCGAGAATGAGCAGGCCCACAACTCCGAGTCCCGTGCCGCCACAGCACGAGCCTGCGGCAATGCCGCGTTTTTTCATTCCATTGCGATTTTTTCGCGAGTTTTCCCATGGGGCTTCTCTCCGGGTGTGATCAGTGGGGGCTCCGCCAACGGCGTTGGACGCTAGATAATTAATTACCTGCGCACACTCCCCTTGTCACGGGACCTTAGTACACGTGCCGCACACTCCGCGCGGTGATCTCCGACACCCCTACGCCGAGCGCGGGCGCCACCTACTGGTCGTGATGCGGAAATAACGCGAAGGCATTGTCGATGTCGCGCGAGGCCGCAGCGGAGAGTTCACCAAAGGCATCGACCGCGAGCGCCCGACCCCTCTTGCGCTTGACGGTGCGCCACAGGGCAACCATGCGCCCGCCGCGCACGATTCCCCGCCGGAACACCCCGTTGTTTCCGGGCACGAGCAGCGCGTGTTCTTGTTCGGTCATGAGGGCGAGGCGGTCGGGGTATCCGAGCACGAGTTCGTCGAAACCGGGCAGCAGGAAGGTGCCCCGAACGCGTGCGGCGGCAGAGCTGACCTCATCGGCAAGCCCCGCGCGGCAGAATAGCGTCTCGCCTGCGGCGTCACTGCCCCATTCCTCGATTCCGTCGCCGATCTGGAGGGCAGCCGCGCGGATCTGGCGAAGCGGGAGTTTGGTCCACCACGCGAAATCGCGCAGCGTTGCGGGCCCATGACTTGCGAGGTAGCGCTCGAGCAGTGCCGCGGTTGCCGCCACTTTGTCTCCCCCGAAACGCTCCTCGAGTCCAGCCCCCTTGGGGAGCCACGTCGCGGCGTCGGCGATTCGCTGTTCCGCACCGTCGATCGGCCCGTAGATCAGGTGGCCGGATGCCATGAAGTAGGTGATGAGGTGGTAGCCGCGACCGCCGTCCGTCTCGATGCCGCCGCTTTTCCACGCCTCGAGGAGTTCCGCCCGTGTCACACCTCGCACTTTCCCCACGAGGAATTCGAGGGTGAGGTTCAGCGCGTGCTCGACCTGGGCGTCGGAAAGATTGCGCGAGCGGCGGCGCCTCGCCTCCCACTCTCCCTTTTTCGCACACAGCTCGGTCATCCACCGCGCATCGCTCGCGGCCATGGCGAAAACGGTTCCCCGCATCGGGTAGCCGCGCACGATCTCGCCTGCGTCAAACGCGCGCAGTACTTCCCGCATGCGCGCGTCGCTCGGGAAAGCTTCAGAATCCGACGCTTGGGGAGCCACCGTCGGAACCTGATCCTGGCCTGGTGCTTCACCGACCTTTTCCGCATCGAGCCGAAGGGCGATCGAGGAGAGCAGGCCGGGCAGATCCTGCCCCTGCATCGCGCCCATCGCGTGCACGAGATTCCCGGCGTTGCGATGCCTCGGCAGGGCGAGTCCTTGTGCACTCAGGCGCGCATATATGAGGCGGGCGCGCTCGGTGCGAGTACTGGGGGCGAAGGATCGTGGTGGCATGATCTCACCCTATAGAGCGCCACATTCGCCCAAATTCAGGTGTAGGCGACCGCGCTTTTCTCCACCCTGAACGGGAGCGGGGCCTAGTATTAGTGCGGCCCTATTCGTGAGATGAAGGAGATCCATGACCACCGCCTCCGTTGCCGGCACTCGCCCCGTGCTCGCCGATTCGCTCGTTAAACACCGCACGCTGCTCACCGATCTGTCGCTCATCGTCGCGGGCGTGGTGGTCGTTGGCCTGCTCGCGCAGGTCACGATCCCGCTTCCGTATGTGCCGATCACGGGCCAGACTCTCGGCGTGATTCTCGTGGGTGCGGCGCTCGGTTCGAAGCGCGGCGCGGCATCGCTCGCCACCTACCTCGTGGCGGGTCTTGCGGGCGCCCCGATTTTCGCGGACTTTGGCGGCGGCCCGGGCATGGTTCTCGAGCCGAGCTTCGGCTTCATCATCGGCTTTATTCCCTCGGCCTTTGTGGCGGGCTGGATGGCGGAGCGCGCGTGGGATCGCAAGTTTATTCTCGCGCTTCTTGGTTTTATTGCCGCGAGCGCGTTGCCGTTCGTCGTGGGCGTGCCGTACATGGCGTGGGTGCTCAACTCGATCATGGGCCTCGGCCTCGACTTCGCGGGCGTCATGAACGCGGGTCTCATCCCGTTCATTCCGGGTGGAATCGTGAAGGCCGCGATCGCCGCTGGGCTGATTCCTCTTGCCTGGAAGGGAGTGCGGGCACTCGAGAAGTAGTCCCCGCCCCTAGTGCGGGCCGCGCCTGAGTGCGCGGTTCGTTTTCGCGGTCGCTTCGAACGCCATCGGGTCCTCGGGCCAGGGGTGTTTCGGGTAGCGGCCGCGCATTTCTTTGCGGACCTCGGCGTACGGCCCCGCCCAAAATGAGCGCAGGTCCTTGGTGATCGCGAGGGGTTTCCCGCCGGGCGAGAGCAGCTCGATGAGCACGCTCACCCTGCCCTCGACGATGCGCGGTGTCTCTTCGAGCCCGAACATTTCCTGGAGCTTGACCTTGAGTCTCACGGGCGCCTCATCCGCACCGCTCTCATTGGCGTGCACAATCTGGTCGGCGCTCGGGTAGTCAAGGCGAATTTTGGAGTCCGACGGCACCTGGATCCTCTCGGGAACGAGTTCTTCGAGTCGCGCGGCTTCGGGCCACGGTAGGGCGCGCTCGAGGATGGGGCGCATGTCGATTTTTGAGGGGGGAAGCGGGTTTTTTCTGCCGATGCCGGCGAGCGCGTCGATTTCGGGACCCGCGAGTTCTTCGAGGCGTGACAGTAGCGCCGCATCGCTCACGTCCGTCCAGGGCTCGCCGAGCTCGCGGTGAAGAAGCGCGAGGCGGGAGCGCAGGTTTGCGGCGCTCGGGCTCCACGTGAACATGCCGAGTCCGGCGCGTTGAATGCCCGCGAGAACAGCCTCTCGCGCACCTGCCCCCTCGACTTTCGTGGGGGTCGAGGAGAGAACGATGCTGCCGAGCACTTTCACGCGGCGCGCTTTCGTGCCGTTCTCGCCGAAGTCGATCTCGCTTCTCTCGGACACGAGCGGTCCCGCACACGCGAGGGCTTCCTCTTCGGTGAGGGGTGCGGCCGAGCGGATGATCGCGCCCGTGCCGCGGGCGGCCTTCGCGTTCGATCGCTGCATCTCGGCAATCGCGATCCAGTCGCCGAGACTCGTCTCGTCCGTACCGGCGCGGGTCCCGCCGGCGCACTCGTAGATTCCCGGGTCGACGCGCCGCGCGAGGCGCTCCGGGTAGGCGAGGCCCACGACGATTCCGGCGGCGTGCGCAGGATCGTGCGGCGCTTCGAGCGCCTCCAGTCCGCCATTCGTGTCGAGGTGTGCATCGCCTGCATGGCGGCGAGCGATGCGGGCGAAACGCTCGGTTTCTTTCGCGAGACGCTCGCGGCTCGCGCGCGGGCCGTCGATGCTGCGGCCCTCGAGCGGGAGTGGCGCCTCAAGGGACAGGGCTGCGACCGTGCGCGAGGCGGCGTCGGACCCTACGACCGGTGTTGAGGCGAGCAGCGCCCGGGCAAGCCGCGGGTCGGTGGGGATGGAGGCGAGCGTGCGGCCGAGGGGCGTGAGCGCACCATTGGCGTCGAGGGCTCCGAGGGCGTGGAGTGTCTCGTGGGCGTCGCCGAGCGCGTCCGCCGGGGGCGGATCGGGAAGGCGAAGACCCGAACCGCCGGGCGTCCCCCATGCCGCCATGAGCAGTGCCGTATCGGTGAGGTCGGCGCTCGCAATCTCGGGGAGGGTGAAGTCTCGCGCGCCGGCGTAGGCGAGGTCGTCGAAGAGGCGAATCGCAAGGCCGGGGCCGAGTCGGCCCGCGCGACCGGCGCGCTGCGCCATGCTCGCGCGTGAGGCGGTCACGGTCACGAGGCCGCTCATCTTTCGCGCGGCATCGCGGCGCACTTCGCGGCTCAGCCCCGAATCCACGACGATGCGCACGCCCGGAACGGTGAGCGACGACTCGGCGAGGTTCGTGGAGAAGATGATCCTGCGCGGCTCGCCGGCTCCGCGGCCCCGCACGATCCGATCCTGTTCACGCGCATCGATGCGGCCGTGAAGCTCGCAGACGTCGACCCGCGCGCCACGACGCGCGAGCAGATCCCGCGCCGCCGATGCCGCGTTTTCGACCTCCCATGTCCCCGGCAGGAACACGAGAACGTCGCTATCCGCGAGCTCGCCCGGCTCCTCAAGTGCCTCAACCGCCACCCGCGCGGCATGTGCGAGGAACTCCCTTGAGACCCCGCGCTCGTTCATGCGCGAGGCGAAGGGCTCTCGTCGCGTCGCGACGGGAAATAGCGCCGTTGGCGAGTCGATCACCGGCACCGGTCCTGGCACGCCCTCCCCCATGAGGCCCGCGAAGCGCTCGGCATCGAGGGTCGCCGACAGCGCGAGAATCCTCAGATCTCCGCGCAGGTCGCGCACGTCGAGCGCGAAGGCAAGCGCGAGATCTGACTCAAGGGAGCGCTCATGCACCTCGTCGAGCACAATCGCCGACACATCCGCGAGCTCGGGATCGGCGAGAAGACGGCGCACGAGGACACCCGGTGTCACGAACTCCACGAGGGAGTCGCGCGTGAGCGTAGAGTCACCGCGCACCGTATAGGCGACGCGGTCGGCGAGCGCCGGGGTGGTCTGTGAGGCGAGGGCACGAAGCCTGGATGCGCCGGCACGCGCGGCGACGCGCCGCGGCTGCGTGACTATCACGCGACCCGCGCCTTGCTCGCCCACGAGAGCGTTCGCAACGATGGGCGGCACGAGCGTCGTCTTGCCCGATCCCGGAGGCGCCTGGACGACCGCGCTCGCACCGGGCGACGCGATCGCCTCGGCGAGGTCGGCAGCGACACTCGCGAAGGCGAGATTCGCGCCGATTGCCTCGAGATCGAAGGCGGCTGGTGAACCGTCGGACTGTGCTCTGCTCCTCACCCCATCCATTGTGCCAAGCGTGCGACGACCAGCGGAATCACGAATGTGACGAGCCTCTCCGCTCTCAGGTGGCATTTGGTGCACGGGGTGTGTAAAGTAATTCGAGTCGAAGCGAGAGCACGACAAAAAAGGCCCTGTAGCTCAGTTGGTTAGAGTGCCGCCCTGTCACGGCGGAGGTCGCCGGTTCAAGCCCGGTCAGGGTCGCAAAAAGCGACGAACCCCCTCGAAGAATCGAGGGGGTTTTCCCATGCCCCACACCGTTTGCGCCCACACCCGAACGAACGTGTCTTACCTCTCCCCCTCCCCCGTCGATTTCGCACGCGCTCGCGTGCACTGGTAGGCTGTTCGCTGTTCCTTCTGGAACATACGGCTCTGTAGCTCAGTTGGTAGAGCGTTCGACTGAAAATCGAGAGGTCACGGGATCGACGCCCGTCGGAGCCACAGCAATCCCCCGTCGGGTCGTACCGGGCGGGGGATTTTTGTATGCCCCCTCGACCGCACCATATTTCCGGAATTTCGGTCACGGGAGCGCACCGGGATGCCGCGCGAGGCGATTAAACGTTGGCATGCTCAGGGAATTTCCCGTTTGCTAGGTCACAGTGAGGGACGAACGCCCCCGCAGGAACCGAGAAGAATCAAAGGAGATTTGCCCCATGGCAAGCGAAAACCCCGATCTCAAGATCGCCCAGGCACATACCCTCAAGCCGATCACCGAGATCGCCGAGGCCGCCGGTATTCCGAGCGACGCCCTCATCCCCTACGGCTGGACCAAGGCCAAGGTCGACATGAAGAAGATCGACCGCAGCAGCGACAAGCCGAAGGCGAAGCTCGTGCTCGTCTCGGCCCTCTCGCCCACCCCCGCCGGCGAAGGCAAGTCGACAACGACCGTCGGCCTTTCCGACGCCTTCTCCCTCAAGGGCAAGAAGACCGTCGTGGCCCTGCGTGAGCCGTCCCTCGGCCCGGTCATGGGCGTCAAGGGCGGCGCGACCGGTGGCGGCTACGCCCAGGTCGTCCCCATGGAAGACATCAACCTCCACTTCACGGGCGACTTCCACGCGATCCAGATCGCCAACAACACCCTCGCGGCCCTCATCGACAACTCGATTCACCAGGGCAACCCCCTCAACATTGATCCTCGCCGCATCCAGTGGAAGCGCGTCCTCGACGTCAACGACCGCGAACTTCGCTCGATCGTCGTCGGCCTCGGCGGCCCCGCCCAGGGCATGCCCCGCGAAGACGGCTTCGACATCGTCGTTGCCTCGGAGATCATGGCGATCCTCTGCCTCGCGACGGACCTCGCGGACCTCCAGGAGCGCATCTCGCGCATCGTCGTTGGCTACACGTTCGATCGCAAGCCCGTGACCGTCGCCGACCTCAAGGTCGAAGGCGCCATCACGATGCTCCTCAAGGACGCCCTCAACCCGAACCTCGTGCAGACCCTCGGCGGAACGCCCGCCCTCGTGCACGGCGGCCCGTTCGCCAACATCGCGCACGGCTGCAACTCGATCATCGCGACGAACCTCGCCCGCGAGCTCGGTGAAATCGCCGTGACCGAGGCCGGCTTCGGCTCGGACCTCGGCGGCGAGAAGTTCCTCGACATCAAGTCGCGCTTCGGCGGATTCTCGCCCGACGCGGTCGTGCTCGTCGCAACCGTGCGCGCACTCAAGATGCACGGCGGCGTCAAGAAGGACGAGCTCGAAACCGAAAACGTCGACGCGGCCCTCGAGGGCACCTCGAACCTCCGCAAGCACCTCGAGAACATCCGCAAGTTCGGCCTCGAACCCGTGATCGCCCTCAACCGCTTCCCGTCGGACACCGAGACCGAGCTCAACGCCGTTCTCGACTGGGCCAAGGAGAACGGTTACAAGGCAGCCCTCTCCGAGGTGTGGGCCAAGGGCGGCGAAGGCGCTCTCGACCTCGCCGACCAGGTGCTCGCCGCGATCGAAGAGGCCGGCGACTTCCACCACCTCTACGAGACCGAAGACGGCGTCGAAAACGCCATCGAGACCATCGCCAAAGAGGTCTACGGTGCTTCCGAAGTTCAGTACGTCGACGGTGCCCCCGCTGCGCTTCGCCGCCTCAAGAAGAACGGCTGGGACAAGCTTCCCGTCTGCATGGCGAAGACCCAGTACTCGTTCAGCGACGACCCGGCCAAGCTCGGCGCCCCCGAGGGCCACGTGCTCCACGTTCGTGACCTCATCCCCCGCCTCGGCGCTGGGTTCGTCGTTGCCCTCACCGGTTCGGTCATGACCATGCCCGGCCTGCCGAAGGAGCCCGCGGCTCTGCGCATGGGCGTCGATGAGGACGGCAACGCGATCGGTCTCTTCTAAGGGACTATCGACTCCCACGCGTAAGGGAGCGGGGGGTGGCCACCGGGCCGCCCCCCGCTCCCTCGTTAACCCGGCAGCCGTCGGAACTTTCACCGCCCTACTGGCGCTACTGTTTTCCGCCGTACTCTCCCGTGCGGGGGTGTGCACCGGCGTCGCCCTCGTCGCCTTCGCTGATCTCTTCCTCGTCGAAGTATTCCTTGAGGCCGGCGAGTTCAAGGCCCATCGTGTGCGTGAGAACGTTCGAGGGAAGGGCGTTCTCGGTCTCGGTATCGGGGTGGGCATCCGCCTCAGGATCGATGAAGCCGTCGTCATCGTCGTCGCCTTCGCCACCGATCGACAGTCGCGGCGTGAGTTCGTCGAAGGCGTAGTCGCTTCCAAGGAGGAAGCCGCGGCGGAATGCGGCTCGACCCAGCATCGCGCTCGAGGCTGTCATGGTCAGGAATTGAGCGGCGAGCACGAGGGCCAGCATGCCCGCAATTGCCAACGACTGCGAGGCAATCGCGGCCCCCGCAAGCACGAGCACAAGGCCGAGGGTTTGCGGTTTGGACGCCGCGTGCATGCGCGAGAGAACGTCGTTGAAGCGAATGAGACCAACCATCGCGATCGCGGCGACGAGCACGCCGATCACGATGAGAATCGAGCCGACAATCTCCGGGATGCTCACTGCTCGGCGTCCTTTCGCTCCGGGGCGTCAGCGCGGGCCACGAAGCGGGCGAGCGCGAGCGTGCCAATGAAGGCCGTCGCAGAGAGGGCGAGGGCGGGGATAATCGCGAAGGTCGTTGCGGTCCATGCCGAGTAGAGCGCGAGCCCCATGATGACTTGCACAACGAGCATGTCGAGCGCGACGGCGCGGTCGAGAACGGTGGGGCCCACGATCATCCGGTAGACGATCGGGATCGAGATCAGGCCGAGCGCGATCGCGGCGCTCAGGAGAATCGTCTCGAACATCAGCCGTGCCTCCTTCTCGTCCCGTAGCCGGCGCTTTCGAGGATGTCGCGCGCGGCGAAGGCCCGCAGCAGGCGTTCCTCTTGGCAAAGAATGCTCTCGTGCTGCGCCTTGATCTGCTCTTTCGTGGTCACGCCGATCGCGTGGAAGAACAGGGTTCCCGTGGCCCGCTGCGCCTCAACGACAACCGAGCCGGGAATGAGTGTCGCGAGAATACCCGTGAACGACAGGAACAGGTCGCTTCGTGACCGTAGCTGCACGGCGATCACGCTCGAGCCCGGGCTACCGGAGGGGCGCAGCGCGAAGCGCGCCACCTGGATGCTGCCCTCGACGAGGTCTTTCGCGAAAACGGCGATAAACACGAGCGCGCTTACGGGGCGTAGGGTGACTTCGCGGCTCAGCGGTGGCGCGGGGAAAATAACGTAGATGAGGGCGCCGAGGAGGAGTCCGCCGAGGACACTCAGGACACTGAATTCTCCCCACAGGAGGCACCACGCGAGGGCACCTCCGAGGATGCCGAGCGTGTGCGATGGAAGGTCGCGGATTCGACCGGTGAAGCGGGTCATTCGGGCGCCACCTGCCCTCCACCGGCGTCGTCGATGTTGTACACGAGGCGATCGGCAGCGTCGTCACCGAGCACTGCACTCACGTAGGGGGCTCGCTCAAGCAGCGAGGACGCGGCCGTTTCGCTGTACGCAATGAGGGGGCCGGCGAACACGGTGAGGGCGAGTGAGAACGCGACGAGCGCCGCGGTCGAACCGCTCATGAGCAGCGGCGTGACGGGCTTCTCCACCACGATCTGCTCGGGAGTTTCCTGCCAGAACGCGCGGTTCCACACCTTCGCGATCGCGTACATGGTCAGAAGCGAGGTGATCACACTCAGCGCAACGAGGATCCACGCGAGTGCGCTCCCGCGGTGGATGCCGCCAATGATGAGGCCAACTTTCCCGATGAACCCGCTAAGAGGCGGCACACCCGCGAGGTTCATGGCCGGCACGAAGAAGAGGATCGCGAGCCACGGCGCGGCCTTCGCGAGCCCACCGAGCTTCGCGAGATTCGTTGTTCCTCCCACGTGCTCGATGAGTCCAGCCGCGAGGAACAGCGTGGACTGCACGGTGATGTGGTGGGCAACGTAGAACACGGTTGCCGTCATGGAGATCTGCGAGGAAATCCCGATGCCAAACATCATGTAGCCCATATGGCTGACGAGCGTAAACGACAGCACACGCTTGAGGTCAGTTTGGGCGATTGCCCCGAGGATGCCGATCACAAGGCTAAAACCGGCCGCGACCAGGAGGACCGTCGAGATCTCCGACTCGGGGAACATGAGGGTTTCAAGGCGAATGATCGCGTAGATCCCCACCTTGGTCAGCAGTCCCGCGAACACAGCCGTCACGGGGGCGGGCGCCGTCGGGTAGGAGTCGGGCAGCCAGGCCGACAGCGGGAAGATCGCCGCCTTGAGCCCGAACGCGATCAGCAGCACGAACTCGATGAGCAGGCGCACATGGTGGTCCACGTGGTCCATGCGCGCGGCAATCTCCGCGAGGTTCACGGTTCCGACGGCTGCATAGCAACTGGCGATTCCCACGAGAAACAGCATGGAGCTCACCATCGACACGATCACGTATGTCGTCGCGGCTCGAACCCTGCTTGCGGATCCCCCGAGCGTCAGCAGCACGAATGACGCGGCGAGCAGGATCTCGAAGCCCACGTACATGTTGAAGAGGTCGCCCGCGAGGAACGCGTTCGAGACTCCCGCGACGAGCAGGAGGTAGGAGGGGTGGAAGATCGCAATGGGGGTGGATTCGATGTGCTCGGAGATCGTTTGAGCGCTCGCGTAAATGAGCACGGCGAGGGTCACGAAGGACGAGACTAAAAGCATGAGGCCCGTGAGTCTGTCGGCAACGAGCACGATGCCGAGCGTGGGCGTCCATTTGCCAATCTGGAGCACGAGGATGCTGTTCTCGTTGATCCAGTACATGAGGAGCGCCGCGATCACGAGGTTGACGCTGAGGGTGCCGATCGTGACGATGAGTTGGAGTCCAGCGCGGTGACGCGTGAGGAGAGCGACGGCGGCGCCGAGGAGCGGGAGCATCACGGGCGCGGCGAGGAGAATCTCGGGGCTCATGGCGTCTCCTCCTCGTCGCTGTCGCTTTCTGTAGGGCTCTGTTCGACTTCTTCGTCGGACGTAAAGTCGTCGGAAATATCGTCGTCCGCATCCTCGCGCGCGTTCGCGCGTGCCTTTTCGGCCTCTTCCTCCAAGCGGGCGTGTTCGCGTTCCTTGCGTCGCTCGTCGGCTTCGAAGCCGACCTTCTCGATGACCTCGTGGCGGTGACGTTCGACGAGCCTGCGCGAGCGGTCGGCGACGCGGAGGTCCTCGACGTCGTCGGGAACCTCGTCGTGGCCGAATAGCTGCCACGAGCGGTAGGAGAGCGCCATGCCGAAGCCCGTGAGGGCGAGAGAGATGACGATCGCGGTGAGCACCATCGCCATGGGCAGCGGGTCGCTCATGGCCTCGAGTGCGCCCGAGCCATCGAATGGCGGCGTTCCGGGGGTCCCGATCGCGAGGAGAAACAGCAGGTTGATGCCGTTGCCCGCGAGGACCGCGCCCATGATGATGCGCGAGAGGGTGCGTTCGAGCAGCATGTAGATTCCGCTCGCGATCAGGACTGCCGCGAGAACGAGAATGAGGAGGCTAACGTGCATCGAGTTCCGCCTCCTGATGCCGGTCGATCTGCTCGCCAAGCGTGCGCAAGACGTCGAGGGCGAGGCCCACGACGATCAAGTACACGCCGATATCGAAGATGAGTGCGCTCGCGAGTTCGATCTCGCCGAGAACGGGGAGGTGCCCGATCCACACGTAGCTTTGGAACACCGTGCCGCCGAAGAGGAGCGGTGAGATGCCCGTGAAGAGAGCGAGCACCATGCCAATGCCAAGGAGCGCCCCGGCCTGCACGGGCGCAGCCTCGTTGAGTTCGTAGCGGCCGCCGGCGAGATAGCGAAGCGTAATCGCGAGGCCCGCAACCAGCCCACCGGCGAATCCGCCACCGGGGAAGTTATGGCCCGCACACAGCAGGTAGATGCTCAACACCATGAGCATCGGGAACGTGAGGCGCGTGATGACTTCGAGGACGACCATGCGGCGTTCGGGGGCCAGGGTGCGGCTCGCCAGCAGCCACGTGGAGCCGCGATTGCCCTCGAGGTCCCCGCTCTCGTTGTGGAACCGAAGCGTGTTTTCGGGGATGGAGGCGTCGGACGCTCGTCGCCAGATCGAGAGCTCTCCCTCGAGGTCCCCTACGCGCACGATTTGCTGCTCACGCTTTTGCACGAAGATGAGGGAGGCGATTCCTGAGGCAACGACGAGGACGACGGCGATCTCACCCATGGTGTCCCACACGCGCGCGTCGACGAGAGTGACGTTGACCGCGTTGTGTCCCTTGCCGATCTCGTAGCCGGCCTCGATGAGCTCAGGGCCAACCGGGGCGGTGAGGCGTGCACCCGCCGCATACGCGAAAACGGTGACGATCACGATGGCCGTGCAGATCGCGATCGACCAGCGCGCGACTTGGTCGAAGCGGCGCGGGCGAATCGAGAAGTGCGCCGGCAGGCGTCGCAGCACGAGGATGAGCACGACGGTCATCATCGTCTCAACGAAGAGCTGGGTCGCGGCGACATCGGGGGCGCCGTACATCATGAACAGGAGCGCGACGCCGAAGCCCGTTCCGGAAATCAGCAGCGCGGCCCTCAGCCGGCGACGGGCGCGCGCCGCGCCGAGCGCTGCGAACGCCGCGAAGCCGACCACGGCAAACTCTGCGGGATGCACGAACAGGACGACCGTGTCCGGGTGCTTGCCGGTAAAGCCGAGTGCGCCACCGAGCATCACGACGAACACGAGGAAGATCGCGCCGAGGTGCACCGGAAGCGAGCCGCGCTGGAAGAAGGCGGTGGTGCGCACGGCGAGCGAGTCCACCTGGCGCATGGAAGCGCGGAACAGGCGCTCCGCATCGCACCATCGCCCAAGCGCTGTGCGCTGAGGGCTCACGGCCTTCTGGAAGCGCTCAAACGGTGCGTGCCAAACCGCGAGGGCGGCACCGAGGGTAAGTGCGAGGAGCGAGCAGATGAGCGGGAGCGACACGTAATCGGGAACGACGGCGAGGTGACCGACCTCCCCCACGGCGGCGCCGGGGCCGCCCGCGATGAGCGTCGCGAGCGCCTCAAGCTGAGGAGTGAGCGCGAGAGCGGAAAGGCTCGCGGCCGCGACGATCGCTGGGATGAGCTGGAATCGCAGCGTGGGTTGCTTGTGCGGAGCCCCGCCCTTACCGGGAAACATGTGGAAGAAAAAGCGGCAGGAATACGCGACTGTCAGCACGGATCCCGCGACGGTCGCCGCGAGGATCGCACGAGCCCACGGCTCACCCTCGGCGAAGGTGTAGAACACCGCTTCCTTTGCGACGAATCCAAACAGCGGCGGCATCGCCGCCATAGAGGCCGCGCTCACGAAGGCGACGATCCCGATAATCGGCAGGTCCTTGAACACTCCGCTAAGTTCGCGCAGGTCGCGAGTGCCGTAGCACTTGTCCACGACGCCGACGCTCATGAACAGCGGCGCCTTGAAGAGCGCGTGTGCGAGGGTGAGCATGGCTGCGGCAAACACCGCCTCGCGCGTTGCGACGGCCGCGATCGACGCCATGAATCCAAGCTGGGACACGGTGCCGTACGCGAGCAGCAGCTTGATATCGGTTTGCCTAAGGGCGCGCCACCCACCGAGCAGCATGGTCGCGGCACCGAGCGCGGAAACTGTAATCGTGAGGGGTCCGACGGTTGCCAGGAGCGGGGCGAACCTCAAGAGAACATAGATTCCCCCCTTCACCATCGCCGCGGCGTGAAGATACGCCGACACTGGCGTGGGGGCGGCCATTGCACCGGGGAGCCAGAAGTGCCCGGGAGCAAGTGCCGATTTCGTAGCCGCACCGATTAGCACGAGCACGAGGGCCACAACGAGGTACGGGGAGACTGCGGCGAACGCGGGCGACGTGAGGATCTCGGAGATTCGCATGCTGCCGGCTTCGACACCGAGCATGAGGAGTCCGATCATGAGGGCGAGGCCGCCCGCGGTCGTAGAAATGAGCGCGTTGATCGCCGCGCGACGCGAGGCCTGCTTCGTGACGTAATGGCCGATGAGCAGGTAGGAGAACACGGTCGTGAGCTCCCAAAACACGAACAGCATCATCGCGTCGTCGGCGAGCACAAGCCCGAGCATCGCCCCGGAGAACGCCGTGAACACGCCCGCGAAACGGGCGAGCGACGGCTCCGTTTCCTTGAAGTACCGCGAGCAGTACAGCATGATGACCGTTCCGATACCCGAAACGATGAGGACGAACAGCCACGCGAGCGGATCGAGTGCGAAGCTCAGAGTGATGCTGAACTGGGGAATCCACGGGTGAGACTCGACGAGGGGCGCCTCGGCGAGGGCGGCAGGTGAGTGCGCGAGCAGGTACGCGGCGGTTCCCGCGGGAACGAGAGCGATCGGTAGGAACGCTTTTTGTTTCCACCACTTCACGAAAAAGGGCGCCGCAAGTGCCATCGCGAAATGCGCGGCGATGGCGATAATCATGCAGGTAGTTCCGTCCTCGTGACTACGGTGCGGGGACGCTTAATTCTATCAACCGAGCAGGGCTCGCCATACGTTCATCCCACGTCACGGGATGCACGCCTCCAGCGTCAACCAGACCCTCGCTCGCGTGAAGTGCTTGGCGAAGGCTGTTAGAAGAGCTCGTTCGGGTTCACGAGGAAATTCTCGTAGTCGAGCACGAACCCGCCGGTCTCGTCCCAAATTGCGCGCGCCACGGCGCTGCACCCGAGGTAAGCCTCACGCCATTCACGAATTTGCGGCTTCTCCGGGTTTTCGGCAACGAGGCTCGAGGGATCGTCGGGGCGATAGGCCACCGTGTACAGCGCCGCGCCTTCCTTGACCCATTCGACGTGCTCAATCGCGGGGATATCTTCCTCGAGCGTCGTCGCTTCGACCACGAGGTCGGCGTGCGCGAAAATCGGGGCCGAGATCATGTACGGGAAGCCCTCGGTCTCTCCCACAAGCTCCGACTCCTTCACGATTTTCTGCACGATCTCGAGCAGGTCCTTCGGCGCGAGCTCATACGCGGCAATCACGTGGAGGCTCGGCTGCATGAACTGATGCGGGGCGAGCTCGTGGCCAGTGTCGGTCACGACTTTCCCGCCGAGGCGACGCACCGCGTTGAGCGCGAACTCGAGAATCTCGCGCTCCTCACCGGCGGGAACGCCGTTCGGGAAGGCCGTATCGAAGCCGAATCCATCGGGAATCTCCGAAGGTCCGCCATCGCGATGCATGGGAACCTCGATCGTTGCTTCGTTCGCCGAAGGGTTCCACACAAGCGAAGTCGTGTCACTGACCCGGATCGTTTTCTTCTTCTTCCGCGCGAGCGGGTAACGGTTGAGCGTGAGCGCGAAGAGATCATCGAGCCCGTAGCTCCGGTCGAGAACAAGGGTGTGCGTCACGGGGTCTCCTCCAAGGGGGTTGCGGGGATCTGCGTGCGGTGAAAGTTCATGTAGGAGCGGGAAGCCGTCGGACCCCTTTGACCCCTGTACCTGTTGAGGTTCCCCTCCGAGCCGTACGGGCTCTCTGCCTCGCTACTAAGCCGGAAGAAACACAGCTGGCCGATCTTCATGCCCGGCCACAGCGCAACCGGGAGGGTTGCCATATTCGACAGTTCGAGGGTGATGTGCCCCTCGAACCCCGGATCGATAAAGCCCGCCGTGGAGTGCGTGAGCAGCCCGAGGCGGCCGAGGCTCGACTTCCCCTCGAGGCGCGCCGCAATATCGTTTGGAAGGCTCACCGTCTCGTACGTCGAGGCGAGAACGAATTCGCCCGGATGCAGCATGTAGGGCTGGTCGGGATCAACTTCCACGAGCCGCGTGAGCTCTGCCTGCTCCTTCGCAGGGTCGATCATCGCGTACTTGTGGTTGTCGAAGAGTCGAAAGAATCGATCGATCCGCACGTCCACTGACGCGGGCTGAATAAACTCGTCACCAAAGGGGGCGATGCCGATGCGGCCCGCCTCGATTTCCGCGCGAATATCACGATCACTGAGAAGCACGCCTCTATCTTAACGCGTGGTCGCTTCCCTCACGCCGGTTTGGAGGTGCGCCGCGCGGCGGCTACACTGGGGAGGCACATTCGCGGGTGTAGTTCAATGGTAGAACTTCAGCTTCCCAAGCTGACAGCGCGGGTTCGATTCCCGTCACCCGCTCCACTTTCACCGAATTGCATAGACGTTGCGGGGGTTATCTCAGCCTTCACGACCGGAATAACCCCCACAAACCCTCGGGAATTCAGGTTCGCTCGCGCGAAAGAACGCCGTCCACCATGCGATAAACGGAGTCGAACTCTTCGAGCTGCTCTTGCGCGTGGGTCACGACGACCGTCGCGAGCTCGCGCTTGCGGGTGGTCTCCGCGAGCAGTTCGATGATCGCTTTGGAGCGCTCCTGGTCAAGGGCACTCGTCGGCTCATCCACGAGCAGAACCTCGGGCTGGTGGATGATCGCGCGGGCAATGTTGACCCTCTGGCGCTGACCACCGGAGAGGGCGCCCGGGCGGTGATGCGCGCGGTCGAGCATGCCCACGGCATCGAGCGCCGCCTCGATGCGCTCTTGGCGTTCCTTCTTCGAGACGCGCTTCAAGGTACCCGCACCGAGACGTGCGACGATTTCGAGCTGCTCGGCAACGGTGAGCGACGGGATGAGGTTCGGCGACTGAAACACGATGCCGATGTGGTCGCGGCGCACCTCGCTTTTGTGCTTTTGGTTAAGCGTTGTTGTTTCGATACCGGCGATTGCCACGCTTCCCGAATCGGGGCTCGTGAGGGTCGCGGCGACCGACAGCAGGCTCGACTTGCCCGAACCGGAGGGGCCGGTCACGGCGGCGAACTCACCGGGGTTCACGGTGAGGTTCGCGTGGTTGATTGCGGTGACGTTCGAGCCGCCATCGGGGTAGGTGAGGGTGATGTCGTTGAGGTTCAGCATGGCTGTGTCCTTTTCATCAAAGTGTGAGGGGCGCGGAGTCTTCCGGAGTGGCTAGGCCGCCGACGCTTGCAGGGCCTTCGTCGGATCCACCTTCGTGATCGTGCGGACCGACACGAGCGAGCCCACGAGACCCGCGAGAAGCATGAGGATGGGGACGCCCACGAGCGTCGCAACGTTCATGACAAACGGCATCGCGTTGGCGACGAGAACGCCCAGACCAGCGGTGAGACCAACGCCGATGAGCGAACCGATGCCGAGCACGATGAGCGCCTGCCACAGCGAGTCGCTCGCGAGCCAGCTCGTGCGCGCGCCGATCGCCTTGAGCACGGCGATATCGCGCTGACGCTGCATCGACCACACGAGGAAGAACACGCCGATCACGAGCGTCGAGATCACGACGAGGAGAGCGATCATCATCGCGAGCGAGCCGATTTCTGAGCGGAACGAGCCAATCGCGAGAAGCGACGGGAGAAGCGACTTCGTGGTCGTGGACTGATCGCTATCGAGGGTCTTGACCTCGGAATCAGTGAGAGCCGAGGAAGCGTCGGACCCTCCCTCCCCCACGAGAAGTGCGGTCGCGTAATCCTGCGGCTGATGGGTGCGCTCGAGGTAGTCGTGCCACGTGGTCAGGTCAGCGAAGGCGACCGGGCGGTGTGAATGGAACTCATCCTTGAGCACGCGTGAGACGGTGAGGGTCTCACCCGAAACGTCGAGGGTGTCGCCGGCTTTCACTCCGAGGGATTCGGCAGTGGTCTCGCTAAGCACGAGCTTGCCGGCCTCGGGGACGCGGGAGTCCTTGCCGAACGGCTCGGCCATGAGGACGACCGACTCGGTCTTCTCGCCTGTATCGAGCAGTGCGCTCGAGATGCCGAGCGGGGTGACGGCGTCCTTTCCGGCCTTGTCAGCCCAGGCCGTGTACTGCTCCTCGGTGATGGTCGAGTTCGCGAACTCTTCCTTCTCACCCTCGTCGACCGACAGGACGACCTTGTCGGGATTCAACGAGAGAATCGCCGAGATGTTCTGCATCGCGAGGCCGCCGGTGAGGCCGGCCAGGAATGTCACGAGGAACGTCATGAGGGACACGACGGCGACGATGAGGGAGAAACGGCCCTTCGCGAAGCGTAGGTCGCGGATGGCAAGAAACATGAGGCGAACTCCTTATGCACGATTGATGATGTCTCCACTGTGCCGATCCGGGCCTCTCCCCCGGTACCTCCCGGCGGTACCTTCTTCGTTCATCCTTTTGGAGGAACAGCTCTTCGGGTGCGGGAATTAGGATCGAAGACATGCCCACTTCAGCCCGCACCTCACACGTCGTGGGGGCAGCCGCACTCGCATGTGTTCTCCTTGCGATCCCCGTCTTCGAAAGCACTCTCACTGCGGCGCCACACACCACGAGCGTCGTGATCTTCAGCCTCGTGACGCTCTTTGTGATGCTCGGAGGCGGCGCGTGGCTCGTGCGCGTTGGCGACATTAGTGCGGAGCCATCATCAGTTTTTTCGTGGCGTCCCCTCGTGTACGTGGCAGTGCTCGCCTCGGCATGGGCGATGGTCATTGCAGAAACACCCCACGCGACCTACTTCCTCTTTGCACTTATCGGCATCGCCCAGTGGCTTCTGCCTGAGCACATCGGAGCTTTCGTAACGCTCGGCCTTACTGCTTTTACGATCGCGGGACAGGTTTTCCACCATGGCGCCTCGACGGGCACTGTCGTGGGGCCGCTCCTCATCGCCGTGCTTATGCTCGCGTTCATGCACATGTACCGCGCGATGCGCTTCGAGGCACTTCAGAAAAATACCGTCATCGCACAACTCCGAAGCGCCCAAGACCAGCTCGTCGAGTCCGAACGCGCAAAAGCACGTATAACCGAGCGCGAGCGGCTTGGTCGCGACCTCCACGACACCACGGCCCAGTCACTCTCGAGCGTCATCTTGCGACTCGGGCTCGCGGACGAGGCACTCGGTTCGGGTGAGGCGTCGCTTGCGCTCGATCACGTACGTTCCGCTTCCGACGCCACCTCGGAAGCCCTGAGCGAGCTTCGCAGCGCGATCTCCCACCTCACGCCACACGAATCGGGACCCGCGCGCCTCGAGACGGCTCTCACCCGTGTTGTTGACACCGCTCGGTCCAGAGTGGTCGCCGTTCCCGGTGAAGCAGTCCCGGTCATCGAATGCCATGTCTCTCAGGACTTGCCGGAGCTCGACATGACGACAGCGACGAGTCTTGTGCGTATTGTCCAATCGTCGCTCGCCAACGCCCTCGACCACGCGCGCGCCTCACGCATCGAGGTTCGCGCCTACGCTGACGGTGGCGAGCTGCATGTCGATATCGAAGACGACGGCCGCGGCTTCGACGTGGACGAGGCGCTGCTCGGCCGGAGTGGCGATAGTGGCGGCTACGGGCTGGGTTTCGTTGTGCAACGCTCGCGTGAACTCGGCGGGAATGCCGCGATCATCGCCTCGCCCGGGGAGGGCACGCTCATAAGCGTGACGATCCCCGTGTCCCAGGCACCGTCGGCCCTGACCGAGTCCGCTCCAGCCTCGTGACACCCGCCCCCGAGTTCCAGAACGCTACACACTCCACCTCTCCAACCCTTCAAGGAGCGCACGCATGATTTCCATCCTCATCGCCGACGACCACCCCGTGGTGCGTGCGGGGCTGCGCGCCGTGTTTGAAAGCCACGAGGACTTCACCGTCGTCGCCGAAGCCCCCAGCGCTGAAGAGGCAGTCAAAAGAGCCAGCGAGGGCGACGTGGACCTCGTGACCATGGATCTTCGATTCGCCGACGGCGGTATGAGCGGCGTGGAGGCGATTCGCGCTATTCGCGCCCGGGGGGATCACCCGCGGATTCTCGTTCTCACCAATTACGACGACGATTCCGAGATTCTCGCCGCCGTCGAGGCCGGCGCCCAGGGGTACCTCTTGAAAGACTCCGCGCCAGCCGACCTCACGAGCGCCGTTCAGCGTGCCGCAAGCGGCGAGGTGGTGCTCGCACCCGTCGTTGCGGGCAAGCTCCTGCGCGAGATGCGCAAGGACCGCATCACGCTCACGGGCCGGGAAAGGGACGTGCTCAATGCGCTCGATCGCGGTTTGAGCAATCGCGAGATTAGCGAGGAACTGTTCCTCTCCCCCACCACCATCAAGACTCACCTCGCGCGGCTTTACGGAAAGCTCGGGGTGTCGAGCAGAACGGCGGCGCTCGCGCGGGCACGCGAAGAGGGACTGCTCGACTAGCCTCGCCCTCCGCCACTCCCCCGTGACCGTGCGATCGGACCGGCACTGCCTCGAGTCAAACAACGCTGTCGGTCTCGCACACGGCTGACGCCACCCACGTCCACCCAGTTCACGAAGTCTTCGCGAAATCGACTTGACCCTGACGTGGCGTGAGGCACCAGCATCGGTAGCGTGAACGACATGGCCAACGCTTTCGACCCAAACCCACGCTCGCATCGAGACCTCACTGTCGGCGAAACCGCCGCACTCATTGGGGTGAGTGTGCGAACTCTTCACTACTGGGACGAAATCGCTGTGGTGACCCCAAGCGGACGGTCCCGGGCGGGGTATCGCCTCTACAGCGAGCGAGATCTCGAACGACTCCACGAAGTACTCATCTACCGGGAAACCGGGATGTCACTCGCGGAGGTTCGCGAACTTCTCGTCTCGCACGATTCAAGGCGGGCAGCGACTCATGCAGATGCTGCAACGGCTTGTGAGGTTCCCTCGGAGCGGGAACGGCTAGTACAGCAGCGCGAGGTACTGCTGGGCAAAGTCGATCACCTGCACCGCATGCTGCGGGCAGTGGATTCACTGATCGAAAGGATTGACATGGGAGAGAAACTTACCCCCGAGCAACGCGCAGAAATTCTGGGGAAGGATTGGAATCCCGAGTGGGACAACGAGGCTAGGAACAAGTGGGGGCACACCGACGATTGGGCAGCTTCTCGGCAATACCAAGAATCCCAAACCGCTGAAGACCTCGAGAGTGACAAGGCTCGAATCGATGCTGTTGAAGAGAAAATCGTCTCAGCTATTCAGCGCGATGTGGATCCGCGAAGCGCCGAAGCCATTGCCCTCGCCGATGAGTACCGCAGGGCACTGACCTGGTACGACGTCACACCCGCCAAACATGTTCTGATCGCGAGAGGGTATGTGGAGGACTCACGCTTTCGCGACCGGTTCGAGTCGCGTCAAGCGGGTATGGCGGAATGGCTCAAGGACGCGATCGACGCGAACGCTCGAGAACACGGAGTCGATCCCGATACGGCCGAATGGCAGTAGACCCGTGCCCCATCACTGAGCTCACCGAGGGGAGCACAACCGGTGCTGTGCGTTTGAGACGAAAGGTATGAGAACGTCCAGCACCGGTCTTTTCTCGACGCGGGAAGCTCGCACCTGCGCAACTCGGCTCTACTTCCGTTGACGCCCGCGTTTCTTCTTCGGGGCCTCGGGCGCATCAAAAATGGTATCGCCAAGGTCGTCGACTTCCGTCGCAGTCGAAGCCTTCTCGCGCGCCGTGTTCGAGGCGCGGGACTCTCGATCAGCGCTATCGTTCGCTTCTCTCAGATTGTCGGCGAGATCAACCTGCTCGAGGCCCCGCGACAGCACGATCGGGACGACGAGCACCATGAGGGCCGCGACCACGATGATGACCCGCACGAGAGGATGCGTCCCCTCATCTCCCGTGAGGGACACGACTGCGGGCGCGGCAGCGAGTGTCATGAGCACCGCGATGGCACCGAAGCCAGACGCGCCGGCAAGTGAAGACGTGAGCGCCACCCGAGCCCGGGCCTCCGATACTTCGGTGAGCACAGACGAGTAGGCAAGCGACGCGGTGCCGCCGGCCACCCCTGACTCAACCCGCGCGAGGGCCGCCTCGCTCGAGGCGACGCGCGCGTGCGCGACAGATGCTACGCAGCCCGACGCGACGAGAACCCCGACGGCAAAGGCGGGCAGCGATGCCGCTCCGATCCCGAAGCCACATACGGCCGGAGCGAGCAGCGCACACATCACCACGATCGCTGACGTGCGCCGAAGCGCGCTCTCGAGCCCCTCAAAGAGCACCTCGTCGCCACAATCATCGGAGCCGTCGGATGAACCTCGAGCGCTCGATTGTTCGGCAAGCGCAATGCGCGCCTCAGTCACGGCATTGGCAAGAACGGCGCGCGTCGGCGTCGCGATGAACGCCACCACGGCCAGAACGGCCACAACACCGAACGCGAAACCAAGAACGACCGTTGGCGAATCAATGCTCAATGCGCGCAGCTGCCTGTCGGCCCACAGCGCACCCTGCTGCGGCGCCGCGCGCATCGCTCCCGCAATCGGTGCCACGAGCGGGAGGGCAGCAACACTCGAGAGCAGCGCGAGAACAGCGCCCGCGAGCGCCTCGTGAGAGGACTGCTCCGCAGCGTCACCGTCGCGCACCTCAACGGCGGCGTCGCGAGAATACCCAGCGCCCGCGATCGCCGAGAAGCCGCCCCACACGGCCGCGGCTCCCGCCGCAGCGAGCGCGAGAAGGTAGTAGCCGAGGTAGGCGATGCCGGCGGCGGCAGTCGCAAGACCCCACGCCGCTGCGATACCGAGCAGAGCGGCGATGGCGAGCAGCGCGAGTGCGCGACTGGAGCCGAGACCCACCGACGACGGACTGATACGCCCGAAGCGAGCGGCGACCATCCCGCGGGAGGGGCCTGCTGCCATGGCGGTCTCGGTTCGCACGTGCGGCCACACGATCGCAAGGCCCGCAAGGAGGGCGAGTGCGCCTCCAATGACGAGCGCGAGGCCCGTCACGAACGAGGGATTGATCGCGTGCAGCATGATCGTGTCGGCAACGCTTTGCGCTTCGGGGGCGTCGCCCACGTTCGCGTAGAAGCCGGAGAACTGCGCAGCGATTTTCTCAAGCAGCGGTTCGACCTCGTCGCGCGCGACAGACGCGGGTGCCTGCTGGGTATCCGAGTTAACGAAAAGCGACACAAGCAACGGGTCGTTAAAGTTCCCGAGCCCCACTTCGGCCATGCGCAGATTCGCGTAGCGAGTGGGCAGCCACAGGGAGAGAACAGAGCCGACGAGAGCGAGCGGAATGACCCCCGTGAGCCCGGCGCTCACGAAGCGCGAGGAGCGCGTCGATCCAGCGGGCACAAAAGCAGAGCCAATCAGGGCGACGAGCGCACCGCACGCGAGCACAATGGCGGAAACGAGACCGGCGAGCCCCACGATGGGCGCACCGAGCGTCATGATGGCGCCCGCGAGGAGAGCCGCGAGCGCAGCCGAATCGACCGCGCGCAGCGGACCTCGCGCGAGCGGCGGTGACAGGCGCTCGAGCGAGAGATCGTCCCGGTCTCGAGACTGCTCAAGCGTGCCAACGTCAATCCGTGCACCGGTCTCCCCCAGTGAGGAGAGTGCCACGCCCGAGCGCAGCGACGCCCCACCGATCGCGAGGCCGAGCGCGACGAGGAGAAGGAGCGGCCCCGCATCGGCATGCTTCACCACGATGAGGGCAATGAGCATGAGCGTTGCGGCGCCCACGCCGATTCCTCGCACGCTCCCGGGCAGGGCTCTCGCCGCAGAAAGACGTGGCTTTCGCGGTTCATCAGTGGCGTCCGGATCGAGGCCATCGACATTCGCACGCGCGACGAGCAGCGCACCGAGGGCCGCCACGGCGACCGCGAGGATGCTGCCAAAGAAAACGGAACCGCCGCGCAACACCCGATCACCGGCATCGCCGGGGGCAAGGGCCACGAGGATTCCCGCGCCGATCCCGCCCCACAGAGCCGAATGCGAGGCTGCCGTCACGAGCGTGCCGATCCGCGGCGCGCGATCATCGACGCCGGCTCTACCGCGCGCGATCCAGAACCACGGGTGGGCGAGGGCTACGAGCGAGAGGACCCCGGCCGCAACAAGCATCCAGGCGGTGTCGGCCCCCAAGGCGAAGGCGCTCATGCGAGAAGCGAGAGGACGAGCGCGCGCGTGCCCTCCTCGGTCAGCGTGATCGGCACGCCCCAGTCTTGCTGGTGCATGTGGCACGCGGGGAACTCTACGCTCGGGTCGGCGTCGCACGAGGCAGCGCGCGCACTGACGTGAATGACGCCTTCGCTGTAGTTCGGGTCGAGCTCAATCTCGCGCTCGAGTTCGCTCGAGGTCCCTCCTCCGCTCACGAGCATCGCCGGCGGTGTCGTCGAGACGCTCACCTGGACTGCCGGGCCGAAGGAGTCGTCGAGCTTGTGGCCCTCGGGCGGCGTAAACGCGACGGTGACCGTGAGTGGGCCGGCGTTCGAGACCGCTGTCGCGGGGCGTTCGGTCTGCTGCGGGCCCTCGTCGATTATCTGCTCGGCAGCGGGCGAAATGGACACCCACGTGAGCTTGTGCGCGCCGGATTCAACGACGATGAGCTGCGCGAGCCCATCGATTGGGTCGACAACGATGAGGTCGCTCGGCTCCGAAAGTCCGGTCGCAACGGTGACGACCGAGTCGTGAATCGGGTCGATGATCCGCACCGCGCCGTTATAGGTGTCGGCGACCGCGAGGCGGCCATCGGCGAGGACCGTAATGCCGAGGGGGTGCTGCAGGCGGGCCTTGTCGAGAGGACCGTCGACGTGACCAAAATCGAAGAGGCCCTCTCCCACGAGAGTCGTGACCTCGCTGCGATCCGCGGCAATCACGCGCACCGCACTCGTTTCGGCGTCGGCAACGAACACGGTCCCGTTGGCGTCGACCGTGACGCCCGAGGGCTGTGCCCACCACGAGCGCACGAGAGCGCCGTCTACGAGGCCCTCCTGGGTCGTTCCCGCGAGAACCGCGAGCGCGCCTTCGTCAACGAACTCGCCGTCGTCGTTGAGCGCCGCCGGCCGGTAGGTCCACATCTGGTGGATTCCCGCCATCGCGATGATGATCTGCCCGGATACGTCGTCCCATTCGACATCCCACGGTGTCGAGAGGGCGAACTGGATCGGAGTGCCCACCCCCGTGGGAAGGCTCTGCCCCTGCATCCACTGCTCGCCGTTCCCGGCGAGGGTGAACACGTGGCTTTCGATCCGGGAGCGCAGGAGCCGACGCCTGCCGAGCTGCACACCGCGCAGGCGGTGATTGCCGGTATCCGCAATCACGAGGTCGTAGCCCACTTGGTCGGCAACTTCGGGTGGAAGGACGGCGATGCCGTTCGGCTGCGAGAACTGCGCCTCGCCTGCATCACCGTCGGCCCAGCCGCGCACGCCCGTGCCGATTGCCTCGTCGACGCTCACGCCGTCGGCTTCGAACACGACGATACGGTTTTGCCCCGCGTCGCTCACAACGATGCGACCGTCGGGCAAAAGCCCGCCTTTCGAGGGGAAACGCAGTGTGTGGAGTTCGGATTGCTCGAGAACAGTAGGGGCATCACCGCGCACGAGGGTGCCGTCGGACTCCCCCTCGCTCACGAGCCTCGCGATGGTCGAGTCGAGATTCGCCGCGTGGCCCTCGCCGGACATCGACGCGGCGATGCGCCCGTGCGTGTCGAGGACCATGAGGGTCGGCCAGGCCTTCGCGCCGTACTCGCTCCACGTGCGTAGGTCGGGGTCGTCGAGAACGGGATGTTCGACGCCGTAGCGTTCGATGTTGGCGACGAGTGCGTCGTGGTCGCGCTCGAACGAGAATTTCGGCGAGTGCACACCGATCACGACAACCTCTTGCGACCACTTCTGCTCAAGCGGTCGCAGCTCGTCGAGCACGTGCAGGCAGTTCACGCAACAGAACGTCCAAAAATCGAGGACCACGATCTTGCCGTGAAGATCCTCGAGGCTCAGGTCGACCCCGCCGGTGTTGAGCCACCCGCGGCCGAGCAACTCGGACGCGTGGGGGCGTGCATTTTCGCGAAAGTTCTCGCTCGTCATGTCAGTCCTGCTTTCGGTTCGGCCAGCTCTTCACCCACGCGAGGAGGTCGGGATCGCTCAGCGAGGAGAGCGTTAAATCGGCCACGTCGATCGGTTGCCCCGTCGAGGGAATCCCGATGAGGGTCATACCCGCCGCTTTCGCCGCGCGCGCCCCAAGGGGGGAATCCTCGAAGGCGAGGCACCGCGAGGGCTCGCACCCGAGGGCTTTCGCGCCAGCCTCGTACATGTCCGGGGCGGGCTTGGGGCTTCCGACGGTACTCGAGCTTTGAAGGCTCTCAAAATACCCGAGGAGCCCAGCGGCCGTGAGTTTCTTCTCGAGAATCTCGTGCCACGAGTTCGAGGCGACCGCGATCGGCACCTTGGTCGCGGCAAGTTCGAGGAATTCGCGCGCGCCCGGCATGGTCGGCACATTGGCTCCGAGTCGCGACTGGAAGTCGTCGGTAACGATCTGCTCGACGCGAGCCGGTTCCTGGCCCGTCATGCCGCCGAGAATTTCGGCGGTCTGTTCAAGGGTCGTGCCCATGAGCGCGCCGAGATCCTCTTCGGTTGGCGTCACGCCCGCATCGTACAGAACCTTGAGCTGCGTCTCCGTCCATAGCGCCTCGGTGTCGAGGAGGAGGCCGTCGCAGTCGGTCACGATCGCGTCGGGAATCTCGTGGCGCACGAGACCGAGCGCGTTGTACACGGGCGAATAACCGCCGCGGCGGTCGGGCCACGTCGCTACCCATTCGCGCAGCCCCGGGTCGCCGATCGCAGCGATCTCAAGCTCGCCTTCGGGTCGCTGCCCGGGAATCGTAGGGGCGACGATGAGCCGGCATCCGGCGGCTGCGGCGGCCTGCGCGCCCGTTTCCGAATCCTCAATCGCGAGGGCTCGCTCGGGGGCGACGCCGAGCAGTTCGCACGCGCGCACGTAGATGTCGGGGGCGGGCTTGGGGTTTGCAACGTCGTCGAGGGAGACGACGTGATCGACATACGGCAGGAGACCCACGTCGGCAAGTTCGCTCAGGAGCGGGGCACGGTTGCTGTTGGATGCCACGGCAACGGGGATCCTCGAGCTCGCGGCCTTGAGCAGTTCCGCCGCGCCCGGAAGCACGGGGATGTCCTCGGCAAGCTTTGCAAAGTAGCTCCGCTTGAGGCTTTCGCCAACGTCTTCGGGCTTCTCCCCCGTGAGCTCCGCGATCGCGACGACGACGTCGATCACGTCGCGGCCCACCAGCCAACGGCGGCGCGCCTCTTCCATCGCGAGGGACCGGGCCTCGAGGTATTCGACCTGGGTTTCTTCCCACAGGCTTTGCGTGTTGAGAAGAACGCCATCGCAGTCAAAAACGATCGCTTCGGGTGTGAACGCACCGAAGGTTTCACGGAAGGGTGCGAGACCGGGCGAGAGAGGCTCTTGATAGTCGCTCATAGTGCCCCCACCATACGCAGCGGCCCTGAAAGGAGCCCGTTTCCATCACAGCTTTTGTGCACGCGAGCGCCCTAACATGTGGAACGTTAATCTTGCGTCGTCCTTGGAAGGCAAACCCCCGCCATGACTGCACTCACACGCGGATCCGTTCTCGTGATCGGAGCCGGCCCCTCGGGTCTCGCGGCCGCCGCCGCTCTCTCCTCCCTCGGGGTGGATTTCGACCTTGTGGATGCGCAAAACCACGTGGGTGGCGTGTGGAACATCGCTAACGAGGACGCCCCGACCTGGCCGAACATGAAGCTTGCCACCTCGAAGTCGCATACGCAGTTCGAGGACCTTCGCATGCCCGTCAGCTTCCCCTCGTTCCCCTCGACCGACGAATACGCGACTTACCTTCGGGCCTACGCCTCGCATCACGGCCTCACGGAACGGTTTGAACCCAACAAAGCGGTGCGCAGCGTTCGCTCGTTCGGCGAGGGCGAGTGGGAAGTAGATTTCTCCTCCGGCGAAGTACGCCCGTACACGGCCATCATCGCGGCGCACGGGGTCTCGCAGCGTCCCTTCCTGCCGCCGCTGTGGCACGAGGCTCGCGAATCTGGCGTTCGCACTATCCACTCGAAGAACTTCCTGGGCGGCGACGACACCGCTGAAAAGGACGTGCTCGTGATCGGTGGCGGCCAGGAGGCGGCCGATATCGCCGTCGAGCTCGCGAAGGCGAACCGTCGCGTGGCCCTTCACCCCACCGAAGCGCACTGGGTCGTTCCGCGCACATGGGGTCCGTTCGCGGGCGATTCCCTTGCCCGCCTCGAGCCGACCTTCCTCGGTCGAGCCTTCAACGATACGGTCGCCGAGAAGCTCATTGAGCGCGCGATCGGCCGCCCGGAGAACGTGGGGCTACCCAAGCCCGAGGTCTCGGTCATGGAGGACGAACCGATCGTGTCGGATTCGTTCCTCACGCTCGTCAACGACCGCCGTATCGAAATCCTTCAAGACTCGGCTCACCTGCCGTTCGAGCGCTTCGAGCTGATCGTGTTCGCGACCGGTTACGAGCCTGGAGCCGACTACCTCGATCCCGAATACACGAGCGATCTTTTCCTCGGTGCCTTCCCGCGTTCGCGCCGCGACCTCGCCGTCCTTGGCCAGGTGCGCGTGCTCGGCGGCGTCACGCCGATCCTCACGCAACAGGCGGACATCGCGGCATATGCCACGAAGGAATTCCTCGAGGAAATCGAGACCGGCACCACCTCCCCCGCTCTCGCACGCTTTGAAAAGCTCAAGTCTCGCGCCGACGCCGACGTGCGCCGCACCGCTCCCCACTCGAGCGAAAAGGGGCTTCGCGGCGCATTTTCAGGGGTTGCCTCGCGCGTGCGCACCGCCACCCGTTCGACGCGCATCGCGGAGCTTTCGCCGTGGGCCGAGCAGAACGCGCTCGACTCGCTGCCCGAGGATCAGCCGATTCGTCTCCCGCTCACCGACCGCGAACGTCTGCTGGCGCGCCTGTCGACCGCGCGCGCGATTTTCGAGAAGTAAGGGCTGAAGCCGCGAATACCGCTGCGCCGTAGAGCACGATGATGGCTCCGGCGACGCTCGCGCCGCAATGCTGGTCACGGAGCGTATCGGCGAGCCACGTGCGGCCGGTCGCGCCAAACCAGCTTGGCGCAATCGCGTACGGCGTAAGTGCCATGACGGCGAGAACAAGGACAGTCCCCGCGAGTCCGGTCTCGAAGGCCCACTTCTGCCCTGCGCGTACAAGTACGACGAGCAGGGCGCCGCACGCGATCATCGCCAGATCAAGCCCGAGGTTCGCCGGGTGGGATTCGAGAAGTCGCCGCATGAGCGCCGGGATGAGATAGGCGCACGCGAGGGTGAGCGCTGGCACCAGCGAAAGGGCAAACGCGAGGGTCCGACGCTTGCTGAGCACACCCCGAATCTTCGCGAGCGCGGCGTCGCTCACCCCCATTCCGAGGGCGCTTCCGGGCAGTATCGCAAGCGCGAGCGCTAGCGCGAGGTGCGCGCTGAAAAGCACGCGGGAATAGACCGCAAGCGCGCTCGAGGCAAGAAGCGGGTAGAGCACGAGCGCAAGGATGAGCCAGCGACGCTCAGTGGCGCTTACGCCCCGAGCGATGCCGCGCATGAGAAGCCACGTGAGCGCGAGGATCGAGGCACCAATCGCGAAAATATCGGGCCTTATCTGCCCAAGCGCGGCAAGGCTGCGCGGATCGGGCGGGAGCGCATAGGTCGTGAGGATCCCCGCGGGGGTGGCGGGCGGCGGAATGTTCTGTGCGGGTGGTGGCGCGCTCGACATCGCCGCGGCCAACCCAATCGCCGCACCCATGAGGAGAATTTCAAAGAGCGCCAGTTCGCGAAAACCGGAGCGGCCGAGCGTGGCGCGCCGGGCGAGGACGCGGCGCTGCGCATAACCGCACGCACCGAGCGCGAGCAGCAACAGCGCCTTGGCAAGGCCCAGCTGGCCGTATGGATGGGTGAAGAGTTCACTGATGGCGCTCAGGCGTGCGAGGATCGCGAGGAGTCCAGAGACCGCGAGGGCGATCCACGCGACGAGGGCGAGCGAGGAGAAGCGCCCGATCGTGCGGCGCATTGCAGGCTCGTCTCCCGGCTCAAGAGCGGGAAGAAACTGGAGCACGAGTAGCGGCCCCACCCAGGCCGAGAACGCCAAAAGGTGGAAGAACATGGAACTCGTCGCGCTCTCGTGGCTCACACTTCCCGCGGCGTGCCCCGTCATCCCCTTGGCGACGATCGCCCCGAGGGCCGTGAGCGTCGTTGCGCGGGCCGTGCGCGCGCTTGTCCCCGAGACCCCGACCGCGCTTGCGAGGGCCGCAGCGACGATCGCGGTCAAGCTCCAGACTCCGAGGTCGCTCGCGGCAAACACGCCGATGTCGGAGCCGAAATGTGCGGAAAAGAGCGGCTGTCCAGACGAGAGCGAGTACGCGAGAATGAACTGCACAACGAGCAGGAGCGTCCACACGATAGCGCTCGTGAACGCGATCGTCATGGCGCGCGCTCGTGCGCGCGCCGACCACGCCCCGCTCTCCGGCGAAGCATCAAGCAGCCAGCCAGCAAGAATCGACCCGCCGAGCGTGAGCGCACCCGCGGCCGCGGCAAGAGCTGCGCTTACGGGAAGCAGGGCCTCGGTCGCGCGGCCGGCGTTGACGAGGAGAATCTCTGCGTCTCCCGCCGCGTAGCGGGCACCGGCCAGCGCTATAGCTGCGCCGCCCGCGAGGGCGACGAGCGCGATAAGGAGCGCGGCGAACACCGCGCGCGAGTGCGCACGGCTCACGCGGTCACCACAATGCCGAGCCAGAACGCCGCGAGTGCCGATCCGAGGCTGAGCGCGTAGTAGCCGAGGGCGGTCACCGTCGCACGCGACCGCACGAGCTTCACAACTTCGAGCATGAAGGTCGACATGGTCGAGAGTGCCCCGCAAAAGCCCGTGCCGAAGAGCGCCGCAAAGCTCGCGGACACGAAGTCGGTGCTGCCACCGAGGCGGCGCAACACAATCGCGAGAAGAAATGAGGCGATGACGTTCGCGACGAACGTCGGCCACGGGATGGGCGAAGGTTCCTGATCGGGACCCGAGGGGCGCGTGAGGGCCGGGATGAACGTGAGGCCGTACCGCACGACGGAGCCGACGGCGGCACCGAACGCGACGATCAACGCAGTCATCATGACTCCTCACCCCTTTCGACATGCTCGCGTGCACTCATCGCGCCCACGCGAGCGCCGGCAAGCAACCCACCCACGACCGCAAGCACACACACGAGGACGCTCGCGGTCACGTACTTGAAGGCCTCGAGGGGAAAACCCGCGCCAATAATCGCGGCAATCTCCCCCGTGAACGTACTCATCGTCGTGAACCCACCGCAAAAGCCCGTGCCGAGCACGAGCTGGAGCTGCGCGTATTTCGGAGGGTTCTCATCCCAGTACCCAGTGAGCGCCCCGAGGATCAGGCAGCCGAGGATGTTTGCAGCGAGGGTTCCCCACGGGAGATCAACGAGTGTGAGCGTCGTCGTCGTGGGGAGGATGACGGCGAGGGCGTAGCGCACAACCGCGCCGATAGCGCCCCCGAGCGCCACCCACCAAAATCCCCTGCGGAAAGGAAGGGCTTTGGGCGGCACGCGCACGGTGCGAATCGCGGTCGTCTCAGTGCTCGTGACGGCCGAAAACTCGGCCGTGCGCAAGAGCGGATCTTCGCGGCGGAGGCGTTCGCGCCTTTCTTGGTCGTCCATCACCGCTCTAGCGTACGTCAGCCCCAAACGAGCCCGAGGCTCGGGTTTTCGAGAACCGCAGAGACGTCGCGAAGAAGCTCGGAGCCGAGCGCGCCATCGATCAGACGATGGTCAAAGCTCAAGGCAAGCGAACACACCTTGCGCGGGACGATTTCGCCATCGACAACCCACGGCTTGTCTTTGATCGCACCGAAACCGAGGATGACGGATTCGCCGGGATTGAGAATCGGGGTGCCCGAATCAATACCAAACACGCCGAAGTTCGTGATCGTAATCGTGCCGTTGCGAGTTGCCGAAAGCGGCGTCTGGCCCGCGCGTGCCGTATGGGCGAGATCGTTGATGCTCACCGCTAGTTCGCGCAGCGTGAGCAGGTGCGCATCCTTGATGTTCGGCACGATGAGGCCGCGCGGGGTTGCCGCGGCGATACCGAGGTTGACGAAGTGCTTATAGACAATCTCTTGGTTGTCCTCGTCCCACGACGCGTTCACCTCGGGATTGCGGCGGATCGCCACGAGTAGCGCCTTTGCCAGCACGACGAGCGGGGAGATCTTGACGTCTTTCCACTCGCGGCTCTTCTTGAGCGTGTCGAGAAGCGCGAGGGTCTCGGTCATATCGACCTCGTTGAACACCGTGACATGGGGGGCCGTGAACGCCGAGCTCACCATCGCCTCCGCGGTGCGCTTTCGCACGCTGCGGATCGGGACGCGCGTCGTCTCCTCGTCGCTCGTCACGCCGGGGAACGGTTGGCTCTTCGGGGTCTTCATGTGGCCGGCGAGGTTGTCGGGCGCCTGCTTCTCCTCGCTCGGGAAGTAGCTGCCCGCCTGCTCGGGGGCGCCGTCGAGCGAGCGCTGGGACGCCGCGATCACGTCCTGGCGAGTCACAACTCCGCCGCGCCCAGTCGCGAGCACGTCGTGGAGGGCAACGCCAAGATCCTTCGCGAGCTTACGCACGGGCGGCTTCGCGAGGATGCGATCGATCGGGACCTGCGGTTCCGCACCGCTCTGCGCGATCGCGCGCTTCTTGCGACGCGGTGTGGGCGTCTCGCGCGCGCCGTAGCCCACCAGGGTTTTCGGCTCGGTCTCCTCGGGCTTTTCGGAAGCATCGGCCTTTTCGGAAGCGTCGGGTTCCGACGCCTGCCCAGCCTCCGGATCGGTCTCAATATCAAACATGGGCTCGCCCACGTTGAGCTCGTCGCCTTCCTTCACGTGCACCTTGGCGACGATGCCTGCGACGTGCGAGGGAAGCTCGACGGCACTCTTGGCCGTTTCGACCGTCACGACCGGGTCGTTGATCTCGACCCGGTCTCCCTCCTTGACCTTGATCTCGATGATCTCCGCCTCGGTGAGGCCCTCGCCGGGGTCGGTGAGGCAAATCTGGGTGATGCTGCTCATGAGGGAACCTTTCGGGGTGAGTCAGTGCTCGGTGAATCAGTAATCGAGGCAACGGTCAACGGCGTCGAGCACGCGCTCGAGGTCGGGAAGGTAGGCGTGCTCCATGCGCGCCGGCGGGTACGGCGTGTGGTAGCCACCCACGCGCATGACGGGTGCCTCCAGGCTATAGAAGCAACGCTCGGTGATGCGCGCCGCGATTTCACCGCCGAGGCCGCCAAACACGGGCGCTTCGTGCACGATGACGAGCCGGCCCGTCTTCGTCACGGAGCCCTGAATACAGTCAAAATCAATCGGGTTGAGGCTTCGCAGGTCGATCACTTCGAGTGACAGGCCGTCCTCTTCTGCCGCCTGGGCAGCCTCGAGAGCCACGGGAACCGTCGGACCCCACGACACGAGCGTAAGATCCGCACCCTCGCGCACAACGTTCGCCTCGTAGTGCTTGAGGGCGGGGCGGTTGTCGGTGTCGACCTCGCCCTTGACCCAGTAGCGGCGCTTGGGTTCGAACATGATGACGGGATCGTCGGATTCGATCGCCTGGCGCGTCAGCCAGTAGGCGTCATTCGCGTTCGACGGGGTAAGGATTCGCAGGCCAGCGGTGTGAGCAAAGAGCGCCTCGGGGCTCTCCGAATGGTGCTCAACCGCGCCGATGCCCCCTCCGTAGGGAATGCGGACAACGACGGGCATGCGCACGCGCCCCTCGGTGCGGTAGTGAGTCTTCGCAAGCTGAGTTGTGATCTGGTTGTAGGCGGGAAAGACGAAACCGTCGAACTGGATCTCGCAGATTGGCCGGTAGCCGCGATAGGCGAGTCCGACCGCAGTGCCGACGATTCCGGCCTCGCCGAGCGGCGTGTCCACGACACGCAGTGCACCGAATTCGTCGAGCAGCCCCTGCGTCACGCGGAACACGCCGCCGAGACGAGCAACGTCCTCGCCCATGAGCATGACCTTGTCGTCCGCACGCATCGCATCGCGGATCCCCAGGTTGATCGCTCGGGCGATCGGAAGCTTTTCGACGCTCACTTGCCCTCGCCCTCCTCTTCGAACTGTTCGATATAGCGAATGTACTCGGCGCGCTCTTCTGCCACGAGAGGATGCTCGTCAACGTACACGTGATCGAAAATCTGGACCGGATCCGGATCCTCGAGCGCGTGGATGTGGTGATGAAGGCTCATCGACAGATCGTGCCCCTCTTCCTCGCAGCGCGACACGAATGCGTCGTCGAGCTGGTCCTCGCGCCGCAAGTACGCCTCAAACCGCGCGATCGGATCGAGCGCAGCCCACTGCTTCTCCTCGTCTTCGCCGCGGTAGATGCGCGGCTCATCGCTCGTCGTGTGCGCGTTCATACGGTAAGTGAGAGCTTCGATGAAGTGTGGCCCCTGCCCTCCACGCGCGGCATCGAGCGCAAGGCGGCTCACGGCGTAGCTCGCGAGCACGTCGTTGCCATCCACGCGAACCGAGGGAATGCCCCAGCCGCGGCTGCGCTGCGCGAGCGGTACGCGCGTTTGTACGCTCGTTGCGGTCGAGATCGCCCACTGATTGTTCTGGGTGAAAAACACGATCGGCGCTTCAAAGCTCGCAGCCCACGTGAATGCTTCGGAAACCTCGCCCTCGGAGCTCGCACCGTCACCGAAGAGTGCGAGAACGGCCGTGTCGGTTTCGGGGTCGCCCGTTGCGCACGCACCATCCCGGGTGATGCCCATGGCATAGCCAACAGCCTGGGGGGCTTGAGCGCCGAGCACAATCATGTACGGGTGGGTCATGAGCTCGCGCGGGTCCCAGCCGCAATGGTTGATTCCGCGCCATACCTCGAGAAGCTTCCACGGCTCGATCCCGCGTGCCCACGCGACGCCGTGTTCGCGATAGGTCGGGACGAGGTAGTCGTGCGCACGGGCCGCGTGCCCAGCACCGATTTGCGCGGCCTCCTGGCCCACGGCGCTCGCCCACAGGCCGAGCTGCCCCTGGCGCTGGAGGGAGGTTGCCTCGTGGTCAGCGGCGCGAACGATCACCATGTCACGGTAAAAACCGCGCAGGTCGTCGAAGTCGAGGTGCGCGAGCGCGGCATCGAGCTCATCGTGTGGCGTGCGCGTGCCATCGGGCGAAAGAAGCTGGAGCGTCGGTTCACTCGAGGCGGGGGTCGGTATCGCTGTCTGGAAAACACTCACGGTCCCAAGCCTAACCTACGGTGGCGTAGGTTTCAGCCTGTCTGGTCCCCCACTCCTTCACGACATCGATTAGGCGCGAGTTCGCGGCTTCCTCCGCAATTGTGATCCGGCAACCGTCGGACCCATAGCCACGCACCACGAGGCCGCGCTCAAGCGCAAACTCCACGAACTCGCCCGTGCGCTGTCCAAGCGGGAGGTACACGAAGTTGCCGTGCGAAGGCACGTACGCGCAGCCACGCTCGAGGCCCGCGAGCGCACTCTCGACTCGCGCGCGCTCCGCACGGATCCACGAGACTCGCCGCTCGAGTTCGCTGCACGCGGGCTCCTCGAGTGCCGCACACGCCGCTACCTGCGCGAGGCTCGAGGCGCCGAATGGAATCGCGACCTTATTCAGCGCACCCGCGAGCCGCGGGTGGGCGATCGCGTAGCCGAGCCTGAGTCCCGCGATGCCGTGAACCTTCGAAAACGTGCGCACGCGCACGAGGTTTGCGAAGCGCTCGAAAAGGCTCGCCGAGTCCGCGCGCACGTCAGGATCCGCGAACTCGATGTAGGCCTCATCGAGCGCGACCGTGACGGTATCGGGTACGGACTCGAGAAACGCCTCGAGCTCGGCAGTTCCGAGCACCGTTCCCGTCGGATTATTCGGCGAGCACAACAGGATCAGGCGCGTGCGCGAGGTGACGCACGAGGCCATCGCCTCAAGATCGTGCTCGTAGCGCGCGTTGAGAGGGACCGGGACGGCTTTCGCGCCATGAGATTGGACGAGGATCGGGTAGGCCTCGAAGCTACGCCACGGGAAGACCACCTCATCCCCCTGGTCGGCGAGCGCTCGCACGAGGTCGCCGAGGACGGCCGAGGCACCCGTTGAGACGTGGATCTGGGCCGGCACGACACCGTGGAGGGCAGCGAGGGCCTCGCGAAGCCGGGTCGCGGACATATCGGGATAGCGGTTGAGACCGGCGAGCTCCCTCTCGAGCGCCTCGCGGATCTGCGCGAGAGGCGCGAAAGGCGATTCGTTTGAGCTCACCTTAAAGGCGTCCGCCGGCGCCGGTTTGCCCGGAACGTACGAGGGAATTGACTCGAGGGTTGCGCGCACGTGAATGTTTTCGGCCATGCACGAATGGTACGTGCCGGGGGCACTCACGCGCGGTCCGTGCCAAAATGGCAGCATGCGCCTTAGTGACATTGACCCCGCCCTCCCGCTCACCCCACTCGATGGACGCTACCGCGCCCAGGTCGCCCCGCTCGTGGACCACCTCAGCGAAGCAGCCCTCAACCGGACCCGCATCGTCGTTGAGACCGAATGGATGATCCACCTCCTCGACCAGGGTGCGATTCCCGGCCTTCGCGCGCTCACGGACGACGAGCGCGCGCTCCTTCGCCGAATTCCCGAGGACTTCGGCGCCGAGGGCATCGCCGAGCACGCCGAGATCGAACGTGAAACCGTGCACGACGTCAAGGCCGTCGAGTACTACATCAAACGCCGCCTCGCGGGCACGAGCCTCGAGCCCCTCGCCGAAATCGTGCACATTTACTGCACGAGCGAAGACATCAACAACCTCTCCTACGCCCTCATGGTCAAGGGCGCCCTTCACGACGTGTGGCTGCCCGCGCTCACGGACCTGACGGCCGACATCGCACAGCTTGCACGCGAATGCGCCGACATCCCCATGCTGAGCCGCACCCACGGCCAAGCGGCGACCCCCACGACCCTCGGCAAGGAACTCGCCGTGTTTGCCTACCGCCTCGAGCGCCAGATCGCGCGTCTGAGGGGCGACGAGATCCTCGGAAAGATCAACGGTGCGACCGGCACGTGGGCCGCCCACGTCATCTCCGTACCCGACACCGACTGGCCCGCGATCGCGAAGAGCTTCGTGGAGCACCTCGGCCTCACGTGGAACCCGCTCACGACCCAAATCGAGAGCCACGACTGGCAAGCAGAGATCTATTCTGATGTCGCGCGTGCGGGCCGGATCCTGCACAACCTCGCGACCGACATGTGGACTTACATCTCGCTCGGCTACTTCCGCCAGCGCCTGAGCGCCCAGGGCGGCACGGGAAGCTCCACCATGCCGCACAAGGTGAACCCGATCCGTTTCGAAAACGCCGAAGCCAATCTCGAGATCTCGGGGGCGCTCTTCGACGTCCTCGCCCAGACCCTCGTGACCTCGCGCCTTCAGCGCGACCTCACTGATTCGACAACGCAGCGCAACATCGCGCCCGCCTTCGGGCACTCGCTCCTTGCGATCTCTAACCTCAAGCGCGGGCTCGCCGGCCTCGATACCGACGCCGAGCAGATGGCACGCGATCTTGACGCCAACTGGGAGGTCCTCGGGGAAGCCGTCCAATCCGTCATGCGTACCCTCGGCATTCAGGGGGTCGAGGGTATGGATTCACCGTATGAACGCCTCAAGGAACTCACGCGCGGCAAGCGCGTCGACGGCGACGCGATGCGAGAGTTCATCACGTCGCTCGGCCTGCCCGAGAAGGAGCGCGAGCGACTCCTCGCTCTTACCCCCGCGACCTACGTGGGGCTCGCCTCCTCGCTTGTCGACTACCTCGAGGGCTGATCTGCGCATGAACGACTGCTGCTCGACCCCGCACGGGACCACGCCTGGCTATCACGCCGACAAGGACGCCTACGTACGCCGCCTGAGGCGCATCGAGGGGCAGGTGCGGGGACTCCAGCGCATGCTTGAGGACGACACGTACTGCATCGACGTCCTCACGCAAGTCAGTGCCGTCAAGCGCGCCCTTGAGTCGGTTTCGCTCGAGCTCGTCGAGGACCACGTACGCCACTGCGTGCGCGATGCGGCCGCCGACGGCTCCCCCGCCGTCATCGACGCCAAACTCACCGAGGTGCTCACGGCCGTCAAACGCCTGATGTAAAGGGCCCGACGGTTGCCGGTAACCGTCGGACCCAAAATTCCGGCCCACCGGATTCCGCGCGCCCTAAAGTCCTCGCGCTCTGGCTCACCCGGGCGCACAATGGTGCCACCCCAGCCCCACAATGATGTGTTTGAGGACGGTCCGCTATGAGTGATCAGTACGTATACCCTTTCAGCGCCGGCTCGCGCGAGCAGGTCGACCTGCTCGGTGGTAAAGGCGCGAATCTCGCCGAAATGACCCAGCTTGGGCTTCCCGTACCACCAGGCTTTACGATCACGACCGACGCCTGCCGGTACTACATGCGCTACGGCCATGAGCCGAGCGTGCTTGCCGACCAGGTCAAACGCGAACTCGCGAGTGTCGAGAAGGAACTCGGGCGCACGTTCGGCGATCCGAAGAACCCCCTGCTCGTGAGCGTGCGCTCGGGCGCGAAGGTCTCGATGCCCGGCATGATGGAGACGGTTCTGAACGTCGGCCTCAACGACGAGACGCTCGAGGGGCTCGCGGAGCTCTCGCATTCACGGCGATTCGCGCTCGACTCGTACCGACGCCTTCTGCAGATGTTCGGGCGTACCGTGCTCGATATCGATGCCGAACTGTTCGAGGCGGTTCTCGACGACGCTAAGTCGGCTGCGGGAGCCGCGAGCGATGTCGAGCTTTCGGAAGGCGACCTCGAGCGGGTCGTCGCGAGTTTTAAAGAGATCATCGAGCAAGAATCCGGCTCGCCCTTCCCTCAGGACCCGTTCACGCAGCTCACCATGAGTATCCACGCGGTGTTCGACTCGTGGAATTCGCCGCGCGCGATCGTGTACCGCAACACCGAGCGCATCCCCCACGACCTCGGCACCGCCGTCAACGTGTGTTCGATGGTTTTCGGGAACCTCGATGACCAGAGCGCGACCGGTGTCGCCTTCACGCGCGACCCCGCGACGGGCGCTCGCGGCGTGTATGGCGACTTCCTCCTCAACGCTCAGGGCGAAGACGTCGTTGCGGGCATTCGCAACACGCTGAGCCTTCCCGATATGGAGAACCTGCTTCCCGAGAACTATCGCGAGCTCGTGGGCATCATGGAAAAGCTCGAGCGACACTATCGCGACCTGTGCGATATCGAGTTCACGGTCGAATCGGGCAAGCTATGGATGCTTCAAACCCGCGTGGGTAAGCGCACCGCCGCTGCCGCGTTCCGCATCGCCACCGCCCTCCTCGACGAGGGAGCGATCACCGAGAACGAGGCGCTCATGCGCGTGACCGGTGACCAACTCTCGCGCCTCATGTTCCCCGCCTTCGATTCTCATGCCGAGCGCGTACTCCTCGCCCGCGGCATGAACGCCTCCCCGGGGGCCGCTACCGGTCACGTCGCCTTTACCACCGCGGACGTGCTCGCGCGCGCTAAAGAGGGCACGCGGTCGATCCTCGTGCGCCGCGAGACCAACCCCGACGACCTCGCGGGCATGATCACCGCCGAAGGCGTGCTCACGGCACGCGGCGGGAAGACCTCCCACGCGGCCGTCGTTGCCCGCGGCCTCGGCCGCACGTGCGTGTGCGGTGTCGAGGCGTTCACCGTCGATGAGGCCGCCCGCGAAGTACGCGTCGATGGTGAAGTGGTGCTGCGCGACGGGGATCTCGTGTCGATTGATGGCACGAGCGGTGAAGTATTCCTCGGAGAGGTCCCCGTGCAGCCGAGTGCCGTCGCCGCCTATTTCGAGTCGGGTGCAAGCCTCGACGACGGTGATGCCACGAGCCTCGAGGGGCTCGATACAGCAGAGGCAGAGCTCGTCACAAGCGTTGACCGGCTCATGCGCATCGCCGATCGCGAACGCGCTCTCCTCGTCCGTGCCAACGCCGACACCCCCGAGGACGCCGCACGGGCACGCCGCATGGGGGCCCAGGGCATCGGGCTTACGCGCACCGAACACATGTTCCTCGGCGACCGCCGCACGCTCGTCGAGAACCTCATCCTCGCCGCAAGCCCCGAGGAACGCGAGGAAGCGCTCGCCGCGCTCCTGCCCCTCCAGCGCGGAGACTTCCTCGAGATGATCCGCGAGATGGACGGCCTGCCCATGACCGTGCGCCTCCTCGATCCGCCGCTGCACGAGTTCCTCCCCGACCTCACCGAACTCTCGGTGCGGATCGCGAAGGCTGAAGAGCGCGGCGAGCACAACGATCACGAGATCAAAGTGCTCGAGGCCGTGAAGCGCCTGCACGAGCAGAACCCGATGCTCGGCCTTCGCGGTGTGCGGCTCGGGCTTTCCATCCCCGGCCTCTTCGGCATGCAGACCCGCGCGATCCTCGAGGCCGAGGCACAGGCCCGCGCCGAGGGACTGAATCCGCAGGTCGAGATCATGATCCCGCTCGTAAGCTCCGTGCGTGAGCTGCGTGAGATCAAGAAGGAAATTTTCGCCGTTCGCGACGCGGTCACGCAGGAAACGGGCCTCAAGCTCACCACCGTGATCGGTTCGATGATCGAGCTGCCGCGCGCTGCCCTTCGTGCCGACGAGATCGCCGAAGAAGCCGAATTCTTCAGTTTCGGCACGAACGATCTCACGCAAACCACGTGGGGCTTTTCACGCGACGACGTCGAGGCCGGCTTCTTCTTCACCTACAAGGAGCACGGCATCCTCCTCACGAGCCCGTTCGAGTCGATCGACCAATTCGGCGTCGGTGAACTCGTACGCATCGGCACCGAACGCGGCCGTGCCGTCAACCCGGACCTCCACGTCGGCGTGTGCGGCGAGCACGGTGGAGACCCGAGCTCGGTTCACTTCTTCAACTGGCTCGGGCTCGACTACGTCTCGTGCTCACCGTTCCGCGTGCCCGTCGCGCGCCTCGAGGCGGGGCGCGCGACACTCAGCGTGGATGACTTCGAGATGAGCCACTAGCGCGGGCGGATGGAGAGCACGTCGACGTTCGCCTCGGGCGGGGCCGTGAGCGCGTAGCGCACGGCCTCGCCGATCGTTTCGGGCTTCATGTAGTCGCTCTCCACATATTCGCCACCCTCGTAGGCGCGCAATTCGCGTTGCATGTCTGTCGCGACGCGCCCCGGGTGGAGCGATACGACGCGCACGCCCCGCTCGCGTTCTTCCTCGCGCAGCGCATCGGAAAGAGCGCGAAGGGCGAACTTCGTCGCGGAGTACACGGCGTTGCCGGGCTTCGACGTGAAACCCGAGCCAGAGTTCACGAACACGATCGTGCCGCGCGCCTCGCGAAGCTCCGGGAGGATCTGGGCGGTGAGAACGGCCTGCGCTGTCACGTTCATGTGGAGAGCGAACTCCCAGTCGCCCGGCTTGGTGTTCTCGACCGTGTCGCCGGCGAGAACGCCCGCGCTCAGCACGGCGCCGTCAAGCCCGCCGCTGCCTGTTCCGAGGGCGCCGCTCTCGCGGGCCTCGCGCATGCCGTCGATAATCTTCTGCGAGTCGGAAAGGTCCGCAAGGACATACTCAGCCGACGGTAGCTCAGCGACGAGCGCTTCAAGCGCCTTTTCGTCGCGGCCCACGAGCACGAGGTGGGCGAAGTCTTTGAGCGCAAAGGCGGTCGCACGGCCGATGCCGCGGGTCGCGCCCGTGATCAGGATGCGAGGCTTCGAATTCGTCATAACCCCACTGTGTCACGTTCGCCTCGAGGAAGCCTGCCCGGAACACTCGGGGCTAAAGCACGCGCCCGGGTTTCCCTTCATCGGTGACAACGGGGAGACCCTGCATGAGCCACGCGCCCATACCGCCACCAACGTTGATCGCTTCGATTCCCTGCATGGCGAGCCACTGAGCGACCTGCGAGGAGCGCCCACCCGAGCGGCACACGAGGTAAATGTCCCGCTCGCGGCCCTCGTCATCCTCCACAAAGAGCTCATCGAGATGTGCGGCGAGGCTGCTCGCGGGGAGATGGCGAGCGCTTGGCGCGTGCCCCGCGTCCCACTCATCCTGCTCACGTATGTCGAAAAGGAGGGCGCCCTCGGGGACACTCAGCGGGTCAACGGTTTCGAAATCCATGCGTTCAGCCTAGAGGGATTCGCTCCGTGTTGGCCACAAGCACCGGCACTCCGGGAAGTTCCGAGGCGCCGGTGCTCATGTTCGCCCACGGCAGGTTTCAGCCGGCTGCGCGCACGCGGGCGCGCGCCGCCCGGGCCACGAGCGGGGAACTCACGAGGGCCGACGCCGACACGAGCCCGAGTGCGGCCACGACGCTCACGACGAACCCCACTGCGACAAGAGGATCCGATGCTGCCGAGCCCATGAGCGAGAAAAGAACGAGCGCCGCCATGAACACGGAGACCGCGAGGGAGATCGCGACGGGAATCGCGATCTCCGCGATCCGTGCACGGTGCAGCTGGCTGATACTCGCGCCAGCAACGTGCTGGGAGCGGTACCTCGACGCCTGATCGATCACTCGCGCGGTGTGGGTGACACCGGTACTCACAGCCGCGAGCACCGTCGCGATCCCCACCGTCAGCACAGCACCCGTCAAGAGCGCCTGGTTCATGAGCCGCGAGGACTCATCCACGCTCGGCAGCGACGTCACAATCGAGGCAAAACCGGAAACGACAAGCGCAATCGTCACGCCCGAGACCGCCCTCCAGCCCGCGCGCGGATCGGCGCACAGACGCCGCGCCCCCACGAGGAGACTCGGTGTCGGCGCGAGGGACGCAACGATGCGCGCGATGACCCACACGATAAACGGACCAGCGAGATTCACGGAGAAGACCATTATTCCCACGGTCAACACCACCGCCACAATCACAGCGCCGAGCGACACGCCCTGGATGCGGGGAAGGAATTGCGCCACCGCGAAGAACACAATGATGCTCAACACCCATACGAGAAGGCGCATGACCGACATGCGCACCTTGTGCGCACCTCGGGCAATTCCGAGGGGACTCAAGGCAACCCCCGTGAGGGTGATCGACGCGGAGACCGAGGCAAACAGCGCAAGAGCACAAGGCGTAAGGGCGAGAGCCCACCACGGCAAGATGAGCTCCGCAGCCGTAAATTTCCGGATCCCGAAATCGAGATGCGAAAGCGGCCACGCGAGTGCAACGTGACAGGCAACGCCGATCACCGCGCCCACGACTGATTGCCAGGCGACGTCGGACACCGCGACCCCCGCCACCTGCGCGCGCGTGCCCCCAACGAGCCGAACCGCAGCCAAGTCTTTTTCGCGGCGCGCGAGGGACAGTCGAGCCGCCGCCCCACCGAGGGCGATCGCGTTCGGGACGAGCAGCACGCACGCGAAGACCGCACAGATCACCAGCAGCGGTGTGATCTGTGCTTCGGGCGACGCCGATGGATCTGTCGCTTCAAAACCGCTCGGACCCAGCCGCCCATAGAAAGCGCCCGTGCCCGCAAGAACCGTGCACACGATCGCCGTCGCCGCCGCGAACGCGATCACCGGGAGAGCGTTCGCGAGAGATCGTCTCCCCCGCACAAGCATGAGCAGGGCGCTCATCGCACAAGCTCCCGTTCGATCTGGCCGTCGCGCATCACGATCGTGCGCGCACACGCAGCCGCAACGCCCTCGTCGTGTGTCACCATCACGAGCGCGCTACCGGCATCAGCGGTCGCCTGCAGGAGCAGATGGAGAACCTCCTGGCCGGTCTTCTGATCGAGCGCCCCGGTGGGCTCATCGGCATACACAACCGACGGCTCCCCCGCAAGGGCACGGGCGATAGCGACACGCTGCGCCTGGCCGCCCGAGAGCTGACCGGACCGGCGCTCCTCGAGCCCCGAAAGCCCAAGCGCAGCGAGCCAATGCTTCGCCATTCCCTTTGCCTTCCGCCGCGAGACACCCGCAAGCATCCGCGGGAGCATCACGTTCTCGAGGGCACTCAGTTCAGGGAGCAGCTGGCCATCCTGGAAAACAAAACCGAAATCGGTGCGGCGCAACTTCGTTCGCGCAGCATCGCGCATGTCGCGCAGATCGCGTTCGCCGTAAAGAACCCGGCCGCCAGTCGGCGCGAGGATTCCCGCGAGGCAGTGCAGCAGGGTCGACTTGCCGCAACCCGACGGCCCCATAATGGCGAGGCTTTGACCAGAGTAGATATCAAGATCCACGCCTCTCAGGGCGTGTGTATGTGCGTCATAGGCAAGCGAGAGATTGCGCGCCGAAAGGACGATCGGGCAGGCGCCGGGAACGGTTCCGACGGCTGGCTGGGCAACAGAGGAAGGTGGAAACTTGTGTGGTGTTGTCATGCCTCTACGCTCTCGTGGAGGCGGTCGCTCACGCATCGATCCCCGGGACCGTTCGCACCTGACGCGGGGCGGATGTTTTTGCGAGGATGCGTCGCGTCGATTCCACCCCCAGACGGATCAGCCCTCATACTTTCGGCGCGATACGCCGGGTAGGCGAAAGGCGCGGCCCGGGGTTATCCCGTCACCGCGCCTTGCGTTGCGAGTGGCGCCCCATGTGGGGCGTGCCGATCAGCCGAACTTACCGGAGATGTAACGCTCGGTTTCTTCCATCGCTGGGTTGTTGAAGATCTTGGTCGTTTCATCGAACTCGATGAGCTTGCCCGGGGTACCCGTGCCGGCAATGTTAAAGAAGCCGGTCTTGTCGGACACACGCGAGGCCTGCTGCATGTTGTGAGTCACGATGACGATCGTGTACTCAGACTTGAGCTGATGAATGAGATCCTCGACCGCGAGAGTCGAGATCGGGTCGAGCGCCGAGCACGGCTCGTCCATAAGAACAATGTCAGGCTTCACGGCGATCGTGCGGGCAATGCACAGGCGCTGCTGCTGGCCACCGGAGAGGCCGCCGCCGGGCTTGTTGAGGCGGTTCTTGACCTCTTCCCAAAGGTTCGCGCCGCGAAGTGACTCTTCGACGAGCTGATCGGCCTCGCTCTTCGAGAGGCGCTTGTTGTTGAGCTTGGCGCCCGCGAGAACGTTCTCGGCGATCGACATCGTCGGGAACGGGTTCGCCTTCTGGAAGACCATGCCGACGCGGCGACGGACATTCACGGGGTCGATACCGGGGCCGTAAATGTTCTCGCCACCGATGTTGACCTCGCCCTCGGCGTATGCACCGGGAATGACCTCGTGCATGCGGTTGAGGGTGCGCAGGAAGGTGGACTTGCCGCAGCCGGAGGGGCCGATGAGGGCGGTGACGCTACGGGAATCAATCTTGACGTTGACGTCCTCGACGGCCAGGAAGTCGCCGTAATAGACGTTGAGGTTCTTCACGTCAATGCTCTGTGACATCTGAGATCCTTTCAAAGATCAGCCTGTGAGGGCTTAGCGGCCGGTCTTCGGCGAGAAGTAGTGGGAAACGAGGCGGGCGAAAATATTCAGCACCATCACGATAATGATGAGCGTCAGTGCAGCCGCCCACGCCCTCTGATAGTTGATATCGGGATTACACGCGAATTCTTCACGCGTGAAGTAGTTGAGGACCTTCTCGCCAGACTTGCCGCACACAGCATGGCCGAAGCTGTACTGCTGGTTGATGTAGGTGGGCAGCGCCATCATGCGGTCCTTGAACGGGTTGGGGTTCAGCATCTGGACCACGCCGATCGTGAACATGAGCGGCGCTGTTTCGCCGATGACACGAGCGATAGCGAGGGTAACGCCAGTGGCGAGACCGGCGATCGCGGTACGGAGCACGACGCGAACGATCGTAAGCCACTTCGGCACGCCGAGGGCGTAGGCGGCTTCGCGCAGTTCGAGGGGAACGAGGCGAATCATCTCTTCGCTCGATCGAACGACGGTCGGGATCATGAGAACCGACAGGGCAACGGAGCCCATGGCACCCATACGCAGGCCGGCCTCGCCCGTGAGCGTCGTGAAAAGCGCAAGCGTGAACAGACCCGCGACGATCGACGGGACACCCGTCATAACGTCAACGAGGAAGGTAATGCCTTTGCCGAGGGTCTTACGCCACCCGGTCTGGGCGTACTCCACGAGGAAGATGGCGGTCAAAAGACCGATGGGGATCGAGATGATCGAAGCCCCGAGAGTAATGATGAGCGTTCCCACGATGGCGTGGAGAATGCCACCGCCGTCAGCGCCGCCATTGAAGCCCTGCATGTCTCCCGTGAGGAAGCCCGGCGTGAGCAGGCGCGGCCCGCCTTTCGAGAGCACCTCGAGCAGGAGGGACACGAGCGGAATCATCGCGGTCGCAAAGGCGCCGATGAGAATGAGCGTCATGAGGCGATCCTTCGCCCATCGCTCACCTTCGCGCACTCGCGAGTAGATGTAGCCAATCACGAGGTGGGCGAAGAAGCCCAGGACGATGACGGCCGGAAGGGTGAAGGAGTTCGTGACAAGCAGGAGGATCGAGACGAGTACGAGGGCGACGACGCCCGTGAGCACCATGTGCCACCAGGGCAGGCGACGCTCGCCGGCGTTCAGGAAGCTCGAGCTTCTCTTGCCCTTCGGGCCGGGGTTGGAGGCATTGAGGGTTGCGGTTGCTTCACTCATTTCTGAGCCCCCTACTTCTTACGTGCGCTAGCGGCCACGATCCAGCGGGCGAGCGCGTTGATGACGAACGTGATGAGGAACAGGACGAGACCCGCGAAAATGAGCTTTGCCATGTCAATGCCGGTGGATTCGGCATTTTGCGAGGCGATGAACGAGGCGATCGTCATGTGCCTACCGACCTCAAGGAGGTGGAGCGAATAGGTGTAGCCGGGGCTGAGCACCATGAGCACAGCCATGGTTTCACCGAGTGCGCGGCCGAGGCCGAGCATGCACGCCGAAACAACGCCGTTGCGGCCGAAGGGAAGGACGACCATGCGCACCATTTCCCACTTCGTGGCGCCAAGTCCAATCGCGGCCTCTTCCTGGAGACCTGGGGTCTGGAGGAAGACCTCGCGGCTCACGGCGGTGATGATCGGGAGGATCATGACGGCGAGGACGATCGAGGCGGTCATCACGTTACGCATGGGGGCGTGCGGGTTGCCCTGGAAGAACGGGATCCAGCTCGTGAGCGGGCTGGTATTGAGGAACGTGTAGAGCGGCTGCATGAGCGGCACGAGCCACACGCCACCCCACAGACCGAAGACAACCGACGGCACCGCGGCAAGGAGATCGATCACGTATCCGATCGGCATCGCGAGCTTGCGTGGCGCGTAGTGAGAGATGAAGAGCGCAATCCCGATAGCGATCGGAGCGGCAATAATCAGCGCCAGAAGTGAGGCGAGCACCGTGCCGAACACCAGTGGGCCGACGAACTCAAGGAGGTTCTGCTTGCCCGAGTTGGTGGGGATCGCATTCCAGTTCTCAATCGCCGGGAGCGACTGAATAAGAAGGAAGATGAAGATTGCCGCGAGCACGGCAAAAATGATGAGGCCGGACCCGACACTCAACGACGAGAAAATTGCGTCGCCTGGACGCGCACCCGAGCTCTTGAAGCTCGCCTTCTTCTCGTTGCCCGGAGGTTCGGGGGCGCCCTTGGCGGGTGTGCTGTTTTCGGCAGCCGCTGTGCTCACGCGCACGCTCCTGACGGTAGGGGATGGAAAGAATGGACTGAACGACAGGTGCGCCGCCGACCCTGGTGGGCTCGGCGGCGCACCGTTACGCCTTAGGCGTCAGCTGCGGATCACTTAGCCTTGATGGCGTCGATCGACTTCTGGGCGTCCTCGCGGAGCTTAGCCGAGAGGGGGGCCGAGCCGGCAGCCTGAGCAGCGTCGTTCTGGCCCTGCTCCGAGATCACGTAAGAAGCGTAAGCCTTGACGAGATCGGCATCTTCCTTCTTCTCGTAGGTGTCGCACATGACCATGTAGGACACGAGGACGATCGGGTACGAGCCGGCTTCCTTGGTGTCGCGAGCGAGTTCGAGGGCGATGTCGTTCTCGCTACGGCCCTCAACCTTCGGCGAAACCTCAACGGCCTTGGCAGCAGCATCAGCGCTGTAGCCGACGTACTCGTCGCCGACCTTGATCTTGGCGGTGCCGAGGTCGCCAGCCTTCGAGGCGTCGGCGTAACCGATGGTGCCGTTGCCGCCCTGAACGGTGTTGATAAGGCCCGAGGTCTTCTCACCCGACTGGCCGCCATCCTCGAACCAAGTCTCGATAGCGCCGTGCTTCCACGAATCGGGGGCGGCGGCAGCGAGGTACTCGGTGAAGTTCTCGGTGGTGCCCGACTTGTCCGAGCGGTGCACCGGAACGATGTCGAGGTCAGGGAGCTCAACGTTGGGGTTGTCAGCCTTGATGGCCTCGTCGTTCCACTTCTTGATGTCGCCAGCGAAGATCTTCGCGAGGGTGTCGGGCGAGAGCTGGAGATCCTTCACGCCGTCGAGCTTGTACACAACCGCGATCGGGGAGATGTAGACGGGGATGTCGAAAGCCTCGCCGCCGAAGCAACGATCCTTCGACTTGGCAACCTCTTCATCCTTGAGGTAGGCATCCGAGCCGGCGAAGTTGGTGGCGGAAGCGAGGAACTGCTCGCGGCCCTTACCCGAGCCAACAGCGTCGTAGGTCACCGTGGCGCCCGAGTTCTGAGCCATGAAGCCACCGATGAACGCGCCCTGTGCGTCTTCCATCGAGGAAGCGCCGGCGCCTGCGAGGGTGCCCGAGACGTCACCGGATGCGCTCGACGAGCCCTTGGTGCCTTCGCTCTTGCCTTTGTCGGAGGAGTCGCCACCGCACGCTGCGAGAGCGAAGGCGCCTGCGAGGCCGAGGGCGGTTGCGGAAACGAACTTCTTCTTGAGGTTCACGAGTGTCCTTTCGAGGCTGCTAAAGCCTGGGATACGGGTCGTAGGTGGACACAACGAACGTAGAAGCCCCAAGTGACGCCGCGAGTATTCCCAGGTAAACAAACGGTGAACTCATGCGAGAATTTTCAGCCAGGCGTCTCGTATAACAGACTTTTCCCTGCTCAGAGGCATCCTTTGCCACTAATTGCGCCCGTTCAACGTGGGGCACATCACCGCTGTCATGGGCTCTAACCGATGTTGGGAAGGTGCCTTTCCACATCAACGATGCGACCGCGTTCACTCGTGTGCAACACGAGCATCTCCCCCGGCGCGAGGTACGGGTTCTCGCGAGGGAGCTTCCCCCGCGCCTCCTTCGTGCACGCGTGCTTCGCAGCCGCAATAATGGTCGGCAGCACGGGTCTGTGAGTACAGACGACGGTACGTGCCGCTTCGGCAATCGCTCGCTCCATGACCGCGGCAGCACGCGCCGGCCGCTTCTCATGCGCGTGTTCGGTGAGCTCGGGTTTCTCAACGATGTCAATCCCACCCTCGTGCGCAAACGGCTCGATCGTTTCGAGGCAGCGACGCCAAGGCGAGGTCACGACGGTCTTCGGGGCGTACGCGCCAAGTAGTGGGGGCAGCGCCGCCGCCTGCTTGCGTCCCTTGCGCCTGAGCGGCCTCGTTCTCTCATCCCCCTTGCGCCACTTCGCACGCGACTGCGCGGCGGCGTGACGCTGGACGATCACCGGCGTCGTATCGAGCTCACCCTCCTTCGCGAAATCAAGAAGGCGGGTGAGGAGATCCCGATCGGATTTGCGCGTGAGAATTTCCAGAGCTTTTGATGCCTCGACCCACTCGACCTTATCGATCTCCTTGGGATTCTTAGGGCCCGGGCCCGCCTGGGCGCGAACCCGCGCTACCCAGTACCGCACCGTTTTCGGTCGGCCGTTCGTGCGGTAGTCAACCGTCGGAAGAGGGCGGTCAAGACGGATCCGGTACCCGGTCTCCTCCTCCACTTCGCGAATCGCCGCCGCGACGAAGGACTCACCCGCCTCAAGCTTCCCCTTCGGAATCGACCAGTCTGCGTACTTCGGCCGATGCACGAGAAGAACCTGCAGCTTACCGCGCTTTTCACGCCAAACGAGCGCTCCTGCCGCGAGGATCGGGGATTGTTCGCGTGCCACGGGATTAACTCTCCTCGAAACGACAGCTCAGGGCCTCCCCAAGTGTAGTACGCCCCTCCCACGTGCGTTTGGCACACGCGGGACCGTAGACTTCCATGAGGCGTAATCCATAGAAATGATTGGTTGAAGCATGACACCGAGTGAGCGAGCACCCCTCACGGGCGCGTGTGCACTCGCACTCGCCGCCGCCATGGCCCTTCCCGTCTACAGCGGCGAGACCCTCGCCGGCATCCTCGCTCTTTTCGTTGTGCTCATGTGCGTGAGTTGGCCGCGCCTGCTCGAACTTCCGAGTCGAACGGGCAGCGCGATCATCATGGCCCTCGCAGGCCTGGGCTCGCTCGCCCTCGCACTCATCTTCGGCACGACGGGCCTCACATCGAAGCTCGTAATCGTCATCGCCGTTTCACTCTTTCTGAGTTTTGCCCACGAAATGCTTCGCCGCGAGCGCTCACGCCTCACGCTGTCCATTTCGGGAACGGCAAGCGGCGCCCTCATCGCGACCCTCACCGTCATCTGGCTGAAATGCTGGTCCCTCGCCTCGACGAACGGGCCCGCAACCGTCGGATTCCTCCTTGCTATGACGATGGGACTCGCGCTCGGCACCCTGTTCCTCGCGCTTCCGCTTCCCGCCCCGGCGCGTGTCAGCGGCGCGATCACGCTCGGTGCACTCACCTCCGGGTTCCTCGGGTGGGCTCTCCACTACCCCCCGTCGATCATCGCGATGTCGACACTCGCAGGGGCGGTCCTGTGCACCGCTGCACTCTTCGTGTTCTTCCTCCTCTCGCGCGTGATCGGAGCGTCCGATCCGCGCCGGTCCCTCGCCGTTGCCATCGCGCCGATCGCCCTTACGGGCATCCTCGCGCTACTGTTCCTCGAGGTCGCCCTCAGTTACGTCCCCGCCGACCTCGGACTCACCGTCATCCCCACCGCGTAGGGATGTGCGTACCGGGGAATACGCCCACCGCGCGAAACGTTAATGACGTGTTCTTTCACCACTAGTCAGTAGGGAGTTCTTGTGCCCATCGTCATCGATGAGAATCTCGACCCGTCGCTCTACCCGCTCGCGTGGCTCGTGGGCGCCTGGGAGGGCACCGGCGCCGTACAGCTCAGGGGAGAAAACGGCGACGAGGTCGGTCGCGCGATCGAGCAGCGTCTCACCGTGGCCCCGGATTCCTCCGGTGGGCTCGCATGGTCGATGCGCACGTGGGTTCTCGACTCGCCTGCTCCCGAACCGCCAACAACGGCGTTCTACGAGAAGGGTGAGGAAGGGCCCGACGCCTCCCAATCAACGAACGCGACCGAGCTTGTGCGCGAGCTTCTCCTTGAGGAAAAGGGCACGTGGCGCACGACGGGAGTGCTTCCCGGCCAGGACGAAGAGGCCGCGCAAAACGCGAAGCCCGGAAGCCCCGAAAGCTATCTGTCTCACGGCGTGAGCCTGACCATGCAGCGCCGAGGCGCATTTGGCCTCACGCCCGCAGAACACTGGGCGGGAGAGGTGCGCGGCCCGCGTATCCAGCTCGCGACCCAAGACCTCGGTGGGGCAAACGGCGCCGATTCTCACGGTGCGCGCATGTTTGGGCTCGTGGGCGGGCGCCTCATGTGGCTTCAAGAGGTCGGCTCCTCCCCCGCGTCGCTGCGCCCGTATCTTTCGGTCGAGCTCGACCGTGCCGCCGATGAAGGTAAGGCAGAGGCGTGAGCCCCGCTCCCCTCATCAGTTTTCGCGCGATCCACGAGGAGACCGGGCCCGATGCCGCGGTCCCCGCGCACTACGGTGCTCCCCTGCGTGAGCAGCGGCGGCTTGTAGCGGGCAGGGCCATCGTCGATCTTGGCCACTTCGAGGTTCTCGAAGTGCGAGGTGAAGATCGCGCCCCGTGGCTCACGACCGTGACCTCCCAGGTATTTACCGATCGCGCCGAGGGCGACTCATTCGAGGCATGCGTGCTCAGCCCACAGGGGCGAGTGGAAGCATTCATGCAGGTGGCAACTGGCGGCGACTCATTCTTCCTCATCACCGATCCGGGCACGCGCGAGCGTCTTCGCGCGTATCTCGAGCTCATGACGTTCGCCAACCGTATCGACCTCGTCGACCGCGACGACCTCCACGTGCTCGGATCGTGCGCTCCGCTTGCGGACGTCTGCGGCGAGGCGCCCGCCCCCGCAGCCGTGTGGATCCAGCACTGGCCTAAGGTCGCTGTCGGCGGTGTGGCCTATGGTCCCGATCCGGAGTTTCCCGAGCCTTGGCGGCTGTCGCTCGTGAGCGACGCCGAGCTTCGCAAGCCGGACGCGCCACTGAGAAAACCCGAACTCTTCGCGGGACTGTGGGCAGCGGAGGCGCTGCGCATCGTGAATCATCGCCCTCGTCTCGTGCGGGAGGTCGATGAAAAAACGATCCCGCATGAGCTCGATCTTTTGCGCACCGCCGTTCACACGGCTAAGGGCTGCTATCGTGGCCAAGAAACGGTCGCGAAGGTTCTCAATCTTGGTCAGCCACCCCGGAGGCTCGTGCGCCTCCACCTTGACGGCTCTCAGGACATGCCCGCCCCCGTTGGAGCGGACGTCTTCTTCGGATCCAAGAAGGTGGGAGAGCTCACCTCGAGTGCGCTCCATGCCGACGAAGGGCCGGTTGCACTGGCTGTTCTCAAGCGCGCGGTCCCCCACGATGCCGCCCTCATCGTTGCCTTCGAGGTCGGTGAGGCAACCGTGCGGCTCGACGCCTCGCAAGTCACGATCGTTGCCGAACGCGACCACGGCCAACGCCCGAAAACGGCGCAGCTTCGCCGATAGTCAAAAGGAGTCCCACGTGGACGAGGAGTGGAAGTCCCGCAAAGCGGAGATCTTCGAGGTCCAGGAACGTAACTTGCGCCGAGCCGAGCGCGAGGAGCACGAGAAGGCCACGGCGATCATCCGCGACGGGATTGCACGCCTGCGCGAAGCCGGAATCGAACCGCACCCCCTGCGAGCACTCCCCTACAAGGGCTCGCGTCCCGTGAAAACCACTCACGTCGGTTGGTACCTGAAGTCGGATCGCACGGTCGGGATCGATACCGACGGCAACTACTACATCCTTTCAGCCCCGGGCGACCTCCTCACGCGCCTCAAGGGGGCGACGCTCGAGCCAAAGAGCGCTCCTCTCATCGTGGGCCGCGGCGGCCGCGACGGGGAGTGGTTCGAGATCGATAAGCTTCTTGAGCTGCGCCTTCGCGAACCCGTCGCCCCCGCGAGGAGGGTGAAGGAGTGAAGGAGTCCCGGTATCGAAAATGGGCGCGCTCCGGTGCTAACCGCGCCCGCGACGGCGCCTGGCAGATTCTGCTTGCGGCATTCACTGCCTCGGCCGCCTTTTGGCTCTCGCAGCATCTGTGGGGCCACGTCGCGCCGTTCTACGCCGGCATCACCGCTTTCCTCATCATCGGGCTCACGCTCGAAACGAAAATCCGCAAGAGCATCGACATGAGCACGGGCGTATTCACGGGGATCATCCTCGGCGAAATCGCCCGCCTCGTCATTGGATCGGGCACATGGCAACTCTTCGTCACACTCCTCGTGTCGCTGATGTTCTCGCGCTTCATCAAGGCAAGCGTCATCTTCTCGATCCAGGTGGGCATCCAGTCGATGATCGTGCTGCTTTTGCCGCAAACCCCGACCATGACACCGCAGGGGCGAGCACTCGATGCGATTACGGGCATCTTGCTCGGGCTTATCGTCCACATCGCTTTCTCACGCGACCCTCGCCGGGAGCAGCGAAAGGCTGCCGATAGTTTCTTTACCGAGCTCAAGGACACTCTCACGCAGCTTGCTGAGGCGGCGCGCGTAGGCGACATGCGGCTCGCGACGAAGGCGCTCACGCACCTGAGGAACACATCGCAGCTTCATACCGATGCCTGGGCCCTCGCGAACGACACAGCTAATGAGCTCACGAGCTACTCGCCGACCCTCCACCGCCATCACGAACACGTCAACCGCGTGCAGCACCTGCTTGTGGGAAGCGACCGCGCCATGCGCAACGCTCGAGTGATCGCGCGACGAGAGGCCGAATTCTTGCGTGTCACGCAGCCCCACACGTTTCCAAATCTGGCCGAGGCCTTCACCGCGGCAGTCGACGCCATCGACGAGATCCAGGCCGGTGTCGACACGGAGGCGGACTTCACGAAGGCTCGGCGCAAGCTTCGCCTCTTTTGCGCTCATCTCACTCCCGAAACTCTGCTCGCTACGGCGGAGGGGACCGTCGGGCGCCTCGGCCATTTTGAGGGGATCTCCCTCGTCATTCAGCTGCGTGCCCTCGCGGTCGATCTCCTCGAGGCGACCGGCCTTCCGAGCTCTGACGCGCGCCGCTTCCTGCCGTCCCTCATCGTCGTCGCCGACGCGGATATCGTGGGCCCGCGCCCCATTACGCGCGAAATGAAGGCGGTTGAGCCTCCCGCCTCGACCGAAGCGCTCGAGCTTCTCATCACCGACCGCACCGATCCCGACCGTAGAATGAATCCGTGATTACCTACACCATCGCGTACTACCTGTCGCTCGCCCTCGCCATCGTTTTTGTGGCGATCGAGGCGTGGGCACTCGTGAATGCCCTGCGTTTCCCAGCGAGGGCTTACGACGCAGCCTTTAAGCGGACGAAGACGTTTTGGGCGCTTATGACCGCTGGTGCGCTCGTGATCGGTGTTGTCACAGGATTCGGGCGCGGCGTGGGGCCTTTCACGATCATGCTTCAGATCATCGGTTTCGTCATGGCAGGCGTATTCCTTGCCGATGTTCTTCCCGCGTTGCGCCAGGTCATGGGTAACGCGCAGGGGCGAGGCTCGCGCTAGGCCCCTTCCTCTTCGGCGTCCTCGCCCGTCATCGTGGCGCGCACCCGCTCACCCATCGCACGCACGAGGGCGCGGGCGTCCTCAACGTCATCGGCAGCGAGCGTTCCCGAGTAGTACTGTTCCCATGCCTCGTGCATAGCTGCGACGGCCCGCTCGCCCTTTTCGGTGATGAACAGGTGGTTGGAGCGGCGATCAACCATGTCTGGCACGCGGCCGACGAGCCCGTTGCTCTCGAGGTCGCGGATCGCGGCGCTCGCGTTTGATGGCCGCAGGATGATGTCTTCGGCCACCTTTCCCGGCGTAATACCCGGGGTCCGGCCGATATGTCGAAGGATCATCGCTTCGACCGTTGAGAGCCCTCGCATGCCAGGAATGTCAACGTCGAGAGCCTGGATTCGGCGCGAAATAAGCAGCATCTCGTCGATGATCTCGACGAGCGGTGTCAATGTGCGGCCTTGTGCGGACACGGTGAACCTTCCTGCTCGGCAGCGGGCACTCTTCCCGCGCGGGGCACAGGCAAGTATGCACCATCAAACCTGGCAGAAACTCACTCTTGCGTCACTCGTGGTTCTACCGCTGTTCATCCTCCGGATTCTCGGATGTGGATTGGTCATCCATGAGGACATAGGTCTCGTCAAGAGCGGGGAACTGACCGGTTTCACCGCGGTCACGGACGATCGGGATCGGGCCCGTGCGCACGTCCTCGAAGCTTTCGCCCTGAAGGATCGTCGGGTCAGCCACGACGCCTTTCTCGGCGAGCAACGGCGCGGAGAGAACCTCAATCTCTTCGGTGCGCGGCCCCGAGCGGTAGGTGCGTTCATCAAGCTTCCGGCTAATGACGATGTAGGAGGGAATGAGCAGCGCGATCGACCCGATCCATGCGAGCGGCGCGCCCCACGCAACACCGATGAAGCCAAAAAGAGCGCCGAGCACAACGGCGGTGAAGACGCGCATGACGAGCTCGGCGATGCCCGAGTAGAACGGAGGCTTCATATGACCGAGTCCCTGAAGCGCGCCGCGCACCACGAACAGCACTCCAAGGGTCCAATAGGCCACGGAGTAGATCTTGAGGGCGTCATGGGCAAGGTTGAGCACCACCGGCTGTTCATTCCCGATGAAGAGCTCGACGAACACTGCGCCGAGGAGGAACAGGGCAAGGCCGATCGCGATCGACACGATGATGCTCACGACGAGCGATTGCCGCACACCGTGCTTGACGCGATCGATCTGGCGCGCACCGTAGTTCTGCGCGACGAAGGTCGAGGTTGCGAGCCCGAGGGACGCGAGGAAGGTGACGGCGATGCCATCGACCCTTCCTGCCGCGGTGAAAGCAGCGACCGCGTTGGGACCGAGGTCGTTGAGGCGCACCTGGACGGCGATCGTGCCGATCGCAATCACCGAGGTCTGGAAGCCGAGCGGAAGGCCCAGGTTCAAATGCTCTCGCAGCTCAGGCATCGTCACTTTCCAGTCGTCGAGGCCCATGTGCAGCACGGGGATGCGCCACCGCACCCAGGTGACGCAGAGAAGCACCGATGTGAGCTGCGAGACCGCCGTGGCGAACGCCGCGCCGGCGATACCCCAGTCGAGCACCGCCACAAAGACGATCACGAGGGCGACATTGAGAAGGCACGCAATCGCGAGAAACACGAGAGGTGTGCGCGAGTCCCCCACCGCGCGGATAATCGCCGCGAGGAAGTTGAAGAACACGAGCGTAAACATGAACAGAAAGCTCCAGAACCCGAACGTCGCGGCGTCGTCGATGAGTTCCGGCGGGGTTTTCATGAGCTGGAGCAACGGACGAATGAATATAGTGCCGACGAGTGTCATGAGGAGGCTCGTGGCGCCTGAGAGAATCGCTCCGGCCGCAACCGAACGCCTGAGCCCCTTGATGTCGTTCGCGCCGAACGCTTGCGCGACGGGGATCGCGAAACCACTCGTCATGCCCCACGCAAAACCCGTGATGAGGAACAGAAGACTCATGCTCGCCCCCACCGAGGCAAGAGCGAGGACACCGAGGTGGCGGCCCACGACCATCGCATCGACGAACTGGTAGAGCTGCTGCACGACGTTGCCGATCAAAAGCGGCACCGAGAAGAGCACGATCGCTTTCCACGGCGTTCCCCTCAAGAGGCCCTGCGACTGTGACACGCGTGCTCCGCCTTCCTCGCCCTCCGGATCGTTGAAAACGGATCTAGTCTAGTCGCGCGGGCCCCCGATGCAGGGATAAAGGGCGCTTCCCCCCACATTGTGAGACCGCTTCCGTGACTGATCCGCGGAGGTTCACGGCGTGCGGACTTTCGACCTCCCTACCGGGTGCATGGGTGGCTAGGGTGAAAGGCGCGCGCCCAGGGTGCGCTTTTGAGTCCGACGGTGGCCTGGCAACCGTCGGGCCACATTCGAAAGGCAATCATGGCACTTCCTTCGACCACCGATCCTTCTCGCCGCCGCTACGCGACCGCCCTCCTCGTGGGCCTCATCGGCGGCTTGTTCTCCGCAATCGTGAAGTTTGGCTGGGAGGTGCCGTTCCCACCGCGCACACCCGAGCGCAACGCCACCAACCCGCCGCAGCAGCTCCTACAGCAACTGGGATTCGGCGAGGACTTCACTCACACGCTCATTCATTTCAATGGCAACGGCCTGCCAATCATGAGCTTCATCGTCCACTTCAGCTTTGCGGTTGTCTTCGCGGTTCTCTATTGCGTTGTTGCCGAGCGTTTCCCCAGGATCACTCTGTGGCAGGGGGCAGCGTTCGGCATCGTCATCCACGTCGTTTTCCACGTTCTGCTCATGCCTGCGCTCGGCACGGTGCCCGCGCCGTGGGATCAGCCGTGGCAGGAGCACGTGAGCGAGTTCTTCGGCCACATCATCTGGATGTGGAGTATTGAAATCGTGCGCCGCGACCTTCGCAATCGCTTCACTCACGAGCCGGATCCGTGGGTTGCGCTCGATGCCACGGACGGCGCTCGCTAATGCCGTAGCGCGCTGGCCCCGACGGCCCTCGCACTCTTTCGTTTCGGGGAGTACGTTGGTGGTATGCGCACCATCATCAACGTCATTCTCAACATCATTTGGGTTCTTACCGCCGGGCTTTGGCTGTGGCTCGGCTACATCCTCGCGGGCATTCTCGCGTGCATTTTTATTGTCACGATCCCGTTCGGTGTCGCGAGCTTCCGCATCGCGAACTACGTGATCTTCCCGTTCGGTCGCGAAGCTGTACAGGTGCGGCCGCTCGGGGCGGTCGGGACTCTCGGCAACGTCGTATGGTTCCTCATCGCGGGCCTGTGGCTTGCGGCAGGCCACGTCGCGACCGCACTCGCACAGGCCGTCACCATCATCGGCCTTCCGCTTGCGTGGGCGAACCTCAAGCTCATCCCCATCACCTGCTTCCCCTTCGGCAAGGAGATCGTCACGACCGGCGACTCACGCGTGATCTGAGCGCCCGCCTTTAAACACCTGGCGATACGAAAGCGCCCCTCCCGCTACTTGAACTGGCCCCCGAAAGTTGGACCGGTTTAATTCTAGGCGGTTAGGGCTTCAAGGGCCTGATCTCGATATTGCATCGGGGTCAGGCCCTTGAGCCGTTGTTGGATGCATTCAGTGTTGTACCACTGGACGTACTCGTCGATCGCCTGGTTGAACTCGGCGACGGTGTCGAAGATTTCTCCGTGGTACATCTCGGTTTTCAAGTGCCCGAAGAAATTCTCCATGACCGCGTTGTCGTAACAGTTGCCTTTACGGGACATCGACTGAACACCACCGTTGTCATGAATGAGGTTGCGCCAGGACGAATGCTGGTACTGGAAGCCTTGATCGGTGTGGATCATCCACCCGGGTTCAGGTGCACACGTTTTAATCGTTTGAGTTAAAGAATCAGCGGTAAACGTTGTCGACGGCGATGTAGCCACGGTGTGGGCAACGATTGAACGGTCGAACAGGTCCATCACCGGTGACAGGTAGACCTTGCGGCCTTGGACCCTGAACTCGGTGACGTCGCTGGCAAAGACGGTATTTGGCTTATCTGGGGTGAACTTGCGGTCAAGGGTGTTGTCGGCAATGTGGCTGATCGTCCTGCTGTAGGAAACACATGGCCTGCGCTGGCGGACTTTGGCTCGAAGCCCCATCTCGCGCATGAGTTTGTAGACGAGCTTGTGGTTGACCACCCACCCCTGGTTGCACAGGTCAAGTAGCACTCGTCGGTAGCCGTAGCGATGCTTGTTACGCTCGAAGCTTTCCCGGATCGCGTCTTTGAGCGCAGCGTGCTTATCCGGCTCGCTGAGTCGTTTCTGGTGGTAGAAGAACGTCGATCTCGGCATGCCTGCCGCATCCAAAAGGTATTGCAGGCGATGCTGTGACTTGAGGATGACAATCGCCTGGACTTTCAGGCGCGTCCCTGATTCCTCAAGTCCCGCAATTTTTTTAGATAGGCGTTTTCCGCTTCCAACCGTGCGATCTGGCGTCGCAGCTTCTCTTCCTGCGAGAGAGGCTTCGGTGCGACAGCGCCTTTGGGTCTGCCCTTCGGCTTCGGTTTTAGTGCCTCATCGCCACCTTTACGCCATTTCCACGACCACGCTCTGACTAGCTGCTGCGACGACAGGCCAAATTCGCGCGCAAGATCCATCGCTGTCTCACCAGCACGGTGGCGCTCGGCAACTTTCTTCTTGATTTCGAACGAATACTGCTGCTTAGTCGGTTTCTCCACAAGACATAGCCTGCCATGCAACTTAAACCGACGACAGAGCGTACGGACGGCGTATCTAGAGACACCAAGAGCATTAGCAGCAGCTCTATAGCCCATGCCTTGCTCAAAAAGTTCAACCAACTGCTCGCGCTGATGCTCACTCAGCGAACTTTGTGCTCTCAACGAAAACTACTCCCCACTAGTCGGTAACTGATTTCTCAGTCCAACTAATGGGGAGCAGTTCATATTCGGGGAGGGGCGCTTTCGCTACCTCAGGCGAGGATCACATCTTGTGGCCAGCCGAGCGGAGGTTCTCGCACGCCTCGACGACGCGCTTTGCCATGCCAGCCTCGGCCTTCTTGCCCCACGAACGCGGGTCGTACATCTTCTTGTTGCCGACCTCGCCATCAATCTTGAGAACGCCTTCGTAGTTCTCGAGCATGTGGCCCGCAACGGGACGCGAGAAGGCGTACTGGGTGTCGGTGTCAACGTTCATCTTGATGACGCCGTTGTCGACAGCTTCCTGGATCTCTTCGAGAGTCGAACCCGAGCCACCGTGCATCACGAGGTCGAACGGCATGTCCTTGCCGTACTTCTCGCCAACGGCCTTCTGGATGTCGAGGAGAATCGACGGGGTGAGGCGAACGTTGCCCGGCTTGTACACGCCGTGCACGTTACCGAAGGTGAGGGCGGTGATATAGCGGCCGTTTTCGCCGAGGCCAAGGGCTTCGGCGGTCTTGAGACCGTCTTCAGGGGTCGAGAAGAGCTTCGACTCGTCGACGTCCGCCGAGTAGCCGTCTTCCTCGCCGCCGACGACGCCAACTTCGATCTCGAGGATCTTCTTCGCTTCCACGGTCTTCTCGAGGAGGCGCTTCGCGATCTCAAGGTTCTCGTCGACCGGAACGGCCGAGCCGTCCCACATGTGGGAGGTGAACAGCGGGTTCAGGCCCTTGTTGACGCGCTCGTTGAGGTCCCATTCGATGAGGGGCTCAACCCAGGTAGGAAGGTTTTCCTTCGCGCAGTGGTCGGTGTGAACGCCAACCGTGATGTTGTAGTCCTCGGCAACCTCGTGGATGAACTTCGCAAGAGCGATCGAGCCGCGAACGCGGTTCTTCACGGTCGAACCGGAGAGGTACTCGGCGCCGCCAACGGACACCTGAATGATGCCGTCAGACTCAGCTTCGACGAAGCCCTGGAGTGCGGCGATCGCGGTCTGCGAGCTCGACACGTTGATCGCGGGGTAGGCGAACTTGCCTTCCTTCGCGCGGTCGATCATTTCGTTGAACTGTTCCGGGGTTGCAACAGGCATGTGTGCTCCTTCGAGTGGGGATCGCGGGCACCCGTGTACCTCGCAGATCCACGTTGCGTTTGCCCTTTCATTCTTCCACACGTCGTTCGGGACGCTCAGGGACGGGCCACTCCCAGCACGAAACGTGAGAGCTGAGCCACACGAGTGGTCACTGGGGCGTGGGCTATCCGACGGCTGCCCACGTTCCGGCGTGCGGAATTCGCACGATGAGGCTGTAGGAACCGTCGGCATGCGCCCCCGCATTCACGGTGCCGCCGAGCGCGTTGGCCCTCTCGCGAACGCCGCGCAGCCCCATTCCGGAGCCGGGCGCAGGCTCGAAGTCCTCGGGCGGTGCGGTATTGACGACGTCGATGCCGGTGACATGTTCACTCGTCATGAGCGTGATGTGAATGTCGCTTCCGGGTGCGTGCCTGAGCGCGTTGGCGAGTCCCTCCTGGGCGGCGCGGTAGAGGGCGAGTCCGACGGTTGCGGGGACTGTGGGGATGCCCGCCTCTGGCACGGTGAGGCTCACGTGGGCGCCGGCATCGCGCGAGCGCTGCACGAGTTCGGGGAGATCCTTGAGCTCGGGCTGCGGGGCCCTCGCGACGTCTTCTTCGCTACCGGTTCCGCGCAGCATCGTGAGAAGAGCACGCATTTCTTGAAGGGCGTTGCGCGAGGTCGCGGCGATTGAGGCGAATTCGGCGCGTGTCGCTTCGTCGAGTTGTGATTCTGCGAGGCGGTAGGGAGCGGTCTGTGCTTGGACGCTGATGACCGACATCGAGTGGGCGACCACGTCGTGCATTTCGCGCGCAATACGGGCTCTCTCGCTGAGCTCGGCGCTCTCGGCGAAGGCACGCTCTTGGCGCTCTTCGGCTTCGCGGCGTGCCGCCCGTTCACGCGAAACGTCGCGAGCCGAATCGGCGAGCCAGCGAAGCCCGTATCCGAAGGCCGCCGCGACGATCCACATGACAAGCATGACGCCCAGAATGAGGAAGCTCCACTGGATGAAGTCCACGGAAGTGGAGGCGCGCCCGTGCGTCACCACGCACCTCGCAATCGTTCCCATCAGCGCGATCACACCGAAGGCACCAAATACCCCGGTGCTGTGTTTGACGTTCCGGTGAAGGCTCAGGGTGAAGAGGGCGAGTCCGGCGAGTAGAACCGGAACCTCCGTGCCGGGCATGAACACCTGGCCATTGAACTTCACGATGGTGAGCGTGATGATCCCGCCGTAGGACACCACAAACGCGACGCAGGCGAGCACGGAGCCGAGCTTTGGCCGCCGCACGAGGAAGATGAAGGCGAGCGTCCAGGTGAGCGCGAGCAAAGAAAAGGACAGCCCCGCGACCGGAATCGTGAACAGGCCGAAGGGAAGGTACCGCGGCGCGATGTGCTCCCACAGGGCACCGTCACCCGAAAAAGTGATGCGAATCGGCGCGATGACCGCGATGACCGCGGTCGCCCATCCCTTGAAGCTGATCGTCGCGAAGGAGTCCCCTTCGAGAATCTCGCGCACGAGGCCGTTCTCAAGACGCGCGGCAATGTGCAGGGTGAAGGGAAACAGGGCGAGGAGCACGAGGCCAAGGCCGACATAGAGCGCCGAGTCAACTAAGGCGAGCGTTCGCGCGTATGGCTCGAGACCCACGTTTGGGTTGAACCTTCGAATAACAAAACTCGCCATTCCCGACTCGTACGAGAAATCAATGAGCGTGACGAACGGGAAGAACAGACCGCAAAGAAGCGTGAAAACAGCCTGGGTGCCCAGGACCAACGCAGCGCTCACGCGCACGGTGTTGAGAACGAGGGCTTCGCTGATGAAGTCGAGCCACAGTCGCAGGTTTCCGAGGAGACGGAAGTAGTCGGCGAACGAGTGAAACTCGGGAACTTTCGTGCGAGGGCGAAGCACCTTTTCACCGCTCCACACGTTGGAGCGAATTCTCGTGAGGTCAGCAGCGAAACCGCCCGCGAGCAGGATGCCCGGTAAGAACAGAAGACCAATGAGGAGAAAGGCAAGCGAAAAGACGGTGAGAAAGCCGAGTATAAAGAGCGCGCCACCCACGAGAAGGCCGAGCACGAGACTTGGGAAGACGTAGAGGAAGTCGCGTCCCAGTTGCTTGGCGTGCGCTCTCAGCGGCGCTTTCGACCACGGCGCGACCGTGTGTGCGCCGGGTGCCTTCTCTCCCACTTCTGCCATGGGTTAACCGTAGAGGCCCCGACAGAACTCGGCATCACTCCCCGGTCTTGATCACGGCAATACTTATGGATGAGCCGTTATTCGCGTGAGGGCGCGCCCTGTGACCTAGGCTTAAGACATGAGCCAGAACTCCCCCATCCGCGTCATCATCGCTGACGACCAGCCCATGGTGCGCGCCGGCTTCGAGGCACTCCTCGCAGCGCAAGCAGACATCGACGTCGTGGCCACTGCCGCCGACGGCCGCGAAGCTATCGACGCCGCGCTCAAGAATCGACCCGACATCATCCTCATGGACATCCGTATGCCGAACCTCGACGGGCTCGCCGCGATGGAGGAAATCTTCCGCGCTGGCCTCGATCCCGCGCCGCGCATCATCATCCTCACTACATTCGACGCCGACGACTACGTGTTCACGGCTCTCAAGGGAGGCGCGAGCGGCTTCCTGCTCAAGGACGCCGAAGTCGAGGAACTCGTCGATGCCGTGCGGAAGGTCTATCGCGGTGGGGCCCTCCTCTCCCCCTCCATCACGCGGAAAGTCATTGAAGATTTTGGGGCGCTTTCGCGCAGCCAGCGTCGGACCGATCCCGCCCTCACCAAGGCCATCGCTGCCCTCACGGACCGCGAGCGCGAGGTCGCGAAACTCATCGCGAAAGGGTTCTCTAATGCCGAAGTGGGCTCCACGATGTTTCTCGCGGAGCCCACCGTGAAAACCCACGTGTCCCACATCCTGCAAAAACTATGCCTTCGCGACCGCACGCAGATTGTCGTGGCGGCCTACGAGTCAGGACTCGTGGAAATCGGCGAAGACTGAGCGGGGCTCAGACCTCCTCAACCTCTGCGTCGTCGAACGTCGAGGTATCGATGACGAATCGGAAGTGCACATCCCCCTTGACGACGCGATCGTAGGCCGCGTCGACGTCGTTCACGCCGATGACCTCGATCTTCGCGCCGATGTTGTGTTCTCCACAGAAGTCAAGCATCTCCTGGGTCTCGGGGAGCCCACCAATATTCGAGCCTGCGAGAACCTTGCGACCGCCCGTGAGGGCACGGGTGGGGATCGGCATACCCTCGGGAGGAAGGCCGACGAGCACCATCTTTCCGCCCGGCTTGAGCAGATCCATGAAGCCCGGGAGGTCGAACTCAGCACTGATCGTGTTGAGAATGAAATCGAACTTGCCTTTGTGGGTCTCGAAGAAGTTCTCGTCCTCACCGGTGGCGAGGAGTTCCTTCGCCCCGAGCGAGAGTGCGTCCTCTTCCTTCTTACGCGAGCGAGAAATGACGCTCACCTCGGCGCCCTTCGCCGTGGCGATCTGCACGCCCATGTGGCCGAGCCCGCCGAGACCCGCGACCGCGACTTTCTGGCCTTCGCCAACCTCCCACGTCGCGAGTGGTGAGTACGTCGTGATACCTGCGCACAGAAGCGGTGCGGCCACATCAAAGTCGAGTGAGTCGGGAATGCGGCACACGAAACGCTCGCGCACGGTGACCTTTTGCGAGTAGCCGCCCTGAGTGACGGTGCCGTCCTCATCGATCGCGTTGTAGGTGCTGATCGCGCCGTTCAGGCAATTGTTCTCGAAACCCTTGTTGCACTGCTCGCACTCGCCACACGAACCGACGAGGCAGCCGACGCCAACGCGGTCGCCGACCTTGTACTTCGTGACGTCGGGGCCGACGGCCTCGACCACTCCCGCAATCTCGTGGCCCACGGCGAGTGGGAACTTCGCGGGGCCCCACTCATTGCGAATCGTGTGGATATCGCTGTGGCACACGCCGGCGGCCTTAATGTCGATGAGGACGTCGGTCCCCTGTGGCTCACGGCGTTCGATGGCGACGACCTTGAAGGGCTGATCCGGGCCGGTTTTCTGGAGGGCCTTGACGGTGATGCTCATGGTGTGCTCCTAACCATGGTTCGGATTGTCAGCAACTCATAGCGTTGCCTTTTTAGCCTACTGCGCAGGTCAGAGACCTTTCTGACGACCCTCGCGGCTCTGGCAGCTACAGCGTTAGGTCGCGCGGAATCTCGACGTGCTGACTCACCCACGTGTGCATGACGATCGCGGCGGCGTGCCCGACGTTGATCGAGCGCGTGCTGCCGAACTGAGAAATCGCGACCGTGAGCGCAGCCGCATCGATAAGCGGCTTCGACACTCCCCCGCCTTCTTCGCCGAACACGAGCACGGCGTTTTTCGGCAAGCGCGTGTGTTCGAGAGGGACGGCGCCGGGGACGATATCGACCGCGACGACCGCGCGATCGTTGTCGCGAGCCCACTGAAGGAAGTCTTCGGGCCTCGCGTGGTGAAACTCGTGCTGGTATCGATCCGTGACCATCGCTCCGCGTCGATTCCACCGCTTCTTTCCAACGATGTGGAAGGCTGCGACCCCGAACGCGTTCGCGGTGCGCACGATCGAGCCGATATTGAAGTCGTGGTCGATGTTCTCGATCGCGACGTGCAGGCCGTTGCGGTAGTGGGCGTCGAGGTCCGCGATAATCGCTTCGCGGCGCCAGTACCGGTATCGGTCGGGAACGTTCCGACGGTCGCCTGCTTCAAGCAGTGCCGGATCGTAGTGAGGTTCCTTCGGCCAGTCCCCCTGCCAGGGCCCCACGCCGACTTCGCGCTCGCCAGACATTATTTGACGGCGTCGTCTGGGTCGGGAAGGCCGAGGCTCTTGCGGCGGCGCTCACGGCGAACGAGCTTCACGAAGAAGTAGAGCACCACGAGGATGACGAGCACGTAGCAGACCTTCGAGAAGATGTCCGTGTAAGGCTCGATCACGTGCCATTGCGTGCCAAGGAAGTAGCCGAACGCGAGGAAGATCGAGTTCCATATCGCGCTTCCCAGGGCCGTCAGCAGTGTGAACATGGGGAGTTTCATCGCAAACATGCCCGCGGGAATCGAGATGAGCGAGCGGATGCCCGGAATGAAACGCCCGAAGAAAACGCCCTGCATCCCGTGCTTGTCGACCCAGGTGTTCGTCTTTTCGTAATCCTCGACGTTGATAAGCGGGAGCTTGATGAACAGGGCGCGCGTGCGCTCGGGACCGAGAATTCGCCCGAGTCCGTAAAGGATGTAGGCGCCCAGCGTCGAGCCGATCACCGACCAGATCAGCAACACCCAGAACGAGTGTTCGCCCGTTCCCGCGGTTACGCCCGCAAGCGGAAGGATCACTTCCGAGGGGATCGGCGGAAACACGCATTCGAGCAGCAGCAGGAGCATCACGCCGAAGCCCCCCATCGAGCTCATGATGCTGATCGCCCATTCAACAACGTTCACGGAAAAACCCTTCTTTTCGTGCGCGGGCCGAAGCGCATGTTCGGCCGTACAAGTGTACGTACCCCTTTAGCTGGCACTACTCGCCAGAGGACTCACTCTTTTCCGGCTTGTCTGCCCTTTTCGCCTTGATCTCCGAGGCCTTTTCGACGATCTCACGCTTCACGATTTCGTGAATCGACGCCTTCGGCGCTTTCTCATAAAGCTCCTCGATCGCCGCTTTCGCCTTCTCGAGGAAGGCCGCGCGACGCAGCTTGAGCGAAGGCGTCACTAGGTTCGGGTCCGCGAGATTCGCCCTCACGAGCGCAAACTTCTTGATGCGCTCCGTTCGCGACACGTCGAGGTTCGCGTTCTCGAGATAGGGCAGGATTTCCGCGATGAGCTTGGGATTTTCAATGATCTCGATGTCGTCACCCGAGACCTCGCCGTCCTCCGTGTGCTCGATGAGAAGCGCCGTGAGGTAGGGACGATCATCGCCAACGGCGACCGCGTACGCCACGCTCGGATGCTGTTCGACGGCGCCCTCCCAGCCGGCGGGCTCGATCGTCTTACCGCCGGAGGTCACGATGACATCCTTCGAGCGACCGCTCAACGTGAGGCGGCCGGAACTATCGAGACTTCCCAAATCACCGGTGCGCAAGAAACCGTCGGAATATGCCGCCGCCGTGTGCTCGGGATTGCGGTAACCAGGCGAGACCCCGGGCCCCTTCGCAAGCACCTCACCTTCCTCGCTGATACGGATCGTCGTGCCGGGAACGGGGACACCCACGCTGCCCGCCGTGAGGTCGCCCGGGCGGTTCGCGGCGATCGGGGCGGTCGTCTCCGTGAGGCCATAGCCCTCGATGATCGGGATACCGAAGCCGCGAAAAGCGAGCGCGAGCGAGGGGTGAAGTTTCGCGCCGCCGCACAGGATGTACTGAATGTTCCCACCCAAGAGCGTGCGAATGGTTCGATAGAAGACGCGCTCGTAAAGCGCACGCTTCACCGCGAGGTGGAACGGAAGCTTCGGCCGTTCCTTCTCGTGAAAACCTTCCCCAATCATGCCGATCCGCACGGCTGTTTCACGCGCGTCCTTCCACAGGCGCCCCACATGCTTTTTATCGGCCTGCGCGGCGACCGCGTTAAGGATTTTTTCGAGCACGCGCGGAACGACCATGACAAACGTCGGGCGGATCTCCGCGAAGGTGGGGATGACGCGTGACGTATCGGAGAGGTGGGCGACGCGCATCCCGAGCGCGAGGCAAATGAGTTGCACGCCGCGCGCGAGCACGTGCGAAAGCGGGAGAAAAAGGATCGTCGACCCGCGCTCGTTGAGCACCTCCCCGTGGGAGACGCCGATATTTTGCAACTGCGCCACGAAATTGCCGTGCGTGAGCTGCACGCCCTTCGGGTCGCTCGTCGTTCCCGACGTGTAGACGATCGTGGCGACGTCCTCGAGAGTGCGGGAGGTGCGTGCACGCTCCAGATCAGCCTCGCTCACCGGTGTTTCGGGGTCGCGTGCCGCGAGCGCGCTCACGCATTCGTAGCCGCTCACTTCTTCCATCGTCCACACGCGATCCGCCCCGCCAAGGGCATGCGTGAGCGACTCGGCTTGCTGCGCGGTGCCGGCAATGGCGCGCGTAACCCCCGCGTCTTCGACGATCGCCTCCACCTGGGCCGGGGCGCTCGTATCGTAGATCGGCACGACGACCGCACCCGCCCACAGCGCAGCGACGTCGGCGAGTACCCATTCGTAGCGCGTGGGCCCCATGATCGAAATCGCGTCACCCGGCCTCACGCCTGCAGCGATGAAATGACGCGCCAGGGCGCGAGCGGAATCGAAGAACTCCCGCGTGGTCACGTCGCTCCACACGGTCGCTCCCGCAGCATCGGTGCCGGCAGGGACCTGGAAGGCGATGTGCTCGGGGGTCTCGCCATCCCGTTTCACGAAGAGGTCGGTGAGGCGCTCACTATCGTTCGACTCGACAAGCAGCGGGCTCGTGTATTCGCGCAAAGAGGTGGGCATAAACAGGTACTTTCGCGTCGGATACGGAACCGCAGGCTACGGAACCGTAACCAGTCTAAAGGTTAGACGCTGAATCACATCGCCACGTCGCCTCCGGGTCGCAAACCCCGGGGAAAATCCGGCATGAAACGGTAGATTGGCGGCATGACCTTCAACCCCAATTCCGAGATCCGCTCCGACAACACCCGCCGCAGCTCCGGCGGCGGGGGCGGCATGCGCCGCGGAGGCGCAATCGCCCTCGGTGGCGGTGGCCTCGGCACGCTCGTCCTCGTGATCGTCTTGCTCTTCCTCGGAGTCGATCCGTCGATGCTGCTTGGTGGCGGCGCCGGCCCCGCCCCAAGTGCACAGCAGCCTCAGCAGGGCACCGTTCTCGAGGAATGCCAAACCGGCGCCGACGCAAACGACAACGACGACTGCCTCGTGCAGGCCACCGTCGAGTCCGCCGACTCCCTGTGGGAAGGCCAGGCTAAGAATGCCGGTTTCAAGTTTCAGGAACCACAGGCGGTTGTGTTCACCGACTCGGTTAACACGGGCTGCGGGCCCGCCACCTCTGCGACGGGCCCGTTCTATTGCCCCGCCGACTCCACGATCTACGTCGACACCTCGTTCTACCAGCAGCTCAGCTCGCGCTTCGGGGCGAGCAGCGGTCAGCTCGCGAAGGCCTACGTTGTCGCGCACGAATACGGTCATCACATTCAACGCCTCGACGGCACCATGAATGCAATCGATCGTTCGGGAACGGGCCCCGACTCGGATCAGGTGCGACTTGAGCTTCAGGCGGACTGCTACGCCGGCATGTGGGCTCACCACGCCGCGACAACGGTCGACGATAACGGCACGACGATGCTCGAACCCCTCACCGACAAGGACGTCGACGATGCGCTCAGCGCCGCGAGCGCCGTGGGCGACGACCACATTCAGGGCGAAGTGACGGGCGGGCAGGTCATGCCTGACACGTGGACGCACGGCTCCTCAGCGCAACGTCGCAACTGGTTCGTGAAGGGCTACAACGAGGGCACCTACAAGGCGTGCGACACGTTCGCGGTTGAGCAGCCGTAACAATCCCGGCGCCGTCGGGGCGTTTTCTCCGCCTTCAGGCGTGGGTTCAGTCCCGACGTTTGCGCAGCAATCGATCGAACATCGATCTGCGCGCCGCGGCCCGCTCGACCTTACGCATGCGCGCCTTACTCATCGCATGCGCAATCGCCTCACTTTGGAGTGCACGCCTGAGCGCCCCGGGCGTCGCCCGCCCGAGCGCTTCGGGGTTGTAGGCCAGCGATGGCACCGAGACGACCTCTCCCGCCGCCACGTCTTTGAGGGCATGCTGCACGACGAACGGGGCCTTTAGCCACGTCACGCGCGGCGCGCCCTCCATGTTGACGGCGGCGTTGTGGTGGCTCTCGGTGTGCACGAAACCCGGGATCAGCACGGTCGCGCTCACGCCCGTTCCTTCGAGTTCCTGCGCGAGGTACTCCGTAAAAATAACGACCCAGCTCTTCGCCGCCGCCGAGAGGTTTGTCGCGGTGAATCCCGCCATCGACGAGACGTTGAGGATCGCCCCGGCGCCCTTACGTGTCATCGCCGTCGCCGCTGCGTGTGCAAGGATCAGGGTCGCGCGCACGTCGAAATCGACTTCTTCGAGAAACTCCTCGATCTCTCCTTCAAGAAACGAGGCGCGCACCGAATGCCCGGTGTTATTGACGAGCAAACCAATGGGATCAACGGGGTCGAGCAGGCGGCGGGCCACGCGCTCCACATCGGCCTGGACCGAAATATCCGCCGGGAGAATGCTGACGCGAGTGCCAGACACCGCCTCAATCTGCGCGGCCACTGCCGCGAGGCGATCCTCGTTTCGCGCCACGAGCACGAGGTCGTGACCGCTGCCTGCGAGCTGCCACGCAAATTCGAGGCCGAGGCCGGAGGTTGAGCCGGTGATGAGCGCGAGAGTCATGCCTTAAGCGTATCCACGCGAACCTTCATGCACCCATAGGATGGACGCATGCGAATTGCCACCTGGAACATCAATTCCCTTCGCGCACGGATGCCCCGCCTCCTCGAGGTGATCGATACCCGCAATATCGACGTCATTGCACTTCAGGAGATCAAAGCCAAACCCGAGCAGCTCGACCTCAGCGAGCTCACCGAGCGCGGATTCGAAGTCGCCGCCCACGGCTTTAACCAGTGGAACGGCGTCGCGATCGCCTCGCGCGTGGGCCTTCGCGAGGTGCGCCGCGAGATCCCCTCGATTCCCGCCTGGGGCGAAGGGGATGATGGGGTCGTGGAGGCCCGCGCCATTGGGGCCGTCGTGGGAGACGCCTCGAGCGACTGCGCACCTCTTGAGCTGTGGAGCCTCTACGTCCCGAACGGGCGAGAACTCGACAATCCGCACTATCCGTACAAACTCGCGTGGCTCGAGGCCGTGCGCAATTACGCGGCCTCGCGCCTCGATGCCGGCGGGCCGGGCGAGGCGCCCGGCGAGAACTCGGCGACGCTCTTCGCGGGCGACTTCAACGTCGCTCCCACCGACGCCGACGTTTGGGACATGTCGGCCTTCGAGGGGAAAACCCACGTGAGCGGGCCCGAACGTGACGCCATCGCGGCGCTCGAGAACGCGGGCTACGCCGACCTCACACGCGACTGGCTCGACGCCCCCGGGACCTACACGTACTGGGACTACAAGGGTCTCAAGTTCGCGAAGAAGCAGGGTATGCGCATCGACTTCATGTTTGGCTCGCCCGCAGTGCGCACGGCAACAACCGGGGCGATGATCGACCTTGCCGAACGGGCGCAGAAATCCACGAGCGATCACGCACCCGTGATCGTCGACGTTGAGCTCTAGGGATCGCCTGGGCGCCAGCAGGCGTCGGAAATAGCCAGACGGCTGGGTCTAGCGGCGGCGCCGCGCGCGGTGCTGGATCTCGAGCATGTGCTGCGTGCGTGACATCGCCGCCATACTCGAATCAATGAGGCTCGGATCAGCCCCCGTAAACACGCGCGCCTCGTATGCCTGCGCGAAGGCATTCAGGGCAAGGTCGTAGTGGCCAGCCGCGAATAGCGCCTTCCCGAGGTGCTGGTGAAGAACGGCCTCCCACGAGGTGCCGCGGCACTCTTCGAGCAGCACACGGTACTCAGCGATCGCTCGATCGGTTTCGCCAAGATCCCGGTGGCAATCAGCCGAAATCGCGCGTAAGCGCACCGATGAAGGTTCCTTAGCGAGCCTGCCCTCACACCTCTCGAGCGCCGTCACGGGATCGCCGCTCCAGAGCGCTCGAATAATGTCGCGCGCGTCGTCCTGGGCGAATTCCCGATCGAACGCCTCGACGTCATCGATCACGGGGCGCAGGGTCGTGGGGTCAATGTGCCAGCCCGCTTCGGCGCCGGGAACGGAGGGTGGTGATGGGCGCTTGAGCGTTGTTTCGAGCATAGGCGCGTTCCTCCTTCATTAATGGGCGCGGCGATGATCAGCAAAGAAGAGGCGTGTGCGGGGGATGGGATCCGGGCCAAAAAGGAGGCGCCCTTTCGAGCGCCTCCCCGGGGCCGATCCGGGATCAAGCGTGCACCTGGTGGTGTGGTATCCGCTTTCGACGAATCCGCACCGGTCCGAACGAGGACCACTCGCACGTGGGTTTCGAATCATTCCCTTGCTTGTGATGTCCCCCACTTTACACACTCGATGTGAGCCACGCAACCCCCATTTCGCTTCGTGTTTTTCGCCTCCGGTCTGACCCCACAATCCGCCTCTACCCCCAAGAATGACCAGGCACTGGAATGAGCCCAGGGAGCGGCAAAACATGGAGCCATGACACACGTATTTCCTCGGGTTGAGCACGGACGCCGCGATCCCTCGACCTTCGTGGGCCGCATTCCGCTTGACGCTCCGCCCTCCCCGCACGAACATGCGAGCGCCACGATCGCGTGGCTCGGCAATAGCGGCGAGCTTGAAACCCTCGTGCGCGACCGCGTTCAAGCGGCTGGCTTCGACGTCGCCACGGCGAAAACGCCTCGCGGGCACGTGCGTGCAGTCGTGTGCGAGGCGTCGCTCCTCGCTAGCGCAGCGGAGGCATACCCAGCACTCCCCCTCTTCGCCGCGTGCGAGAACGAGCCCGAACAGCGTGATTACCAGCAAGCGCTTGCCCACGGAGCGCGCTCACTTCGTTTTCTTCCGGAGGAATCCTCGGAGCTTATTAGCGACCTTTCCTCTCTCGCCACGAGCAGCGGCCGAAGCCGTGTGCTCGCGTGCCTTTCGGGACATGGAGGCGCAGGGTCGACGTCTCTCGCGATCGCTCTCGCCCTCGCATCATCAAGCCGAAACATGCCCGCGACACTCGTCGATGCCGATCCCCTCGGCGGCGGAATCGACACGCTCGTGCAGGCCCGGCACGTGGCGGGCGCGCGGTGGAGTGATCTGGGAGCGGCAAGTGGCACAACGGAAGCCGAGGTGCTCCTCGACGCTCTTCCTCTCATCGACGGCTACCGCCTGCTCACCTTTTCGGGAGCGCGAGAGGAATCCGTGAATCCCCAGGTCATCGCAAGTCTTGCGAATGCACCCGGCACTCTTGTTCTCGACGCGCCGCTCGGAACGGGGATCGAACCGCACGTGAGTCCCGACATCACTCTCGTCTCAGTCCATCCGAGCGAACACGCACTCGCCGCGACGGCACGAACCCTCGATGTACTTCGCGGGGTGCATCCGCGCACCCGCATCGGCATCGCTCTGCGCACGCGCCGGCGCGGCGAGAGCTATCGGGCGCGCGACGTGGCCGAGCAGCTCGGCGCGCCCATCGTGCTCGAGTACCGAAGTGCCCGCGAGGGCTTCGTTCCCGGCCTTGATCGAGACCGCATGGGCATCAAAGCCGCCTGCAAACGTTTTCTCGCAAAGCTCGCCGATTCCGGAATGGGCGGGGGTAGCGCATGATTCTCAGCGACGAGCTCCTCACCGGAATTCATGAATCGCTTCGCGAAGAACCGGGGGAAATCGATGCGCGCCGCATCGCGCGCGTCGCTCACTCGCACGGGCTCATCCTCGACCGCGCGAGCCTCCTCGATCTCACTGATCAGGTGCGGCATCATCTCGAGGGTCTCGGCCCGCTCCATGATCTCGCGACCGACGGTGTCAGTGACATCCTCGTCAACCCCGACGGCAGCGTGTGGATCGATTCACTCAACGGTCTCGAGCGTACGAGCCTTACTCTTTCCGCGCACGATGCGCGGGCCCTCGCGACCAGGCTCGCCTCACTCGGCAACCGCCGGCTCGATGACGCGATGCCGTGGGCTGACGCGCAGCTGCCCGGGAACCTTCGCTTCCACGGAATGCTGCCGCCACTATCCGTGGGCGGAGCGAGCATCAGCCTTAGGCGCGCCGCCACCCTCCCCTACTGCCTCGATGATCTTGAGAACTCAGGAACTCTGACGGCCACGGGCCGCGCTCTCGTCGATGCAATCATTCGCGCGCGCCTATCCTTCCTCGTGAGTGGCGGAACCGGAAGCGGAAAGACGACCCTGCTCGGCGCGATGCTCGGCGCCGTCGATCCCCGCGAGCGCATCATTATCGTCGAAGACTCCACCGAGCTTCGGCCCGCTCATCCCCACGTCGTGCACCTTCAGGCGCGCCACGCTAATGCGGAGGGCATGGGAGAGATCAGCCTCGCGACCCTCATCAGGCAGTGCCTGCGCATGCGGCCCGATCGGATCATCGTCGGCGAATGCCGAGGCGCAGACATCCGCGAGCTCCTCCAGGCACTCAATACGGGGCACGAGGGCGGGTGCGGAACGCTCCACGCGAATACGGCGGCGGATGTCCCCGCGAGGCTTGAGGCCCTCGGTGCGCTCGCCGGCCTCGATCCACTTGCGCTTGCATCGCAAGCACTCTCGGCAATCACGGTCGTTCTCCACATGCACCGTTCGCGCGAGGGACGTGCCCTCTCAACCATTTCCCTCCTACAGCGCGGGAAGGATGGGCGGCTCGAATGCGTGCCCGCAGTCAGTTTTGGGACCCGTGAGCGGCGCTTTCCCGCCTTCGATGCGCTCGAGGCACGCCTCGGGCACGGGGGTGCGAGGTGAAAGGCCACGCTCGACTATCGGACGATGCGCTCGCCGGCCTTCTCGACCACGTGGCGATGGCTCTCGGCGCGGGGGTGACGGCACCGCAGGCGTGGGCCGCCGTCGCAGATGCCACATCCACGCCTCGGGAAAAGCATTTTGCCGAAACTATGGCGCGCATTCCTCCCGCACTGGTGCAGCGCATGAACGGGGTCCTCAACGCGCCTCGCGAGGCGGTGCGCGCGGTCGTTTTGTGCCACGTCATGTGCGAGAGCACGGGGGCTCCGCTTTCCGGTCTACTCACCTCACTCTCCGGTGGACTTCGCGATTCTTCCGACGCCACCAGGGCACGCACAGCAGCCTTCGCGGGCGCAAAGACGACGGCCCGAGTGCTCATGGCGCTGCCGCTTTTCGCTATCGCTCTCGGGTATGCAATGGGGGCGAATCCTTTGCGCGTGCTCCTGGCGTCGCCGCATGGATTTCTCATGCTCGCGGCCGGAATCGTCCTCACCGCGGCCGGTTTCGCGTGGATGAACCGCATGCTCGCTGCAGCGCGCGGAGAGGGCGCGGACATCGACCCGTTGATCGTGATCGATTTGATCGCGAGTGTTGTGCACTCTGGGATCCCACTCGCAGCGGCGTGCACGCGCGTGGGCGAGGCCCTTGACGACACGGAGCCGGGGCCTGCGCTCCTCGAGGCCGGCCGTGCGCTCGCTCGGGGCATGGCCCCCGCCGAGGCGCTATCGAGGCTCGAGGGGGACCTTTCGGCTCTCACAAGCGCGGCGAGCCTCTCTCATGTGACGGGTGCACGCCTCGCGCCGATCCTGGCGGCCGTCACTCGCGACCGTCGCCGTGCGCGGTTGCGCGAGGTCGATGAAGCCGCCGCGCGGCTCTCGGTGCGTCTCGTGCTCCCCACCGGCCTCACGATTCTGCCGGCCTTCGTGCTACTCGGTATCGTCCCGATCATCACGGATCTCGTCACCACACACTTCGGCCAACTGTGGCCGTAGGCGCGCGGCATCCGCCGCGTGCAGCACCACACACATCCTTGAAGGGGATACATCAATGATCGACAACCACACGACAGAAAAGACGGAACTACGGACCCGCGACATTCTCGCGGATGATACTGGCGCGACAACCGCGGAATATGCGGTGACGATCGTCGCCGCGTGCGCCTTTGCCGCGCTGTTGTTCGCCGTGCTCACGAGCGGCGAGATGCAGGGCATCCTTACGAGCCTCATTCAGGGCGCCCTCCACTCGGCGGGCTGAGCATGACACCGGAAGCCGAGACACGTGCGCGCACCTTGAGGCGGGCGCTTCGTGCGGATTCCGGTGCGGCCACGGCGGAGACGGCGGTGGTCCTCATCGCCGTCTTCGCCCTCCTCGCACTGGTCATGTCACTGGGTGGCCTGTTCATCAGCCACGCGCGTCTCGCGGAGGGGGCACGTACCGCCGCACGCGAAATGATGATCTCGGCCGATCCCCATGCTGCGATCGCAAAAGCGGAAGTCGTAAGCGGCAAGGAGGCCACGTTCACCATAAGCACGAGCGGCGAATGGGTCACCGTGGAAGCACACGCAACGTGGCACGTCGGCGGGCCGATCCTCGGGGCCACAATTCCGCTCGAGGCGAGTGCCCACACACGCCTCGAACCACACCTCGTAAGGAACGGGCCGTGAGGGCGGGGTTTTGCGAGGAGCGCGGTAACGCGACGGCCACCGCTCTCGGGGCGATCGCAATCATCTCGGCGATCCTCACGGTCCTCGTGGGGCTCGGGATCGTCCACCACGGTCGCTCCCTTGCCGCCTCAGCCGCTGAACTCTCCGCACTCTCGGCTGCGGATGCACTGGCCGGCGGCGCCTCGAGCGGGGCATGCGAGATCGCTTTGGAGGTCGCTGAACGGCACGGCGCCCTTCTCCAGAGCTGCGACGTGAGCGGTCTTGAGGCACACGTGACAGTCACCGTGAGAGTGCACGTGCCGCTGCTCGGCAGCCAGCCCCTTACCGAGGCGGCGCGTGCCGGCCCAGCTCCCGCAGAACCGTGAGCGCGCCCTTCTTGTTGAGGGGCTCGTTGCCGTTGCCGCACTTCGGAGAGACGACGCATGCGGGGCAGCCCGCCTCGCATCCGCATGTCTCGATCATGTCGGCGGTCGCGCGGATCCATGCAGGGGCGCTCTCGTAGGCGCGCTCCGCGAAGCCGGCGCCGCCCTGAGCGCCGTCGTACACGAAGACCGTGGGCTTTTCGGTATCGGCGTGCAGGGCGGTAGACACGCCGCCAATGTCCCAGCGGTCGCACGTGGCAAGGAGGGGAAGCATCGCGATCTGTGCGTGTTCGGCCGCATGGAGGGCGCCAGGGAAATCGGCTTCCTCGAGGCTCCATGCGTGGAGGAGGTCTGCGGGGATCTCGAACCACACGGCCTTGGTAACGAGGGTGCGCGCGGGCAGATCGAGCGGGTGTTCGCCGAGCACGGCGGAGGTGTAGATGTCGCGCGCCTGGTAACCGGTGACCTGGTCGGTGACCTCGACCTGCCCGAAGCACACGTCGATGTCACCCCACTGTTCGCTGCGCTCGACCTGGCGCACGCTGATCGACGAGGTCTCTTGCGGCTGGGTTGTGTGCTGCGGGCTCTCCCGACGCACCATCGCGACGGCGTTCTCGACATCGAGGTGGTTCACGACGTACGAGACTCCCTGGTGGAGATAGACGGCGCCGTCGTGGACGTACTGGTGGGCGGTCGCGGCATCGACCGTGCCGATCAGCTGCCCGCTCGCCTGATCGACGATCCGCACGCTCTCACCTCCACTTCCACGTAAATCGGTGAGGTCGTGGGGGCGCTCGTCAAGGGTCCAGTACCACCCGTGAGGGCGACGCCTGAGGATTCCCCTTCCTGCTAGGTTCTCGAGAAGCTCCCGGCTCGTGGGCCCGAAAAGCTCCTCCTCGCCGTCGCGAATGGGAATCTCCGCAGCGGCAGAGCACAGGTGGGGCGTCATGACATAGGGGTTGGAGGGATCAAACACGGCGGCCTCGACGTCGGCTTCGAGGATCATCTCGGGGTGACGCACAACGTACGTGTCGAGGGGATCCTCGCGCGCAATAAACATTGCAAGCGCCTCGCGCGACTGAGTTCCGTGGGCCCGGCCCGCGCGCCCGAACTGTTGCCACAGGGACGCGCGCGTCCCCGGCCACCCCGTCACGAGCACGGCATCGAGACCGGAGATGTCGATGCCAAGCTCGAGGGCGTTGGTCGAGGCGAGGCCGAGAAGCTGTCCCGAACGAAGCGCTGCCTCGAGTGCGCGGCGCTCCTCGGGAAGATAGCCGCCGCGATAGGCGGCGATGCGCGTGGCCCGATCGGCAAGCATGGCGGATCCGGTCGCTTCCGCGGCAGCGTTGACGGCGCGCTGTGCCCCCTTCGCGACGAGCTCGCTCGAACGCCGCGAGCGAGTAAAGACGAGCGACTGCGCCCCCTCGCATACGAGGTCACCGAGTAGAGCGCCGGCCTCGGTGGGGGCAGGCCGCCGTCGGACCTCCACGTGGGCTTTCACCCCGGCCTTTTCCGCCTGCTCGCGCTCCTCTTTCGCCCTGCGCGCGGCCTCGCGCGCGTCCTCGCCCTCGTCGAGATCGGCGATTCCCGGCTCCCACAGCGCAATCGTGAGGGGGTTTTTCGGCGAACCGTCCTCGGTGACAGCCGTGACGTTCCTACCCACGAGCCGGGAAGCGCTCACCTCCGGGCTCGCCGAGGTTGCCGACGCGAGCACGAAGGTGGGCCGTGCGCGGTAGTACTCGGCGATGCGGGCGAGGCGTCGCATCAGCATGGAAACGTGTGCCCCAAACACGCCACGGTAGACGTGGCATTCGTCGATGATGATGTATCGCAGCGTTCGAAAGAACGGAATCCAGTGCTCGTGACCGGGAAGGATCCCGTAATGCAGCATGTCAGGGTTTGTGAGCACAAAATTTGCGTGGCGGCGCACCCAGCGACGCTGTTCGGTCGGGGTGTCGCCGTCGAATACGGCGGCGCGTACGTCCCCGAGGCCGGCCCCGTCCACAAGCCGGCAGATCGACGTGTACTGGTCGTAGGCAAGCGCTTTTGTGGGGGCGATGTAGAGGGCGCTCGCGCGCCGGGCCGACGGATCCTCTCGGCGTGCCTGAATATCGGTCAGCGCGGGCAAGAGATAACCGAGCGATTTTCCCGAAGCGGTAGAGGTAGCGATGACCGTGTCGCGACCCGCGTGCGCAAACTCGGCGGCCTCAACCTGGTGCCACCACGGGCGTTCGATCCCGCTGTCTTCGAGGTAGGCGCGTAGTGAGGGGTTTGTCCATCTCGGCCACTCAGCGAAGCGTGCCTCGCGAGCGGGCCGGCGCTCGATATGCCGGAGGGAGTCAGTGCGATGCGGGGGCGTAGTGAGGCGCGCGAGCGCCCGTTCGGCATCGAAAGCCTCGCTCCTCACGTGCCGCCTCCACTCATGTTCGATCTGTTCGCGTCGTAGCGCAACAATGGTAGGCATGAGCACGCAAGGCCACACCACCGAGCTTTTCCCGACGCCCACGCCCGATACCAATCTTCTCGCGGTTCTGCGCGCGGATCTCGCTCACGCGCAATACACGGCGGATGGAATCGAGGATCTCCTGAGCGCTCCCGCTCGCACAGCTCTCGAACGCGAAAATCCGCTGCCCGCACGTCGCGAACTTGATCCGCTAGCCGATCAGGGCAATGCGGCCGCGACTCTCATGCGCCTCTTCACGCTCGGCCGCACCGCCACGCGCGCCGAACTCGACCGCGCCCTCCCTAACCTCGGTACGGACGGGCTTCTCGCCCTCGGCCTCGTGGCGCCAGCAGAAGGGACGGGTTCCGACGCCACCTCCGCCTTCGCCGCGACCGTCGATCTTCGCCCATATCAGGCCACCGATGATTTCGGCGAGATCCTCTGGTGGATCGTTTCCGATCTCGGGGAACTCGCGACTGGCCGCGCGCTCGACGGTGAACACGTGCTTGGCATCGGCGGGGCGACTTCAACGCTCATCTCGATCACGCCTCGCGACGAGGTCGCCCGCGCGCTCGACCTCGGCACGGGGTGCGGCATTCAGGCGCTCCACGCTGCGCGTCACGCCCAGCACGTTGTCGCGACCGATATCTCCGAACGCGCTCTCGCGATCACCGAGTTCAACGTCGCCCTCAATCGCGAAACACTGCCCGAAGGACACACGATCGAAACGCGCCAGGGTTCAATGCTCGAACCTGTCGCGGGCGAGACCTTCGATCTCATCGTCTCCAACCCTCCGTTCGTCATCACACCCCGCGTGAAGGATGCGGAGACCTGGACGTATCGCGACGGCGGAGCAGAAGGCGACGCACTCGTCGCGAACCTCCTCGCCGAGATCGATGCCTACCTCGCCCCCGGCGGCGTCGCCGCCATGCTGGCGAACTGGGAGATCACCCGCGGCTCCGAATGGGATGCGCGCCCACGCACGTGGCTCGCGAACTCGAGTGCGAGCGCACTCGTCGTCCAGCGCGACATCGAGGACCCGGCCTCCTACGCCTCGACCTGGCTTCGCGACGGAGGCGTCACCGACCGCGACGAGCGTTGGGAACCGATGACCCACGCATGGCTCGACGACTTCGCCTCGCGCGATGTCCGCGGCATCGGTTTCGGCCACGTGCTCCTCGCGCAACCGCGCGAGGGAGAAAAGCGCTTCGCCGACTTCACCCACGTCGAAACGACGGGAGCGGGCCCTCTCGGCCCCCGCTATGCCGAAATGCTTCGCGCGCGCACGCGCCTCGCGCAGCTCGACGACGAGGCTTTCGCCTCGCTCACACTCGCACGCGCCGATGACGTCATCGAGCGGCGCCACTACACACCCGGCGACGACGATCCCATGGTGATCGACCTCGTTCAGGGCGGCGGCTTCGGCCGCACCATCCAGATCGACACCCACACCGCGGCCATCGTCGGCCCCCTCACCGGTGAATACCCGCTCGATATTTTCCTCACGGCCTACGCCTCACTCCTCGAAGCCGCCGATCAAGGCGCTGAAATCGCGAGTGCACGCGCGAGCATCAACCGCACACTCCGCGTCCTCGTCAAATGGGGGTTTCTCCACATCGTTGAGCAGCCAAACCCCGCCTAGTGCTACCGTACGGGGCAGGGTAAACCACGCGGGGACACACCCCCGCCACGCACACACCGCAGTAAGGAAGTACATCGAGTGAGCGCTCGCAACCTCGTGATCGTCGAGTCCCCCGCGAAGGCAAAGACCATCGGGAAATACCTCGGGGACGACTTCACGGTCGCCGCGTCAGTGGGACACATTCGTGACCTTCCCCTGCCCAAAGAGCTGCCCGCCGACATGAAGAAGGGCCCCTACGGCCGCTTCGCCGTCAACGTCGAAGAAGGCTTCGAGCCCTACTACGTCGTCAATCCCGACAAGAAAAAGACTGTCTCCGAGCTCAAGAAGCTCCTCAAAGAGGCCGATGCTCTCTACCTCGCAACCGATGAGGACCGCGAGGGTGAAGCGATTGCCTGGCACCTCCTCGAGGCACTGAAACCCAAGAAGTCGCTTCCCGTTTACCGGATGGTGTTCCACGAGATCACGAAGGAAGCCATCCAAAAGGCGCTCACCGAGACGCGCGAGCTCGACATGCCGCTCGTCGATGCCCAGGAAACCCGCCGTATTCTCGACCGACTCGTCGGCTACGAGCTCTCCCCCGTGCTGTGGCGCAAGGTTCGCCGCGGCACGAGCGCAGGCCGCGTCCAGTCGGTGGCGACACGCCTCGTCGTCGACCGCGAGCGCGAGCGCATGGCGTTCAAGGCCGCTTCGTACTGGGATGTGACGGGCGAGTTCATCACCTCTGAGCTGGAGGATCGAAGCGTCGACACCCCCGCCTTCACCGCTCAGCTACGAACCCTCGACGGCCAGCGGGTCGCCACGGGGCGTGACTTCACCGACGCGGGTGAGCTCAAAAAGAGCCTCCGGGCAAACGTCACGGTTCTCACCGAGGAGAGTGCACGACTGCTCATCGAGGCGCTCGACGGCGCGAAGGCCACCGTCGGAAACCTCGAGTCCAAGCCCTACACGCGGCGGCCCGCCGCTCCCTTCACGACGAGCTCCCTCCAGCAGGAGGCGAGCCGAAAACTGCGCATGGGTGCCCGCCACACGATGTCGACCGCGCAGCGGCTCTACGAAAACGGCTACATCACCTACATGCGTACCGACTCCGTGGTGCTGTCCGGTGAGGCGATTCGCGCGAGCCGCGCACAGATCCAGGAAATGTACGGTGCGGAGTACGTTCCGGATCGCCCTCGCGTGTACACGAACAAGTCGCAGGGTGCGCAGGAAGCCCACGAGGCAATTCGCCCGGCGGGTTCGAACTTCCGCACACCCGCGCAGGTATCTCGCCAGCTCAGTGGCGACGAGTTCCGCCTGTACGAACTGATCTGGAAGCGCACCGTGGCGTCTCAAATGGCCGACGCCAAGGGAACGACCACGTCGGTCACGCTCGATGTTGAAGGCAAGGGGCGCACCGCCCAGTTCGGCGCCTCGGGCACGATCATTACGTTCCGCGGTTTCCTCGCGGCCTACGAGGAAGGCCGCGACCAGTCGCGGTATGCGGAACACGATGACAAGGACAAGCGCCTGCCCCAAATGAAGGAGGGGCAGCAGCTCACGGCCGCTCAGTACACGCCGAACGGTCACGAAACAACGCCACCGCCGCGCTACACAGAGGCGTCACTCGTGCGCGCACTCGAGGAGCGCGGGATCGGCCGCCCCTCGACCTACGCGGCGACGATCTCCGTGATCCAGGATCGCGGCTACGTCGAAAAGAAGGGCTCGGCCCTCGTGCCGAGCTGGCTCGCGTTCAGCGTCGTGAAGCTTCTCGAGGAGCACTTCGGGACGCTCGTCGATTACGAGTTCACGGCCGATATGGAAGCGGGGCTCGACCGAATCGCCGCAGGTAACACGGACCGCGTGCACTGGCTGAGCGACTTCTACTACGGCAAGTCCGGTTCGTTCGACACCCCCGCCGAGGACGGTCTCAAGGCGACCCTCGACAACCTCGGCGATATCGACGCGCGCGCGATCAACACCGTCCCGATCGGCAACGGCATCGACCTTCGCATGGGCCAGTACGGCCCCTACATCGAAAGGGCGGTCGAGGGTTCCGATACGCCTCAGCGAGCGAATGTTCCCGCCGATCTCGCACCGGATGAGCTCACGCTCGAGAAGGCCGAAGAGCTCATGGCACGCGCAAAGGACGACGGTCGCGTGCTTGGCCGCGACCCCGATTCGGGCTTTGAAATCCTCGCAAAGGACGGTCGCTACGGCCCCTACGTCACGGAAAACCTTGAGCTTGATGAGGCCACTAAGGCGCTCCCGAAAACGAAACAGCCGAAACCCCGCACGGCTTCGCTGTTCAAGGACATGGACCTTGCGACCGTGACCCTCGAGGACGCCCTCAAACTCCTCTCGCTCCCCCGTGTCGTCGGCAAGGACGCGGAGGGCGTCGAGATCACCGCGCAGAATGGCCGCTATGGCCCGTACCTCAAGAAGGGCACGGATTCGCGCTCGCTCGAAACCGAAGCACAGCTGTTCACGATCACCGAGGAAGAGGCCCTCGCACTTTACGCCCAGCCCAAGCGGCGCGGGCGCGCGGCGGCAAAACCCCCGATCGCGGAACTTGGCGTGGATCCTACGAGCGAGAAACCGATCGTGATCAAAGACGGTCGTTTCGGCATGTACATCACCGACGGCACGACGAACGTCACGCTTCGCAAGGATGAGTCGCCCGAGACGATGACTCACGAGCGCGCCGTCGAGCGTCTTGCGGAGAAGCGCGCGAAGGGCCCTGCAAAGCGGAAAACGACGCGAAAGTCCAGCTCGCGAGCGAAGTCCACGAAAAAGTAGCGGCGGCTCGCGTACGGTGGTGTCATGACTGCACCGTTGACGCTGCCCACGACGTCCGTTCCCGATCCCGCCAAGGCGCCGGGCCTCCGCTGGGGTGTGATCGCCCCCGGCGGGATTGCCAGGAACTTCATCGGCACGATGCACGCGGCGACCACTTCCCGCCTCACCGCCGTGTGCTCGCGTTCGCTCGAGCGCGCGCAGGCTTTCGCGGAGGATTTCGAATCCGACGCCGGCCTCGCCCACGCCTATGCGAGTGTTGACGATTTCCTCGCCCACGAAGGCCTTGAGGCCGTGTATGTCGCTTCGCCTCACGCTCAGCATTTCGCGCTTGCGACAAAGGTCGTCGAGGCTGGCATTCCCGTCGTGATCGAAAAACCGATGACGCTCAACGCCGCCGAGGCGCGCGAGCTTTTCGAGACTGCTCGACGCACGGGCGCATACGTGCAGGAAGCGATGTGGTCGTGCTTCATGCCGCACTACGACGTCATCCGCCAGGTCATCGAATCCGGCGTGATTGGCGAGGTCACCGCGGTGATCGCCGATCACTGCCAGTATTTCCCCTTCGACCCCGAGCACCGGCTGTATGCCCCGGAACTTGGCGGCGGGGCACTCCTTGACCTCGGCGTATACCCGCTCGCGTTTGCGCACTGGGCCGCGGGATCGCCCACGCAGGTGCACGCGACGGGAACCCTCACCGCAACGGGGGTCGACGAGATGGTCTCGATCTCGGGCCTCTCGGGCCGCACCGTATACGCAGTGCAGACGGGGCTTGGTGCGCGCAGTTCAGTCGAGGCGCACGTACTCGGCACGCGCGGCAAAATCGACGTGGACTCGTGGTTCTTCGTTCCGAATTCCTTTACCGTGACCCAGTTCGAAGCGGGAGACAACGGCAAGGACGTGACCGAGCGGTTCACGTACGAGGACTCGCTACCCTACTCCCTGCCTGCTCATCCCGACGGCGGCAACTACGGTATGGCCTTCGAAATCGCGGAGGCGGCGCGCAACATTCGCGCCGGCCTTCTCGAATCACCTCGATGGGGTGCGCGCGACACGCTCGCGGTCCTCGAGGTCATGGATCGTGTACGTGAGATTGTCGGTGTGCGCTACCCGAGCGAGGCAAAATAGGGGCGCATTCATCCTCACCTGAGACAATGGCGTCATGTCGAGCATCGATTCCACTGCACCGCGTACGCCTCTGACGACCGCCTCAGCCTCACCGTCGGAAACGGGCCTTTTCGTCACGTTCGAGGGCGGCGACGGCGGCGGCAAAAGCACGCAGATCCCGCTGCTCGAAAAGTGGCTTCGTGGCGAGGGCTCCCCGTTTGCGGGTGCTGACGTCACCGTGACGAAAGAGCCGGGCGGGAGCCCGCTCGGTGCCCAGATCAGGGAGCTGATCCTCCATTCGGATCACGTTTCCGATCGTGCCGAAGCACTGCTCTACGCCGCTGATCGCGCCCACCACGTCGAGAGCGTCGTACGTCCGGCGCTCGCCTCAGGCGGGATCGTGATCGCCGATCGATACCTCGACTCCTCCGTCGCCTACCAGGGCGCAGGCCGCGCACTGAACCCAAACGACGTGTACGAGCTGTCGATGTGGGCCACCGAAGGGCTGCTTCCCCACCTCACTATTCTCCTCGACGTCTCGCCCGAGACCCTCGCACAGCGACGCGAAGCCGCTTCCCTGGACCGCCTCGAAAGGGAAGGGCGCGAGTTCCACGAGGCCGTGCGCGCGGCATTCCTCGACCTTGCGCGCCGCGAGCCCGAACGGTGGATCGTGATCGACGCCTCGCAGTCGGTCGAGGACGTCCACGCGGAAATCACCCAGCGTTTCGCCGACTGGGTTCGCGTCAATGCCCACACCCTCACCGGCGCCGCTGAACACCCGGTCGAGGGCACAACGACCCCGGATTCGCTCCTGTGAACGTCTACGACACGGTCGTTGGCCAATCGGCCGCGGTCACACAGCTCTCGCGCGCTGCCTCACCGGGCGGCTCTCTCGCCCAGGCGTGGCTCATCGCCGGCCCGCCGGGATCGGGTCGCTCAAGCATCGCGCGTGCGTTCGCGGCGAGTCTCCTGTGTGACGCCCCGCGTGAGGGTGTTGGCTGCGGACAGTGCCAGCCGTGCCGCACCGTTCTCGCGGGAACCCACGCGGACGTGACCGCCGTGCGAACCGAGACGCTCACGATCTCGAAGGACGACGTTCGTGAGCTCGTGGCGACTGCGCAGCGCGCACCGGCATCAGGGCGCCACCGCGTTCTCATCATCGAGGATGCCGACCGCATGAGCCCGGGCACGTTCAACGTGCTCCTTAAAGCCATCGAGGAACCGCCGCCGCGAACCGTGTGGCTGCTGTGCGTTCCCTCGCCACAGGATCTCGCACAGACGATTCGCTCACGCTGCAGAGTGGTGAACCTCCAGGTGCCACCAGCGGACGCTGTCGCGACGCTCCTCATCAACCGCGATGGCATTGCACCCGAACTCGCGCATCGAGCCGCGGCGAGCGCGCAGGGGCATATCGGGATCGCCCGCCGCTACGGCCTGCACCCCGAAACCCTCGAGGAACGCGAAGAGTCTGCGCGAAGGCTTCTCGCCCTCACGAGTGTTGGGCACGCGATCGCCTTCGCGAAGGCTCTCATCGAACGCGCCGAAACCGAGGCGCACGCCGAAGCGGACGAGACGAGCGCCCGCGAGCGCGAAGCATTCATGCGCGGTGCAGGCATCGAACCCGGCGGGCGTATCCCTCCGGCACTACGCGCCCAGGTCAAGGCCCTCGACGACGAGGCGAAGCGACGCGCGACCCGCCTCGTGCGCGACGTCATCGACCGCTTTCTGCTCGACATTCACTCGGTGTTCAGGGACGTTCTCGCACTCCAACTCGACACGGGTGCGACGCTCGTCAATCCCGGCATCGAGCGGGAGCTGACCGAGCGCACGCGCGTGCACTCGGCGCAGACCACGCTCGCTCTACTCGATGCCGTGGGGACGGCCCGCAAACGGGTGGGCATGAACGTGCCACCACAGCTCGCACTTGAGGCGCTGCTCGCCTCGGTCGTCGCCGCCCGCTAGGAGACGCTACTTCTCTTCGCTGGCCTTTTTCGCCGCGAGTTTCTCCTGCTCCTTCTTCAAAAGAGCCTCGTCGATGATCGACTTTTCCTCGAAGCGATCTTCGTAGTCGACGGCTTCTTCGTCGAGAACCTTCTCGGGCAGGTCCCCCGCGATGTTCTGCTTCTCGGCGTCGGTCTCGGAATGCGCGCCGCAGCCGTACTGTAGCGACACTACGCGCCCATCGGCAGGCGACCACTCATTCGTGCAAATACCGAATTCCTGGCGCAGCGAACCGTTGAGCAGGGAGAGGAAGCCACACGAGCGGCACTGGGCCTTCACGGTGCCTTTGCGGCCGCGCTTGCTGACCTCGCGCGGGCCGAAATTGCCACTCATCCAGCGTTTTGCGGCGTCTTCGCGGCCCTCGCGCGACAGCACTCGCTTGCGACCGAGGCCGAGCTCCCACATGGCCACTCGATCGGCTTCTTCGTCGTCGGTCTGTTCGTAACCGTGCTCCAGGCGAGAGTCGTCGGCGCTGTAGGGCAGGACGTCGTTTTCCCCGACATCACCGGGGCGAAGACGCTCCGCCCACGGCTCCCACTCGGGTGCGAGAAGGGAATCCTCGCCCGGAATGAGCGCGGTCTCGCAGACGGTCGCGACCTTCGCGCGCGGGGCGCGCGCAAGCACCGCGATCCAGGTCCACCCCGCGTAACCGGGCATCGTGGCCTCAAAAAAGTGCGTGACAAGGCGCTCGCCGCTCGCTTCGGCGCGTACGTGCGCGCCGACCTGATCGGGCTCGGCAACCTCGATCACGGCGGCGGCAGCCTGTTCGATCGCCGCCGCACAAACGGCATCGAGTTTCGGGGCGCGCGTGCGCGCCTTCGCGGGAGCGGTAGAAGTCATCGACTACGCCTCAAAGTTGTCGGCGACGGCGCGCAAGACGGCCGCAACCTTCTGCGCGTGGCCCCTATCGGGATAACGACCGTGGCGGAGCCCGTTCGAGGCGCCGTCGAGAAGCTGGATGAGGTCCTCGACCATAACGGCCATGTCTTCCGGCTTGACCCGACGCGCACGGGCGATGCTGGGTGCAGGATCAAGGAGGCGTACCGTCAGCGCCTGGGGGCCGCGGCTGCCGTCGACCATGTCGAACTCGACGCGCTGGCCTTTACGGAGCTGCTGAACCCCCTCGGGGAGGGTCGACGCGTGCACGTACACGCTCTGGCCATCCTCGCTTACGAGGAAGCCAAAGCCCTTTTCAGCGTCAAAGAATTTGACCTTGCCGTTCGGCACAGTGATTCCTGCCTTTACTCTCGAGCGCTCACGCGCATGAAACAGGCTCCATTCTATCGTGCGCCCTTCGCTGGACGAAAGATCCGCGGCCTGGGTCACCCTCCCCGCTCGGCTCACGCGGGCACCCGCGGCGCGGTGTCCGACGTCGGCTTCACCCCGCCGTCTCTTGGCTTTTTGTTGCTCCTTCCGGCTAGTCCCGAAAGGCGCTCGGGCACGGAACCTCGAGGGCCGCGAGTGGGCACTCGCCACACGCGGGTTTTCGTGCCGTACATAGATTCCGCCCGTGAAAGATCAGCCGGTGCGACAGCATCGTGAGGTCGACGGGAACCTGGCAACCGTCGGCCCCAGCGCGCGCCACCACGTCTTCCTCCACCGTCCGCGGAGCGGAACTCTCGCTCCAGCCGAGCCTGCGCGCGAGCCGGCCCACGTGGGTATCGACCGTGAGTAGCGAGTGGCCGAACCACGTTCCGCGCACCACATGGGCGGTTTTGCGACCAACGCCCGCAAGGGATTCGAGCGCCTTTTGGTCATCGGGGACTTCGCCTCCGAAGTTCGCAGCTAGGCGTGCAGAAAGCTCCCGCACGTGGGCGGTGCGCCTTCCAGCCATTCCGAGCGGACGCACAACGGCCTCAACCTCTGCTTCGGGGGCGCACGCCATGACCTCTGGACTCGGCCAGCGCTTGAACAATTCCGCAGTCACAGAATTCACTCGCGCATCGGTGGTCTGTGCCGAGAGAACCGTCGCGACTAGCAGTTCGAAGGCACTCGAAAAATTGAGCTCGCAACGCGCGTCGGGGTAGAGCTTTGCGAGTTCCTCATCAACGCGCTTTACCGCGGGCACAGCGTGGTCCTTGAGTCCCGAATTCATGCTGCCATTGTGCACGTGTGTCCAGCCAAGCAGAAATAGCACGGGCAGTTTCGGGAATTCCCTGGGCCCCGTCACAGATCAGGTATTACTGTTAAGGAGCACGCGTGTGCACGTCGCACACCCCACAATTTTCCGCTACACCAGCGCAACCCCAGGAGGAACCGTGGACGAGAACATCGTTCGTTCAGCACCGCTTTTTGCCGCGCTCGATGACGACGGCAAGCAGGCTGTCCTTGACTCGATGACTCAGGAGGATTTCCACCGAGGCTCCGTCGTGTTCCGCGAAGGCGATCAGGGCGACCGCCTGTTCATCATCGCGAGCGGCAAGATCAAGGTTGGCCACGCTTCGGGTGATGGCCGTGAAAACCTCCTCGCCGTGCTCGGCCCGGGCGAAACCCTCGGCGAGCTTTCCCTCTTCGATCCGGCCCCGCGTAATGCCACGGCAACCGCTGTCGCCGAGACGACCCTCTACTCCCTCTCCCAGCAGGATCTGTACCGCGTTCTCGCGCAGCGCCCCGAGGTGGCCCGCCACCTCCTCGCTTCGCTTGCACGCCGCCTGCGCAAGACCAACGACTCGCTCGCGGACCTCGTGTTCGCGGACGTCCCCGGTCGCGTCGCCAAGAACCTGCTCGACCTCGCTCAGCGCTTCGGCCGCCAGAGCGACGAGGGCATCATGGTCTCCCACGGCCTTACGCAGGAAGAGCTCGCGCAGCTCGTTGGCGCTTCGCGTGAAACCGTGAACAAGGCGCTTGCCGACTTCGCACACCGCAACTGGATTCGCCTCGAGGCCCGCGCAGTGCTGCTCCTCGACATCGAGCGTCTGCGCCGCCGCGCACGCTAAGCATTCACTGCCACACGGCACAGACAGCACGAAGGGAGCGGCCCCACTCGCGGGTCGCTCCCTTCGTGCTATCTGGCGCGCCCCTTGGGCAGCTCGGTGTTCGTCTTTTCGCTCCTACCGGTCCGTGCCCGTGATGTATTCGAGCGCCGCGCGAATGTTGCGCTCAGCGCCTTCGCGGTAAAACGCGACATCGTCCGCGCTCGCGCCATCGTCTTTCAACGCAGCGAGCTCGCCTCCGTAGATCTCGTTGCACATGCGTCGCACCGTAAGAACCCCGCGCTCGCGCACCTGCCTTACGCGCTCGAGCCGTTCGCGCCAGTACGCGAGCGCCTCTTGCGACGCAACGAGCGCCTCGTGAGGAGCCTCGATCGGGTCACCGTGACCGGGATAGAGGCCCGAAATGCGGCCGTCCATGCACATCACGCGAATGATGTTGAGGCACTGGAGGTACTCGTGGAGCGTGCAGTCCTCGCCCACCACACTTGGCGCCCCACCGAGGAGCGTGTCTCCCGTGAGGAATTCTCCGCCTTCGAGGAGTAGGCCGATCGAATCGGCGGTGTGCCCCGGGAGATGGAGAACATCGGCCACGACGCGCCCGTCGAGAGAAATCTCGCTCGGAACCGGCGCCGCGCCGGGTACCAGGGCGGGTTCCGCAGCCCACAGGGGAACGGTGATGCCGGTTGCGGAACTAAGGGCTCGCCGCACCATCGACGTCGCGCCAGTGTGCCCTTCGTGATGATGCGTCACAATGATGCCGCCGACGCGGCGGGCGCCGGTAGCGACCACCGCGTCGACGACAGCTTGCGCATGTGCACGCGCTGCGGGACCGGGATCGACGATCCACACGGTGCGCCCCGCAGTAAAGATGTACGTGCGCGTGCCATCAAGCGTTCGCGGCCCTGCATTCGGAGCGAGCACCCACGAAAGGTGCACGCCGGAAGAATCGGGCTCGCGCTGCATGACTAGCGGAACTCCACGAGAAGATCCACCTCAACGGATGCATCGAGCGGAAGAGCCGCAACGCCGACGGCCGCGCGCGAATGCGAACCAGCCTCACCGAGGACGTCACCGAGCAGCTCGCTCGCGCCATTGATAACGCCGGGCTGGGCAGTGAAGTCGGGAGCCGACGCGACATAACCCGTCACCTTGATGACGCGCGTGATGCGGTCAAGATCCCCGATCTCAGCCTTGATCGCGGCCAGGGCATTGAGGGTGGCCTTCTCAGCTTCCTTCTTCGCTTCCTCAGCCTTAACCTCGGCACCCACTTTGCCGGTCACCTCGAGCTTGCCGCCCACTAGCGGCAGCTGGCCGGAAGTCTGCACGAAATTCCCGGTCACAACGGCGGGAACATAGGCGGCAACGGGCTTTGCCACCTCTGGGAGGGAAAGGCCGCGCTCGCTAAGCTTTTGTTCGACGGTACTCATAGAAAATCAGGCTCCTTCGGTGATGGGTCGCTTGAAATAAGCAACGAGAGATTCGGGCCCTTGCGGCCCTTGGATGACTTGGACAAGCTCCCAACCATCGGAGCCGAAATTGTCCAGGATCGCCTTGGTGTTGTGGATCAGCAGCGGTGTCGTGAGGTATTCCCACTTGTGAATCGTAGCCATGCACCCAGCTTAGCGGGGGGCGCTTGAACCTTTCCGGTTCTCGAGCACGGGCAGCCACGATGTGACTCCCGGGTGTTCGCGAAGGAGGCGGCGCCGTTCGCGTTCCGTCATGCCGCCCCACACACCGAATTCAATGCGGTTGTCGAGCGCGTCGGCAAGGCACTGGTTGAGCACGGGGCATGAACGGCACACCACTTTGGCCTTGTGTTGATCGGCACCCTGCACGAAAAATTCTTCGGGATTGAGGCTCGCACACGCCCCTTGGGCCGCCCAATGCCGCGTGTCGTGAATCGTGTCAACGCTGCCCACGCTCACTGCCGCACCTCCCGGATTGACTCACTTCGAATTTTGGCGTGACTCCATACTAATAAAAGTGTGACGCGACCCCCAATTCGAGGTCTCCCCACAACTTTCACGCGCGCGATACTGCCCTTTGGGCGCCCGCCTTAGTAGGGTGTGGACATGCCTCAGTCTCAGCAGGAGCCAATGGTTCGGTCGAATTCGAACGAACCGACCACCACTCTCACCCAAGCCGTCACGGGCGTGGGCGGCTTGCTCGCCGTGTGTCTTCTCGCCGGCGTGCTGCTTGCCGCCTTCTTCCTTCCTGTCGTGACCGCGATGTCGGCCGCCGCGAAAGATGGCGCGAACCTCTTTAACTCCCTCCCGAGTGAGCTCGACGTCGCGCCCCTCAACGAGGCCTCACGCATCGAGGCGGCCGATGGCAGCCTGCTCGCGACCTTCTACTCCGAGAACCGCGTCATGGTGCCGCTCGACAAGATCGACGAAGATCTTCAGCACGCCGTAGTGGCGGTCGAGGACCGCCGCTTCTACCAGCACAACGGTTTCGACCCGCAGGGAACGTTCCGCGCCCTCGTCTCCAACCTTTCCGGAAAGAGCCTTCAGGGCGGATCGACGCTCACCCAGCAGTACGTGAAGAACGCTCTGCTCATGGACGCTTTCCAGCGCGGCGATGACGAGGCGATTAAGGCAGCGACCGAATCCTCGCTCATTAGGAAACTCCGCGAGGCCAAGATCGCCATCTCCCTTGAGAAAAAGTGGAGCAAGGACGAAATCCTCAACGGCTATCTCAACGTAGCGCAGTTCGGACCTTCTCAGTATGGGGTCGAGACCGCAGCCCAGCACTACTTCTCCAAGAGCGCGGAAGATTTGACGCCGGGCGAAGCAGCCCTGCTTGCCGGCATCACCAACTCCCCGAACGGAAACGACCCGGTCAAGCATCCGAAAAACGCCCTCAAACGGCGCAACCAAGTGCTCTACGACATGTACCAGCTTGGCTACATCAACAAGGAGGAATACGAAACCTCCAAAGAGCAGCCGATCGAGGACATGCTCAAGATTACCGACGCACGCGCGGGTTGCTCGACCGCCGGAGGCAACGGCTTCTTCTGCGATTACGTCACGCGCACGCTCATGCGCGACCCGAAGTTCGGCAAGACTAAAGAGGAACGCCGCAGGCTCCTCTATGGCGGCGGTCTCACGATCAAAACGACCCTCGATCCCGCCCGCCAGAAGATCGCCCAAGACATCGTCAACCGCAAGGTTCCCGCGGATTCCGAGTCGGGATTCGGTCACGCGATCGTGAGCGTCGAGCCAGGCTCGGGCAAGGTGCGGGTCATGGCACAAAACCGCACCTTCAACCCCTACAAGGACGCTAAGCCCGGCGAGACTTCACTCAACTACACGGCCCCCAGCTATCTTGGCGGCGGAAACGGCTTCCCTGTGGGCTCGACCTTCAAGCCATTCGTTCTCACGACATTCTTGAGCGACGGCGGCTCGATCTGGAACTCCGTGCCGCGCGGCTCGAACACGTTCAACAACTTCCCGGCGCACTGCCTCAAGAAAGGTCGCTGGCGCTCGGGCACGGGGTGGCGTCTTAAGGACGCCGGTCGAGACATCCACGGCTCCATGAGCGTTCTCGACGCCACCAAGTTCTCGATCAACACGGCGTACGCCAACATCGCGCTGCGCACCGATCTGTGCAACATCGCTGATACCGCGCGTATCCTCGGCGCGGTCCCGGGTAACTGGGACGACGCGGACCCGAAGCTCAAGGAAAAGTCCGTTAACGATATGTTCGGAGCGAACCTCTCTCCGGCATCGCAGGTCATCGGCGAGATTAACATCCCCGCCGTGAGCATGGCCGCTGCATACGCCGCGTTCGCGGCCGAGGGTAAGTACTGTAAGCCGCAGCCGATTGAAGCGGTGATTGACCGTAACGGCAAGGAACTTCCGTTCACGACTTCGGAATGCACTCAAGCCATCAAGCCCGAGGTTGCGAACGCCGTGGCCTGGACCCTCATGCAGGGGCTTTCAGACCCGAAGGGTACGGGTAAGGGCAAGACAATCCCTGGCCACGATGCCGGCGGTAAGACCGGCACCTCGGGAAAGCAGTACCACACGTGGTACGTGGGATTCACCCGGAACCTTTCGACGGCCGTGTGGTTCGGCAACCCGTCGGCTAACCGCAGTCCGAGCGGGCTGATGGTCGATGGTCAGCGGCTCCCCCGTAACGTGTGGGGCAGCACGGTCTCACTCCCCACGTGGCAAGAATTCATGATCAAAGCCCACGAGGGACTTCCCTCAGCTCCGTTTCCGCCGAAGCCCCAGGGCGTCCAATCCGCCCCGCCAACGCAGGATTCCGTAGGCTCAAGCGAAGAGGCTCCAGAAGGGCCGCAGGCCCCGAACACTCCAGCTCCCACGCAGCCCGACGGGAATGACACCAACCAGAGAAACGGGAATGACACCAACCAGGGAAACAGCGACACCAATGCTGCGCGTGCGGAAACGACGCCGGTGAAAGAGCGCGTCCCCGATAGCGACGGCTATATTTACGTCTACCCTGGCGATCCGGATTATGACGATTACACCGAGTACGAGGAGTACTACCCCGGTGACTAGCGCGAAGCCACTCGCTCTCATTGGCGGCGCCGGCACGCTTGCAGCCGTCGGAACCGCTGCGGCTGCCCACGTGTGGGCCCGCCACATCGAGATTAACCTTTTCGAAATCCGCGCACTCGACCTGCACGTTCTCCCTTCCGGGGCTCAGCCAATCCGCGTGCTCCATATGTCGGATGCACACTTGCTTCCAGAACAAACGAAGAAGCGCGAATTTTTGCGAAGCCTCGCTTCGCTTGAGCCCGATCTCGTCGTCAATACCGGCGACAACGTGGCGAGCGAGGGTGCTATCGATGCCATCGCACGCGATATCGCCCCTCTCCTCGAACGCCCGGGGATTTTGGCCCTCGGCTCCAACGACAAATACGCGGCGGGGAAGCGGAACGTTTTCCGCTACCTCCTTCGCGATCCCAGGCCAAAGAACTTCCGTGATGGCGTTCAAAATGAGCCGCTCGAGGTCGAACGGCTCGTGGCGAAATTGACCGCTGGCGGGTGGACGAATGTTTCGAACGCTCGAGCCCTCATCGAGCTTCCGGGCTGCGACGTGGAGGTTGTCGGGGTCGATGACCCTCACCTCGAGCACGACGAGTTTCCCCCGGTAGATCCGGAGTGTGCTGCCAGGGGCACTCGGCCTTCCGTCAAGATTGGCGTCACCCATGCGCCCTATAAGCGCGTGCTTGACCAGTTTGTCGACGATGGGTGCGACCTCATTTTCGCGGGGCACACTCACGGAGGCCAGCTTGCGCTTCCGTATTTTGGCGCGATCGTGACGAATTGCGATCTTCACCGTTCACAGGCAAAAGGACTCAGTTTCCATCGAGGCGTTCCGCTGCACGTCAGTGGCGGTATTGGCGCGAGCCCCTTCTACAACATGCGTTTTGCAAACCGGCCGGAGGTCACGCTCCTCACCCTCAGGCCTCGCCTGACCTAGAGCTCGGCACGGTGGTGGCGATCACGCCACATCGATTCGCGTCATGACGCGCGAAGGCGCTATAGTTGATGAGGTTCGCGAGCCTTTCACGGTTTTCGCGAAATTTTCGGGGTGTGGCGCAGCTTGGTAGCGCGCTTCGTTCGGGACGAAGAGGTCGCAGGTTCAAATCCTGTCACCCCGACCACCAGCAAAAGCCTCCGCTTCGGCGGGGGTTTTTTCTTTCCCCATTTCGAGTTTCCTCATGTCCTTAGTCGAGCACCTTTAGCACGAATACACGCCGCGAAATTACATCGATGTAACTACCATGATGGAGTTTTTTTGAAAAGCCACCACGGCATTACTTTGGCCAATTATCGGTAAAGGTTTGGCAAATTTGGGCTTCTGATTGATTCCTGAGAGTCCCCGAGCCCCCTACCCCTCACCTAATGTGGAGCGCGAGTCATGCACGTGACTTGCCCCCCGCGATCGCTTCCCGTCACTTCGGGGGGAGCTTCCTCGATGTGCACCCTGTGGCGGGAATTGGTGCGGACACCAATCGCGAGGGTAGGAAAGTTGCTCTCTATGCTTCGTACTGCACAGCGCGGCACACACCGTGCCGAAGGCCCCGCCGTCATCGACTACAGCAGCCTCCTCGCCCCTGTCTCCAAGGGTGCCGTTGGCGCTGCCGCCCTCACCGCCGTTGCAGCAACCGCCGCCACCGGCCTCGGGCTCGCTCCCGCCGATGCTGCACCTTCCACGCATCGCGGCCCCGTTTCACAGGCAGGCACCAAGCTTCCGTCCATCTCCGCGCTCGGCACGAGCCCGCTGCGCACCGGAAGCGGCGGCAAGCATGTTCAAGCACTTCAGTCGCTTCTCAACCACCACGGTGCAAGCATCAACGTTGACGGTTCCTTTGGCCGCAAGACCCGCAATGCGGTTGTCACGTTCCAGTCGTCGGCTGGCATCGGTGTGGACGGCGTTGTCGGTGCCCGCACCCGCTCAGCTCTCGTGGCGAACAACCCCACCGCGGTGAACAGCACTCCGAAGCTTCGCCCGGGTTCTCGCGGCAATGCGGTCGTGAGCCTCCAGAACCTGCTCAAGGCCGCGGGCGCGGACATCAAGGCGGACGGCGTTTTCGGCCGTAGCACGAATACCGCGGTCCGTAACTTCCAGTCGTCGGCTGGCATCGGCGTCGACGGCGTCGTAGGCCCCCGCACCTGGAACAAGCTCAACTCCGGCGCCGGCTCGGCCGCAACCTCCAAGAGCACCACCTCGGTCAACTCCACGCCGAAACTCCGCCGAGGAAACCGCGGCGACGCCGTCAAGGACCTCCAGAACCTGCTCAACAACGCAGGCGCAGGCATCAAGGTCGACGGCTCCTTCGGCCGCGCCACCTACAACGCCGTACGCAGCTTCCAGTCATCGGCTGGCATCGGCGTCGACGGCGTCGTAGGCCCCCGCACCTGGAACAAGCTCAACTCCGGCGCCGGCTCGGCCGCAACCTCCAAGAGCACCACCTCGGTCAACTCCACGCCGAAACTCCGCCGAGGAAACCGCGGCGACGCCGTCAAGGACCTCCAGAACCTGCTCAACAACGCAGGCGCAGGCATCAAGGTCGACGGCTCCTTCGGCCGCGCCACCTACAACGCCGTACGCAGCTTCCAGTCGTCGGCCGGCATCGGCGTCGACGGCGTCGTAGGCCCCCGCACCTGGGACAAACTCAACTCGGGTAAGGTCGAGATCTCGACATCGCGCGCCGCAAGCACCGCGGCTCCTGCTCCCGCTCCGAAGACGTCGGCCCAGTCTGATGTCTCGGGCGAGGCGATCGTCGAAAGCGCCAAGAAATACCTCGGCACCCCGTACGTGTGGGGCGGCTCGTCGCCCTCCGGCCTCGACTGCTCGGGCCTCACCTCGACGGTGTACCGCGAACACGGCATCTCGATTCCTCGCACGGCACGCAAGCAGGCCTTCGCCGGCACGATCATTTCGGAAAGCGAGGCTCGCCCCGGCGATCTCGTCGTGTTCACGCAGAACAACTACGGTCACGTGGGCATCTACGCAGGCGACGGCAAGGTTGTCGACGCGAGCCGTTCGCGCCAGAAGGTCGTCCACCGCGATATCTGGACGTCGAAGGTCATCTTCGTCACCTACCGCTGATCGGGAGAGGGGTTCGATCCTGACGCTCTGCGTCGTGGGAAGAGGATCGAGGCCACACCGGTCAGTTCATGCGGGCAGCCCCTCGGGGCTGCCCGTTTTTCTGTCCGACACCTCCCGGCAGGCATCGGCCATCCCTTTTCCAGCGTGCACCTATCCCCACGTGACAGGGTTGAACTGTATCTTTGTGCATCATCACGCAGGGCCGCCGATCTACCCCAGGAGTGCCATGTCCACGAAACCTGAGCTCAATACCGCTCCCCTCCCCCTCATCCCCGAGCCGGTGTCGGTTCGCTGGGGGGATTCTCCAGCTGAGGACTGGCGAACATCGGACCCGTTCGGCGAGGTCACGGTCGGCGTAAATAAGGACCTGCCGCGCACCGATTTCTCGATCGCGATCCACAAGAACGGCGCATCGATTACTGCCGGTAGCGAGGCGGCACTCGCCGATGGTCGCAATGCGTTCGCGCAGATCGTCCACCTTTCGGCAGTGCGGTCCCAACTCGCCGCAGCCGCAACGGTGGGTCACGAGCAACCGTCGGAGGCGACCTACCGCATCCCCGCGCTCACCCTGAGCGATTCTCCTGCGTTCGCATGGCGCGGCCTGCTCGTTGATCCAGCGCGGCACTTCCTGCCTGTTGAGGATCTCAAGCGGCTCATCACGGTGATGGCCGTGTACCGATTCAACATCCTGCATATGAATCTCACCGACGATCAGGGCTGGCGCTTCGAGGTGAGTGGATACCCGCGGCTCACCGAAGTTGGCGCATGGCGCGAACGCACTGTCGAGGGAACCCCGATGTTTGAGGGTGAGGATACGTTCGCGGAGGACCGCCACGGCGGTTTCTACACGCAGGAGGAACTGCGTGAGCTTGTGCAGTACGCGCGTTCGCGCGGCGTGACCGTCGTGCCGGGCGTGAATCTTCCAGGTCACGCCCAAGCGGCGATCGCCGCGTACCCGTCTCTCGGGAACTACCCTGAACGCCAGCTGCTCGTGCGCGAGACGTGGGGCGTGAGCAACCACGTGCTTGGCACATCGGAAGCGGCCTTCCAGTTTGTGCGCGACGTGCTCGAGCAAGTCGCCGATATTTTTGATTCCCCGTTCGTACACATCGGTGGCGAGGATGCCCCACTGACGGAGTGGGAGCACTCTGCCGAGGCGCGCACGCGCCGCGAGGAGTGGGGTTATTCGCGCGAAAGCGAGATCCTTGGCCGCTTTATGACGTTCGCGGGCGAGGTACTGCGCGATAAGGGCAAGCGCCTCGCGGTATGGGATTCGTCGAGGCTCGTACGGATTCCCGACGACGCGATTGTGCTTGCAGGAGGCGATCCGAAGGGCACCAAGTCTGCGGCTTCCCGCGGCTTTCAGACGGTTGCAGCGCCCGAATCGGTTCTGGGCCTTGATCGCGTGCAGGGCCGGAACGAGCCCGTGGGCGCGCGTCCCGAGTTGAGCCTCGAGGACGTCCTCAAAGCGGAGCCCCTCCCCAAGCGACTGAAGAAGGAGCACGAAGCACTCGTGCTCGGCATCGAGGCAACGGCATTCGGCCAGTACATACCGACTGCTCGCCACCTCGAGTACATGCTCTTTCCTCGTCTCGTGGCGATCGCACAGCACGCGTGGGGCTCGTCTATCGAGGTGGAAGAGCTCCGCGAGCGGATTCGCGCGCACGAGCCTCTGCTTGCACACCTGGGCGTCGAGTCCCGCAAGATCCTCGACTGAGGGGTTCTAGCGGTCGCTTTTACGATCGTGGCGCATCTGCGCGCCGACCCACAGGGACACGATTCCCGTAAAGATCAGGAGCGCTGTGCTCGTCGCGAAGACAGCAAAGGTCGCACTCGAGGAGGGCATGAGGCGCCCAAAAATCGCGCTGAGTCCAGCTTCTCGCCGGTCGGAGCTGGACCCGGGGACGAGAGGTTCAACGTCGACCACGATGTGAGCGCTCGTGCGGAGCCCGGAAGCGTCCTCGACCGTGTACTCGATGGGTGTTGTTCGACCCACGAATGTGGCGGCGGGCGTAAAGCGCACGCCGCCCGCGCTCGTCACCTCGAATACGCCCTCTTCGGGGATTTCAAGGCGGCGCCCTGAGCCTGCGACGAGTTCTTGGATGTTGGTCGCGCTCGCGCTGTGGAGCACGAGGGTCTCGGAATCGAACCCTTGGCCGGGGCTCGCGGGGGTGTCGTTCCCGAGGACGTCAATGGTCACTGAGTTGACTCGGCTGTTGGAGAGGGCTTCGTCGTCACGTGCCGTGGGAACCGCGCTCGCGTATTGCGAGTGGAGAGTTCCGCTCGTCGTGTTGGAAGCGAGAGCGCTGTCGATCGTAAAGGTGGCGACATGGGGCGAGTCGCGTAGGGAGCTGTCGGGAGTAAACGTCACGGTGCGCGCGTTCGCATCGAATTTCCACACTCCCTCGCTCGGTACTCGCATGGTCTTCCGATCACCGGAAAGGCTCGTTCCCGCGGGCATCTCGTGGTCGCTGAAGGCGAATGTTGAAGGCTGGACGTTGAGGGAACCGTCGAGCGGAGTGAACATTGCGGCCTGCCCCCACTTCACGGCCGTGTAGCGTGCACCCACTTGGGGGTAGCCCACGTTCATGGGGGCAACCGAGGAGGTGTTGCCTTCGCTGTCCGCTGCCGTCACTCCCATCGGCGTCACGTCTCGCACCCGGTCACTCAAGGGCGTGAAGGTGAGCGTTTGTGCTGCTCGATCCAGAACCCACGTGCCTTGGTCGGCAACGGTCACCGAAAGGCCGTCGTCGGAGGTGTAGTAGGAGGTTTCACCGCCGAAGGGGGCTAATTTAAGCGTCGAAGGATCCACGTGTGACGTGGCGCTCGCGAGTTCGAAAACGACCGGTTGGCCATAGGCTGCAGCGCGCGTGATGTCCCTGATCGAAGGAGTATTCACCGTCACCGTGCCCCTCGCGGCGGGGTGCGTTTTCTGGTCGCGCCCTTCAAGCGTCACGGGTCGTGGTTGGGCTCCGAGTCTTTCGCGTCGAGGAGTAAAGGTGACACTCGGGTGGCCGTCGGTTGCGAGGACCCACGTTCCTTCATCGGGGACAATGAGACGCGTGCCGTCTTCGACGAGCGTGCTGCCCGCGGGGAGCCCCTCGAGCGTGAAGGCAAGCGTGGCGGGGTCCACACCCGTGCCGTCGATAGCTAGGGGGATCGTAACTTTTTCGCCTTCCGCGGCGCGTGCGCTCACGCTCGGAATACCGGGATAGGTCACGGTCAGGGTGACGGGTGCGGATTCGTAGCCGGCCTTCGAACGTACCGAGAACTTCACGCTGTGCGACCCTCCCGCCTTGGGATTTTCGGGAGTGAACCTCACGCGTGTGTCCGAAATCTTCCACTCTCCCACCCCTTTGAGGGAGAGTTTCTTGCCGCCGTTCGTGGGCTTCGCGTCCTCGGATTCGGTACTCGAAAGCAGCTTCATCGAGTCCGTGTCGAGTGTCTCGAGATCCTCCGCGGACACCATGAGAAATAGGTCAAAGTCACCGGGATTGCCGAGGGTTGCGGTGTGCTTGAGCGCGGACGGATCCGCGGGGAGCGTGAAGGGGCCGTCTTCACCGACTGCGTGCGCCGCGGGAATGAGGGACGCAGCGCCAGGGGCGTGGGGCGCGGGAGCAAGGGCTGGTCCGACGGTTGCCGCAAGCACGAGCGCGCACGTTGCGGCGCGCGCCAGGGTGCGGCGGAGAATCGACTCCTTTCGCACGATTCTCCTTCCCACGAATGCCTCGAATTCACCCGCCACACTACCAGCGGCGTTAGTCTAAGAGGGCCCAAGTATCCCAGCGTAGGGAGTCCCATGCTCAGCATCGTGTTTTCCGATCACTTTCGCCGCGAAAAGTTCCTCGAGGATGCCTCGCGTTTCATCATGGGACAGCGCTGGTACGGCGGTGTGCACGGCACCGCTCCCGAGCTTCAGATTGCCGGCTGGACTCGCCTTGCGGAGGACGATCACCTCGTGGTGTCGTTTGTCGCGCTCGGGGCAGGTGATGGCGTGCGCTTCGCTTTGCCCGTGGCCTGGAACAAGGACGGTCGGGTCGACGATGGTGAGCTCGACAGTCTCATCACGCAGGTCGACACTCCCGTGGGGCAGCACAACGTGTATGACGCCACCGGGATTGATCGTGCTCGCGCGCTTCTCGCGCGCGCCCTTTTCGAGGGGGCTTCAGGCGAGGGACTCTCGCTCGAACCGATGCTGATCGCTGAAACCGCGCAGCGCGTACAGGATGACCTCAAGGCGATCACGGCAACCGAGAGGCTCGTGGGCGAGCAGTCGAACACGTCCCTCATCATTCATACCGAAAGCGGCCGCGAGTACATCCTCAAGCTGTTCCGCCACCTCGATGAAGGCACGAACCCCGACGCCGAACTTCAAGAGGCGCTCCAATCCGAGGGCAATACGCAGATCCCGCAATTCTTCGGGTACGTGCGCGGTGCCGACGCTCTGGGCAGCTCCGACGTCGCCTTGCTCAACCGGTTCCTGCCGAATGTGCAAGATGCCTGGCGCGAGGCCCTCATCGCTGCCGCCCAGGGCATCGATTTTTCCGAGCAGGCGTCGGGCCTCGGCACCGCCCTCGCACAGATCCACACGGATCTCGCGCGCGCCCTGCCCACCGATCGCGTGAGCACCAATACGCTCGCGCTCACCCTCGAGTCGATGAAGCGTCGTTTCGCACACCACGCCGAGACGCTCCCGGCACTCGAGGAGTTCGCCGACGCCGCAAACGCTCTCTACACGCGGGCCTTGAGGATCTCGTGGCCGCCGTTCCAACGAATCCACGGCGATCTCCATCTCGGGCAAGTTCTCAATTCACCGAGCGAGGGCTGGGTGTTTCTCGACTTCGAGGGCGAGCCGCTGCGACCCATGGCGGAGCGCGTGAAGGTCGATTCTCCCTGCCGGGACGTCGCGGGGATCCTGCGCAGCATCGACTACGCAGCGGCCTACGTTGAACTGAATGAGGGCATCGATGCACGCGCGTGGGCACGCGAGGCGCGGGAGGCCTTCCTCGAGGCGTATCTCGCCGAGCGTTCCGCGCGCGGGGGCGAGGGCGACCCGGAGGATCTGCGCGTTCTCTTGCGTGTGTTCGAGCTCGACAAGGCCGCCTACGAGGCCGTGTACGAATCGCAAAACCGACCGGAGTGGCTCGCGATCCCCCTCGGTGCCCTCGAGGAGCTCACCGCAAGCGCTACGCAGCCGGAATGAAATCGATCGGGCTCACGGAGGAATAGCGATCCTCGCGGATCGAGACGACGCCTACGCCACCGATGAACGGCGCGAGCGCCTGCGGATTCTTTCCAGGATTCGCGAGGACCACCTGGAAACCGAAGTGACGGAAGGATTCCATCGCGGCGGTAATGAACTTGCCCGCACCCTTGCTGAACGCCTCGTCGATAATGATGGGCGCATACCTGGGCACATCCACGCCGGTCCCGGCGAGCTGGTAGCGCAAAGCCGCAGCGAGGCAGAACGTCGTCAGGCGCTCGTTCTGGCCACCCGAGAGGGGGCCGCCCGATTCGTGCGCGTGCACAACTTCGCCGGCCTCGTTGACCTCTTCGGCGTGGAAGTGGACGTGGCGGCGGACGTCGAGGATCGCACGGGAGGCGAGGTCTTCGCGCGTGCGGGCCTTCGTGATGATGTCCATGAGGTTTTGGAGCGCGAGGAAGCGTTCTTCCGCTTTGTCTCGGTCGAGCGTGAGGTCGTTTTCGAGGCTTGAGCTCGTTGCCTCGTTGAGCGCGCGCTTGAACTCGTCGAGCGCAGCGAGGTGCACGGGTCGCATCGACAGCTGGAGATAGCGCCCTTCATGGAACTCAACCTGCGCGAGCAGCTCGTTGATTTTCGCGAGGCGCTTGCGGATTTGGGCGGGCTCGCGCGCGATCGCTGTCGCGAGAGCCTGCACGTCACCGAGGGTGTTCGAGGTGAAGAATTCGAAGAAGCGGTCCTCGACTTCGGGAAGCTTTTCCTCTTCGATCCCGCGAAGGATCGCGAGGTACTCGGGGGCGGCTTCGAGCGAGGTGTCGACATCGGCACCGCCCGCGGGCCAGCGCCGCGTGAATTCGCGCATGGCCGTGCGCATATCTTCTTCAGCGCGTGCGGTTTTCTTCGTGAGCGCCATCAGTTCCGCGTCGAGCGTCGCGGAGGCATCGCGCGTCACCTGGTCGATGTTGGAGATGAGCAGTGTGGGTGCGATTGCGCGAAAGCGCTCCTCGAGGTCGGCCGTCGTTTCCGGTGAGAGCGTGCGCTCTTCGAGCTGGGCTTCGGCCTGGAGGTGGCGTTCGCTGATCTGATCGAGCTGCTCGTTGACGCGACCAAGCTGGCCCACGATCTCGAGAAGCTCCTCATCGCCTTCGCTGATCGACATTTCGACCTGATCGATCTGCCGCGCAATTTCTGTAAGGGCACTGGAGCCGTCCTCGGCTGCACGCACCATGTCCTCGAGGTTGGCAATGCGGCGAGCGACACTCGCGGCATCCACGTCGTCCCACGTCACGGCCTGGATTGCCTGAAGCGCGAAGAGCTTTTCGCGGCGGGTCTGGGCTTCCTTTTCGAGATCGCGGCGCCGGGCCTGCGCCTCGAACAGAGCCTGTTCAGCGCGTGTACGCTCCGCTTCGAATACGGCGCGCTTCGCGCGGTTATCGAAGCCGAGCACCCAGTTGGAGCGGTCGTTGATCTGCCGCTCGGCGTTCTTCTCGTGACGTGTCGCGGAGTGCTTGATCTGGCCGGAGCGCAATACCGCTCGAGGATGCTTGGTGAACTCCTCGAGGTTTTCGGCACACAGGTAGTCCATGCGCGAGGCAACTTCGTTCGAGAGCCACTCGTGGAACTCGCCTTCGCGGATCTCAATCTTCGCCCCGAGCGCGCGCGCATCGAGTTTCTTGGGGGCGGTTTTGACGTTCGTGTTGATGCGGTTATAGGACACGCGCCGGCGCAGTTTCATACCGTCGATCTCGCGCGCGAAAGCGCGGTAGGCCCGTTCGGGCACGAGGATCGAGCGGGCGAGGCCGCGCAGCGCCTGCTCGGCGGCGGCCGTCCATTCTTCCTCTCCCGCACGCACTTGCAGCAGCTCGGCGGCGAACGGAAGGTCGGTTGGCGCGACGCCCGTACGCTCAGCGAGGAGATCGCGAAGCGCGACGTCATCGGAGTGGAGGTTCGAGGCGCGCGTCGTGAGAGAGGCGAGTTCCTGGCGGGTCGTTTCGAGAGCGTGCGCGTGCTCGCGGACCTTGGCCTCGGCTTCCCACTGGGTTTGCGCTTCGTTCTTTTCGTCCTCCTCGAGTGCGGCGCGCAGCTTCGCCACCTCGCGCTGGGTTTGCGTGAAGGTTTCTTCGTTCGAGGGAGTGTGCAGGCCCGCGAGCGCGAGCTGTCCCGAGAATTCGGTCGCGCGTTCGCGGCGGCGGTCGCGCTCAACCTCGAGGCCCGCGATCTGCTTTTTCCAGTCATCGATCTCACCGCCACCGGCACTCTTGCGCTGCTCTTTGAGTTGAGCAAGGTCGCCGCGGGCGTCGGAAATGTCCTGCGAGAGGCGGTTGCGGTGCGCACGGAGGCGGTCCTGGTCGCGCGTCAGCCGGTCTTTTTCGTCGGCGAGGAGCCGCACAAGGTGGCTGGCAGCGAACACATCGATGTCGTTTCGGCGGTCGACGAGTTCACTTCCGCGAGAGCGAGCCTCCCGCCATACCTGGTCGGCATTTTTGAGGCCCGTGAGAACGTCGCGTTGTTCGCGCGCGGTCACGAGCGCGTCGTACACCTCGGAGAGGTTCTGGAAGTTTGCGAGTGCCTGATCGGCGAGGTCGAACGTGCGGGGTTCGTCGAGCATGTAGTCGCGAAGGAGCGCGTTGACGTCGCCGAGCTCCTTCGCGGATTGGATTTTGTGAAGCAAGCCGAGCGCTTTTTCGTCGGGGATCCCAAGGATCTGGCTGAAGCGCGCGCGGTACTCGCGGAACTGACGGAAGGTTTCGGTGCCCTCGAGGGTTTTTTCGAGTTCGCGCCCCTCGATGCTCGTGCCCACGAACGGGCGCAGTTCGCTCACGTCGTAGGGTTTCGAGGAGATGACGTAAAGACTCTTGACGTCCGAATCCGCGCTGTGCCCGGATTGAAGCAAGAACATGCGTGTGAGCTGGAGGGTTTCACCTAGTCCATTGCCGAAGCGAAGGCTCACGACGCTGAGTGTCGAGTTCTCCCGCAGAACTTCCTGGCTGAATTCACCGGTTGCGGGGTCGTAGTGCATCGCCCACGCACCGCGTACGTAGCTCGCGACGGTGCGGCGGTACTTCGTGCTGCGCGGCCCGGCGTCGGAGGCCGCGGCGTTGAAGTGGAGCGCACGAGGTGGTGTCAAGAGCGCGCTGATCGCGTCGAGCAACGTGGACTTGCCGGTGCCGGGACCACCCGTGAGGAAGTAGCCCTTCGAACTAATCTCGAGGTCGTGGGTGCCGTGGAAGGTTCCCCAGTTGCTCAGCTGCACGTGGTTGAGGCGCCATTGGCCCGGGTGCGGGTGCTCGGGGTCGCTCGGCTCGCGGCGGGGGTTTTCGGGGGCGGTTCCGACGCCTGCTTCGCCCAAGCCGTCGAGGGTGTTGTGCACGTCGCTGAGGGGCACTTCGCCGGTCGCGTTGCTCACTTCGCCTGCCCTTCGTTCGTGGCTCCGGGGTTGTCGAGCGCATTGGCTGCGCCCGTGATGTCGTCGCCCGCGCGCTCGTAGAGGTCGATAAAGGTGCGCGCCGTATCGGGGTTGATCATAAGTTTGAGAACGGGGGAAACCTCGAACGAGTCACCCTGTTCCTCGAGGAGGCCCGCGCGCTGAATTTTTGCGATTGAGGCCCGGATGTCCTTCGTGAAGCCGGCTTCATCGGTCGAGGTCGTGCGCCGATACGGGGCGATGTTGGCGATGAGTTCCGCCTCGCTCACAACGGCGCGCTGGCCGCGCGAGGACTGCGTAAGGAGGTGCTGACGCAGCACGAGGAGGAGGACGGAGTCGAGTCGGTTGAGGCCCGTGAGTCGACGCAGAAGCTTCGGGGCATCGGGGTCGTCCTCGCTCTGGCGCACGAATGCGACCTGCGCGTCGTCGTCGAGAACAAGTTCCAGGAACATGTCGGCGAGGCGCTGCTCGATGTAGGCGCGATCGCGAAGGAGCTGGCCGTAGCGCTGGGGGTCGCGTCGACCGTCCAGGTAGGGCCCTTGAAGCAGGGCAACGAGAACGCGGCGGGAGTCCTCGACGAGCGCTCCCCCTGTGGAGCCGGCGTAGGTGAGGTCTTCGTCGTCGCTTGCGAGCGCCCATTCGTCGCGGTCAGTGCTCGGCGTTGCCGCCGGAGCAGTGCGACCGTCGGTGGCGGTTTCCTCGTGTTCACGCATGCGCGGACCCTTCTCGTTTTCCACGCCCTCAAGCCTACCGGCCGCACAAGAGTTATCCACAATTTTCACCCGCCTCTATCTGGCCTGCGTTTGAGTTCATAGGTTGACTACGTCCGCTCACCTCACTCGAAGGAGCCGCCGTGTCCCTGCCCTCGCTTATAGCCGACAACCATCGCAGCCCCGCGAGGATCTGGGTCATTCTTGCGACGATCGCGCTCGTCTGTGTCGTTTTGGGGCCGCTCCTCGCCCCTGGCGCGATGTGGCTCGTGCCTGTCGCCCCCTCGTCTCCTGGGGACAGCAGTCCACTGGCGGGGCTCGACGAACTCCTCTCGCGCGCCGCCGCGTTTCTCTTCGTGTTCGGTGTGTTCTTCGGCGCAGGGAACTTCGCCGGGCTTACTGCGGTCCCGTTTGCGATCGTGGCACTGACGCGGTGCGAGGGTGCGGGGCGCATCGGTTTTGCTCTCACGGCGATTATCGTCTTCGTCCTCGGGCCGCTCCTCGCCGTTCTGAGCGCAGCCGCCATGGTCGCCCTCTCCTTGACCCTCCCGACCGAGGTCTCCAGCAATCCCGCCACAGGCGCGGTGAGGGCCGAGTGGGAAGGGCTCAGAGCTTTGCTCGTCTTTGGAACATTCGCTGTCCCGCTCGCCATCGATCTTGTGCGATTCGCCGTCCTGTCGTTTGCGGGGGTCATCGTTTACTCCGCTGATCCACGCTCTGACCCCACCGGCTCTGCTTTAGCGCGGTAACCGTCTGCCTCCCCCACCCCGCGCGCGTGCCGTAAGGTTGTGTACGTCACCTTCAATGATCCCAGGGAGGTAGCGTGACGGTGCCTGCACCCCCCTCACACCGACGCCCCACTGCGCTATGGATACTGTTCAGCGGTCTCGCACTGGCGATAATCCCCCTGCTGCCGATTGTTCTTGTCAGCTTTTCGCTCGACGATCCCGCCTCGCCCTTACCCAAGAGCGCCGGAAGTGTGGCCATCTACGCGCAGCAGTTCGATTATCTCGTGGAATACTTAAAATCGGTCGCCTTTCTCCTCATCATCGGGATAGTTGGTGCGAACCTTCTCGCTCTTTTCTCGTTCCCCTTTGCCCTCACCGCTCTCAAGCGGTGCACACGTCAAGTTCGCCAAAAGAACATTCACTCGCTCATATACTTCGTGTTGGGCCCTATTATCGTGGTCCTCAGCTTCATCGCGCTCGTCGTTCTCGACGTCGCGGTGATGAGTGTGGTCGATGCGGTCACGTCAAAAAGCGAGGCTGCGCGAAGCGTCGCGTTGCCTTTCGTGGTCGCCGTTTTCGTAATCCCCCCACTTCTCGACATCGCCAGGTTCGTGTATCTCTTCTTCGCGAGCATTCGGGTGTACCTCGTCAAACCCTCCGCGCTCGAGGAGGCGCCGTGATCGCTCCGGTTCACGCGTATACAGGCGACACTCATCGCGCTCCCGCTCGCGTGTGGGTTCTGATGACGTCTATCGCGGCCGCCCTTCTCGTTCTCGCGCCCGGCGTGGCACTCGCCCTCTTGGCGTTTCCCATCTTCATCGAGGACCCGCCGAACACGATGCCGGCCTTCCGAGGCGTGAACACCCTCACGTATACCGTTTTCCGCTCGGTCCTCGTGTGCGTCGTGGCGGCGCTGACGGCGAATGTGCTCGTCTTCGCGGCCACCCCCGCCATCGTTCGCGCCCTTAAACGCTGCCCCTCAAAGGGAGCGGCCCGATTCGGGGCGATCGCGGCGCTCCTTTTTCTCGCAGGCGCACTCGTGAGCGCGGCAATCTGGGCCCTGGTCCTCGCCCCGGTGGTTGTCGCTTTTTCACCGGATCCTGAGTCGCTTCGCGACCAACTTCCCCGGTTCAACCTGCTGTTGATTTTCGTGCCATTCGTGATCGATTCGGTGCGATTCCTCGTGATGCCGCTCGCGGGTATCGCCGTCGCGGGAGCGCGGCAACGAGGCGCCGCGCCTCCAGTCGAGCCCACTATGGCTCCGGTACCTCGCTGAGGAAGAAGAACGCGGGCACGCGCGCTGCGTAGTCCGTGCCACCTGCCTCAAGGGAATCTTCGCGCCAGCGCACGATCTCCGTGTCCCCCTCGCGAGCGTTCGCGTGTGCCGTTGCGAGAAACATGAGGCCGATGACGCTCGCAAGCCCCTGAGGTGCTCCCTGTTCGCGAACGACCTGCCCGATGCTCGCCTGACCTTTCGCGTGAACGACCTCGTTCACGGACGATGTGAGCCCCACGAGGTCAATGTCGTTCGTGCGGACAAGCTCATCCAGAACCTCGACGCTGAGACGCGAGGCATCGTGGACCTCGGCCTCTGGCGGCACGCCGGGATCGCTCGGATCCTTAAGAAGGTGCTGAGCGACAGAGCTCATCTGCGCGCGCGAAAGCCCCAGATCGACCTCTTCGGTCTTGCGGTGGCTCACACTGTCTTTTTGTGCGAGTGCGATGCCCTGTGCCTCTTGAAGAAGGTCGAGAAGGACGCGGTGCTGGCGGAAGTCCTGGCTGCGCACAAAACGCGCAAGTGAGCGATACAGCTCGGTCTTGACGTCGAGGACCTCTTGCGCGGGCTCGTACAGGTCGCTGAAGACGTTCGCGAGGCGGTCGCGTTCGCGGCGCGTAAGAGTGCGCGTAAAGTCGCGCGAAAGGAGGCGATCCACGAGGTCCTGGGCTCGCTCGTTTTGTTTGGGGTCGTTGAGCATCCTGAAGAACGCCGTGAAGGTCTTGCCCACCTTGGATTGACCGAGGAGGTCATCGCCCGCGAGGAGCTGCTCGAGGATTTCGCCGCGCGAGCCTTCGGGCGAAAGGATCTGCTCACGAAGATGCAGGTCAACGGCGCGAAGGTCCTCGCGGTACTGAAGGAAGTCTCCGCTCAGTTCGTCGGCGACCTGGAGGATATCGCGAAGGCGCTCCGCGGAATGCTCGGCCGGCGGGAGCATGAGTTCGCCTTCGCTCAGCGCCTGGATCTCTCTTTCGATCTGCGCGCGGCGAAGCTGCAGGCCGCGAAGGCGCACATCTCGATCGCCCTCGGTGTCCTCGGCAAGCCGCTCAAACTGCTGCATGACGAGCGTGAGGCGGGATTCCGTCGTCGTAGGTCGATGCTCCTCGAGGCTCGAAATGAAGCTGATCGCTTCCACGGTGGACACCGACAATTCGAAGGTCGTTTCGACCGTCGTGGGGTCGTCGCGTCGCGTGAGATAGCCTTCGCGCACCCACGAGTCGACGTACTCCGAAGCGCCGCGCTGAAGATCCTCGTCGCCGCGCAGGAGGTCGAGGTGGCTCGCCACGCGGGCCACGAGCTCGGAGCGGTCGAGCCGACGGTCGCCCGCGGGGAAAACCGTCTGCAAAATCGCGAGGGTCGCGGGCGCTTTCGTGGCGGATAGGAGCCGCCACGTGGACATGCGGCGAAGCCGCTCGTAAGCCTCGGCGCGCTCGTTCGCGCTATGCCCGCCGAAGGTTTGAAGATCGCTCACACTCACGCCTCAACACTATCGAAGCCGGGTACGGCCTAGCGGTACTCGCCGTAGTAGGCGCCCGTGCGCTCCTCGCGAAGCGCCTCAAAATCGCCGCTGAGAATAGCTGCGCGAATCTCCTCAACGAGACGCACAACAAAGCGCTCGTTGTGGATCGTGCACAGGGTCGAGGACAGCATCTCCTTCGCCTTGAACAGGTGGTGAATGTAGGCGGCCGTGTAGTGGGTGCACGTATAGCAATCGCAGTTGTCGTCGATCGGCGCGAATTGAGTGCGGTACTTCGCGCCCGTGAGGTTCACCCGCCCTCGAGCGGTGTACACGGCGCTGTTGCGCGCGACGCGCGAGGGAGAGACGCAGTCGAACGTGTCGGCGCCCGCGGCAATGCCCGCGAAGAGGTCGTCCATCTCCGAAAGGCCAAGGAGGTGGCGGGGCTTCTCCTCGGGGAGTTCATCGGTGACCCAGCCGACGATCGTGGAGAGGTTCTCTTTCTCGAGTGCACCACCGATGCCGAAACCGTCGAACTGCCATTCATCGACGGTCATTGCGCCGAGGTCGCGCGCGGCTTTGCGTCGAAGATCCTCGTACTGCGCGCCCTGAATGACGCCCCACAGCATCTGGTAGGGCTTGCCCTCGCGCTCTTCGGTAAGCCGCTTGTGCTCGGCGATGCACCGCTCAGCCCAGAGCCTCGTGCGCTCAAGCGCCTTCTCCTGATAGCCGCGAGAGTTCATGAGGGTCGTGAGCTCATCAAATGCAAACATGATGTCCGCGCCGAGTGAATGCTGGATCTGCATCGAGAACTCGGGGGTGAACCGGTGTTCGGAGCCATCGATGAAGCTGCGGAAATTCACGCCATCGTCGTCCACGTGGGCGAGGCGCTCCTTGCCGATCTTGGTTGCGTGGTCCGTGCCGTCGGGCGTGCTCGCGCGGTCACTGCCCGCGAAGGATTCGGAGAGCACCTTTTGAAAACCGGCACCGAGGCTCATGACCTGGAAGCCGCCCGAGTCGGTGTACGTGGGGCCATCCCAGTTCATGAATGCGCCGAACCCACCTGCCTCATCAATGAGGTCGTGGCCCGGCTGGAGATACAGGTGGTAGGCATTCGCGAGGATCGCCTGCGCGCCCAGCTGTGCCATTGACTCAGGAAGAACTGACTTAACGGTCGCCTTCGTGCCGACCGGGATAAACGCAGGGGTGTGAATGTCGCCATGCGGCGTGTGGATCACGCCCGCGCGGGCCTTCTCTCCGTGACGCGCGGCAATATCAAACCCCGCGCCCTCCTTTTCGCTCGTGCTCATTCCGCTATTTTCCCACGACCCCGCGCCCGCAGTCGACACGGCGAGAGGTGGCACCGCCGCCCGCACCCGGTAAAGTGCTGTACCGTTCCACAATTACTCCTCTGGAAGGGCACATGGCGAACGCACGCGGGCACCGTGCCCATTCACCGGGCGAAGACGCCCCCAGCTTCTCGCTTGAGGATTTCGTTCAAGACGCGCAAGAATCCGCGCTCGAGCCCCTCGACGACTTCTCGTGGGTGCAGGAGGCCGAAGAGCGCGAAAGCGAAGACATCGCCGCGTGGGGCGCCGCCGAAGACACCGGCGAGCCGTTCGTGTGGTACCAGGAACCCCAGGTTGCCGAGCAGGCGTCGGACTCCCCCGCCCCTGACACTCGCCCCCAGACCACTCCCGCGAACGCGTCCAAGCCCTCGCACTTCCGCCCCGAAATCGAGGGCCTTCGCGCCGTCAGCGTGCTCATGATCGTGATCTACCACGTGTGGCTCGGGCGCGTCTCTGGTGGGGTCGACGTCTTTCTTTTCATCTCCGCGTTTCTCCTCGGTTCCTCGTTTGCGCGGCGTCTCGATGCACGCAAGCCCTTCGGGCCGGTGCGGTACTGGCTGCGGACCTTCACGAGGCTCATGCCGCCCGCAACCATCGCAATCCTCGGTACGCTCCTCGGCAGCTTCCTGATCCTGCCCGAATCCTCGTGGCAAACCGTGATCTCGCACGCGATTGCGTCCGCGACCTACGTCCAAAATATTTGGTTGTCGATCACGAGCGTTGACTACTACGCGCTTGATGCCTCGACTGCCTCGCCGCTGCAGCACTTCTGGTCACTCTCGCTCCAAGGGCAGGTGTTTCTCACGTGGCCGCTCCTGTTCATCGCCGCTAAATTTGCCGCGAGAAAGAGCGCGCATCCGCGCCGCGTAGCCTTCGGATTCTTCTCCGTGATCGCGGCCGCGTCATTCGTCTTTTCTATCTACTACACGGCAACGCACCAGTCGGCAGCCTACTTCTCCACGCCCGCGCGCGCGTGGGAGGTCGCGTGCGGAACACTGCTCGCGCTCGCCCTTCCCACCCTCGATCGTCTGCTCGGGTCCGCCCGCCCCGGATCGCCCGAGGCACCCCGCCACCGCACGCTGCGCGCACTCGCCGGTTGGGCCGGCTTCGCCCTGCTCGTGTCGCTTGGGATCGTGCTCAACGTCCAGGGGCTCTTCCCCGGCTGGATCGCCCTGTGGCCGCTCACAGGCGCGGGCCTCATCATCATCGCCGGCTATTCCGGAACCTCGTGGGGATTCGACCGCGTTCTCACGATGAAGCTGCCGCGGGCACTCGCGTCGAGTTCCTACAGCCTCTACCTCGTCCATTGGCCGATCCTCATCCTGTGGCTCGCCCACTCCGGGCAAAAGCGCGCAGGCGCCCTCGACGGCCTCATCGTCATCCTCGGGAGCATGGCCCTCGCGTGGGTCCTCTCGACGATCGTCGATTCACGCTTCCGCAAGCCCGCGTGGAAGACCGCCCCCTGGTGGCGCTCCCTCACGGTGATCGGTACGTGCCTCGCGCTCGTTCTTGGCGGCGCTCTCGGGCTCCGTGGCTACCTCGCGAGCCAGCAAACGTCGGCCCCCATCACCGCCGGTGCAACCGAGAACTCGAACGCCCTCACGGCGACCTTCAACCCGAATACCCTTAGCCCGAAGGGCTTCGAGCTGGACGGCCAGTGGCCGAACCTTCCACACCTGTGCGATGACCCCTCGGGAGTGCTCGTCGCCACGAAGGACATTCCGTGTGAAACCCTCCGGCCGCTCGGCTCCAAAGCCAGCGCAACCGTACTCGTCGTCGGCTCGTCTCACTCACGCCAGTTCATCCCCACAATCCTCGACGAAGCGAAGGCCAAGAACTGGCAGATCATCAACTTCACCAAGAACGCGTGCCCATTCCGCGAAGACTCCATGCTGGGTGACGGCGAATACTGCAAGGGGTACTTCGACCAGGTCATGAAAGCCATCGATACACACCACCCCGATCTCGTACTCATGACATCGACCGCGGCGACCCCGACCGGGACGGAGGAAACCGTCCCACCGGGCACTCGCGAAGGCATCCAGGCTGTCCTCGACAAAGGCGTCAACGTTCTCGCCGTCCGCGATGCGCCGCGCTGGCCCACGAGCCTCTACACGTGCGCCGAAGCCGTTATTGACGCAGGCGGCACCCCGGAGCTCGCCGATCAAGCATGCGGCGCCGACCTCAGCACCAAGCTCGCATCGACCGACCCGAGCGAGGTGCTCGACAACATGAGCGGCGCGGGCGGGGCCAGGGTTTTCCGCATGGATATCAGCGACCTGATCTGCCCGGACGGGCACTGCGCCCCCATTCAAGGCAACGCCTACGTGTACATGGACGACAACCACCTCACTCGCGTCTTCACAAGCGGGATCGCGAAGGAGGTATCGGCCAGATTCGAGCAACTCGGAATCCGGCTCGGATCAAACACGGGAGGATCAGGGGCCGACGGTAGCAGGCCATAGATTCTGCCCAAGCAACACACGTCACCCTCGAGCTGACGGATTAATGCTGCCTGTAGCATGTACGCTCGTGCGTGGGCTTTGCCCCGCAGTTCGTTAACATTCACTATCCGAGGCGGCTCATGACCTGGCAACCACTCCTGCTCCCCGCGATCGTCGCGTGCCTGTGGGTGACCATGCCAGGTTTTCTCGTGAACATCGCGCTCGGATGCCGCCGTATCACCGCCTTTTTGCTGAGCCCGCTTTCATCCGTAGGACTCATTGTTGCCGCCGCAATTCTTGCGCCGTTCGCCGGCATAGGCTGGGGCCCCCTCCCCGTTGGTCTCCTTACCGTCGTGTGCGCTCTAAGCGGCTTTGGCCTCCGTCTTCTCCTGCAGAAGAAACGGGGAATTCCCGTGACGAGCCGACGTAAGGTTCGAGCCTCTTGGCGCACCCGCCTGCTGTCTCCACCTATCCTCGCGCTCATCACAATCGTGGGATCGTTCGCGCTCATGCTCCGCCACGTGAGGAACATCCTCGGCACTCCCTACGCTTTTTCGCAGGCGTTCGATGCGGTCTTCCACCTCAATGAAGTGCGGTGGATTCTGGAGCATCACAATGCTTCGAGCCTCGACGCGCAGGCGATGACATCTGCAAGCTGGGCATCGCACTTTTATCCTGCGGCCTGGCATGGCATTGCCTCACTCATCGGCCTCACCACCGGCGTCCACCACGTCTCGCTCCTGACCAATGCCACGATCATCGCCACCGTGTGCGTCATTTGGCCAGTTTCGATGATGGCCCTCGTATACGTTCTCACCCCTGGAAACTTGCTGCGTTACACGCTCTTGCCAACCGGAGTCGTGCTCGCCGCTCTTCCGGCATTTCCTCTGACGTTCGTGGAGCATGGTGTTCTCTACCCGAATCTTCTGGGCTACTGCCTGCTCCCCTCTCTCTACGTTCCCTTTCTGGCTCTTGTAGGGCAGGCGAAGCGTCTCAATATGTCAAAAATCCAGGTCTTTGGCATCGGTGCGCTGGGTTCTGCCGGGGCTGCGTTCGCCCACCCGACAGCAGCACTCATGATGCTCGTGGGGTCAACACTCATAGCCGTCTACTTAGGCGTGCGTTTTGCCGTGAACCGTCGTCCCTTGCGGCCAACCCTATTGCTTTCCGGGACCGCCCTACTATTGGGGGCGATCACCGTGATTGCATGGATCAAAATTCGCCCGCCCGGTGAGGCCGCCGAAACCTGGGGCCCCATCACTGATACCGTCGGTGCGGTAGGTTCAACCCTTATCCATAACACTGTCAACGGAATCCCCCAACACATCGCCTTAATCTTGACAGTGCTCGCGATTGTTGGCGCGCTCCGGACTCGGTTCTACCTCCCCCTTATGCTTTGGGCAGTTTCGGCCTTCCTCTGGGTTGTCGCCGCTTCGTGGCCTATGGGTCCCGGCCGCCGCGCCCTCGTTGGAGTGTGGTATTCGGATGTTCCTCGCCTGTATGCGCAGATGGGGCTCTTCCTCATTCCCGCTGCCGCTATTGGCGTGGGATACGCATGCAAGTGGATCGCGAGAACTTCGCGGGTCATCGCTCGCACTCCCTTACGACGCACCGGCCTCGCGGCGGTCGTTGCTGCCGTTCTCGTCACCACCTCGCAGGCGAACCCGATGATGGACTCGTTCATTGATCGAGTCGAAAAAACCTACACCCTCGGAGCAAGAACCAACTCGGTCAACCGACAAGAGCTGGTTTTTATGACTCAACTCCCGGGAGTCGTGGGGCCGAACGATAAAATCTTTGCGAATCCATGGCGCGGTGAAGCCCTTTCGTACGCGTTCTCCGGCGTCAACATTTCCACGCGTCACTTATTGGCGTATGAGTCCCGCGCTGACGTGTACCTCGTCAAACACCTGAACGAAATCGATACCGATCCAATCGTGTGCGAGGCCCTCAAAGCGGGCGGTTACACTCATGTCATGTACTTCTCCGGTCCCGAGATTGACTTCACCTACGCCGCCTATCCTGGCCTGCAGCATCTGGAGAAGGCCAAAAAACTCGAGCTCGTTCTTCAGAACGGCAACGCATCCCTCTATAAAGTGACCGGCTGCAATGCCTGATACACCCTACGAATTTTTGTCTTCACAACATTTTGGAGTCGAACATGACAGTTGACATTCTGTTCCCTTTCTACGGTGATGTCGCGCTGATGAAGCAGGCAGTCCGCTCGATCATTGGGCAGACCAACCCCGACTGGCGACTGGTTGTCGTTGACGATGGCTACCCTGATGACTCGATCCCCGGCTGGTTCGAGTCCCTCGACGATTCCCGCATTACCTACATGCGCAACGAGAAGAACCTCGGTGCGAACGGGAACTACACAAAGGCCTTGAGCTTCGTGGAAAATGACCTGGTGACGGTCATGGGTGCCGACGACGTGATGCTCCCGAACTATATTGACTGGCTCGTTGAAGCTGCGTCTGCGAACCCCGACGCCGAAATTTTCCAGCCCGGCTGTGTGGTGATCGATGAGCACAATGCTCTCTCGAACACTCTCGTGGAGCGAGTAAAAGACCATTACCGCCCGTCGACGGCTGTGGTGCTGCGCGGCGAGGAGCTCGCCACGTCAATTCTGCGTGGCAACTGGCTCTACTTCCCCTCGCTTGGGTGGAAGGCAAGTACGATCACCAAGATCGGCTTCCGTAAGGGCCTGAACGTTGTTCAGGATGCAGCTCTCGTGCTTGATGTCGCTATGCATAACGGTGGCCTGTTCTACGATCCGACGGTTGCTTTCATGTATCGCCGTCATGGCGGTTCGGATTCGTCGTGGCGCGCCCTCGAAGGTACCCGCTTCGACGAGGAGCGGGCGTTCTTTAACCAGATGGCTGATGAGATGACCGCGAAGGGCTGGCCTAAGGCCGCACGAGCAGCGCGAGTACACCTTTCGTCGCGACTTCACGCTCTTAGGCTCTTGCCGAAGGCCGCTTTGGCTAAAAAGTGGCAGGGCGTCAAGAACCTCGCCACGCATGCCGTCAAGTAAGAGCGACACTCCCACTGTCACGAAGCGTGATTCTGCCGCAATTCTGGTCGCGTCAGCGTGCGCAGCAGTCTCCGCTCTCCTGGCCACATGGCTCGCGAACCGGTATCTCGAACCGGCCGAAGTCACCGAGTTCCTCCTGTTTTGGTCGGTGCAGTTTGGGATTTTTGGTGTCGTTGCCGGAATTCAGCAGGAAGTCACTCGTGCAGTAGGAGCCGCGCGCCTTTCACAATCAACCGATGGAGCTCCTGTCGTTTTGGCAGCGGCAACGGTCGGCGGTCTATGCGCGATCGCGACGATAGCTACTTCCCCGTTGTGGGGAAAATCCACACTGCCAACAAACACCACCGCATCGGTCGCGCTCTTGGCGCTAGGAGTCGCACTGTATGCGTTTCATGCTGCGTTTAGTGGGGCGGCTGCGGGTTCTCAGAAGTGGCTCCTTTTTTCTATTTTTGGTGGTGGGGAAGCGCTTTGGCGCCTCGCCGCGCTCGCGGCTGTCTCTCTCCTCGCTGCTTCGCTGCTTGGGATGGAGGCGGCGGCGATCTCGCCAATTCTGTTGTGGGTCGCGCTGGCAGCGGTGCATCCGGGCACGCGAAAGATCATTCGTGCGCGCGCTGATGTCCCTTATGGCAGGCTCATGCGAAATGTCTTCATCGCTATGGGGTCGTCCACGGCTTCGGCTGTCTTGATGACTGGGTTCCCGGTCATTCTCAACGCGAGCGAAGATGCACCTACGGGTTCGCATACGTTCCTCGTCATGGGGGCACTGATCCTAGCCGTGTCGATTTGCCGGTCTCCGATCATGATTCCGCTCCAGGCATTTCAGGGTGTCGCTATCGCGGCGTTTTTGCGCCAGCGCCACCGCCCGCTTGCGGCGTTCGCTCGTCCGGCTGGCGCGCTGCTTGGTGTTGGTGCTGCCGGGGCGCTTGCCGCGTTCTTTTTGGGTCCTTGGCTTTTCCTTCTGATCTATCCACCGAAAGCAGAGGCAGAAGCCGCTTATCTTTCGGTCGCCAACGGTCCTGTGCTCGCGGCGCTTACGTTCGGTTCTGCGATCATGGCCCTCTTGGTACTGTCTGGGACCGCTGTGCTCGCCCTCGATCTTCACCGGATCTATCTCACTGGCTGGGTCATTGCTGCTCTCGTGACGACGGTCCTACTTTTTGCGGTGCCGGTCGGCATTATCCCGAAGGTTCTTGTCGCCTTGTATTGCGGGCCTGCGGCAGGGTTTTTGACGCATCTGGCAGCGATGAAGAGGGCGTCCGGCAACGCCCATAGCTTGGATCTAGCAGCGAGTTAGACCGAACGCATGTTTACGCCATAGCGGCGTTTAATATAGGCCCCGTAGAGAATTCTGTAGAGAGACGGCGAAACTTTGAGTAGTAGCGCTGCGGCACCGAACACTGGGCGCACTTTGAGGCAGGTCAGCGCTTCGCGAAAGGAGATTCGCTGGCGGATTTCCTTGAGTGCGGTACCGGAAGAGTCCGGCGCAGCTACGAGTACCTGTTGAGCATTGTTGAGGTAAGTCAGGACCTTCGAGACAGTCAGCGCATCGTGTAGCTGCGGAGCATCTACACGTGTGCGTGTAGCATCCGCCATGAGCGCGATCAGACGGTCACTTTCGGCAACCGGGGTTACTCTCCCCCACGTGAGCCCTCCCGCATCAATCGAGTAGCGATAAAGCGGGTTTTCGATGACGCTAACTCGCCGCGCGTTCATAAGCGCTTGAAGCACAAAGAGCGCGTCCTCAGCGCGATGAATCTCTTCCGAAAACCGAAGCCCCTCAATAATGCGAGAGCTAAACAGCTTGTCCCACAGGAATGGCGTGAACGAACCACTAAGCATTTTTGTGGCCGCATGCAAACCCGTACACCCCCCCAGTTCCACAGGCTCCCGAAGCTTTTGCCCCCCGTCAGCACCAATAACTTTATGCCCGCACGACACAATATCCGCGTTCGCTACTCGAGCTAGTTCGTGGAGATCTGCGAGGAAGGTAGGCTCATAAGTGTCATCTGAATCAAGAAACGCAACCCACTCTCCAGCAGCATTACTCAGCCCCGCATTTCGCGCTGCCGACACGCCACGGTTTTCCTCGAACACGATGACCTTCACACGAGCATCCGGCATGTCATGGAGATGTTGCATGATCTTCTCAAGTGCATCATCTGGAGAAGCGTCAACCACTACTACTAGCTCCCAATCCTCGTCCGTCTGGGATTGAACAGAGGCAATTGCGGGAAGAACGCTCGGCCCCGTTTTGTAAACGGGCATAATTATCGAGGTTCGCGGACTATTCACCGTCGTCACCACACCTTGTTATCAAGAAGAACAATTTCTCGACCTGGAAATCCAGGACCCAAAAGACCCTAGTACCTACAGAAATGTTTTACGGTCTGAATTTAACCAAAGAAAGTTCATTCCTTCTTGCGAGTCATGATTCTTGAGAAACACCATACTGTTTTCGCGCATAAGTGGAATATAACGAACCATACAGTCGAGGACTCACCTTCATGAGCATCGCAGCTACCGCAAACGTTGGGCGTTTTCTTGTGGTTCTCGCGATCGCTGCGAAGTTCAACCTCTGTCTGAGCTCCTTCATGTACCTCTGCTGCTCGCTACCTTCAAGGAGGCGCAGCGCTGCGTGTCCTGCATTGAGGTAGGTATTGACCCAGCACGTCGAATAACCAGGCTCAACGTCGCCAGAGCCCCGCTGGTTCTTGAGGACATCCCGCAGATAGTCAAGAAACTTGGCTGACTCACCCATTGGCGGCACCGAACTCCAGGTAATCGAATTCTCGTTCACAGTGTAGAGATGAAGCGCGTCATCGATTACACGGACGTTTCGCGCCAATCCGAGAACCTTCGCAGTGTAGCCGGCATCCTCGAGACGGTTAATGATCGGAAACTCTGCCTCAACAACCGCAGATCTACGGAAAATTTTGTCCCACGCATACTGCGAGAACCGATCGATGAGCAACAGATCCTGCGCTTGCTTTCCAGCGTAAATTCCCGGGTCGCCTTTAAGTCGATCTCGCTTTGGCTGCCCATCAAGGCCGACAACGGTGTGCGCGCAAGTGACGATATCAACGTCAGACGAAGCAGCCTCATGCATGCGCTCAAGGAAGGTCGGGCGGTACGCATCATCGGAGTCTAGGAACGCTAGCCATTCTCCACGAGACTCACGAATTCCAACATTGCGCGCGCCAGGAAGAGTCAAGTTCTTCTCGTTCTCGATAAACCTGATTCGTTCATCACCGCACGTACCAAGGTAGTCAAGGATGACGCTTCGGGCGTTATCCGGACTGCAGTCGTTCACAATGATCAGTTCCCAGTCGCTATCCGTCTGGGCTTGCACAGACTCAATCGCACGCACCACCGTAGCCTCGGTGCCGTAAACTGGCATGATAATAGAGGTGCGCGGGGCTGGATTCTGCTGACTCTTTTGCACGACGGCGAGTCTACCGGAGAGCCGCATGCGTGACGCGATGTGCCTTGTGCACCCTCGGCCGTGCCGGCACGCCTACCACCTCCAAGGAGTTCAACCTTGACCGCCCACAACATTGAAGCCGCAACTGTTTTTGCCACCGAGCTCGGACAGTTCGTGACCCAGTCTCCGAGCTCGTTTCACGCTGTGGCAACCGTAAGCGAATCCCTGGTTGACGCGGGGTTCACCGAACTTAGTGAAGGCGAGGATTGGGCCGGCATCGCTCGTGGTAGCCGATACCTCGTGCGTCGCGACGGTTCGGTGATCGCTTTCGATATTCCCTCGGGCGCAACCGAAACGACGCCTCTGCGGATTTTTGGCGCCCACACCGATTCCCCGGCGCTCAAACTCAAACCCAAAAGCTCGATCGCCGCGCACGGTTTCACTCAAGTTGGTGTCGAGGTATACGGCGGGGCGCTGTTCAATTCATTCCTTGATCGCGACCTCAAACTGGCCGGCCGCGTCGTTCTCACGAACGGTGAAGAAGCCCTCGTCCACACGGGACCATACCTTCGAGTTCCGCAACTTGCCGTCCATCTAGATCGGGCGGTGAATCGCGAAGGGCTCAAGCTCGACCCTCAAAAACACCTTCAACCCATCACGGGGCTTGCGGAGGGCGCTGAGCACGACGTGCTGGCCGATCTCGCCGCCACTGCAGGCGTAAACCCACAGGACATCGCTGGATACGACATCGTGACTGTCGATGCCCAGGAGCCGCAACTCATCGGCGCACGCAAGGAGTTCCTCGCGAGCGCACGGCTCGACAATCTCCTTTCGACCTTCGCCGGCATGCGCGCAATGGCTGAGCATAAAAGCCGCGACGACGCGCCGATTGCGCTTTTCGTTGCCAACGATCACGAGGAGGTCGGCTCAGCGAGTCGATCCGGAGCTGCCGGCCCGTTCCTCGAGGACGTTCTCGCCCGGCTTTACGCCGCACTCGGCGCAAATGATGAAGAACGCAGGCGCGCATTCAACCGCTCGATCGTGGTCTCGTCAGATGTCGGACATTCGATCCACCCGAATTACCCCGAACGTCACGACCCGGCCAACCAGCCCGTTGCTGGACGGGGCCCCATCCTGAAAATCAACGCCGACCAGCGCTATGCTACCGACGCTCACGGCGCCGCATTTTGGGCTCGTGCATGCGCCCATGCCGGCATCCAATACCAGGAATTTGTATCCAACAATTCCATGCCGTGCGGCTCGACGATCGGCCCCATCACCGCGACACGTCTCGGCATGACGACGGTCGATGTCGGTGTTCCGATCCTCTCAATGCACTCGTGCCGCGAACTCACAGCGGTCTCAGACCCGTATGATCTGTACCTGGCCGCAAAGGCGGTCCTCTCCCCCGAGGTCCTCTTCACCCCGTGATCTCAAGCGGGCAGCCCCACTCCCTACCGAAACGTGTTCATGTCTAATACCGCAACGTCATCTCCCACGCATCGAGCTGACCTCCCGAAGGAACAGCGAGTCTTTCGAACTGACGTCCACGGGCTCAGAGGGCTCGCGGTCTTCCTCGTTGTGATCTACCACGTTTTCGTGGGGCGCGTTTCCGGCGGAGTTGACGTTTTCCTCTTCATCTCCGCTTACTTCCTCACCGGAACATTCGTGCGCCGTATGGAGACCGGAAAGCCCATCGCTGCCGTTGGGTATTGGGGCAGGACGTTTAAGCGGCTACTTCCACCAACGGTCGTCGTGACCTTCGCAATCTTGGCAGCAACCTACATCTTCTTGCCGCCAAGTTCGTACGTACCGATGCTCAAGGATGCGTTCTTCACTCTCATTCAGGGTGAGAACTGGTGGCTGATCAATCAGGCAACCGATTATTACGCTGCCGACCGCACTGCCGCTAGCCCGTTCCAACACTTCTGGTCGCTCTCCATCCAGGGGCAGGTGTTCCTTGCCTGGCCGCTGCTGTTCGCTCTTTTGGCACTTGTCCTCAAGGCATGGGAGAGGCGTTTCCCGCCAAAGAGCCAGCACCAGCACAACATCCGCGTGTGGGGCACAAGTGGCATCGCGATCGGCGCCATTACTCTCGCAAGTTTCATTTGGTCGGTGATTGAAACTTCCGCGGACCAGCAAACCGCCTACTTTGACACGTTCGCCCGCTTCTGGGAATTCGGCCTCGGCGGGCTCGTGGCAATCGCTCTCCCCCTGATCGCCGAACGCACCGACACGCTCCACCCCAACAGCCCGAAAGGGCGGCCGTGGCGGTTCGCCTTGTCAATGCTGGGCGTTCTCGCGCTCGTCTCGATGGGAATGCTCGTGGACGTCGCCGGGAAATTTCCCGGGTGGCTTGCGATCTGGCCACTCTCGGCAGCAGCATTCATCATGGTGATGGGCTACAACCCCATCCTCAGCTCAAAGCCCCTCCAGAAGCTTGGGGGCATTTCGTACGGGCTCTACCTCGCCCACTGGCCGCTGCTCGTGCTGACGCTACAAGTTCTCGAGATTCCCAAGGCGCCGTTCTGGCTAGGTGTAGTCCTCGTGATCGCGAGCCTCGCGCTCGCGTGGCTCATCACGAAATTCGTGGACACCCCATTCCGACGGTGGAAGTGGGCTGGCGCCAAGACCCACAGGTCGGTCGCGGTCGCGCTGGTGACTGTAGCTATTGGTCTGACCCCCGTAGTCATCGCGCAAAGTGTTCTCGACGCAAAGGCAAAGAAGCTTGAACTTGCCGCCGAGATCAACAACCCCGGTGCAGAGGTACTCAACGACGAAAATCTCTACGACCCTACAAACGACCCTAATGTCACGATTTTGCCAACCGAAGCGGACCTTCCCAATGACTGGTTTGATGCGGGACCGCCCTGTCAAAAAGAGGGGGCACCCGATACCAAAGAATGGAAGGGCGCCTCGTGCAACACTTCGCGTCAAGGTCGAATCACGGGCAACAACATGCTCGTAGTCATGGGAAATTCGCGCATGGAGCAAACTTCCGCCGCAATTCTCCCCACTGCACACAAACACGGCTGGGACGTCATGGAACTTACCGCGCCTGGCTGCGCAGTTGGAATGAATAACCACGACCGGTGTGAGCCGTTCACGACGCAGGCAACGGCTTACCTGCTCTCACTTCACCCTTCGGCGGTTGCCCTTCAAACGACTTACGTTGATGAAAACGGCGATGAAGTCGTCAATCAGGGCGCTCTCGACATCGCGGCGAAATTGCGGGACGCGGGGATCGCGGTTATCGCCACGCGAGACATTCCGCGACTCAAGACCAATCTCTCGTCGTGCGCAATCGAGCACGCGGAAGCCCCGAGCGAAAACTGCGTTGAGGAGATCGATCCCTCGATAATCTCGGACCGGCCTGACGGAGAAGCTATCGCAAACGGTGGGTTTTTCGCTCTCGACCTGAACCAGAGCATCTGCCCCGACGCACAGTGCAAACCGATCATCGGGAACACATACGTGTTCCTTGACGAGCGCCACGTGACCGCCACCTACGCAGCGACAATGGCCGGCATCGTGGATGACCAGCTGTCGAACGAAGGGTTCGCCTGGTAGCTACGCCGCGTTTTCGATCGCGTCGCGCGCCGCATCCGCGCGCTCGACTATCGACTCATCACCGGAGAGGTCCCGCACGCGGCGGGCGTCCTTGGTGAGCTCGTCGATCTGGTAGAGGGCGCTATCGAGCAGCCCCTCGGCGGCACACAGGAGCGCCAGGTCGATGCGCGCATGGATCACCTCGGGGGTGTCGTCCCCATGGACGAGGAGCGCGGGAAGCGACGCGAAGGCGCTCGCGCTTGAAGCGGCGGCCGTCTCGCTCAGGAGTGCGCGCAGGCGCTCGCTCGCACCCTCGCTCATCTCAACGCGGTCGTCAAACATACTGGTCTCCCTGCGTCGTGGACTGAGCGGCCTGCCGCGCCTCGGCGGCTTGCGTCGCGTCCAGTTCGCGGCGCATGTTCTCCATCGTGGCAACGGTCATCGGCGGACGTTCGAGGCCGTCTGTTGTGGGCGCGGTCGGTTCCGACGGCGCCCCGGTCCCATCGACGCTTAGTGTTCCCGAGACGTCCACCCCGAAAATTGTGTGGACGGCTTCGAGGAACTGATGAGCCTGGCCGGTCTTGGCGAGCTCTTGCGCGCGCACCATCGGGGAATGAAGGAACTTGTTGTAGACGCGCCCCAGCGAGCGTTGCACCTGTTCGGCTGCGGCTTCGCCGGAGGTTCGGCGCACCTCGTCCACTTCGAGAACGATCATCTCCTTGACGCTTCGGCGCAGGGCGCTCACGGCGGGGTCGACGGCGCGGATCTGCTGGCGTTCTTCGAATCGTACGACGCCGGTGTCGATCAGTTCGCGTGCGCGCGTGATCTCGCCGTGGCCGCTTTCGCCGGCTCTGATCGATTCGAGCGGGATGACGCGCACGCCCGGGAGTGTTGCCGCTGCGGGCTCGATGTCGCTGTGAAGCGCGAGGTCCAGCATTACGAGGTCTTCGCTCGTCGCCCGCTGTTCAAGGGCGCGGGCGAGCATGGGAGCGTCGATCGAATGCGTGCCGCCGCCGGAGGCGGCAATGACGACGGTGGCCTTTGCGAGTGTCGCTTCGAGATTCTCGGGCGCTACCGGCAGGGCACCGTGCGAATCGGCAAACTGTTCGGCGCGGCCGCTGGGGGAAAACACGTGAAGGCTGCCGACTCCCCTGAGGTGGAGCTCGGCGCTTGCCACGCGGGCCATGGCACCGGTGCCGATCAGGAGAGCGTCGCGCCCCTCGAGCTCGGTCCGAAAGAGGTGCGCGGAGTCGAGGGCGACCGCGACGGAGCTTCGCCCGGCGGCTCCAACCTTGGTTTTCGAGGTGACTTGCTTTGCGGTGCGCAGCGCCCCCTGAAACAGGTCGTTGAGGAGCGTGGTGGTGTGCCCGGCAGCGAGGGCGTTCGTGAAGCTCGCCCGTACTTGGCCGGTGATCTCGGCCTCACCGAGCACCTGGGAGTTCATGCCTGCGGCAACCTCGTACATGTGCCGAGCCGAGATGATGCCGGCATCGACAACGAGCATGCGAGCGACCTCCTCGCGCGGCAGGCCGCTCGTGTGGTGAACGGCGCGGGTGACGAGATCGATGGCGTCGTGGAAGAGGTCAACATCCGCGTAGATTTCAAGCCTGTTGCACGTCGCGAGGCACACCCAGCCGGTGAGGGGCTGTTCGGGGTGGCCCTCGTTAAGGGCGGCAAGCTGTTCATCGAGCTGCACCGATCCGCGGGTGACGCGCTCGAGTCCATCGAGCCCGAGATTGTCGTGGGTCGCTCTCAGGGCAATCAGCATGCACCTAGCCTAAGTCAGCTGGGACGTCTTTCTCATCGACATCGGGCACAATAGAGGCGATGACCACGCTACTTTGCTTCTCTCTCACCGTTCACGTGATGCCATGACAGCTTCGATTTCGCCGCGCGAGAGCGCTCTTGTGCAACGCCTAGCCGGGCGAGGGGCAGCCGTTGCTGATGCGCCGCCAAGTGTGTGGTTCATGCGCCAGGCGGGGCGCTCCCTACCCGAATACCGCAAGGTTCGCGAAGGCATCGGCATGCTCGAGAGCTGCCTCATGCCCGAGCTTGCCGCGGAAATCACACTTCAACCGGTGCGCAGGCACGGTGTCGATGCCGGGATTTTCTTTTCCGACATCATGGTTCCGCTCAAGCTTGCGGGCATCGACGTGAGCATCGAACCCGGTGTTGGGCCCGTGCTCGCCCACCCCGTGCGTTCAAAAGCGGATATTGACAAGCTCCCCTCGGTCGACGACGTCTACCGCACCGCTCTCGAGCCGATTCGTGAGGCCGTGCGCCTTACCGTCGCGGAACTCGGTTCCACCCCTCTGATCGGTTTCTGCGGTGCCCCATTTACGGTCGCGAGCTACATGGTTGAGGGGCGCCCGAGCCGCGACCACCTGCGCACCCGCGCACTGATGAGCGCCGAGCCCGAATTGTGGGGCCGCCTCGCCCAGTGGGTCGCTGATATCTCGGGCGAGTTTCTACGCGCCCAGATCGAAGCTGGTGCGAGCGCTGTCCAGCTTTTCGACTCGTGGGCGGGGTCTCTCTCCGAAGCCACCTACCGCACCCACGTCCTGCCTTTTTCCACGCGTACCTTCACCTACGTCCAGGACCTCGATGTTCCCCGGACCCACTTTGGCGTTGGCACGGGGCACATGCTCACCGCCATCCTCGAGGCAGGTGCGACAACCGTCGGACTCGACCACCGCACCCCCATTCCCACCGCCGTTGAAACCCTCCCGGCGGGCACGGGCCTGCAGGGAAACCTCGACCCGGCCCTCCTGTTCTCCTCGGAAAAAGCCCGCTTCACCGAGGCCGAGCGCATCGTGCGCGAGGGCCGCGCCGCTGCCGGGCACGTCGTCAACCTCGGCCACGGGGTACCCCCTCAAACGGACCCGCATGTCCTCACCGATCTCGTGGCCTTCATCCACGAGCAGTAGGAGTACCTGCAATGCGCACGCTTGACACCGTTGTCGTCGGTGGTGGAGTTTCTGGGCTTATCTACGCGCGTGAACGCGCGATGCGCGGCGACACTGTTGTTCTTCTCGAGGCCAGCGACCACGTTGGTGGAGCCGTGTGGTCGCACACACTCGAGGGAATCGAGGCGAACACGGGGGCGGAGGCCTTCGCTGTCGGCGGCGGGAACATGCTTTCGCTCGTGAAAGACCTCGGGCTCGAAAAGCAGGTCGTGTCCCCGGCGACGGGGTCGAGCTTCATCGTTGGAGACACGCACGCGTACGCCTCCCCGCGCAATGCCGTTCTAGGGATGCCCGCCCGCCCACTCGCCGCGGATGTGCGTGAGGCCCTCGGGTTCTGGGGAGCGCTGCGCGCGTGGTGTGAGCGTTTCGTTCCCGCCTCTCGCGCCTCGGAAGAGTCCGTGACAGTCGCAGAATTCGTCACCGCGCGCTACGGCAGAAAAGTCCTCGAGCGCCTCGTCGCTCCCATCATTCGTGGCGTGCACTCCGCGGACCCGGAGAAACTCGAGCTGCGCGCCGTCATGCCGAAACTTCCCGAAAGGGTGCAGGCGCTCGGGAGCGCGCGCAAAGCGATCGAGGAGATCCTCGAGAAGCGAGGGGTGCGCTCAAGCTCCGGTTCTGCGGTGCATTCGCTCGCGCCGTCGATGGCGGAGCTGCCGAAAGCACTCGCGCGCGACATCGAAGAGCACGGGGGCCAGATCTTCACCCAGACCCCCGCGCTTGGACTGCGTGCGTCGAGCACCGACGGCACCTGGACCGTGACTGCCGGGACCCGAGCGGCAGCTTTCACGCGCGAGTTCAAGGCACGCAGCCTCGTAATCGCCACGGGACCCGAAATCGCGCGACACCTGTTGAGTGCACCCGCACCCACCATTGCGAGCCTCATCCCTCTCGCGTCTGCAACCCCGGTTCGCCTCGCCACGCTCGTGCTCGATAACCCAGAATTGAATGCGAAGCCGCGCGGCAACGGCGTCCTCGTCGCTCCCGCCGCCACCTCGATCCGCGCTAAGGCCCTGACTCACGCGAGCGCCAAGTGGGAGCACATCCACCGGGCCTCGGAGGCCTCGAAACCAGGGCGAAACGTCGTGCGGCTCTCCTACAGCCCGGGCCCCGACGGCACCCTGCCAGGGGCCGAACGGTTCCCCGAGCTCGCCATTCACGATGCGGCCGCGATTTTTGGCCTGCAGGCGTCGGACCTCACCGTTGCTGACTGGGCCCTCACCGACTGGACCGGCACGATGCGCCAATCCGGCCCGGGCCACACAGCCGCCCTCGAGACACTCGCAAACGCTCTCGAGCGCGATACGGGAGCGGGCGCCGCCCTCCCCCACCTCGAGCTGACCGGCGCGTGGCGCGCCGGCAACGGACTTGAGGCCATCACCCGTTTCACACGCGAGCTCGCCTCGCGCTAACAACCAACGCACAAAACTAAGAAAGGACTCACTCATGAGCGAGGACGTCACAGAAGAAATCCGTTTCACCGCCTATTCCGTCTACCGCAAGATCGGCGGGCTGAACGATGAGGGCATCGTGAGCCCCGAACAGGTGCTCGAGGATCTCGAGCGTACCGTCGCCTCACTCGCCGGTGCAGACGTCGAGGTGCTCGGCTTCTACGATGTTTCCGGTTTCCGGGCGGAGGCCGACCTCATGGTGTGGCTCGCCTCCGAGCGCCCCGAGGCACTCCAGGAAGCCCTGCGCCTGTTCGAGAACTCGATCGCCGGCACCTACCTCGAGAAGGAATGGCAGGCGATGGGCGTGCACCGCGGCCACGAATTCTCGCGCAGCCACAAGCCCGCATTCATGGAGGCCGATAAGGAGCGCAAGGACTGGATCACCGTGTACCCGTTCGTGCGCAGCTACGACTGGTACCTCCTTGAGGAAGATGAGCGCCGCGAGATGATGAAAGAGCACGGCATGTACGGCCGCGAATACCCGAACGTGTGGGGCAACACCACCGCAGCCTTTGCGCTCGGCGACTACGAGTGGCTCCTGAGCTTTGAGGCCGACACCCTCCCGGAGCTCGTCGACATGATGCGCCACCTGCGCTACACGAAGGCACGCCTGCACGTGCGCGAAGAGCTCCCCTTCCACACGGGCCACCGCATCGCCGAGCTCGACGAGGTCGTGGAGGTGCTTCTGTGACCGAGGCGGCAGTGACCGAGAACGGCGGCGCCTACACGGCAGTGCTCTTCTCCTCGTTCGGCGGGCCCGAAAAACACGAGGACGTGATCCCGTTCCTGCGCAATGTTACGCGCGGGCGCGGCATCCCCGATGAGCGCCTCGAAGAGGTCGCGACCCACTACCGCGCGCTCGGCGGGAAGAGCCCGATCAACGAGCAAAATCGCGCCCTCATCGCGCGTCTCGAAGCAGAGTTGAAGCGCCGCCGCATCGACCTTCCCGTGTACTGGGGCAACCGCAACTGGGAGCCCTACGTCGCCGATACCGTCCGCGACATGCACAACGATGGTCACACGAAAGTCGTGGGTCTCGTGACGAGCGCGTACTCGAGCTACTCGAGTTGCCACCAGTACCACGAGGATTTCCGCAAAGCCCTCGACGAGACCGGGCTGATGGGGACGCTCGCGATCGATAAGGCCCGCGTGTACTACAACCATCCGGGATTCCTCGAGCCCGTCGTCGACGGCGTGAAGAGCGCCCTGGAGGCGCACCGCGCAAACGGACACGAGCCCGAAGCGATCGAGATCCTCTTCTCGACGCACTCGATTCCGACGACGATGGCGGATGTGTCGGGCCCGAAGAGTTCGTGGGAGAAGGGCTCGGGCGGCTGGTACGTCGCTCAGCACGAAGCAGCGATCGAGTACGTCATGGCCCGCGTGCGTGAGGATCTCGGGGCCGAGCAAACCCCCGAAAACTATCAGCTCGTTTATCAGTCGCGTTCGGGTGCGCCGCACGTGCCGTGGCTCGAGCCGGATATCAACGACGTCATCGACGAGCTCGAAGCTCGCTCCGCTGTCGTTGTCGTGCCGATCGGGTTCGTGACCGATCACGTCGAAGTCGTGTGGGACCTCGACACCGAGGCGAAGGAAACCGCCGAAAACAAGGGCCTCGCCTTTGTGCGAGTGGCGACCTCGGGCAGCGACGACCGCTTTATCGGCGCCCTCGCCGACCTCGTTCAGGAAGCTGTCACGCCCGGCTTTGAACGCCGAGCCGTGATCGACCTTCCCGGAGCGCTCGAGAACGAGAAGCGCACCGGTGACTGCGGACTCGAGTGCTGCCTCGTGCGCACCCCGGAAGGCACGTTCGCATGATGCGGCTCGGCACTCGCGCCTCCGCGCTCGCTCGCACGCAGTCCGCGTGGGTTGCGCGTCAGTTGGTAGCAGGGGGCGAGGGAGATTCCGACGGTTTCCAGCTCGTCAACGTCTCCACTCACGGGGATCGCGACCGCACGAGCCCGCTCACGCGCATCGGCGGCACCGGCGTGTTCGTCTCCGCCGTCCGCGAGGCTCTTCTTGCCGGCGAGGTCGACGTCGTCGTCCATTCGCTCAAGGACCTTCCCACGCTGCCAGCCGACGGGATCCGCCTCGCGGCGGTTCCCGTGCGAGAAAACCCCGCCGATGCTCTCCTCACTCGCGCTGGGGTTGCGAGCCTCGACGCGATCCCTCGGGGCGGCCGCGTGGGCACCGGGAGCCCGCGACGCGCAGCGCAGCTCATGCTCGCGAGGCCCGATCTCGAGGTGGTTCCGATCCGCGGCAACATCGAGACACGTATGGCGTATGCCGAGCGGGGAGAGCTCGATGCGGTTGTTCTCGCCGCGGCGGGCCTGCATAGGCTCGGGTTTGAGGACCGCATCGCCGAATCGTTTGATCCGTGGCAGTTTCTGCCCGCGCCCGCGCAGGGGGCGCTCGCGGTTGAGGTTCGCGAGGATCTCGACCGCGAAAGCGACCTCGCTCGCGCGCTCGACGCGCTCGATCACCGTCCGACCCGGTTCGCGACCATCGCCGAGCGCACTCTCTTGCGCGCGCTCGAGGCGGGGTGCTCTGCGCCGGTCGCCGCATTCGCCGAGGTCACGGACGATAATCGACTCGTTCTCAAGGCCGGGGTATACGGTCGAAACACGCATCTTGTTCGCGAAAGCCGCACGGATACACCGGTGACGGCGGCCTCGGCCGAGGCCGCGGGCAGGGCGCTTGCGGAGGACATGCTCGCCGCTGGCGCCCGAGATCTACTTGCTGAGGAGTGGCTAGCATGACAGCACCCGTTCTTGTGACGCGCCCCGAGGGGCGCGGCGCTGGCCTCGTCGCGGAGCTCAACGCTCGCGGTTTTGAGGCCGTGCATTCTCCGTTCACGGAGTTCTCGTTCGAAACGGACGCCGACCTGCGCGATGCCCTGAGCGACCTTGCCCACGGCGAGTTCGATTGGCTCCTTCTCACGTCGGTCACGACTGTCAAGGCGCTTCGAGCATTGCCCGAATGGTCGGAGCTTCCCGCCGTCCAAGAATTCAAGGCCGCCGCGGTCGGCGAAGCGACGGCAGCTGCCGCGCGCGAAGCGGGCCTCGAGGTCGAGACAATCGCACAAGGAAGCGCCGCCTCTCTCATCGATGTCTTCCCCGTCAATCAGCAGGGTGGGGACGGACTCGCTCAGCGCATCTTCTATCCCGTGAGTTCCGCTGCCGCGCCGCAGCTCGAGCTCGCGCTCCGCATGGCCGGATACGACGTCCAGCGCGAGACCGCCTACCGCCCCAAGACGATCCCGCAACCGCGCGACGTCATCGACAATCTCGCCGCAGGCGGCTTCAGCGCCGTCGTCGCGACGAGCCCCATGATCGTGCGCGCTCTCTCACAGCTCGCGATCCACGAGAGTACGAAACTCGTCGTGATCGGCAAGCCGAGCGAGGAAGCGGCGATCAGCGTGAATCTCCCGGTTGCAGCGGTCGCGAAAGATCCAAGCGATCGCGCGCTCGCTGAAGCCGTTGCCGAAGTACTGGGAAAGGACACCGAGTAATGACCGTGAAGCGCCCCTTCCATCGCCCCCGCCGCCTTCGCGCGAGCGACGCGATGCGCCGCCTTAATCGCGAGACGACCCTGCGCAGCGCCGATTTCATTCTTCCGGCATTCGTGCGCGAGGGTGCGAGCGAGACTCGCCCCATCGCGGCGATGCCCGGCGTGAGGCAGCACTCGCTCGATTCCCTCGTCACGGCCGCCCGCGAAGCCGCCGAGCTCGGTCTTGGCGGCATCATGCTGTTTGGCATCCCCGAGAAGAAGGATGCCGTCGGATCCGGCGCAACCGACCCGAACGGGATCCTGAACGTCGCTATCTCGCGCCTGCGTGACGAGCTCGGCGATTCGCTGCTGGTGATGGCCGATCTGTGCCTCGATGAATTCACGGATCACGGCCACTGCGGAGTCCTCGACCAGGATGGTGGCGTGGACAATGACGCGACGCTCGAGGTCTATCGCGAGATGGCCCTCGCTCAGGCGCGCGCGGGTGCCCACGTTGTTGCCCCCTCGGGCATGATGGATGGCCAGATTGCCGCTATCCGCGACGCGCTCGATTCGGAAGGCTTCACGAACGTCGCGATTTACGCCTACACCGCAAAGTACGCCTCCGCGTTCTACGGGCCGTTCCGCGAAGCCGTCGATTCGTCACTGACGGGCGATCGCAAGACTTACCAGCAGGATCCTGCGAACGGGCGCGAGGCGCTTCGCGAGCTCGAGCTCGACCTGGGCGAAGGCGCCGACATGATCATGGTCAAGCCCGGGCTCCCCTATCTCGACGTGCTTGCTGACGTTGCGGCTGCGAGCCCCGTTCCCGTTGGCACCTACCAGGTTTCTGGCGAGTACGCGATGATCGAGGCGGCGTGCGAGAACGGCTGGCTTGACCGAGATCGCGCAGTGCTCGAATCTCTCCTCGCGTTCAAGCGAGCGGGGGCCGCCCACGTGCTCACCTATTACGCGCCGTACGCGGCGAAGCTCCTCGCCGATCTTCCCCCTCACCTTCGCGAATTCGCCTGATCACCGCTCAAAATAGGAGGTCTTGATGCCCACGAACGCCGAACTCTTCGCCCGCGCGCAGCACGTCATTCCCGGCGGGGTGAATTCGCCCGTGCGCGCCTTCGGGAGCGTGGGCGGCACTCCCCCGTACCTCGTGAGTGGCAACGGTGCGCTCCTCACGGACGCTGAGGGAAACGAATACGTGGACCTCGTGGGCTCGTGGGGGCCCATGATTCTCGGCCATGCCGAGGCGACCGTCGTGAACGCCGTCACTGGAGCCGCGGCGCACTCGCTGAGCTTCGGCGCTCCACACGAGGGCGAGATTCGCCTTGCCGAACTCGTGATTGACCGCGTCCCCGCGGTCGAAAAGCTTCGCATGGTGAACTCGGGAACCGAGGCAACCATGAGCGCACTGCGACTTGCGCGCGGTTTCACGGGGCGCGATCTCATTGTGAAGTTCGCGGGCTGCTACCACGGCCACGTCGATTCGCTGCTCGCGGAGGCAGGTTCGGGCGTTGCCACGTTCTCACTGCCGGGTTCTGCGGGGGTCACGGATCCGACGGCTGCCGAAACTCTCGTGCTTCCCTACGGCGACCGCGAGGCGGTGCGCGAAGCGTTCGCCGAACACGGAGAGAACATCGCCGCGGTGATCACCGAGGGAGCCCCGTGCAACATGGGCGTCATCGACCCGGGCGACTTCAATGCATTCCTCCTCGATGAGGCGCACGCGGCCGATGCGCTCCTCATTGTCGACGAGGTCCTGACCGGCTTTCGCGCGAGCGCGACGGGCGCCCACGGGATCGATGGCGTCGTGCCGGATCTCGTGACCTTCGGCAAGGTCATCGGCGGTGGCATGCCGGTAGGCGCCTTCGGCGGCCGGGCTGACATTATGGAACGCCTCTCCCCCCTCGGCCCCGTCTATCAAGCGGGCACTCTCTCGGGTAACCCCCTCGCAACCGCCGCGGGCATCGCGACGTTGAGCCAGCTCGATGACGCGCTTTACGCGCAGCTCAACGATTCGGCAACAACCCTCATTTCTGCATTCGACGACGCGCTGAGCACAGAAGGCGTGCCGCACTCGATCAACCGCTTCGGCACCCTCTTCTCCGTGTTCTTCACCGATCGCGACGTGCGCTGCTATGAGGACGCAAAGTCCCAGGACACCGATGTCTTCGCTCGGTTCTTCCACGCGATGCTCGCCCAGGGCATCTACATGCCGCCGAGCGCGTTTGAGGCGTATTTCGTCTCTAGGGCCCACACTCCCGATATCCTTGAACGCATCATCGCCGCATTGCCCGCCGCAGCAAAGGCAGCGGCCTCACCGAAGGGATGACCTCATGAGCGAGTCGCAGGACTGGAACGCCCAAGGCTACGGTGCCGACGCGTTCGCGGCTTTCCCGCCGAACCTCGACACCGACGCCGAAGGCGCGGCTTTCCTCGCCCGCCTCGGTCTGCTTGGCGCCCTCGCGGGCGTCCTCGCAGGGCTTGCCGCCTCGCAAATCACGTGGTGGCTTTCGCTCGGACTTTTCGTCGCATGGGTGATTGGCGCGCTCGTTGCGGGATGCATCGCGGGCATCGCCGCAAAGAAACACCGCGCGGGAGTGGGGTACCCAGCAGACGGCGAGGCGTGGCTGCGCACATTCGCGCGCACGTTCATGATCGTCGGCATCGTCCTTGGCGTAGCCACCGTCGGGGTTGCCGTGGCGCTCACGCTCGCGCTGCAACCGGAGACCGAGCCCGCAACGCGAAACTACACCCCAGCGATCCTGCTCGGCATCGTGTCAATCCTCGCGGTCGCGGGAATGCGCTGGATCGCAACCACGCGCCCAACCTGGCTGCTGTACGGCACGAAGAAGTAGCGCGCACCCCTCTTCGCCTTTCGTTTATTACGATTTCACTACGATTTGCTCCAGAAGGACCCCTTCATACCGGAAACGCGCAGCGGTGACCTAGCATAAAGACGTTTCCTATCCCCTAAGCGAGGTCCCGTGTACCCCCTCTCCTCTCTTACCGGCCGACGCATCTCGGCAGCCCTCCTCGCCGCCGGCGTCACCTTCACCCCGCTCGCCGTGCAGGCTTCTCCCTCCGATCCAGCCGACGAACCGACCCTCTCGACGACCGAGGCCCCCACGCCGACCCCCTCGGAACCGGCCTCCTCTGAAACCCCTGTTGAGGAAACCCCGGCCGATCAAACTCCCGGCACGGAGGCTCCCAGCGAAAACAACACCGACGCGCCGCTCGAGGCCCCTACATCCACGGACGATACCCCGGCCCCTGCGCCTCGCGAATCGGCACCCGCACCACGCGACTCCACAACCACCTCCGTGGAGGAATCCACCACCGATGCGCCCGCAGAGAAGCCCGCGCCGAGCATCCAAACGTTCAGCGCGACCCCCGAACGCACGCCACGCTTCGCCATCGTCGGCGCGATGCGCGGCTATTGGGACGAGACCGGAGGCGCGGATTCTTGGATTGGTAACCCCACGTCCAACGAGCAAAAACTCAACGGCGGTGGCTACGTCCAGCACTTCGAGAATGCCGACCTCTACTGGTCCCCGGGCAACGGTGGAGCACACGCCGTCAACCGCGGCGGCGCCTTCGAAACGTTCTGGAAGCGCAGCGGCCATACCCGCGGATGGCTCGGATACCCGTCGACCGATGAGATCCGAGTGCCCGGCGGCGTTACGCAAAAATTCACAGGGGGAACCCTGTACTTCGACTTCGCCACGAAGAATGTGTGGGTAACCAAGGGCGGCATCGGTGGCCACTACGACTCACTGGGTGGGGCGAACAGTTGGCTTGGCCTGCCCACGGGGAACGAAACCAAGACTCGAGGCGGCTATTATCAGCGCTTCCAAAACGGCCACGTGTACTACTCGGGGCGCCCAGGTGCGCATGCCATTTCCCGCAAGGGTGCAATTTTCGGCATTTGGGCCCGGCACGGTTACGAACGTGGTGAACTTGGCTTCCCCACGTCGGAGGAGTACTCGGTACGCGGCGGCCGCGCGCAGAACTTCCAAAACGGCACGATCTATTGGAACTCCCGCAACGGCATCACCGAGGTCACCAAGCATGCCATCCACGCAAACTACGTAAGCCTGGGTGGGCCGAAGAGCGCCTTTGGGTTGCCTCGCACCGGTGAAATCACCCTCAACAATGGAGTCGTTATCCAGTACTTCGAGAACGGGCAGATGTACTGGCATCCGCGCACGGGCGCCTACGGCGTCCATTCGGGCATGCTCAACCAGTACGCCAAGCGCGGCTTTGAGCGGGGCTTCCTCGGTCTTCCCATCTCGAACGAGTACACCTACAAGGGGCAGTTCCGCCAAAACTTCGAGAACGGAGTTCTGTACTGGACGCGTTCGAATGGGACAGGGGTCGTGGGCTGGGAGCCCGCGAATCCCTACTACTTCGGCCCCACGAATAATCCCACGACCTCTCGCGGCGGGCACAACCTCACCAAGGGCTGGAACGGCGTTCGCGTAGCCGCTGTCCAAAAACGCCTCGGGATCTACTCAAATGGCCACAGTGCAACGATGAACGCGAAAACGATCCGAGCCGTCAAGTCTTGGCAGCGCAAGCGAGGTCTGCCCGTAACCGGTGTCGTGGATAAGCGCACGTGGGATTCGCTAGGCACTGGCGTGAGCTGGTACGCGGATGGCTTCACTGTGAAACCCAAGGTAGGAATCACTGCAAGCCGTCAAGAGCGCATCGACACCATGGTGAATTTTGCGCGTTCGCAGGTAGGCTCGCCCTACACTTGGGGCGGTGCCGGCGGCTACAAACTAGGCTACGACTGCTCAGGCATCGCTATCCAGGCAATGAATGCCGCCGGTCTCGAGACGGGGGTAACGCCCGAACAACATGCCGGTGCAAACTGGCTCTCGACGCACTACTTCTACAACTCCAAGAAGTTCCGCAAGGTGCCAATCTCGCAGATTCAGCGCGGCGACTGGATCTTCTACCGAGACTCCGGCGGCACCATCCGTCACATGACGATGTATCTGGGCAATGGTCAGATGCTGCATTCCTGGGGTCCTGGCGTTCACATTCGCTCGTACACCCGGAACCTTCCCGGTCGCAACGCTGACCCGTACGTTCTGAGGCCCTTCTAGTGCAACAGGTGACTCGCCGGGTCGTGTGTGCAACGGCCGCCCTGCTCGTAAGCGCGTGCGCAGCGTGCTCGGGCGGCTCCGCACCCGAACCGGATTCGCGTTCCGAAAGCGCCACGGCAACACAAAGCGCTACGACTATCCCCGAAGAGGGGCGCGTGAGCGAATCCGAAGCGTCGCCGGGTGACGGATACGTGCCCTCAAAAGCTGACCCAGACGGAAAGTTTGACGAGTCACTCTTCACGCCCGAGGCCGCGAGCCTGCCCGGCTCTCGCACACAGGACACCCCTGAAATGTGGGAGACCTACGCGACAGCCGGGGCGCGCAGGTATGAGGAAGATTCCGCAGCCCGCGGTACCTTCCCGGAAGGGGTGCTCGACTTGCACAAAGATCCGACGGGTGATGGCTCGGCATATATGAAGGCCTTCGGCGAGGTCATTTCCGATGTCGAGACGAGCGCCGATCGCGCCGCGGCAAATCCACACGACGCCGAGGCGGCGATCGTTAACCGCTATGAGGGTTCGGTGCTGATCCGCGTCCTCCACGATGAATCCGGTGAGAGCTACGTGGTTGCCCAAAGCACCGATACGCAGCACGTCATCACCTACGCGGCCAAGATCTAATCCCCTCTACTCGCCCCGGATAGCACGTCGGTAAAGGCTCACAAAGTCCTCGCTCGCGGCTGCCCACGAATGCTTTTCGGCTTCGGCCCGTGCCGCCGCTGCGACGCGCAAGCGAAGCTCTTTCCCGCTCGTGCGTGCGAGGGCATCGAGAATCTGCTCAAGCTCATTTTCGTCGCCAAAGAGGAACCCCGTGTCGCCATCAACAATTTGCTCCATCGTCGGGCCTGAGCGTGCGGCGAGCGGCGGCAGGCCCGAGGCCATCGCCTCCAGTAGCACGAGGCCAAGCGTCTCGGTCACGGAGGGGAATATGAACAGGTCGTGCTCGCGGTAGGTCTGCGCGAGCTTCTCGCCGCGGAGAACTCCTGCGAAACGCGTGCGGGTCCCGCGAAAGTCGCGTTCGAGGTTGGCGCGCTGTGGCCCATCGCCCACGAGCGTGAGCTCTAGATCATCGCGGCGGTGCATGAGGGGCACGAGTCGGGTGAGGTCTTTTTCGGCCGCAAGCCGCCCGACGAAAAGCAGCCGCAACCTGGAATCTTGGTTGTCGCAAGGCAAAGCGGCCGTCGGGCTATCACCGGGGTGGAAGAGGCGCGTGTCCACTGCCCTGCGCACGACGTGCACGTGCTCGAGCCCGAGTGCACGAGCCTCGCTGCGCATGGCCTCGCTCGTGACGGCATTGATCTGGGCATCGCGGTGCATGCGGCGGGTTGCGCGCGCGATGAGTGGTGCGCTCCACGCCCATGCGCGGTAGCGCGAAAGATAGGCGGGAAGATTCGTGTGGTAGCTCGCGACGAGAGGAATGCGGTGTCGGCGGGCGGCGCGAACGGCCGCGCGTCCCAGCAGGATCGGCTGAGCGGCGTGAATGACGTCGGGGCGAAACTCCCGCACCACTCGCTCGGTCATGCGGTGCACCGAGGGTGTGGGGAGCGACCAGGGCCGACTCGGGTAAAAGGGCACGCGCACGGTTGAGGCGCCGTGAATGGGGGCGCCAGGGCTCCGGCGTGAGTTCTTGGGGTCCGACGCTGCCTCGTATTCGTCGATGCCGAGCCCCGGCGCGATGATCTCCACCTCGTGCCCCTCGCTAAGGAGATGATCGACGAGGTGGCTCAGGCGCGTGACGACCCCGTCGACGCTCGGCACGAACGTCTCGGTCACGAGGAGCACGCGCATCCGGCCGCGGGCGGCGGAGTCTGCTAGCGCCACGTCACGCTCGGGAGGATCAGCTCGTTCCTCACACGCCCCGCATGTGTGCGGGCCACCTCGAGAATCTCGGCGAGCACACCCTCCGTAAGAAGGTGCGGCTCAAGGCCGAGGTCAATGAGGCGAGTGTTGACCGCGTTGTAGTAGTGGTTGTACTTCTCGACGCGCGGGTTCTCGACGTGATTGATCTGAGCATCGATCCCGAGCGTCGAGGCTGCTGCGACGACTTTGACGGCGAGTTCCTCGACGCTAAAGGACTCGGTGAACTGGTTGAACACGCGGAACTCTCCAGGCTGCGCGGGGTTCGTGCACGCGAGTTCGATGCACCGCACGGTGTCCTCGATATTGAGGTACGCACGTGTTTGGGAGCCTTCCCCGTACACCGTGAGGGGGTGGCCGACGGCGGCCTGAATGAGGAAGCGATTGAGCGCCGTGCCGTACACCGCGTCATAGTCAAAGCGATTTACGAGGCGGGGGTCCATGCGGGTCTCATTCGTGTGGAGCCCGTAGACGATGCCCTGGTTGAGGTCGGTTGCGGCGATATTCCAGATCTTGCACGCGAACATGATGTTGTCGCTGTCGTGCACCTTGGAGAGGTGGTAGAAGCTGCCCGGCTGTTTCGGGAACGGCAGTCGGTCAGTGCGGCCGCGATGCTCGATCTCGATGAAACCTTCCTCGATGTCAATGTTGGGCTGGCCGTATTCGCCCATCGTCCCGAGCTTCACGAGGTGGCATTCGGAGGCGTAGTCGCGGATCGCCCAGAGCACGTTGAGCGTCCCCTCGACGTTCGTACGCTGCGTGTAAATGGCATGCTCGCGGTCGATCATCGAGTACGGGGCGCTTCGTTGTTCGGCGAAGTGCACGAAGGCCTCGGGTTGCACCTCGGTCACGATTGCGCTCAGAAAGTCGTAGTCGCTAAGATCGCCGATCCGAACGTCGATACGTGCGCCCGAGACTTCCTCCCATGCGGCAACGCGCTGCTCGAGAGGGAGAATCGGGGTCACTGAGTTCGAGCCGAGTTCGTCATCGATGTCGCGACGCACAAGGGAGTCAATAATCGTGACCTCGTGCCCCTGCTTCGAGAGGTACAGCGCCGTAGGCCAGCCGCAAAAACCGTCACCGCCCGCGACAATAATGCGGAGCCCTCGGTCCCTAGCCTCGTTGATGGCCTGCTGCATTGCTCGTCCTCTCGCCTCGTGTCGTCACTCCACAATAGTGACCTAATGAACACTATTGCTGTTCAGGAACGAGCTCGCGCCGCGCGAACGAGGGTGTCGTTGAGAGCGGGCCACACGCCGGCGTGCTCCTCGCCAAACGGCTTCGACGACAAAAATGCCGCGCTGAGCCCACCCGGGATCGCTTCCGGGTCAACCCAGAGGAACGACCCCGACTGCCCGAAGTGCCCGAACGTGCGGGCCGAGTTGAGCGCGCCCGTCCAGTGCGGCTCCTTCTTCCCCTTGATCTCCACACCCAGACCCCAGTCATTCGGGCTTTGACGGCCGTAACCGGGAAGCACACCGGAAAGGCCCGGGAAATGGGGGCGATGCGCTGATTCAGCGAGCTCGGAAGAAATGAGCGTGGGAGTCAAGAACTCCCGGCCAAGTACAAGAAGATCCTCGATGCTTGCGCGGTAATCCTTGGCGGGCGAGCCGGCTACCTCGACGGTCTCCATCCCGAGCGGCTCCGTCACGCTCTCGCGCACCCACCGGTCAAAGTCCGTTTCGACGGCGCGCGCGACGACGCGCCCGAGCTGCTCGATGCCCGCATTCGTGTACATGCGGCGCTTTCCCGGCGCGGCAAGGAACTCCCCGCCCTCGAACGCGTAACCGGCGGCGTGGGCGAGCAGGTGTTCGACAGTGCAGCCCTGCGGAGTCTCTTCACCTGCAGCGTCATCAAGGGCAAGGGCTCCGCGATCGATTGCGACGAGCGCGGCGTACGTCGCGATCAGCTTCGAGACACTCGCGAGCGGGAACACTCGGTCAAGATCCCCGTACGCGGTGATTAAGCGACCGTCGGAACTGATGAGGCCAACGGCCGAATCAAAACTCAAGGACGAAAGAAGCGGCTCAAGAGACTCCGGATCAACGTGGGCGGGATTCGCGTGCACATCACTCATGCACCAATCCTCCACCACATCATTACATCTGAACGAATCGTGCGTGCATGACACGCGATAGACTCGCGGCGTACGACGTTTACCCAAGGAGACCCACGTTGAGTTTTCTCGACCGAATCGAGCGCAGCCTCGACCGCGGAGTGTCGAACGTGTTCTCGCGCGGCGGCAGCATCAAGCCACTCGACCTCGCCCAAGGGCTCAAGCGCGAATGCGACGATCAGATTCAGGTCCTCGACCGTGCCCGCACGCTCGCACCCAACACGTACTCCGTGTACCTCAACTCGGTGGATTACGAACGGTTCGCCTCGTGGGAGGACACCCTCGTTGATGAACTCCAGCGGATCCTCGTCGATCACGCCGATCAGCAGAAATACCTGTTTGTGGGGAACGTAACCGTCGCGCTCAAGCGCGACGATGACGTCAAGGCCGGGCGCTTCGAAACCGAATCGAGCACCGAGCGCTCCTCGCTCGCACCGGCGACGACGGGCGGCGAAAACTTCCAGCCGATCCTCGAAATCGACGGCCAGCAGTACCTCCTCACGGGCCGCGTCACCGTGATCGGCCGCGGCGGCGATAGCGACATCATCCTCGACGACACGGGCGTGAGCCGCCACCACCTTGAACTCCGCGTTGACGGCACATCGATGACCGCAACGGACCTCGGCTCCACGAACGGCACCTTCGTGAACGGCGAGCGCATTACGACCCCCACCGGGCTCCCCGACGGCGCGACGATCCGCATCGGGCGCACGCGTCTCACCGTCATTTTGCCTACGGGCGCGCCCTCCGAGTGGTGAGGTCCGCGTGAGCGAGCTAACCCTCATCGTCCTGCGCTTCGGTTTCGTCGTTGCGCTGTGGCTTTTCGTGATCGTTGCGCTCCTCGTCCTGCGCAATGACCTCTTCGGAACCACGGTCATCACGCGCGGCGGAAGCGGGCGAAAAGCAGGCGCCGAGAGACGCACGGTGAGCGACCCTTCCGCTCTCCAGCAGGGTCAAAAAACCACCGATCCGAACGCCGTTCAAACCCAGCTGGTCGTCACCGCAGGCCCCCTTCGCGGCACCACGATCCGCCTCGCGGCCTCGCCGATCCTCATCGGCCGCGCCCCGGAATGCACCCTCGTGCTTTCCGACGAATACGCCTCTAACCGCCACGCGCGCGTATTCCCTCACGACGGCGAGTGGTACGTCGAGGACCTGGGCTCAACTAACGGCACGACCCTCGCTGGCAAGCCCCTCGAAGGAGCCTCCGCTCCCTTCAAGCCAGGCGCCGCCATCACGATCGGCAACACTCAGATTGAATTGAGGCGAGGCCCCCGATGACCATCGCGTTGCGCTACGCAGCGAAAACAGACGTCGGGCTCGTACGCTCGAACAACCAGGACTCCGGTTACGCCGGCTCCCACCTCCTCGTCGTCGCCGACGGGATGGGAGGCCACGCCGGTGGCGACGTCGCCAGCTCAGTCGCCGTGGGCACGCTTTCGGAGCTCGAAACCGACGCACCTGGAACCGACATCGTCGCCGCACTCGAGGGCGCCGTCCTTGACGCAAACGATGCCATCCTGCGGCGCGCTCGCGAAGAACCCCTTCTCGCGGGCCTCGGCACGACCGTCACCGCGCTCTTGCGCGCGGGCAATAAGTTCGCGCTCGTCCACATCGGTGACTCGCGCGCCTACCTTGTGCGCGAAGGCACGTGCACCCAGGTCACGAAAGACCACACGTTCGTGCAACGCCTCATCGACGAAGGGCGCCTCACCCCGGAAGAAGCCGAACGCCACCCGCAGCGCTCCATGATCATGCGCGTGCTCGGTGATGTCGACGCCGATCCCGAACTCGACCTGAGCCTCAAACCAGCCGTCCCAGGCGACCGCTGGATGCTGTGCTCCGATGGCCTCTCGGGACTCGTCTCGTTCGAAACCATCAGCGACGTCCTCTCAAGCATCGACGACCCCGATGAATGCGCCGAACACCTCGTCGAACTCGCCCTCAAAGCGGGTGGCCCCGACAACATCACGTGCGTCATCGCCGACGTCATTGACATCGACGACCTTCATAAGGGCGATCCCGGCCCCTCGAGTGGGAACATCGTCGTTGGTGCCGCCGCGCGCGACCGCCATCGCCCCACCGCCGCGACGGGACCCGCCGCACGCGCCGCCGCGCTCACGCGCGAAGAGGCGCCGTACGAAGACGAAGACTACGAAGAGGAGCCCCCGAGGCGCTCGAACTGGCCGGTGGCGGCACTCTTCACCCTCATCGCCGCATTTCTCGTCGGTGGTGCCTGGTTCGCCTACAACTGGACGCAAGATCAGTACTACGTCGGCACCAACGGCTCACAGGTCGTCATCTACAAGGGCATCGCGCAGGACCTCGGCCCCCTCTCGCTCTCCCACGAAGAGGCCGTCACCGATGTGGTCCTCAGCGACCTTCAGCCCGTGACTCAAACCCAGGTCACAAACACCATCAGCGCAAAGAACAGAGACGACGCCGACCGCATCGTCGCGCAGCTCGCGGCGGAGGGGCGCCTCTCGAAAGACCCGCAGGCCGGCGCAAGCGATAGTGGCGGCGGGGCCGAAACCGGCCAGGCTCCCTCGGACGGCGGGCGCTAATGGCGACGGTCATCAGCTACCAGGCACGAACACGGCGCATCTTGCACCTTGTTCTGATTCTGGCTGCCTTCGCGATCGGTCTCGGCGCGAACGTCCTCGTCGACCTCGGGCGCAATGAACAGATCGCCACATCAACCTGGTGGCAGATTGGCGGGCTCGGTGTCGGGGCGCTCATCGTGTACATCGTTGCGGCAGCGCGCATCTCGTATGCCGATCCGCTGCTCCTGCCCACCGCTCTCCTGATCAACCTCATCGGCCTCGCCACGATCAAGAGCGTGGATCTCGTCTACGAGAAATACACGTCCTGGGGGCATGGCTTCGCCTCGCGCCAGGTCATGTGGACGGCGCTCGGCCTCGCGTGCGTCGCCGTCGTGCTCATGCTCATGAGGGATCACCGCCAGCTCCGTCGCTACACCTGGATCACAGGTGCCGTCGGACTCCTGTTCCTACTCCTGCCGCTTGCCCCCGGCATTGGCGCCGCCAACTATGGCGCACGGATTTGGATCCGGATCGCGGGCTATTCATTCCAGCCCGCCGAAGTCGCGAAGATCCTCTTCGCGATGTTCTTCGCCGGCTTCCTCGTCTCGAGGCGCGACACACTGGCCCTAGCGGGACCGCGCGTCCTTGGCATTACCCTGCCCCGCTGGTCGGATCTCGGCCCGCTCCTGTTCGCGTGGGCCGGCGCGACCGCCGTTCTCGTCTTCCAAAATGACCTTGGCACGTCCCTGTTGTTCTTCGGGCTCTTCGTCGTGATGCTGTACACCGCAACGGACCGCCTGAGCTGGTTCATCATCGGCGCCCTCATGTTCGCACCCCCGGGAATCTACTACGTGCTCAAGCTCGGTCACGTGCAGCGCCGCTTCGAGTGCTGGCTCGACCCCATGGGCAGCGGAAACTTCAGCAACTGCGGGCAGATTAACAACGGCATCTTCGGCATCGCGAATGGCGGCCTGTTCGGCGTCGGCCTCGGCGAAGGCCGCCAGGACACCGTTCCGTTCGCGCAGTCTGACTTCATTTTCGCGTCGGTCGCCGAAGAGGTGGGGCTCGTGGGCGTGTTCGCGCTTCTCACGCTCTACGCGATTATCGTGCAGCGCGGGCTGCGCGCAGCGGTCGGCATTTCCGACGGTTACGGGAAACTCATCGCGGCCGGGCTCTCGTTCACTCTGGGCCTTCAAACGTTCATCGTCGTGGGTGGCGTGACGCGCGTGATTCCCCTGACCGGCCTCACGCTTCCCTTCATGGCCGCGGGCGGCTCAAGCCTCGTGGCCAACTGGATCATCGTGGGGCTCCTCATGAAACTGAGCGACGCCGCACGAAGGCCCGCGGCACGCAGCCTTGGCGAAACCGAAAAGCACGTCGCGGCCGATCAACGCGCGCCGCACGCGATGAGTGCGGAGGTCACAGCATGAACAAACCGCTTCGCCACGTCTCGCTCGTGCTCACCGTATTGCTCCTCTTCCTCTTCGGCTCCACCACCTATTTCCAGGTCATCAAAGCGGAGGAACTCAACGCGAACGGCCGCAACGCGCGCACGATCTACAACGAGTTTGGGCGGCCGCGCGGGCCGATCGTCGTCGACGGTGTTGCCGTTGCCTCCAGCACGAAAGTCAACAACCGCTACGGGCTCAAGCGTGAATACGCTGAGCCGGGCCTGTACGCACCCGTCACGGGCTACTACAGCGTCGTGTACGGCTTCGGCGGCATGGAAAAAGCCATGAACGAAGAGCTTTCGGGCAAGGCCGATTCTCTCTTCTACGACCGCCTCATGACCGTGCTTTCGGGCCACGACCCCCAGGGCGCGCAAGTCGAACTCACGATCAATGCGAAGGCGCAAAAGGCCGCCTACGAGGCTCTCGGCGACCATCGCGGCGCGGCCGTTGCAATCGACCCCGATACAGGCGCGATTCTCGCGATGGTCTCGACCCCGAGCTACGATCCGAACGCCCTGGCTTCACACGATTCGAAGTCTGTCCGCAAGGCGTGGTCCAAACTCAATGACGACCCAAATAAGCCTCTGAATAACAGGGCGATTGCGGGTAACCTCTACCCGCCGGGCTCGACGTTTAAGCTCTTCGTCGCCGCGGCAGCGCTCGAATCCGGCAGCTACACTCCCGAATCGGAAATTCCCGGGCCCGGAAGCTATCAGCTCCCGAACTCGTCCACGTCGATGTCGAACCACCCGAACGGCGATACTTCCCCGTGCGGCCCGAACGACGTGTCGAGCTTGCAGTCGGCGCTCCAGCAAAGCTGCAATACCTCGTTCGCGATGCTCGGCGTCCAGCTCGGCGAAGACGCTCTGAAGAACAAGGCCGCGGAATACGGATTCGGCACGAAAATGCAGATCCCGCTTTCGGTGACACCATCGTCGATGGCCTCCGATATGGACGATGCACAACTCGCCCTGAGCTCGATCGGGCAATACGAGGACAAGGTGACCCCCCTGCAGATGGCAATGATGGCGGGCTCGTTCGCCAACGACGGCATCGTCATGGAACCCCAGCTCGTCAAGTCTGTTCGCACGGGCGACCTCAAAGAGGTCAAGGCACTCGCTCCGCGCGAGAAGAGCCAGCCGCTGTCCGCCGCTCACGCCGCGCAGATGCGGCAAATGATGGAAGCAACGGTGACGGATGGAACGGCAAAGCGCGCTCAGATCGACGGCGCCGAGGTCGGCGGGAAAACCGGAACGGCGCAGTGGGCGAAAGGGAAAAAGCCGCACTCGTGGTTCGTTGGCTATGCCATGAAGGGCGATAAGAAGGTGGCGGTGGCCGTTGTCGTCGAGGAGGGGGGCTACGGAAGCGCCGTTGCCACCCCCATCGCGCGAGACCTCATGAAGGCAGTGATCGAGGAATAGCATGAAAACACGTAAAGGACTCGTTCTCGAAGGACGCTACGAACTCACTCGCCTCATTGCCACGGGTGGCATGGGCCAGGTCTGGGAAGGCAAGGACCAGGAGCTCGACCGCCCCGTTGCCGTCAAGGTTCTGCGCGAAGAGTTCGCGGGCGAAGAGGGCTACCTCAAGCGTTTCCGCGCCGAGGCGCGCCATACCGCCGCGCTCGCGCACGACGCGATCGCCGGCCTCTATGACTACGGAGAGCTTGACGGGCGCGCCTATATCGTCATGGAGCTCGTGAAGGGCCGCCCTCTCTCCGACATCATCGAAGAAAACCCAGACGGCCTCGACGAAGATCGCGTGATCGCCGTGCTCAAGGAACTCGCGAAAGCGCTGGATGCCGCGCACGTCAAAGGCGTCGTCCACCGCGACGTCAAGCCGGAGAACGTTCTCGTGGACGACACGAACGACTGGGCGCTCAAGATCACCGACTTCGGGATTGCCCGCTCCAACGACCAGGCGAAGCTCACGAAGACCGGTCTGGTCATGGGCACCGCCCAATACCTGTCTCCCGAGCAGGCCATGGGCAAGCAAGCTACGAGTCTTTCCGACATTTACGCGCTCGGCATCGTCGCCTACGAAATGCTGACCGGTTCACGCCCATTCACGGGCACGAGCCAAGTCGAGATTGCGATGGCCCAGGTTAAGGAGGCGCCACCGGAGCTTCCCGAGCGCATCAACCCGGACCTGCGCCGTCTCGTCATGATGATGCTCGCGAAAGCGCCCGCCAATCGCCCTAGGTCGGCAGCGGTTGTCGCCCGCATTCTCGATTCGATCGAACGAGGCGAGGAGCCCCGGTTCGGGACGAGCAGCGTGCGCGCCTCTGGCGGGCGTTCCGATGCCTCCGCCTCCGCCTCCAAGCGCGACAGCGGCCATTCGAGCCGCAAAATCACCTCGAAAGCCAACTCGCGCACGGCGAACCCGATTTCGCCCACTGGAACCCGAACGGCGGCGATGCCGCTCGCGGGCGTCGGCTCAAAGCCGGTCACCATCAGGTCCTCGTCCACGGCAGCGTCGGCACCGAGCGCGCGTTCGGCGGCGAGCGCTAACTCTGCGAGTAGCGCAAGTCGTGATCACAGGGCAGCAGCGCGGCGCGGAACATCCACGGGACAGAGTGTCGGTAGGGTCAGCTTGCCACTTCTGATCGTGATCGCCGTCGTTGCGATCGCCATTATTGTGGCGATTCTCGTGGCAACCGGAACGGTATCCCTTGGTGCGAGTACACACTCATTAGAATGGACGGGCGCTGATGTGAGCGCACTCTTGAGGAAGGCTACGGTGGCATCGTGAGCGAAGACCGCATGTTACTCAGTAACCGCTACGAGATTGGGCGTCTCCTTGGGCGTGGCGGCATGGCTGAGGTGTATCTTGCGCGCGACACGCGCTTGCATCGCACGGTCGCCCTCAAAGTGTTGCGCTCGGACCTCGCGCGCGATCCCCACTTCCAGGAACGCTTCCGCCGTGAGGCACAGTCGGCCGCGGGTCTCAACCACCCCACGATCGTGGGCGTCTACGACACTGGCGAGGACCACCGCACTGAGCCCACGGGCGAAGAGGTGACGATCCCCTACATCGTCATGGAGTACGTCGAGGGCGACACGCTTCGATCGTTCATCTCGGCGGAAAACCCCATGAGCGAGCAACGCGCGTGCGCGATTATGGGGGGTGTGCTGGGCGCCCTCCAGTACTCACATAACGCGGGAATCGTTCACCGGGACATCAAGCCCGGCAACATCATGATCACGAAGAACAACGAGGTCAAGGTCATGGACTTCGGTATCGCACGCGCGGTATCCGAAGCGACCGCGGCCATGACCCAGACGCAAGCCGTCATGGGCACTGCACAGTACCTCTCGCCGGAGCAGGCGCGTGGCCAGCAGGTGGATGCGCGCAGCGATGTGTACTCCGCGGCAGTTGTTCTCTACGAGCTCCTCACGGGTCGCCCGCCCTTCACGGGCGACTCGCCGGTGTCGATCGCGTACCAGCATGTGCGCGAAACTCCGGTGGTCCCCTCGACCTACAACCCGAACATCAGCAAATTCATGGATGCCGTCGTGCTCCACGGCCTCGCGAAGGACCGCGAGGTGCGGTATCAAAGCGCCTCTGATTTCGCGAAGGATATTAGCGACGCTGCGGCGGGCCGCGAGCCGCGGATTCTTGGCACCCTTGCCGCAGGCGCTGCGGGCCCCGCTAGTGCCGAAGCGGCAACCCAGGTGCTGAGCCCCACGGAGTTTGAGAACACGACGGCGTTCCAGGACCAGGAAACCCAGGTCATTCCCACGCATACGGCTCCGATGGCCCCGTCCGCTCCTGCAGGCGCGGCGGAAGCGTCGCCCACGCCGCAGGGGCCGAGAAGCGCGCTCGATGAGATTGCGCCGGAAGAGGAAAAGAAACGCCACGTGGGCGCGTGGGTCGCCGGATTGATCCTCCTGCTGCTTATTGTGGCGGGCGCCGCGTGGTGGTTCATCGCGCAGCAGAATCGCGAGCCCGAACAGGTGAGCGTACCGTCGGTCGTGGGCATGGCGGAAGACGATGCGAAGCGCACCCTTACCGAAGCAGGGCTCACCCCGAAGTTCACTGAAAAGGCGAGCACAGAGGTTGACGAAGGGCTCGTCATCTCAACCGATCCTGAAGCAAAGGCCCAGGTCGTCAAGGGCTCTACCGTCAACGTTGTAGTCTCGAGCGGCCCGGACTCCGCCAGCGTGCCTAAGCTCGAAGGGCTCACGAAGGATGAGGCACAGAAGGCTCTCGAGGACGCCGGCTTCACGATGACCGTTGCCGGCACCGAAGATTCAACCGAGTTCGATAAGGATGTTGTGATCCGTTCCGAGCCGGGCGACGGCGCGAGCGCCCCGCAAGGCAGCGCCGTTAAAGTCTGGATTTCGAGCGGTCAGCTCACCGTCCCGAGCGTGGTTGGGTTCACTCAGGCCGACGCCGAACAGGCTCTCAAGGATGCCGGGTTCGAGGTCACCGTGGCGAGCCGCGAGGCAAAGGATGGGGAAACCGTCGGCACCGTTCTCGAACAGACGCCCGCCGACGGCACCGCAATGAAGGGCTCGACCGTGCGCCTCGTCGTCGCGGCTGAAGCCGGCCCCGTGACCATTCCGAATGTCGTGGGTCAAACTCTCGAGGAAGCGCGCACACGCTTGAGCGTCCCTGAGCTTAATCTCGGCACGCAGGTGCAGGAGGAGTTCTCCCCGACTGTTGAAAAGGGCCGGGTGATCCGCACGAATCCGGAGGTCAACTCCGAGGTAAAGTCCGGGTCGAGCGTCACGATCATCGTGTCGAAGGGCCCTGAGCCCACGCCTACCCCCACGCCGACCGCGACGACAACCCCCGCCGCGCCTTCGGTCACTCCGGTCGACGGTGAAGGAAACGGCAATGGCAACGGCAACGGAAATGGCAATGGAAATGGAGCCGGCAACGGGCGAGGCCGCGGCAATGGCGGCAACTGACCCCACCGGCACCTCGTGCCGCATCCTCGTGGTCGATAACTACGATTCGTTCGTGTACACGATCATCGGGTATCTCGAGCAGATGGGTGCCGAGTGCATAGTTGTCCGCAACGACGCAGTATCTGAAACCTCGTCCGGCGTCCCCGATCTTTCGGGATTTGACGGCGTTCTCATCTCCCCAGGTCCTGGCAACCCCCTCACCGCCGGGCGAAGCCTCGACGTGATCGGTGAATGTGCCCGCACGTCGACTCCTATGTTTGGGGTATGCCTCGGGCTTCAGTGTCTCGGCCATTACTTCGGGGCGACCGTGACGCATGCGCCGCAGCTCATGCACGGCAAGACAAGCCTCATCCACCACGAAGGCCAAGGGCCGTTTGCGTCGCTGCCCTCACCGTTTCAGGCGACCCGCTACCACTCGCTCGCTGTCGTGCCCGACACGGTCGACGAGGCAGTTCTCGAGATCACGGCTCGCGCCGACGACGGCAGCATCCAGGGGCTTTCACACAGGAGCCTCCCGCTCCACAGTGTCCAGTTCCACCCGGAGAGCGTGCTTACTAACGGCGGGCACACGATCCTCGCGCACTTCCTCGAACTCGCAGAAGGTCGAGACGGAACGGGGGCTGGCGAGCGAGCCCGCACTCTCGCGCCGCTGCTCACCTCTGCGGCCCCTCACTGAGGGGGAGGAAAGGGAGGTAGACCCCGTAAAGCAGGGACTGCCTATGCCGTTGTCGACGCCGCGGCTACAGGGCGCCGAGCGCTGAAATCGTACCCTGGTTGACCTGGTTAAACGGCATGTACGGTGCGATCACGGGGAACACCCACCCGAAGAGCAGCACGACAATCGCCGCGAACACGATCAAAAGCACCAAGACCTTGACCCACCACGGGCCAGGAATAATCCGGTAGAGCCAGCCGTACATTACTTCTTAACCTCCGCGAGCTCTTTCGGGATTCCCTTGCTGCGATCAACCCAGTGGTCATACTTCGCGTACGTGATGTACCGCTCCGCAACCGAATACATGGGGTGGCACGCCGTCATGGTGAGCATCCGTTCCGTTGGCTCCTCCCCCGGCTTATTCGGAACCGGGGCGATCACCTGCACATCGTTCGGCTTCACAATTTCCGATCCCGTTACGTAGTACACGTAATAGGCCTTCGGCCCCTCAACGATGACCGGGTCACCGGGCTGAAGGCGCGCGATGTCGTGAAGTGGACGCCCATATGTAGAACGGTGGCCCGCAAAAGCGAAGTTCCCCACTTCACCCGGGAGGGCCGTGCCGGGGTAGTGCCCGTTGCCGATCACATTAAGGACCTTCTCCATGCTCACGCCCTCGGCCATGGGAGACGTGACCTTATCGAACTTCGGCACGTGGAGTTCCCCCCACACCTCGTTTTCTTTGACATTCTCGATCTTCGGCGGTTCGCCCTTTTCAGGTGGCGCGACCGTCTTCGGCGCAGGCCCGCCCCACTTCGACTGGAGCTCCTGGATGATCACGGCATGCTCGCGGTCAGCGATGACATCCGTCCACCACAGCTGCCACACAACAAAAAGAAGGAGGAAAGCTCCGACGGTAATCAACAGTTCACCGAGCACACCGATGATGCTCGAGGCCACGCTCCGTTTACGCTCGGGCGCTCGCCTATGGCGGGAAGAAGGCACAATGTCTCCGATTCGGCAGGGGGTTAATCGGCAGGCGTCGGAATAACACCAACCTATTCCTCCGCGCACTGTACCCTAATATATGCCGTTGCCGGCACCGCACCCACCCCTCGGGGCGGCCCGGCGCATCCGTGACTGTTGTGAAAGGTGCCCCATGGCCAAGAAAGTTCGGCGTTCCTCGACTATCCCCACCCAGCAGAACCAGCCTGCACGGGATCGAGTGACTCGCGCCGAGGCCGAAACCCGCCGCTCACGCCGCGCTCAAGAAAGCGCCGCGGAAGCCTACAAGCCAAGCCCCGCCTGGCTCGTGCCCACCGCCGTCACTCTCCTCATCCTCGGAATCCTGTACATGGTCGTGTACTACATTTCGAGCGCGCAGTACCCGCTCCCCATTGGCGACTGGAACCTCGCCGTTGGCATCGGCATCCTTCTCGCGGGCGGCGGGCTCCTGACCTTCTGGAGGTAGCATGAGCAGCATCCCAACCACCCCCCTCCATCCGTGGCGGCGATTCGTCGCCATCGGTGACTCATTCACGGAAGGCATCGGCGATCCCGATCCGAACGTGCCCGGAGGGGTTCGCGGTTGGGCAGATCGCGTCGCCGAAGAGCTCGGGCGCACATGCCCCGATTTCGCCTACGCAAACCTCGCGATCCGCGGCCGGCTCTACAAACAAATCATTGACGAGCAGCTCGAGCCCGCGATTGATCTCAAGCCGGATCTCGTGAGCTTCTTTGCGGGAGGCAACGACGTGATCCGGCGCGGCGATCCCGACGAGATCGCTTCCGAAATCGACGTCGCCGTCGCGCGCCTCGCTGAGACAGGCACCGACATCATCCTGTGGACCGGGCCCGACGTCGGCAACACCCCCGTTCTCAACCTCATCCGTGGGCGCTCCGCGATCTACAACGAAAACATGCGCACGATCGCCAAACGATACAACGCGTTCGTCGTAGATATGTGGGCTGCGCGCCAGCTCGTTCACGAAAGCATGTGGGCCGAGGACCGCCTGCATTTTTCACCTCTTGGGCACCACACGATTGCGCGCGAAGTCCTCGCCGTTCTCGACGTCCCGAATAACCTCCGCGAATTTACGCCCCACGACCCGCCGCAGCGCACGTGGCGCCAGGCAGCAGAAAAGGACCTCGTGTGGGCGCGCGATCACCTCGGCCCCTGGGTAATGCGGCGCATCCGCGGCGAAAGCTCGGGAGATGCCGTGCATCCCAAACGCCCCGAAGCCTCCCCCGTCTTCGGCGAGGGCATGCCGCCTGGCTCAGCTTCACGGGAAGGCGAAGAATAAGACCATGGTTGTGCGATAGGGTACAGCCGCGCCCGTCCCTTTACACGCAAGGTCTCCCCATGACGACGACTCAGTCGAACCCCCTGAGAAAGTTCGCTGCGCTCTTAGTGATTCCTTTTCTCCTCCTCATCGCCGGCTGCGGGGACCTCAAAGCAACCATGACAGTGGAAAGCGCCGACAAAGTTGTCCTCGAAGGCGTTGCTCGGGGGTACAGTTCGATGCTTGAAAAATACGGCATGAAACCCGCGGGTGTTTGTACCTCGAAAGATACGACGGGTGCTGGTGGACCAGCCTTCGAAGGCACACTCAAGACCAAGCTGACCGAAACAGGCGACATCTTCGAGTGCGAATTCACCACTACGATAGAGGATCCCGAACAGCTCAAGCAGATCCTCACTTACGACAAGGACTCGAACACCTACACACTGAAGGGGATCATGCCTGCCCCTGAAATCGCCGAGCGGCTCTCTCTCGGCGCCTTCATGACTAGCGTCACCATCGTCATGCCAGGCAAGGTTACTGAATCGAACGTCGGCAGGATCAGCGGCAACAAGGTTCAAATCAGCAGTATCGAGAGTTTTCTCTCGGACTACGAGATCAAGTCCGAGGGCCCCGGGTTCCCGTGGCTCATTGTCGTCATCACTATCGCGGTGGCACTTGCGCTCCTCTTCTTTGCGGCTCTCGCCATCACGGCTCTCATTGTCATCGCTCGCAAAAGGAAAAAGAGCCCTGCCGCAAACGCCCAAACGTTTCAAAACGGCTCATCTACGCAACAAAGTAGGCCAGGCCAGCAGCCCGAGATACGCGAGCCAAACTCCCGAAGTCCCGAAGGCGCCGATTCTCGACATTACAAAGGCCAGGCCAGTATCGATAGCGACCCCCAAAGCCCCGGTTCCGCAGGCCGCTGAAGTACCCACAGATTTGTCCACCACATTCCGGATTCCACGAAAGTAGAGGTTCCCTGTGACAGCACCAAAGGCCAACCCTTTGAAGAAGATCGCAGCGTTGATGCTCATCCCGTTCATGCTCGTCGTTGCGGGCTGCGGCAAACTCGACGCGACGGTCACCGTCGAGAGCCCCGAAAAGATCACCCTCGAGGGTGTCGTCTCAATAAAGAAGTCCTCACTCGAGGAAGTGGGCATGACCCCCTCGCAGTTCTGCGGCGATGAAGCTCTTGAGGAATTTACTGGTGAGACCAAGCCGGATCTCAAGCTAGAGGAGAAAGACGACGAGGTCGTGTGCACCTTCTCTGGCCAGAAGGACGAAAAGAACCCAATGGGCGATGCCTTGAAGTACGACGAGGAATCGGACACCTACACCTACCACGAAGACTCAAAGGGTTCGTTTGGCGACCAGGCAGCTGCCGCTGGCTTCAAGGTCGATTTCACCTTCGTTTTCCCCGGCAAGGTCACCGACTCTAGCGTCGGCAAGATCGACGGCAACAAGGTCCACATCACCGACACGAAAGAATACTTCTCAGAGATCAATATCAAGGCCGAGGGCAGCAGCTTCCCCTGGCTCATCGTCATCATCGTGGTCGTTGTTGTTCTTCTCCTTGTCCTTGCGGCGGTCGTCATCGGCGCCCTCGTGTTCATGAAGCGCAAGAAGAAGTCCGGTGCCGGACAGGCAGACTTCTCGCAGCAGGGCTTCAACCAGAGCCCGGCGCAAGGTTCCTTCCAGCAGCAGGGTCAGCAGGGCTACGCGCAGGGCCAGCAGAGCTTCGGCCAGCAGCCCTCGCAGGGTTCCGCGAACGACTTCCAGCAGCCGAGCTTCGACCAGCAGCCCTCGCAGGGCTCCTCGAACGCGCCCCAGCCGCCGAGCTACCAGGCTCCCCAGCAGGGCAGCTACGAAGCACCGCAGCAGGGACAGCAGCCTCCTCACCAGGGATTCCAGGAGAACCCGTTCGGCGACCCTGGCAATCAGGGCCCCCAGGACAATCCCGGCCAGACCTTCGGTAAGCAGTAACCCCTCCGCGCCCTGAGCGCATCGCAGCCGAGGGCTCGTGACTAGACTCACGGGCCCTCGGCTCGCACTTCGGGCGGTACCGGAGTAAAGTAATACAAGTCAGTTCGAGAGAACAGACAAAAAGCGCCCGTAGCTTAACGGATAGAGCATCTGACTACGGATCAGAAGGTTGGGGGTTCGAATCCCTCCGGGCGCGCCAGCAGAAAGGCCCTCCATTTCGGTGGAGGGCCTTTTTGCGCTCTCCATCGTCGATACGTGAATCTGTGCCCAACGTTTGTGGCGGAATGCGACCGGATACCGCCACAAACGTTGGGTTTAGTTTCCTAGACCAGGAAAAGGGCCGAGAAGCCCGGGCGGAAGAGGTGAGCCGGGCCGGAGGGGTGGCCAGCGGGCAAGGCGATATGTGCATGGCGGGTCCGCGGTGCCGGACCGGGATCCGACGCTTGCCCTCCCCCATCGCCCCACAAAGAAACGCCGCACCCCACCCCGTATGGGCGAAGGCGCGGCGTTTTCGTGCAGCTTCAATGGCCGCGAGGCAAGCGTCAGGAAACGATCTTGCCGGGGTTAAGGTTCTTGCCCGGGTCCTGAGTCTCGTAGAGATCACGCATCATCTTGACGCCGATCGGGCCGACCTCTTCTTCGATCCAGGGCTGGTGCTCGGTACCCACGGCGTGGTGGTGCGAGAGCGTACCAGCGTGCTTCTGGAATTCACCCTGCACGGCGTGCTTGATCGCCGTGTACTGCTCAAGCATGACCTCGTTGTTCTCGTACGGCACCGCGAAGGTGAAGTACAGGCATGCACCCTGGTGGTAGCTGTGGCTCATGTGGCAGAAGAAGAAGCCGGGAATCCCTAGCTCATCGAGCTTCGCGTAGAAGGCGTCGTACACCTTCGAGTGCATCTCGTTAATCCGTGCCCACGTCGTGCCCGTATCGGAGACGTCGCCGAACACGTTGAGCCCGAGAAGGAAGTCGCGAAGGTAGGGGGTATCGAACTTCTTCTGATCGTAGATCGCCCCGGGGCCCGCACCGAGGGTGATACCGCCGGCCTTCTTGACGATCTTCTTCACTGCGGCCTGCTCGCGGCTGATCTGGGATTTCGACCCCTCGAAGCACACGTAGCTCATGCACATCTCGTTCTCGGTGTCCCAGCCCTTCTTGCGCAGATACGCGAAAAGGGTGTCCTGGACCTTGCGGGTGATCTCGCCCTTTTTATCCTTGGGCTCTTTGAGCATCGACAGGCTGAAGGCGGTCTCCGGGCCATCGCTCAGGCGCGTGAACACGGGGTGGACTTCGCTACGGGCAATGGCGTGCATGCCGCGGATGCCGGATTCCCAATCGGGGAACATGTACGCGATGACGACGCGGTTTTCTGCCATGCGGTGCACGCGCACGGTGCATTCCGTGATGATACCGAGACGACCTTCGGAACCGAGGATCATTTCGTGGATGCTCGAACCGGAGTCGCGTCCGGGGATCGGCTTGGTCTCGACAATGCCGTCGGGGCGCACGACCCTAAGACCCCGCACGATGTCCTCAATGTCGCCGTAGCGATCCGACTGCATGCCGGTCGAGCGAGTCGCAGCCCAGCCACCGAGCGTCGAATAGGTGAACGAGTCGGGGAAGTGCCCCATCGTCCAACCGAGCTCGTTGAGCTGCTCTTCGAGATCGGGGCCGTACACGCCGGCCTCAACGCGGGCGAGGCCGGAGGTATCGTCGATCGAAATGACCTCGCGCATACGGCCGAGGTTGATCGTGATGATGGGGCGTTTTTCATCAACGTTCGGGGTGACGGATCCGGAGATCGAGGAACCGCCGCCGTACGGGATCGCCACGAGGTCGTGGTCGACGATGTAGGCGAGGATCTGCTGGACCTCATCGTCGCTCTTCGGGTAGATCACGGCGTCGACGATGCGAGCAAAGTCCCCGGTGCGCGCGCGGAACAGGTCGATTACGGAGCGGCCGAAAGAGTGAACGACGCGGTACTCGTCGTCATCGAGAAAGTTGTCTTCGCCAACGATGCCGGCGAGAGCGGCGCGGTCTTCGGCGCCAAGGCGGCTCGCGGGAACGTCGTAGTCGCTCAGCTGCGGCTCCGGTGCCGGCGTGAGCTTCTCGAGGTCCATGCCGATCTTCGACTTTGCGAAGCCGGGGAAAGCGGGCTTGTTGTCCCAGCGGAAGGTGATGTCGTCAAGACCCCACCCCCACCACTTGTGTCGTTTGACCTCGCGTGCCGAAATGGGGCTGTTCATGACGCTTGCTCCTCGGGTGGTTGGGTTCCCATGATGGCTTCGTAATTGTGGGTTTTTAGGGTTCGGACGGCCGCCTGAATCCTCGCGTTGAAGCTGAGTGCGCTCTCGCCTTCCTCAGCTCGAAGGGGCGCACCAAAGACGACCCCGACCGGGGGCCTTCCCGGCTTTGGCCAGCTGCGACCTTTGGGCATCGCTTCATGCGCACCGATCAGTGCAGCTGGAATGACGGGCACGTTTTCGCTGATGGCGAGTGACGCGGCGCCGGGTTTGAACTCGGCCATCTTCCCCGTCTTCGACCGTGTCCCCTCGGGAAAAACAAGCACGGGGATGCCCGCGGTGAGCAGTGTTCGCGTGATGCCCGAGTGCTTGCGGGAGCCGTCGCGGTCGATGGGGAAGGCATTGAAGAGCGCTCGCACGAAGATGCGGCGATACCAAATGTCAAAGAAGTACTCTCGCGCGACGCCCGTGGAGAGGTATTTTCCCTGGGTAAAGGGGAGGCCCTGCGCCAGCATGGGCGCATCGAGGTGGCTCGAGTGGTTTGCGACGAGCAGGTAGGCACCGCGTACCTTTTTCACTGCGGGATCGACGACGATCTTCTGCGTCACGGCGCTCTTCACGACGCCCTTGAATCCGACTCGCACGAGCAGCGCGCGAAGATACGCGCGCCAGGTCGAGCGGTAAAGGGAGGGGTCGTGATACCTGCTCACTTGCTTCCCTTCGTGGCGGATTGAGAAAGCGGCTTCTCGCTGTTGCGCCGTTTCGTGAACCACGCCGCGATTGAATGCATGATGTTCCGGGGAGCGATCCGGGCGAGGAAAGCGAGCACTTTAAAACGCTTTGAGGGGACCGAGATGAGCTTTCCGCGCGCCACATCCTGCAGGCACTCCCTCACGAGACGCTCTGGCGAGAGCCACAGGAAATCGGGGATCGAGGAGCCGGAGATACCCGCACGCTGGTGGAATTCGGTACGGACCCAGCCCGGCTGGAGCGAGGTCACTTGCACACCGCTGCCCGCGAGACGAACCGCGAGCGCTTCGGTGTAGGTATTGCCCCACGCCTTGATCGCGGAGTAGTTGTTTTGCGGGAGATACCCGGAAACGGAGTTCACGTTGATGATCCACCCTTTACCGCGGCGAGCCATGGCGCGGCCGGCTGCGTTAGAGAGGTGAAGGACGGCCCTGATCATCACCTCGATACCCGAGTCGTGACGCGAGAGATCCTCGCCGAGGATGTCACTACGCACGCTGAAGCCCGCGTTGTTCACGAGGATGTCGACCGCCGGGTACTCGCTGCTTTCTTGGGCCAGACGCGCTTCGACGCGATCGCGATCTGCGACAACTTCGAGATCGCACACCATTTCTTCAACATCGATGTCGTAGCGGCTGCGGAGGTCTTGTGCGAAACGCGAAAGACGATCGGCGTTGCGGGCGACCAACACGAGGTCGACACGCCGCTTGGCGAATTCGCGCGCGAAAGCGGCCCCGATACCAGAGGTGCCGCCGGTGATGAGGGCCCTATGCATGGCCTCTACGATACACTAGGCGCGCATGCCCACGCGGGCGCCCCAATACTTTCACCATTGCTCGATCGCGAGGATTTAACCGCATGTCTGTGCCCTCTACCAGCGCAAATACCAAGTATCGCGAAGTTCTTCTCACGGGGGCGACAGGCTTCCTGGGCCAGGCTGTTCTCCAGGCTTTCCTCGAGCATTTCCCCGAGGTTCGCGTGACGGCTATCGTGCGCCCGAAGGGGACGCTCACGGGTAAGAAGCGGCTTGCAACCTTGCTGCGCAAGCCATCGTTCACCTCGTGGAGTGATCGCGTAGGCGAAGACGCCGTGCGCAAAGCCTTCGAGGAACGCACCGGCGTCATCGAGGGTGACCTGACGAATCTCCCCCCGCTTGAGCGGACGTTTGATGTCGTTGTGCACTCGGCGAGCTCGGTGAGCTTCGACCCGCCCATTAACGAAGCCTTCGCCACGAATGTGGGTGGAGCGAAGAACCTGTATGAGGCTCTCCTCGAATCGAAGAAGACGTTGCCGGGCGGCCAGAATCCCCACGTCATTCACGTGTCCACCTCGTACGTGAGCGGTCTCGCCAAGGGGCTGTGCCGTGAAGGCCGCCTCACGCACGACGTGAACTGGCGCGAAGAATACGACGCCGCGTTTGCGGCGGCACGCGAAGTCGATGCACTCTCGCGCACGCCCGAACAGATCAAGAAGAACCTGCGCCTCGCCGAGCTGAAGAGCGGCAAGATGGGCCCGAAGGCAATCGCCTCGGTCGCGGAGGACGCTCGCCGCGCGTGGGTGCGCGCCCGCCTGCAGGACTACGGCCTCCAGCGCGCGAACTCGCTTGGCTGGACCGACATTTACACGTTCACGAAGGCCATGGCCGAGCGCGTCGGCGAAGAGATGTGGGCCGATTCCGGCCACCGCCTGAGTTTCGTGCGTCCCGCCATCATCGAATCTGCTGTCTCTCACCCCGTCCCCGGCTGGATCGACGGGTACAAGGTCGCCGACCCGCTCATCATGGCCTACGGCAAGGGTCGGCTCTCGGAGTTCCCGGGCCTGCCCGATTCGATCCTCGACATCATCCCCGTCGATCACATCGTCGGTGTCATCCTTGCGCTGGCAACTCAGAACGTTGAGCGCACGGGCGATGAGGCGTACTACCAGGTCGCCTCGGGCAACTCGAACCCACTCCCCCTCCACGAGATGGTGAGCATCGTCCACGACTACTTCGTGGAGAACCCTCTGACGGACGACAAGGGCGAGCCGATCGCGGTTCCCATGTGGACCTTCCCGTCGGTCGATTTGGTAGAGGCGAAGTTCTGGGCCACAAACACGGCAGTCAAGGCAGCCGAGGTTGCCGTCGGACGCCTCCCCGGCACTCGCACTACCCGCGCCTGGGCTGGCAAGCTCCACAAGAGCTCCTCCGCCCTCGACACCCTCAAGAAGTTCATGGGTCTCTACAAGGCGTACACGAAGACCGAAATGGTCTTTGACGACGCGAACACGCGCGCGCTTCGCGAATCGCTCCCCAAGGAGTTCCTCGAGAGGTACGACTTCGACATCACGGATCTCGACTGGACCTCCTACTTCCGCGATCACCACCTGCCCGCTGTCACCGAGCTTACGAACGCCTACTCACGCCAAAAGGCGGCCCGCAAGGCTCGAGCCGAACGCAAGCCGAGTGAGCTGACCGCCTCGAGCGACGCTCTCGCCGTGTTTGACCTCGACGGCACCGTGATCGCGCAGAACATCGTGCAGCAGTATCTCGCGATCGTGAAGGAGACCCGTTCAAGCGCCGATGGCGCAAAGGAAGTCGTCAAGCTCGCGGGGGCGCTCCCCCAGTACCTGCGCAATGAGCAGCACTCGCGCTCGGAGTTCATTCGAAGCGTCATGCGCCGCTACCGCGGTTTTACCACGGCGGAGCTCAAGGACGTTCTCGCGGGTGAGCTCGGCGAGAAGGTTCGCGGCCAGATTAGGGCCCAGGCACTCGAACGCCTCAAGGAACACCGCGCCGCCGGGCACCGCACGATCCTCATCACGGGAGCCCTCGACATCCTGGTGGAGCCCCTCGCGGATCTCTTCGACGAGGTCGTGGCAACCCACATGCACGAAGAAAACGGCGTCCTCACGGGCTATCTCGCCACTCCCCCGGTGGTCGGTGAAGCCCGCGCAAATTGGCTAAAGAAGTACGCGCAAAACGGGAACTACGATCTCGCTCATTCCTACGGTTACGGTGATTCGCATGCCGACGCCGCCTGGCTCGGGGTGCTCGGGAACCCCACGGCGATCTCGCCCGACCTGGGCCTCTACGCCGAGGCGAAGAAGAACCGCTGGCCAATCGTCGAGTGGAAATAGCCGCCAATTTCCACTAAAGCTGGGGCGAAGGCGTAGGCTAGACCCAAGGCGCATAATGCGCCAAAGGTCCCTTTACCCCTGATCCCTAAAGGAGACGTCCCGTGGACGACCTCGCAAACAAGATTAATATTCCGCCTGCGCCGGCCATGGCAAAGGCGGTCGAAGACGGCATGTACGCGAAGGCCACGATGCCGGCCTGGAAGATTTTCTGGCTCGGCCTCACCGGCGGCGCCTACATCGCTTTCGGCTTCATCATGTTCGTGACCACTCAGCAGGGTGCTCCCGGCGAGTGGCCGCTCGGCATCACGAAAATGATCGGTGGCGCGTTCTTCGCGACCGGCCTCATCATGGTCATCAACTCCGGTTCTGACCTCTTCACGGGTACGACGCTCAACATCATGCCGCTCCTGTCGAAGCGCATCACGGCAGGCCAGCTGTTCCGCCACTGGGGCCTCTCCTACGTCGCGAACTTCATCGGTTCGGTGACGATCGCGATCCTCGTGTTCCTCGCGAACACCCCGGCCACGAACAAGAGCGCGTGGGGTCTCATCGTCCTCAACGTTACGAAGGGCAAGCTCTCGCTTGACTGGGGCAATGCTTTCGTGCTCGGTATTCTCTGTAACTTCCTCGTGTGCATGGCCGTATGGCTCACCTTCGCGGGTCGCTCGTTCCTCGATAAGGGCCTCGCGATCGTCGTTCCGCTCGTGATCTTCGTGTCCACCGGCTTCGAGCACTCGGTCGCAAACATGTTCATGCTCCCGATGGGCTGGCTCATCAAGACCTTCGGCGCGGATTCTTTCTGGGCCGGTGAAGCCATCACTAACGCCGGCGTGACTGCCGCCGATTTCGACATGATCACCTGGGGCAAGATCATCTTCGGCAACCTTCTCCCCGTGACCCTCGGCAACATCATCGGTGGCGCCCTGTGCGTCGGCTGCTACTTCTGGGTGGCCTACCGCAAGGATGCCATCAAGGCTGAGCGCGAGGCCGCTGTCGCCGCGAAGTAACAACGGCGCGTTCCTCGCACGCTAAAGGCGAAGGCCCGGTTCCCTCACTGAACTGGCCCCCGAAAGTTGGACTGGTTTAATTCTAGGCGGTTAGGGCTTCAAGGGTCTGATTTCGATATTGCATCGGGGTCAGACCCTTGAGTCGTTGTTGGATGCGTTCGGTGTTGTACCACTGGATGTACTCGTCGATCGCCTGGTTGAACTTTGCGACGGTGTCGAAGACTTCTCCGTGGTACATCTCGCTTTTCAAGTGTCCGAAGAAATTTTCCATGACCGCGTTGTCGTAACAGTTGGCTTTACGTGACATCGACTGAACACCACCGTTGTCATGAATGAGGTTGCGCCAGGTTGAATGCTGGTACTGGAAACCTTGATCGGTGTGGATCATCCACCCAGGTTCAGGCGCACACGTGTTAATCGTCTGAGTTAGAGAATCGGCGGTCAACGCTGTCGACGGCGATGTAGCCACGGTGTGGGCAACGATTGAACGGTCGAACAGATCCATCACCGGTGACAGGTAGACCTTGCGGCCTGCGACCCTGAACTCGGTGACGTCGCTGGCAAAGACGGTATTGGGCTTATCTGGGGTGAACTTGCGGCCAAGGGTGTTGTCGGCAATGTGGCTGATTGTCCCGCTGTAGGAAACACATGGCCTGCGCTGGCGGACTTTGGCTCGAAGCCCCATCTCGCACATGAGTTTGTAGACGAGCTTGTGGTTGACCACCCACCCCTGGTTGCACAGGTCAAGTAGCACTCGTCGGTAGCCGTAGCGATGCTTGTTACGCTCGAAGCTTTCCCGGATCGCGTCTTTGAGCGCAGCGTGCTTATCCGGCTCGCTGAGTCGTTTCTGGTGGTAGAAGAACGTCGATCTCGGCATGCCTGCCGCATCCAAAAGGTATTGCAGACGATGCTGTGACTTGAGGATGACAATCGCCTGGACTTTCAGGCGCGTCCCTGATTCCTCAAGTCCCGCAATTTTTTAGATAGGCGTTTTCCGCTTCCAACCGTGCGATTTGGCGTCGCAGCTTCTCTTCCTCCGAGAGCGGCTTCGGCGCGACCGAGCCTTTGGGTCTGCCCTTCGGCTTCGGTTTTAATGCCTCATCGCCACCTTTACGCCATTTCCACGACCACGCTCTGACTAGCTGCTCTGATGACAGGCCAAATTCGCGCGCAAGATCCATCGCTGTCTCACCAGCACGGTGGCGCTCGGCCACTTCCTTCTTGATTTCGAACGAATACTGCTGGTTAGTTGGTTTCTCCACAAGACATAGCCTGCCATGCAGCTTAAACCGACGACAGTGGGGTTACCCGCAAATCGTGGACACGTAGTGGAGCTACCTAGTGGTTAGGCAGCTATTTCTTTTCTGCTAGTGATTAGACCAATTTGGTTCTCAAAGTCGACGGGGCTGACCATACCGAGTGCGGAATGTCGGCGTCGACGGTTGTAGACGACTTCAATCCAGTAGGCAACGGCCTTGCGTGCAGCATCACGGGTCGTCCAGCGCTTACGGTCGTAGAACTCGGTTTTAAGCGTCGACCAGAACGACTCAGCCATCGCGTTATCGAAGCACACACCAGTACGCCCCACGGACTGAGCAATGCTCAGGCTGCGGCAAACCTCCCAGAGCTGCTCGCTAGTGAATTGAGCTCCGCGGTCAGCGTGAAACACCAGCCCATCAGGAACGTCACCACGCAACGTGTGCGCCATCCGCAGGGCTCGCTCGACCAGGGAAGTATCTTGAACGCTATCCATAGCCCAGCCCAGCACCCGGCGGGAATGGCCATCGCGGACCGCGCACAAGTACAACCAGCCTTCACCGGTGCGCAAGTAGGTAATATCTGACATCCACACCCGGTTGAGCTCACCAGTATCAAACATGCGCTTGACCAGGTCAGGAAGCGTGGACTTACGCTTAGCTTGAATCGTTGTCACCGGGACAAAGGCCCGCGGTGAAATCCCCTCAATCCCCATCATGCACATCCGTTTAGCCACAGTCTTACGGTTAAGCGCAATGTGGTAGCGCTCGGCAAGTTCTGCGGTGATCCGCGGCGCACCATAAACCTCATCGGAGTCTTTCCAAATCCGGTGAATCTTGCGGTCAACATCATCGTAAAATGCTGCACGATCATCTTCGCCCGATAGTCGCTTCTGCTGCGTATGGGCCCATTTGTAGTATCCAGACCGAGACACTTTTAAAAGCCGTGCCATGCGCTTGATGCTGTAGTTCGCCTTCTCCTGCTGCATCAATTCGAACTTTTCTGCTCGCGTTGCTTCGCAGCGAAGAAGGCTGTCGCTTTTGACAAAAACTCGTTATCCATCTTGGCTTCAGCCAGCTCCCGACGAAGACGAGCATTCTCAGCACGAAGATCAGCCTCGCTCATCCCATCTGATGCTCCTCGGCGCTCACGCTCGAGTTTGACCCACCGGCCTAAAAGCCCGGCGGACACACCAATCTTCTTAGCCACATGAGCAATCGGACGCCGCGACTCTATTACCAGGTTCGCGGCTTCACGCCGATACTCCGGCGTGTACTTCTTGCGCTGTTGACTCACAATGAACATCCTCTCCTACGGACACAAGATCCGCACTAATAGGGTGTCCACTAAACGAGGGTAACCTCAACAAGAGCTTACGGACGGCGTATCTGGAGACACCAAGAGCATTCGCAGCGGCTTGATAGCTCATGCCTTGCTCAAACAGTCCAACCAACTGCTCGCGCTGATGCTCACTCAGCGAACTCCGTGCTCTCAACGAAAACTACTCCCCACTAGTCGGTAACTGATTTCTCAGTCCAACTAATGGGGAGCAGTTCACACATCGAGGAGCCGGGCCTTCGCCTTTGCTACCGAGAAACCGAGATCAGCCGGTGTTCTTCATGCCTGCGGCGACGCCGTTGATGGTCGTCAGCAGCGCACGCTTTTCAGCTTCGCTGATCTCAATCCCGCGCGTGTGAGCGTCGCGCACGCGCTGGAGCATCGCCACCTGCATGTAGCTGATTGGATCGAGGTAGCGGTCGCGCACCTCGAGAGTCCTCTTGAGCACCGGCGAGTTATCGAGAAGGTCGAGCACCCCCGTCAAGCGTTCGATCTCGGCGACCGTCAGTTCATACTCTTCACGGATCGTCTCGAACAGGTGCCACAGTCGCGTCGGCACGAGCGAGTGCACGTAGTGCGAAGCGATGCCCATGTCAGTCTTCGCGAGCGTCATCTCCACGTTAGAGATCACGGTCCGGAAGAAATGCCAGTTCTCGTACATTTCCTTGAGGTCGTCCTCGTAGCCCGCCTCACGAGCGGCCTTGAGGCCCGAGCCCGCGCCGAACCAGCCGGGTACGATCTGCCGCGACTGCGTCCAGCCGAAAACCCACGGGATTGCGCGCAGACCATCGAGGCCCTTCTCACTCGTCGTTCGCTTCGAGGGGCGCGAGCCGATCTTCAGGTCACCGAGCTGCTCCACGGGCGTGGACGCCACAAAGTATTCGGGCAGGTCAGGATCGTCAATGAGGGTGCGATAGCGCGCGAAGGAGGCGTCGGAAAGGTTTTCCATGACGGTGCCGAAGCGCTCCAGATCTTCCGGGCTCGTGCGGGGCTTTCGGTGCAGGGCCGAGCCCTGCATGACGGCTGCAAGCGAAAGATCGAGGTTTTCGCGTGCGAGCACGGGCAGCATGTACTTATCGGAGATGACCTCGCCCTGTTCGGTGAACTTGATTTCGCCCTCGAGAACGCCGTAGGGCTGAGCGAGAATCGCATCGTAGGTGGGACCGCCGCCGCGGCCGACGCTACCTCCGCGACCGTGGAACAGACGCAGCGTCACGTTGTGTTTGGCGGCAACGTCACGCAGGCGTCGTTGAGCCTGGTGAATCTCCCACTGGCTCGTAATGACGCCCGATTCCTTGTTCGAATCGGAGTATCCGAGCATGATCTCGTGGCGATCGCCGCGAAGGCGCACGATTTCGCGATAACTCGGGTCACTGAGGAGTTCATCGAGAATCTCGCCCGCGTGGCGAAGCTCTTCGACGGTTTCGAGGAGCGGGCTAAAGCCGATGTCTGCGCGGGGTTCGTCGCCCGCAAGGTCCACGAGGCCTGCCTCGCGCGCGAGCAGTGCCACGGCAAGGATGTCGTCGGCGCCGCGGGTCATCGAAACGATATAGGTCTGGATGACATCCGGCCCGTACGTGCGGTGCGCGGTGCGGATTTCGCGGAAGACGTTAAACGTGTTCTGCACCGAGGGATCGAGGGGGGATTCCTCGCCGAGTAGCTGCGCGCTCGCGAGTGGTCGCTTCGATGCAAGCTCGGAGGAGAGCACCGTCGTGCGCTCTTCACGCGTGAGCTCCCCGTACGCCTTATCGAGCTCGCCTACCCGGTCAAACATTTCCGCGAGCAGGTCGTGGTGCTTCTCGGCGTGCTCGCGTACGTCCATAATCGCGAGGTTAAGGCCGCTGCCAGCGAGAACAGACTGCACGAGGGCAACCGAACCGTCAGCCATGAGATCACCGCGGTGCTTGCGGAGCGAATCGCGCAGTTCTTCGAAATCGTCCTGGAGTTCAGCGCCGGTGAGATAGTCGACGCCGGGCTTGTGCGCTTCACCGCTGTGGATGCGTGTGCGTGTCGCCGCGAGCTTTGCACGCATAGAAAAGAGTTTGAGGCGATACGGCTCGTGGGCGAACAGCTCAAACTGCTTTTCGGGCACGAACGTGAGAGCTTCTTGATCCTTCTTTAGGCTCTCGTTGAACTGCTCATCCTCACCGATCAGAGTCGAGCTCATCGACAGCTCGAGAGTGAGCGTGTCGAGGAACGCCTCTGCGATATCGATCGCGGCATCGGCCTGAAGTTTGAGCACCTCGCGGGTCACGTCTGCCGTCACGTATGGGTTGCCGTCGCGGTCACCGCCGATCCACGAACCAAAGCGAAGCGGAACCTTCCGCACGGGAAGATCAGCGCCGTAGTCGCGAAGCTCGTGGCGCAACGCGTCGAGAACCTCGGGGAGCGTGTGGAGGTAGAGCGAGCGCAAGTAGAAGATTGCGTTGCGCGCTTCATCCTGCGGGGTTGGTTGCGTGCGGCGCAGCTCGTCGGTCTGCCAGAGCGCTTCGATTGTTTCCGCAAGGTCGCGATCTTGTTTCTTACGGGCGCGCGAACCTTCCTCGGTATCCGTCTCGAGGAGAGTCGAGACGCGGCGCAGCTTCGTGAGAACCGCGCGGCGCGAGGCTTCCGTGGGATGGGCCGTGAACACGAGGCGCACATCGAGTTCGTCAACCGTGCGCTGAAGCTCCTCCACCCCGGCCTCTTCCGCGATGGACTTCACCGTGCGGGGGAGCCATGAGTCGTTTTCGTCCTGCACCTGGAGCGCGCGCACGCGATACGTTTGCTCAGCGGCGTTCGCAAGCAGGAAGTACTGGGTGAACGCACGCGTGAGCTCTGTCGCCTGCTCGATCGGCAGTTCCGCGAGGCGGCGCTGCACGCGCATCGTATCCTCGGCCGATTTCGACTGCTTCGATTGCTTCGCAAGCTGACGCACCTCCTCAACCAGGTCGAGCAGTTCTTGCCCGTGCTGGTCGGCGAGCGTTTCACCGAGGAGCGTGGAAAGCCGACGCACGGTCGCGCGCAAGGGGGCGTCGATAAGCGGGTCATCACCCACCACCGGGAATTCGGCCGTCAACGTGGGCACGTTGTGAAGGCTATCGTCGTGCTGTTCGCGCACCTGAAACCTCTCGTTTGGAAGCGGGTGGCACCCGTGGCGAACCGAAAACACCGGCGTGGCGCTCGCGGTCCCCCATCAGCGCCGAATGAGCCGGGGCCAGTCTACTCCCACACGCGTCCCACCTGCATCCAGGGGTTGAACCGCATCCGCCACGCATTGCAGCGAGTGGTACGAGGCACTCCAGCGCATTCGTTACCTGTGCGACGCCACGTGGAAAATCAACGCGGCAAAGGTTAAAAGAGATTCCCCCACCCGCTTTAAAGCGGGCGGGGGAACATCCTATCTGCGGAGACGAGAGGATTTGAACCTCCGAGGCGGCTCTACACCGCCTACTCCCTTAGCAGGGGAGCGCATTCGGCCACTCTGCCACGTCTCCTTGCGCGCAAGGCGCTGAGTCAGCCTACCGAACTTCCTCGTGCTGCTCAAATCTTTCGCGGCGCGTCCCACATTGCGCCGGCGTCATCCTCAAGGTTTGATGTAAATACCCTTGCCTTCAAGCTTGACGACGTTGAAGCCCATACCGAGTTCTTCGCTCTTGACGGCGGCTGTACCGTCGCCACGTTCCTCGACTGTGAAGGCGGCACCGTTGAGCGCCTCGCGCATTGCGTTCGCCTTATTGGGGTCCATCGGCGCAACTTGCTGGCTCGCCGCCCTCACGCACGCGTTTTTCTCCACCTGGTTTTCGAGCACGAAATAGCCGCCGTTAGACTCGGCAGCCGCGAGTTCACACGCGACGGCCCAGTTCGAATCTATGCGCGCTTGCGCGTACAGGATGGTGATCTTGACCGCCTCCTGCTTTTCCTCCTCGGTGAAGGGAGTGCGGCTCGGCATGAGGGTCGCTCCCCCACCGCTGCCCGGATCCTGCGGCCCCGGAGCAGGCGCCGGTCCGGGCGCGGGCGCCGGATTCGGAGGGGCTGTGGTCGGCTCCGGGGCAGGCGGAGCGGTGGTGGGAGTCCCCGGCTGGGGTGCCGGGCCACCGCTCGTGCCGGGGTTCGCGGGCGCCGGTGCCGAAGTTGTTGGACCGGGCAACGGTGCGGTTGTGGGTGCGGGGCTCGCGGAGTCCGACGGTTGCGCGCTTGACGCAGTTGCGGAATTCGACGGGTTGCCCTCATCTTTGGAGGAAGTGAGGGCCCCGCACCCGGCGAGGCTGGCTGCCGTGAGAGTCGCCGCGAAAAAAACGGCAAGGGGGCGTCGTGTGCGGATGAGATTCATGAATGCGCCTCCGTGGCGGTGTGGGGTTTGAGGACTTCGAATCTTCAACATCACCGCCAATTGGCCGGTCACGTGAATTGCGCAAAGTCGACGCGAGTTACAGCAGGCCCCTGGCAACCAAGCGCAGACTGCCGTCATCGAGCCTCACAAGCGTCATACCTATGGGACTTCCATCCACAAGAAATTCGGCTGTCCCGTCGTGCCCGTCGCGGAGAGTCATACGCTCTGGGCTGGCTTCCCCAAGCGCTTCCTCTGCACTTTCCCTGTCACCCTGAGGCCCTTCCACGCTCTCCCTGAGAGGCAGTATGCAAGCCTTCTGTAGTTCTGGAACATCAAGGCGCAACATCTTGCCTCCCTCCTCCGCAACGAGCAACCCGCAAGCCTCTTCATACTTGCCATCGAGGACACGACGCACGAGCTCGGCGGGAAGGTCGCGACCGCGTTTTAACTCATCCTCGGTGAGGGGCGTGGGATCAACCATGGCCTTGGCGCTCGCGGGAAGGTTCTCGAGGGGTCCAACTTCATCCGCCGTTGGCTGTTCATCGTCCGGATGTACCTCACCGCCGCCAGGCGACTCGTCCTCGTCAGGCTCGGTTGTTGAGTCGCTCCGCTCGAGTGTGGTGGGACCCGCGCCACCCCCGTCGGAGGCGGCATCATTATGCGTGGGCGTCGTCTCTGCGGTGGTTTCGGCCGGAGACGTTATTGCTTCCGAGGTTGGATCGCTCGCTCCCGGCTCCTTGGTATCGCCACAGCCTGCAAGACCAAGAATAAGCGCGCCAGCGGCGGCAATCGTGCACAGCGAACGGATCTTGCAAGGAAGAGCAAACATCGTCAACCTTTCATATGGATTAAGTCGCTTGGTTTTGCCATTTCCCGCTCTAAAAGGAGTCTGTTTCGAGAGCCAGCAGCTCCCGAAACAGAGAGGAACGAGCTAGAAATTATCGACCAAAAGGCGAAGGCTGCCGTCGTCAAGCCGGGCAAGCTTCGTTGGGCTCGGCTTGCCGTCGCGTGCGAAGGTAGCTGTGCCGTCCCCATTATCGTGAAGCTCGAAGTGCTTCGGGTCAGAAGCTTCTTTCACCTGTTCCCGCGTCATGCTCTTCATAGAGGAGGAATCTATGCCGGTTTGAAGCTGAGCGGCACATTGCTCCCGGAGCTCCGGCACATCGAATCGCACAAGAGTGCCATCCTTACTCAGCACCATCATGTCGCAGACTCCGGCAGCATCCCCCGCTACCATTTTGGTCATCATCTCCTGCGGAAGCTGCAGGCCACGCTGCATCTCTTCTTGCGTGAGTGGTGTGGGATCCAATTTCGCCTTAGCACTCTCGGGGATGTCCTCGAACGAGTCGATACCTCCGGTACCCCCGGGGCTCGGTTGAGATTGGTTCCCTCCGGGTGCTGCCGGCGTTTGGTTCCCGCCCGGAGCCACAGGCGGCTGCTGAGCATCGGGAGTAGCGGCTCCGGGGTCATTCGCACCCGGATTCTCACCCCCGTTGGACACCGAGGGGCTGGCTGGTGTCGCTGACGGACTTTCATCATGCCCAGGGGCGCTCGACGAGGCTGAGGGCTCGCTCGCCCCCTTTTCTTCTCTCCCCTCTTCATTCAGAGCTCCGCACGACGCGACGCTTGCGGCCAGTGCGCTAGTCGCGACTGCTACTGCGATGGTTCGAGAAATACGATTCGCAACTCTCATCTGGTTCTCCTTCGCTACTATTTCGTCGAGCTCACCGCGCAAAACTACTACTGGGCGACTGCGAGGCGAACGCCGCCATCCTTAATCTTCAGAATGTTGAAACCGAGGGGTTGGCCAGCCATTGTCAGGGCAAAGGTGCCATCACCGTTATCTTTTAGCTCATAAGTGGCAGGATCAAACATCGATCTGGCTTGTTCCTCGGTCACGCCGCTACCACCTTGGTTCTGACCCGAAAAACTGTCCATGGCTTGAACACACTTCTCGCGCAACTCGGGCGTAGTATCCATGCGACGCATCGATCCGTCAGGCTCCTTGAATACGGTGGTGTCGCAGAGCGAACTGAAATCCCCACCCGTGGTGATTGCCACGAGAAGGTCGGCCATCATCTGTTTCCCCTGCTCCTTTTCCTGATCGGTGAGGGGCGTGGGATCAATCTCGACAGGCTCGCCTAGACCTGCAAGGCCACCACTCCCAATCCCGCCGGTGCCTGAGCCCGGAGCGACTCCACCGCCGTCACTGGGAGGTGCGGGTTTCGAGTCCGTGCCACCCTGGGTCGTCGGGTTTTCCGTACCACCCTGGGTCGCCGGTTTTTCAGTTGGCTCGGGCAATTCACTAGCCGATGTCGTAGGCGCTGGCGACGAGGTTTCTGCGGACGGCGATGCAGACGCGGATTCTTTCTTTGTTTCATTGACGGCACCGCAACCGGCGGCACCCAAAATAAGCAATCCCGCGGCTGCGGCGGCGTAGAGTGCACGAGCGGTGCGTAGTGTTGCGGACATGATCGCCTTTCTTCCGGTGCGTCTGTGAGTGCGCTTCCCACACCTATGATGCGACCAAGGTAACGCCCGTTTCTGCATCTTCCTCGAGAGACACACACAGTATTTTCAGCCTGCGCAACCTCTTGCGAGAAGACAACGACCACTCCCACATTTCGAACTGTCGCCGTTAAAAAGCGAAGGTGGCTCGGTAGACGACACTACCGAGCCACCCAGGCTTGACTCTTCTCTCACCTCAGCACGGGTGACCGACCCGAACCATGGAGAGAATCAGGAAGACAGATTCCTCATGTCGACGAGCGGACCCGCGCCCTTCACCTTGAGGAGCGAGATGCCGAGATCCTGGCCCTGGAACAAAACCTTGGCAGTACCGTCCTCGTTCGGCTGGATCTCAAGGTTTTCGGGCTTCATCACCTGCTTAATCTGCTCAGCCTGATCCTCGGTGATGCCCTGGCTGGAGAGGACTCGCTCGTTCTGAGCAGCGCACTGTTCGCGGATCTCAGGGGTATCCATGCGCTCGTAGGCGCCCCCGTTCCTCGCCACCATGTTCGTGCACGCATCTTCGAACTTCTTATCGAGCGAACTGGTGAAGAAGTCGGCCACGACCTGTGCGCCCTTCTTCTTGTCTTCTTCCGTGAAGGGGGTTTCGTCAAGCTCTACGGGCGTCCCGTGAACGCTCGAAGCGACGTCGTCTCCCGTGACAACGCCGCTGCCGGAATCCGTGCTCTCGCCCGAATCCGAGGCCGAGGCTGAGCTCTCGCTCGACGTCGAGTCTTCCTTGGTCTCTGAAGCGGTCGTGGTCTCCTTCGAAGCGGAATCATCCTTCTTCGCGTCGTTGGAGGCGCCACAGCCCGCGAGGCCGAAAGCGAGCACGCCGGCAGCGGCGATGATGGAGATCGAACGGTTCTTACGCATGAAAGTAGACATCGTCAACCTTTCGTGTTGGTCAGGGCCAGCGGCCCATGAGTCTCGCCCCTCGCAGAGCCCTTGAGGTCCACATTCGTGACGCTCTCGAGATCCACAAAGGAACGCGGACAAACCTAGCATCCCCTATTTCCGTGCATTCTCAGCTTTATGGAGAGCCGTCACATTTGCGCATCGAGGTTCAGAGCATTGCGCACAAACTCCACGTGTTTCGGGGTGCCAACGCGATACTTCACTGCGGTGAGCACCCCATGAGCATCGATGACGAAGCTCGAGCGGATCACGCCCATTTTCTTCACCCCGTACATGTTTTTCTCGCCCCAAGCGCCGTACGCCTCCATGACGGCATGGTCCTCATCTGCGGCCATCGCAAAAGGAAGATTTTCTTTTTCCACGAATTCCTCGACCTTCTCAATCGGGTCGGGGGAAATGCCGAGAATACGCGCACCATTCGCAGTGAGTTCTTCGGCATGATCTCGAAGATCGCGTGCCTGACGTGTGCACAGCGAGGTTCCGGCGGCAGGGTAGAACCAGATGAGGGCACTGTCGCCGGCAAGGTCAGCGAGCGTGATTCGGCCACCACCGGCGAGCGGGAGGTCGAAGTCGGGGGCCTTATCGCCCGGAGCGAGTTTGATGTTCATGCTTGTCTCCTTAGTGGGGCTCGACTCTCTCGATCGTACGTATATACGCGGCAGGGAATACAAAACCCCGCCTCCGGCGCGCCAAGCACGTCGAAGACGGGGAACGGCACACGGCAAGCCCATGCGCTCTAGTGCGGAGAGTAAGGGATTTGAACCCTTGGTGCAGGGTTGCTGCACAGCGGTTTTCAAGACCGCCACATTCGGCCGCTCTGTCAACTCTCCTTGCGCCGTTTGCGAGGCGCCCGTACATCCTACCCGACGCGCTATCGGGCTGGAGAAAACTAGCGAGGGTCAGCAGAGAGAAGGTGGCGCAGCACTAGTTCTGCGCCGTGGTCGTCAATGCTGAGGGTCTCGGCGTCGGCGTACGACTTCACGCGCTCGCTCGCCTGGCCCATTGCCACGCCGACGGCTGCCCAGTCGAGCATTTCCACATCGTTCGAGCCATCCCCAACTGTCACGGTGTGCTCGGGATCCACGCCAAGGCGCTCGCGCAACGCTTCAAGCGCACTGGCCTTCGTCGTGCCGGGCGCTGACATGTCGAGCCAGCTCGACCAGCCCACGGCGTATTCACAGCCGCTCACGCCGGCGCGCTCGACGATCCGCGCGAACTCATCGAGGGGAATATCGGGTGCTGTCACGACGACGCGCACGACCTCTTTCGCCCCGAAAAGCTCCTCGATACTCGCCGGCTCCGCTTGGATGCCGAAGTCGAGATCGTCGAAGCTTTCGGTCCCTATGAAGCCACCGCTCGCCCTCTCAATCGCGAATCGCGCCGTGGGGACGGCCTGATACATCGCGCGTAGCGCGGGCTCGGGGTCAAAAGTAACGGTCTCGACAATCTCGTAGTCGTCGTCGCCGGCCCCGGTGATTTTCGTGGTCACGGCACCGTTCGCGCTCACCGACCAGCCGTCTGACACGCCCGCCACACGCACGATCGGGAGGGTCGTGTTGAGCGAGCGGCCCGTCGCGATCACGATGTGGTGGCCGGCTTCGCGCACCGCGTGAAGCGCCTTCTTCACCCGCGGGTCCATGATGCCGGCGTGGTCAACGAGGGTACCGTCCACGTCGAGGCCAATCAGGGCTCGGTGCCCCGCGAGAGGCTCGAGCAGAGCGCGAAGGTGCGCCTCGTCAAAGCCCTTGGTGCTACGCGCGGGACTCATCGAACCTCGAAGATTTCGCGGCCACCAAGGTAGGGACGCAGCCCCTCGGGAACCACGACGCTGCCGTCGGCCTGCTGGTGATTCTCGAGCAGCGCGACGATGAAGCGGGTCGTGCCAAGAGTGCCGTTGAGGGTTGCGACCGGGCGCAGCGCCCCGTCCACCCGCTCGCGGATGTTGAGGCGGCGCGCCTGGAACTGCGTGCAGTTCGACGTGGACGTGAGCTCGCGGTACGTGTTTTGGCTCGGCACCCATGCTTCGCAGTCAAACTTGCGGGCTGCGGATGTGCCGAGATCACCAGCGGCGGTATCGATCACGCGGTAGGGCACATCGATGAGCGCCATCATCTCGCGCTCCATGTCGAGGAGCCTCTCGTGTTCCTCGTAGGAGTCCTCGAGCTTGCAGTACGAGAACATCTCGACCTTGTGGAACTGGTGGACGCGGATGATGCCGCGCGTGTCCTTGCCATAGCTCCCAGCTTCGCGGCGGTAGCACGCGCTCCACCCGGCGTAGCGCAGGGGCCCATTGTCGAGGTCGAGAACTTCGTCGCGGTGATAGCCCGCGAGCGCGACCTCGCTCGTGCCGACGAGGTAGAGGTCGTCGTCCTTGTCGAGGTGGTAGACCTCATCGGCGTGTTCACCGAGGAAGCCGGTGCCATCCATCGTTTCAGGTAGGACGAGGGTGGGCGTGATGACGGGCGTGAAGCCCGCACGGGTTGCCTTGTCGAGTGCGGCATTGAGAATCGCGAGCTCAAGTTGCGCACCCACCCCGGTGAGGAAGTAGAAACGCGAGCCGGAAACCTTCGCGCCGCGCTGCATGTCGATCGCCCTGAGTTTTTCGGCGATGTCGAGGTGGTCCCGCACGTCGAAGTCGAAGTTCGGGATATCCCCGTGGGTTTCGCGGACCTCAAAGTCCTCTTCGAGCCCCTCGGGAGCGCCTTCCGCAATATTGGGGATCGCGCGCAGCGCCTTTTCACGAGCCTCTTCCGCTTCACTCGCGCGCTGCTCGAGGTCCTTGACCTTCTGGCTCAGCTCTTTCGCTTCGGCGACGAGGGCCTGCTTTTCCTCGCCCTTGGCCTGGGCGACCTTCTTTCCGAAGGTTTTCTGTTCGGCACGCAGCGACTCGAAAGACTGCGTGGCCTCGCGCCAGGCCTGATCGGCTTCAAGCACGGCGTCGACGGTTTTGGGGTCGCGGCGCCGCGCTTTTTGGGCCTCGCGCACGCGTTCAGGGTTCTCACGGAGCAATCGCAGATCGATCATGTTTTCCAGGGTACAGTGCCGCGCCGTCCACGTATGCTGGAGCGGTGGAAAAGCTACACGTTGGGGTCGTTGTCAACCCGTCAAAACTCAAGGATGTCGCCGAATTTCGCGGCCGGGTCGTGAGCCACGTCTTCAATGTGGACCCGGATGCTCAGGTGTCGTTCTACGAAACGACCGTGGAGGATGCGGGCTTCGGTCAGGCTCAACAGGCGGTGTCCGACGGCTGCTCGGTGGTCCTTGCGGCCGGCGGCGATGGCACGGTGCGCCTCGTCGCGGCGGGGCTTGCGCACAGCGACGTCGCGCTCGGGATTATCCCGATGGGCACCGGTAACCTTTTTGCGCGCAACCTCGACATTCCGATCGATAATCTCCGCGGCGCCATCAAGGTCGCCCTCACGGGTGAGGCCCTCACTGCGGACCTCGGCTACCTGCAGCACGGCGAGAGCCTCGAGGATGCGAGTGATGCGAAGGAAGAACCGTTCCTCGTGATCGCGGGCTTCGGTTTCGACGCGGTCGTCATGGAGAACACCAACTCGAAGCTCAAGAAGGCCGTGGGCTGGCTCGCCTACGTGGTGGCGGGAGCGAAGAAGATCGTGGGACGCGGGCAAAGCGTCGACCTCGAACTCGATGGGCGCTCCGCGAAGTCGCTCAAGGCTCGCACCGTCATGATCGGCAACGTGGGGCGCCTTCCGGGCGGTATTACGCTCATGCCCGGAGCTGATCGCTCAAACGGCTCCCTCGAGATTCTCGCCCTCGACTGGAAGGGCGCGGCGGGCTTCTCTCAGATTCTCGGCCAGCTCGTGCTTCCGGGAGGACCCAAAACTCTCGCGAAAATCTCCAACCACCGCACGTTCCAGGCCCGTGAGGCTGTCGTGAGCACGTCGAAAGCTCTCCCAGTGCAGGTCGACGGCGACTACGTCGGCAACGCCACGCACCTCGTGACGCGTGTCGATGCGGGCGCGCTCCTCATTCGCTGTGCCCGCTAGGCGGCGTCAGTCTCGGGCGATGAGCGCCTCGAGGCCTGCAACGAAGCTGCGGGCTTCCTCGTATGCCGTGTCGGTGTTGTGGTCGACGACGTAGGGCACTGAACCGTCGGCCCGGCTGTAGGAGCCGAGGAACACGATGCGCGAGCAGATGCGGTGCAGGCCGCGCAGTGCCGAGGCGACTCGGCGGTCCTCGATGTGGCCCTCGAGGTCGAGGGAGAAGGAGTAGCGGCCGAGCGCGTCACCGATGGGTCTTGATTCGATGCGGGAGAGGTTAACGCCGTTGGAGCTGAGCACCTCGAGCATCTCGAGGAGGGAGCCGGAGCGGTCGTGAGCGAGGTGGGCGACGATCGTTGTTTTGTCCGCGCCCGTGCGCGCGGGGATGAGACCGTCGCGCTCCACGAGCACAAAGCGGGTTTCGGCACCTTTCGTATCCTCGATCCCCTCGGAGACGACGTGCAGCCCAAAATGTTCGGCGGCGAGCGGCGAGCAAATCGCCGCGGCGGTGCGGGCACGCGGATCTGCGTCGTCAAGCTCCGCGATCTCGCGGGCCGCAGCGGCGGTCGAAAGCGCGGGCTGCGGCGATGCGCCGGGAATTTTGCCGCGCACGAACCCCTGGCACTGGGCCTGCGCATGCGGGTGAGAGTAGACGGCCTCAAGAGCGTCGAGGCTCGACGGCACGCGCGTCGCAAGCACAAAGGTGATGGGAACTATCTGCTCGGCCACGATCGTGATGCCACCGGTTGCGGCGAGCACATCGAGAGTGCCTGAGACCCCTCCCTCGACTGAGTTCTCGATCGGGGCCATCATTGCGTCGACGTCGCCGGCAACGAGATCGCCGATCGCTTCGGCGACGCTTCGGTAGGGCACGAGCGTGTGCTCCCCATCGTCGGGTCGCACCGGCAGCGGACCCATGAGCGCTTGGAGGAGTGCCTGATGGGTGAAAGTTGTCTCGGGGCCGAGGAATCCATATCGCATGTCACTAAGAGTACGGGCATGTGCGCGATCGCTACGCTTGAGTCCATGCACGACACCTCTCATACGCGTGAGCGCCTCGCGGGCGCGGCCATTGTGGGCGCGTGCCTCGCGCTCCTCGCTGCACTCATCCTTGCCCCTTCCCTCCACTGGGGAAGTCTTCGCAAGGACGCGGCACCCCCCGAGGGTGCGGTCCACACGGTGTTCGTGACAAGCGGCCTCACGTGGAATGACATCACGAAAGAGGACACCCCGACCCTGTGGTGTTTTGCCGAGAATTCCGGCACGGCAGGGCTCGCCCTCTCGAGCGAATCGGTCATGCCCACGAAACGTCAGGGACTCGCTACTCTCGCCACGGGCACGCGCACACCGGCACTGACGCACGCGAGCACCAACGGGGCGAGCGGCACACCGGGAGAAGTCGAGCTGTCCGACGCCACCTCCGCCCTCGCCGAAGTCGGCATCTCTCTCGTCGATCTCGGCGACGTCGCAACCGGTCGAGGAGTGAGTAGGCTCGAGCACGAACGAAGTGTTCGCGACATCGATGCAGCGTTCGCGAAGTACGCGGGTGATTGTGGCGAGCGCGGAGTGGCACTCGCAAGCGTCGGCTCCCTCAAACCCTCCCCCGCGGACACGTACGAGGTGGAGCATACGCGCGGCTACGACGCGCTTCCCACACCGCTCAACCTTCAGGTGTACATCGATTCGCGCTGGGGTCCGGCGTTTCTCACGAGCCCGTCGACGCGCCAGGTCGGCGTCGTCATGAATCTCGACCTCGCGGCAAGCTTCACCGGCACGGAGCAGCTCGGTATCGGCCGAGCCGCTGTCGGAACCCCCACCACCAAAGGCACTCAGCTCGCGCACGCCCGCGAGGTCACGTTCGCGTCCCGCACCACCGAGGATTCCCTCGCCCCTCTGCTCGGCGCGATCGTCGCGGTCTTGCTGATCGCGGGTGCCCTCGCGCGGCATGTCCCGGCGGCGCGAACTGTCGCGAACGTCAGTATCCTCGCGATCCCCGTGGGCTACACCTCGAGCATCCTGCCGCTCAGCACCCTCGTTAACCTCGGCATTCATCCTCTTCTCGCGATCGCGGCGTGGACGATCATCGGCACAGCTGCGCTCGGCGCAGGCCTCACTTTCGGCGTACGCCTACTCGCCTCGGCGCTCCCCGACCGCAGTCGCCGGCTCCTCACCCCCGCACTCGCGGCTCTCATGACGGCCGGCGCGATCCTCCTCGACGCCGCGCTCGGCTCGCACGCGAGCTTCACCTCGCTACTCGGAAATCAACCGATTTACGGCGGACGGTTCTACGGGTTGAGCAACCACATCACGGGAATCACACTCGCGGCATGGGCGCTCGGGGTGGGCATGCTCATACACGCACTTCCCACCTTCACAGCCGGCCGGCGAGCGGGATTGGCACGCGTCACTCTCGTGGCAGCGACGGGCCTGATCGTGGGGCTTTGTTCGATCGCGCCGGGCATGGGGGCCGACGCCGGAAGCGCCCTCATCTACGCCCCGGTGACCCTCGTGGCCTGCCTCGCCCTGAGTGGGATCCGGCTGCGACCGTGGCACATTCTCGCCGCACTCGCGGCGGGAACAGGGGTGTTTGCCCTCGCGGGCGCTCTCGACTACATGCGCCCCGCCTCCTCGCGCACGCATCTCGGCGAGTTCGTCGCGACGCTCGTGGACGCAGGATCGCTCGCGGGCGCCGCTTCACAGTTCTGGGCCGTGTTTTCGGATCGCACGATGCGCATGCTCGAGCCGCTCACGCTCTATTCGCCACTTCTCATGGCCCCGCCGGTGCTCGTGACCATCGCGCTCACCTACGGCGCGGTGCGGCGGGGGCGCCTCGCGCACGAACTCCCCCACCTCTATGCCATACGCCTCGCAGCCATAGCTGGCGCGTGGATCGGGGCGTTCACGAACGACACCGGTCTCGTTCTCGTGGGCCTCGCCTACGTCGTGGGCCTCGCACTCAGCCTTGCGGCTCGCGCGGCACTTACTGCTCGGGCTCCTCGCGAGGCTCATCCACCGGCTCCTCCGAAGGAGCTTTAACCTGCGCGTTCTTCTCGAGGGACGGTACCGCGAAGTGCTTCACGGGAGGGTTCTCCACGAACTCAGGCGCCTCGGTGCGATCACCCGTGAGCGTCCGCACCTCACCGTCCTCGCCAAGCGGATCATTCGGCGAAAGAGACCGCCGCTTCGAGAGCGCGCGCATGACGTCCTTCAGCTGGTTTGCGCGATGAAGCTGCGAGCGCAGATCCTTGCCGGTAGCGCGATGCGTGAGGTCGGCAGGGATCTCCTTGACCCAAAACCCCTGGTGAAGCGCGTCAATCGTCAGGCCGGTTTCCACGCCCCACCCAGCGGCGAGAGGCTGCACGGCATCCCAGGTTTCGCGCGTGATACAGCGCGTTCCGCTGAGAGGCTGTACGGTCTCGAACCCGGTGGCCTTGCGGATTCCGTTGCGGGCCGTTTTCACCACGAAGCCCATGCCAGCTGCGCCCTCTTGCGCGGGGAGCGTCGCGATCGCCATATCCACGCCGTCCTCAAGGACCGCCTCGACGAGAGGTTGCGCACCTGAGGCCGAATCCTGCATGTCGGCATCGATAAAGAGAAGCGCGCGTGGCGGCTCAACCGCCTGGCTGGGGATTGCTGCGGCGTTGAGCCGTTCAGCGTGCTCGGTCTCCTCGCGCATGTGCACGACCCGCGCACCGGTCGCCATCGCTGCCGCCTTGCCGCGATTGGTGCGGTGACGCACCACTACCGCACCGGCGCCCTTCGCAAGAGCCGCCGTGGCATCGGATGAGCCATCATCGACAACGACAACGAGGTCGACGCCGCGGATCGTGAACGAGGCGGCAACGGTCCGTTCGATGCGTTCAGCCTCGTCTTTCGCGGGGATGACAACCGCGACCCGCGTGGGTCGCGCACCTCCCATCTGCGCGGCGTCGACGCTGCTCATCGCAGGGTCACCTCACGTGCGACAATTCCGCCGCGCGCGCGACGCTCGAGAGCCGTAAACGGCTCCTCGCTCGAAAGCGCCGCTTCGAAACGCTTGAGGAACTCGGGAACCTCATTTTCCACGCCCTCGACGCCGAAGCCCTTCGGCAGGTCCCATACGGGAATCGTGAGGCCATCAGCACGGAACGAGCCCACGTAGCGCGTGCCCTCGGCGATACCCGACTGACGCTTCGCGTGCAGGCGCGCAACCGCGTCGATCACGCGGTCTTCGCTTTCGTCGAGAACCCAGCGCAGATGCTCCTTGGGGCCTGCATCGACCCAATACGCGTGCGGCAGCCCGCCGACGGCCGCCGTCGGCATGATCGCCTCGTTGGCCTGCTCGAGGCCCTGCTCGATCTGCTCGGTGCGCTCCGCACCGGCACCGAGCCAGTACTCGAACGAGTCGTGCACGTCGACCGTGTAGCCCTCCTCAATGACGAGGATGTCCTGAAGCCGCGGTGAATCCTCCGCAACCTTCACGGTCGTCACTGACGTTCCGGGCTCCGAATCAAGCGCTTGCTTGAGCGCTGCGCCGAGACCGCGCGAAGTGTCATTACCGGGAACGCTCGCTTGCATGCCGAGCATGACGGTGCCGTTATCGCGCTTGATCGCCGCCCAGTTCATGGGGAGGATCGTGGCGATCACGGCATCGCCACCGCCAAACTCGGGGGCAATCTTCGCCTCGAGGGTCGCCGATGGGATGAGTTGGCGCATCGCCACGAGATCGTGTTCGGCGATGAGGCCTTCAAACGGACGGCGAACGAGAGTAGTGCTAGAAGTCATGGCCCAAGTCTAGCGAGGCGGCGGGGGAACCTCCCGAACGGCCACGATCAACACGCGAGGAATCCTCGCGTATCCACGTTTCGTGTGGATAGTGACCGTTTCCTCGTCTGTTTCAACAACGTAGCCGAGGGCATCTGCGACCTTCTCGCGCCCCTCATGGGTCCGCGGGTCAAGCGCGTAGCGGGCCGTCACGCGAGTCCCCGAGGTGAGGATCGGCGCCCAGCCCGTACGCACTCTCTTGGACGGTTGCTCGGCAGTCATCGCGTAGAGGTGGCTTCCGCTGTCGCTGAGCGAGCGTCGGAATCCTCCGCAACCTCGGTGCCCGTGACCTTCCCAATTACCGTCATGAGGTGGTAGATCACGAGCGCCGCAAGGGTGCCGAGCGCAATGCCGTTGAAGGTGATGCCGGCGTCCTTGGGGCCGAACGTCCACGTCACGTTCGCGATGCCCACGACGAGGGCGACGCCCGCCGTCATCTGGTTGCGAGGCCGAGAGAAATCAACCCGTCCGTCGACCCACATGCGCACGCCCACGATGCCGATGAGGCCGTAGAGCACGAAGGTCACGCCACCGAGCACCCCAGCCGGGATCGAGAAGATGAGCTGGCCGATCTTCGGCGACATCGACAGGGCGATCGCGGCAATACCGGCAACCCAGTAGGCAGCAGTCGAGTAGACGCGAGTTGCGCTCATGACGCCGATGTTCTCGCCGTAGGTGGTTGTGGGCGAACCACCGAACGTCGCCGAGAGGGCCGTCGCGATGCCATCAGAGAAGAGTGTGCGGCCCACCATGTGGTCGAGATCCTCGCCGGTCATCGACCCCACCGACGTCACATGCCCCACGTTCTCCGCAATGAGGACGAGGACCACCGGAAGAAACATCGGAAGAACCGAGAGATCAAAGTGCGGGTGGTGGAACTCGGGAAGGCCGATCCACGGCGCCTTATAGAAGGCAGTGAGGTCAACTTCGCCGCGCGCGAGGGCAAACAGGTAGCCCACGAGAACGCCGAGGAGAACGGAGACGCGCCCGAGGATGCCCTTGAAAAGCGCCGTGCACAGGACGACCGCGAAAAGCGTCACCGTCGCGGTAAGGGCCGACTGCTGGAAGTTTTTGTAGGCCGTGGGCGCGAGGTTGAAACCGATCAGGGCGACGATGGCACCCATGACGACGGGCGGCATGAGCACGGCGATCCACCGTGTGCCGACGAACTGCACGATCACTCCGACGAGGGCGAGCGCGAGGCCCGTGAGAAGCACGGCGCCGAGCGCAGTGCCCATGTCGTGAGCCTTTGTAGCCGCCACAATCGGGGCGATGAACGCGAACGAGCTTCCTAGATAGCTGGGGACTCGATTACGTGTAATGACGAGGAACAGGATCGTGCCGAGGCCCGAAAAGAGGAGCGTCGTCGATGGGGGGAACTTCGTCAGGAGCGGGACGAGAAATGTTGCGCCGAACATCGCAATGACGTGCTGGGCGCCGATCCCAATCGTGACCGGCCATGCGAGCCGTTCGGAAGGAAGAACGACTTTTCCTGGCTCAACGGTGAGCCCATTTCCATGAATTTTCCACAGTGGCATGGCGGCCTTTCTTTTGGGGATAGGGGTTACGACTCCTTGGCGGGGTCGGGATCAGGGGTGGCCGGCGAAAGCGCCTCGGGGGAAACGCTCGAGGGGAAACGGTGTGTCCGACGCCGGGCTTCGGACACATCGGGAAGGAAGGCTGTCGCGCCAGCTGCGCCGTTGATGCGCGCACGGAACTCGACGAACGTGCGTTCGAGATCCGGAACGCCATGTTCGTCACGCACGGGCGCGGGGACGGTGATCATCAAGGCAGCGGTGATGCCCGCGACGAGGCCGAGTCCGCCGTTCGTAAGGCCGGCAGCGGCGCCAGTGACGACCGAGAACACGATGACACCGAGGAAGCCGAGCAGCGTGAGAGCCGCGCCGATCGATACGGCGTGACCGCGCGCCTTGACCGCGTTCTTTCGCACGAGGGCCTTGCGGCCGAAGTGAGACAGGAGCGCGAGAAGAGCCACGAGGAGAAGTTGGAGGATCACGAGGCCCGAACCACCTCGCGCGTCGTAGCCCACGAGAATCGCCGCGAAGTAGACGAGCACTGCCGCGAAAGCCACACCGTGCATGGTGCGCGAAAACTCGAAAGTGCGCGCCGCGTACATGAGCCAATCGACGCGTTTGAAGTTGTGCGTGCTCGAGCGCACGTAGGAGCGCGAGAGAAGCAGGCCGAATGCCGCGAACGCGAACGGAAGCCACACGTACGAGGTCGAGAAGCTTCCCGGTGCGGCATACTCGAGCCGCAGCGAGTTGTCGGCCGCTGCGCCGACGACCATGGCCGCAGTAGCCCCCACGAGGAACACGTACCACGAGGGCTGCTCGTTGAGCTTCGGATTAGCGATGAAAAGCCCAAGCGCGAGCGAGCCGAGGGAGTTCGAAAGAGTCACGAGTGCGAACGCCGGATCACCGTTGACGGCTTTACCGACAACCATGACGAGAGACAGAGCAAAGCTCACGAGCAGAAGCACGCGAAGCACGAGTATCCATCGACCTGCGCGCGCTTTCGCTGCGGCGCCGGGAACATACCCCTCGAAGCCGCGCCGCTCGGAGCCCATCACTGCTCCAAAGAGAAGCAGCGCAACGGAGACGCCGACGCCCACGCGCGGCCCTTCGGGAAGCGGTGTAAGGAGGTCGGGGATGGACGCGACAAGGTCGTAGCCGAGCACCCCAATCGACGCCGCGAACGCGGGAAGCATGCCGACCTTCCGCACGACGCCGAGGTAGGAAAAGTGCTCCGGCCCCCGGGGCTTCGGATCCTTCATGTAAGCGGGCACCCACCGCAGGAGATACACCGCGAGGATTGCCGCAATACCAATGCCCCCGGCGAGGGCAGGGATCCACCCGGGCAGCGCATCGGGGGCGTGCGTATACGTCGTCGTGAAGCTCGAGCCGAATGCGAGAACTGCGATGATGTCGCGCAGTGCATCCCAACCGCTCAAGTCGCTGAATTGCGGCGGAAGCTGCATGGAGCGGGGTTTCGGCGCGGCCGAGGGGGTTGCGCCCGAGCGCGCGTACGCGTGAGGGGCCGGCGCGGGTGGAAGCGCGATCTCCGCGGTCTCGGTCGCGGGCTCGTGCGGCGCGAGGCCTGGCGCGAAATAGTGCTCGGCCTCCCCCTCGAGGTTCGCGCGCTGCATCCTGAAGCGCTCGAAATCCTCGCTATCGGGGAGCTTTTCGGTGGGGAGCGTGCCCGGTTCGGGAACAAAAATCCAGCCCTCAGCGGGGTCGGTTCCCGCCTGGACTCGATCGTCGCTGTTTTCCGGCACCTGATCCTTCGCCATGGGCTCCCTCATTAGTGTCGCGCGGCACGCCGGTGCAGGGAAGCGCCGAGAAGGCGGCACGGCACAAACGCGCGCGTATCGCGAACATTGTAGAGGTGAAGGGGTGGATCTGCGCGCCGCCTACGCCGAGCGTGTCGCGAATCTCTTTGACGCCCTACAGACTCGCATATCGCTTCGAAAATCTCACAAGCGGCGAACGCGCAGGCCCCTGGTGCACCTCACGCACGCGGCACACAAAGAGCGTGTGGGTCGCAGCTTCGTGCGACGACTCGACCTCGAGACTAAAGGTCGCGAGCGATCCCTCGATGAGGGCGTTGCCCACCCCGTCACGCGTGTGCGCAACCGACTCGAGCATCCCCTGCAGCGGAAGGCCGGGCTCGCTAAACCGCTCGGCGAGACCCTGCTGTTGATCGCCAAGGACGCTCAGCGCACACGTACCCGTCTGTTCAAGAGCCTCCGCCGCCCGCGAGAGGGAATAGAGACTCACCACCATCGTGGGAGGGTCATACGACACATCAAGGAACGAGTCGATCGGGGTGACGAGATCCCAGCGCCCCACGCGCGCGCTCAGGAGCGCGATCGCCGAGGCGATGTCCTCGCTCAGTCGCCGATAGCTCTCGACATCCACTTCGCCTGCGCTCATGGCCGCCTCCTCAGATCCCTCGGTCGCGATGGTGTGCGGGCAGCGTCGGACCCCGCATCTACGTGTGAGCGTATCGCCCGCGCTCCCCAAACACCCGTGACTCCTCTCGCCACGTCACACACCACACCCGCACCTCCACAACCGACTCTGCACACCTATTACTCTGGAGACCATGACCGGACCCGCACGCACCACCAGCCGGCGCGCCTTTCTTACGGCAGGCGCCTCTCTCAGCGCTCTTGCCCTCGCAACTACCGCCGCGGGCTGCCAAAGCTCACCGGACGCGGACCACCTCTCGGTCGCGGAGCAGTTCAACCTCCCCGTCCCCACAGGGCACCTCGACGTTATTCTCAGCGCGCCGCTCGGAAGTGACGGCCTCAGCCCGTTCACGACGCGCTCCCTTCAGAACACCGCTGCGCTGTGGCACGTGTACGAGGGCTTGTCCATCATGGATCCGACGACCGGCACAACGCAGCCGGGCCTCTCGCAAAAGCTCTTCAATCCCGCCGACGCCGTCATCGATGTGTCCCTTCGCGACGGCGCGATCTTTCACGACGGCATGCCCGTAACCCCCGCCGACGTCATCTACTCTTTCGAGGCCGCACTCGACGAAAAAAACAAATTCCCCAACCGCGAGCTTCTCGACTTCTTCGACCACGCCGTCCAGGTGGCCGACAATATCGTCCAGCTCCGCCTCAAGTACTCCACGCCCGAGATCAACGAGCGCCTCTCCCTCGTCAAAATTATCCCCGAGGGCACCGACCCCGCCTCGCTCCTCGACCATCCCAATGGCACCGGGCCATGGCGCATCAAGGAGCGCGACGCCGCGAGCCAAACACTAGCTTTTGAAGCATTCGACCAGTACTCGGGAGTGTTCCCGGCGCTCTACGAAACCATGACCTGGCACGTCGAGCACAGCGAATCCGCGATCGCTGACGCGGTCATGGACGGCAGCATGCAGGTGGCACTTCCCGTGCCCCCAGCGAAATACCGCGAACTAGCGAAAAGCTCCCGGGCCAAGAACAGCACGCTCCACCTCGGCTCCCAGAAGAGCAAAGCCGCGGTGTACGCGATGTTCAATCATGATGAGGGCCGGGCGTTTTCCACACTCGAAGCTCGACGCGGCTTTATGAAGGCCTTCGACTATCAAGGATGCGCAAAGCAGGTCTTCGCCACATACGTCGATCCGGTCAAGAGCCCCATGTACCCCGGAACCCCCGGCTTCAACGCCTCCAGGAGCGTCTACACCTATGCCCCGGAGGAAGCGCGCGACCTCTTTGCGCGCGCGGAGATCAGCACGATTCGCTTGCTCGCGAGCAACGAGCCCTGGACCCGCGCCGTCGCCGAGTTCCTCAAGGGCAATCTCAAGGAGGTCGGGCTCGAGGCCGAGCTCGAGATACTTCCCTGGTGGGATGCCGTGAAGCGCATGGAGGAAGATTCCGACGGCTGGGACGCCGCCCTCGTGTGCCTGGATCCAGCATTCACGGGCTTTCATCCCGACACGCTTCTTCGCTCCCTCTACGCTTCACCTTTCTGGGCTGATTCTCGATTGCACCTCGGCGAAAGCGAACTTCTCGCCGAGATCCGCGACGTGCTCGACCGCAGCGCGCGCCTCGACCTCATGGGTGAGGACCTCCAGCGCGCATGGCAAAAACTGATGGATCGGATTGCCACAGAACTTCCCCTGTACCCACTCATGTGGCTGCGCGCGCTAAGCGCAATCGACACCTCCAAGGTTGCCGACCTTCCCGACACAAACGCCCTGGGCTTCATCGCTGCGACGGCGACCCCGCCGTCGCAGATGGAGAAGAAGCGCTAGTCGGCGGCGACTTCGAGGAGGCGCCTAAGCGGGCGATAGTGTTCGACGACAGCCTCACGATAAGCCGCGGGATCACCCGCGACAAGCGCGTCAATGATGGCGTCGTGGGCATTCACGGTGTCGCTAATGTCTCGCGCTTGCGGGAGGCCCGCCGCGGGGACGGCGGCGGTGTGGATCCGCCAAAATGCCATACCGAGCTGTTGCATCATGTGGTTGCTTGTCACCGCAAGCAGGTCGGAGTGGAACGCTTCGTCGCATGGGGCGAAGCCCTCCCCCGCCGCGACGCATTCACGCATGTTCTCGACGTGTTGACGGAGCTTCGGCTGCGAAGAACCGCGGTAGGCCGAGATCAGCTCATCTGTGAGTGAGAGGTCGAGTGCCATGCGCACCTCGACCACTTCACGCAGCGTGCTCAGATCATCTTTGGCATTGAGACGCGCGCGAAAAAGTACAGCCTCGATCATGGGGGAGAAAGACAGACCTCCCACGCTCATGCCGCGTCCGTGCTGAATCGAGACGATATCGAGAGATTGGAGAGTGCGGAGAGCCTCGCGCACGCTCGAACGGGAGACGCCGAGAATCTCTTGTAGCACCGCTTCCGTGGGGAGCGGATCTCCCGGATGCAAGCGGTGTTCAAGAATGTAATCCTTGATCGCATCCACCGTTGCATTACCTGCGGTGCGGCGCTTGCTTGGCTGTGCGCCACCATCGAGTTCGCGTGCCTTGGGTACTTCGACCACGATCTACCTTTCTCGTGCTCCGAGCCTCCAGTATCGCTATCTCAGCGACGTTGACAAAGTCTCGGGACTCCCCATATGCTAACAGCAGTCATCAGACGTCTGATGTCTCCGTACGGGGAAGTATCCCCTCACCCCCTTTGCAAAGGAGCAAAAGTGAGCAACTCACGCACTGTCTCTCGCCGCTCAGTTCTTAAGACCGGCGCCCTCACGGCAAGCGCCGCGGGTCTGGTCGCCGCCATCACTGCGTGCGCCCCCTCGGACAAAAAGTCCGGCGGCTCCGGAGGGTCAGGCGCCAGTGCCGGCAAGGCTAACGCGGACGGCACGATCAAGGCCTCGATCTCCTACGAGCTCGGAACCAACGGCTATGACCCCATGACCACGACCTCAGCACTCACAATCGCGGTCAATTGGCACACCCTCGAAGGCCTCACGGAACTCGACCCTGCAACAGGCGAGGTTTATCCAGCACTCGCGTCTGAGCTCCCGAAGGGCGACAATACGACCGTTGATATTGAGCTCCGCAAGGACGCTAAGTTCCATGACGGCTCCCCCGTAACCCCCGCGGACGTCGTATTCTCCTTTGAACGCGTCCTCGACCCTGCCAATAACTCGCTCTACTCGCAGTTCATTTCCTTCATTGACTCGGTCAAGGAGAATGGTGACAACGGGGTAAGCATCGCACTCAAGCATCCCGTTGGCCCACTTGCCGAGCGCCTTGCTGTCGTCAAGATCGTCCCGAAGGCCGCCGTCGAAAAGGACGCCGCCGCATTTGACGCAAACCCCATTGGCACGGGTGCGTGGAAGATGATCGATAACGGTGCTGCTTCAAAGATCGTGAAGTTCGAGCGTAACGATGACTACACCGGGCAGAAGCCGGCGCGCGCGAAGACGATGGAATGGCAGGTCATCCCCGACGCTGCGACTCGTACTAACTCGCTCCAGTCAGGTGATGTGCAGGCGATCGACTCGGTTCCCTACCTCTCGATCGATGCTCTCAAGTCCGTCGCAACCGTCGACTCCGTACAGGGTTTCGGTCTTCTTTTCGCGATGTTCAACAACACCGAAGGCAACCCCTTCGCTAATGTCAAGAACCGCCAGGCGTTCCTCTACGCGATCGACATGGACAAGGTCATCGAGACGGCCCTCGCTGGGCAGGCGACCGCTGCCACGTGCTTCGTGGACAAGGAGAATCCGGCTTACAAGGAGGCCGCGACCGTCTACTCGCACGATGCCGACATGGCTAAGAAACTCTTTGGGGAAACCGGTCTCACAGAGTTCCGCATGCTGTGCACCGACCACGACTGGGTCCAGCAGGTGACACCCATCATTCAGGAATCTCTCAAGGCAACCGGCGTCACCGTGCACTTCGAGCAAAAGCAGTCGGCCGAGGTATACACGACGATCGACGGTAAACCGGAAGCCTACGACGTCGTAATCGCCCCCGGCGACCCGTCGGTTTTCGGCTCCGATGCTGACTTGCTCATGCGCTGGTGGTACGCGGGTGACACGTGGACGGATTCTCGCATGCACTGGAAGGGTAGCGAGGCTTACAACCAACTCCAGGAGCTGCTCGATAAAGGCATCCAGGCGACTGAAGAGGCCGCTCAACTCGAAGCGTGGCACGCCGCTTTCGATCTCATCTCGAACGAGGTTCCGCTTTACCCGCTGTTCCACCGCAAGACCCCGACCGCGTACAACGCTGAGACCCTCATCGACTTCAAGCCGATTTCACTCACGGGCCTGAGCTTCGTCAACGTCGGCACGACTCTCTAACCGAGGTCCCCACTCTCGCCGGGAGGCGAGGTGTTCCCACTCCACCTCGTCTCCCGGCCCACGCGCCAGCAATGGCGCTCATTTCTAAGGACAAAGTCGCATGGCTCAATTCGCAAGACTCATTGGCCGAAGGCTCATCTCCCTGCCCTTCATGGTCGTTGGGGTCGCTCTGCTCGTTTTCATCGTGATGAGCTTTTCCAACGTAGACCCGGCACGGCTCGCACTCGGCGAAGCCGCCTCGGCCGAAGCCCTCAACAACTACCGCGAGCTACACGGCCTCAATGATCCGCTTCTCGTGCGGTTCTTCTCATTCCTCGGCGGGCTTTTCACCGGGGATCTCGGCACCTCTTCGGGCGGTGTTCCCGTGACCGAAATGGTGGCGCAGGCCTTCCCACGAACCCTAGAACTGACCTTCCTCAGCCTTATCATCGCGGTCATCCTTTCGTTCACACTGGGCGTCCTCGCTGCGCTCTATCGCGACACCTTCGTTGACCAGATCATCCGCGTGCTTTCGATTGCCTCGCTTGCTACCCCGAGTTTCTGGCTGGCGATTCTCCTTATTCAATGGCTCGGCGACATTCCTGGCGGCTGGGGCTTCTTCCCTGCGCTTGTCTCGGGCTGGACATCCTTCGCTGACGACCCGCAGCAATATCTTCTGAACATGACGCTCCCCGCGATCGCGGGAGCTATTCCCGTTGCAGGATCGCTCACTCGCGTCGTTCGTACCTCGATGGTGGAAGAACTCGACCGCGACTACGTGCGCACTGCGATCGGCGCCGGCATCCCCTACCCGATCGTGATCTCTCGAAACGTGCTTCGCAATGCGCTCATCACACCCGTGACAGTGCTCGGTCTTCGCGTCGGCTACCTCATGGGTGGTGCGGTCATCATCGAGATCATCTTCAACATTCAGGCAATGGGCAAGCTCATTCTCGACGGTATCCAGCGCAACGACGTGTATCTCGTGCAGGGCGTCACACTCACCGTGGCCATCGCATTCATCGTCATCAACTTGCTCGTCGACATCCTTTACGTGCTCATCAACCCGCGGATTAGGAGCATCTAATGCGACCAAATCTTGACGCAAAACTCCAGCGCTCCTCGGGCGGCACCCTCAAAGCGCTCAGGGGCCTCAACCCCATGAACGTCCTCGCGGCGGTCTTTCTCGCGATCCTGATCCTCGCGGCGATCCTCGCCCCGGTGATCACAACGCACGACCCACTCGCGACTGGCATGCCCGTGAAGCCACCGAGCGGCGAGCACTTCTTCGGAACCGACCAGATCGGGCGAGACGTGTTCGCGAGGGTCGTGTATGGCGCTCGTTCCTCCCTCATCATCGGTTTGAGCGCAACGGCGCTCGCCCTCCTCATCGCGGCTGTACTCGGGTCATTTGCGGCAACAGCCCACAAATGGGCCTCCGAAATCCTCATGCGCTGCCTCGACGTCGTCATGTCCATTCCGGGTATCGCGCTTGCCGCAGTTTTCGTTGCCGCGTTTGGCAACTCCTTGCCAGTACTCATCATGGCGATTGGCTTCCTCTACGTCCCGCAGCTCTCGCGAGTCGTGCGCGCCAACGTGCTTTCGCAGTTTGGCGAAGACTACGTGAATGCTTCGAAAGTTATGGGTGCCGGAATCCCCTGGATTCTTGTCAAGCACGTCGCCCGCAACTGCCTCGCCCCGATTCTCGTGTTCGCGACAGTCCTGGTCGCCGATGCGATTGTGCTCGAGGCTTCGCTGAGCTTCATCAACGCGGGCGTGCAACCGCCGAACCCGTCGTGGGGCAATATCCTTGCGCAAGGAAAGCAGCTCCTGTTGTCGGGGTACTGGTGGCCCACCTTCTTCCCAGGCCTCATGATCCTTATTACAGTCCTGAGCCTCAACATTCTTTCGGAAGGGATGACCGACGCCTTCGCCTCACCGCGCGTAAAGACGATCGTCGACGTCGCGGCCGACGAAAAGAAGGCACAGGAAGCACCCGAGGCAAGCCTCAACACGCTCGGCCTCATCGATCCTGCGAAGGCGCGCGCGAGGCTCCTGGAGTCGCTTAACAAGCTCCATATCAAAGAGCGCGAGCGCAATGATCGTCTCATTTACGAGGGTGACCCAGAAGCGGCACCACTCCTCGATGTCCGCAATCTTCGCGTCTCATTCCCGAACGCTCACGGCGACGTCGACATCGTTGACGGAGTGAATTTCACCATCCGTCCCGGTGAAACCATGGGGCTCGTCGGCGAATCGGGCTCCGGCAAGTCCGTCACGTCGATGGCGATCATGGGCCTTCTGCCCAAGACTGCCAATGTTCGAGGCACCGCGACGCTCGAGGGGAAGAACCTACTCGACATGAATACGCGCCAACTCAACGAGATGCGTGGACGTGAGATGGCGATGATCTATCAAGACGCACTCAGCTCGCTCAATCCGTCTATGCTCATCAAGAGCCAGATGGCGCAGCTCACCAAGCGTGGCGGGACACGCAGTGCCGAGGAGCTCCTTGAGCTCGTCGGGCTCGACCCAAAGCGCATACTCAAGAGCTACCCACACGAGCTTTCGGGCGGCCAACGCCAGCGCGTGCTCATCGCGATGGCCCTTACGCGCGACCCCAAACTCGTGATCGCCGACGAGCCCACGACGGCGCTCGACGTGACCGTCCAAAAGCAGGTCGTTGAGCTCCTCAATCATCTGCGCGAGGAACTCGGTTTCGCCATGCTATTCGTGAGCCACGATCTCGCGCTCGTCGCCCAGCTCGCGCACAAGATCACGGTGATGTACGCAGGTCAGGTTGTCGAGCAAGGCACCACGACCGAGGTGCTGACAGATCCTCGACATGAGTACACGCAGGGCCTCCTCGGTTCAGTACTCTCGATCGAAGCTGGGGCCGAACGGCTCCACCAGGTCCAGGGCACTGTTCCCTCCCCGCGCGAGTTCGTCGCGGGTGACCGCTTCGCGCCGCGGTCCTCGACCCCGGAAATTGGTCTCGCGGAGAAACCACGACTGTGGGACGTTCCCGGTACCACACATCGCGTCGCTTCCACCGTGGGGCTTCCCGAATCTATCGTCGCCGCCCGCCCTGCGCGGGATGCGGCAACGAGCGCACACAGGGGTGATCAGGAATGAGTCACAGCATCACATCACACACGGGTCGCGAAAGTTCCATACACGACCCAAACGACCCGCCCGTCCTCGACCTCCAGGACATCCACGTCGTGCACACGCTGCGCACGGGATCAATCCTCAAACCCGACACAATTCGCGCGGTCGACGGAATCAGCGTCCAGGTGCGCCGCGGCGAAGTCATCGGCATTGTCGGTGAATCCGGCTCTGGCAAATCGACTCTTGCGAACGTGATGTTGGGGCTCCAGCAGCCTACGAGTGGAAAAGTGTTCTTCAAGGGGAACGATCTGCGGCGCAGTCGCTCGGCGCGGCGTGAACGTGGTCGAGCAATCTCGGTCGTGTTCCAGGATCCGTCTACAGCGCTCAACCCACGCATGATCGTTCAGGACACCCTGATGGATCCACTTCGCGTGCATGGTATCGGCACGGAACGGCAGCGCCTGGCGATGGTCAAGGAGCTCGTGCGCCTCGTGGGCCTTCCGCAATCTGCACTGTCGGTTTTGCCGCGGCAAATCTCGGGTGGTCAGCGACAGCGCGTCGCTATCGCGCGCGCTCTCGCGCTCGAGCCAGACATCGTCATCGCGGATGAGCCGACTTCGGCCCTCGACGTGTCGGTACGCGCGCAGGTGCTCAACCTCCTGACCGACCTTAAAAAGGAACTCGGGCTTGGACTCGTGTTCATTTCCCACGACATCAATACGGTGCGGTTCGTTTCCGACACGCTCATCGTAATGAATCGCGGCAAGATCGTTGAGTCGGGTCCGAGCGAAGAAGTGTTCCGCAATGCCACGGATCCATACACTCAGACCCTTCTCGCAGCGGCGCCCGCACTCTTATAACGCTCGACACCACACGTGGAGGCGGGAGCCCATCGCTCCCGCCTCCACGTGTGTCCTACGCCTCTACGCGGGTGCTTTGCGAGCCGGTAAGCCACGTCAGCGGAATCTCCGTGAAGAAGAGACCGTGCCACTCGCGCTCCCACAGCAGCCCAATGTTGCCGTTCGGCAGCTGAGTCATCGATTGATAGACGTAGTGGCGGGGATTGAAGACGCGATTGTGGGGCCATGTGCGCGCGCCGTCCATGCTAAGCCTGAGAGTGCCGCAGCCGCGAAAGGGCAAAAGAGCACTGGCATTGGCGAACACCACTGCCTCTCGACCGTCCATGTCGATTCGCACAGCGTTCGGTTGGCTAAAGATCTCCGTAAGCTGCGGATCATACGAGACACTCGACCAGGTCTCGCCACCGTCAGTGCTACGTGACACCGCAACGTTCCCGGAGGGGTGTTGATTGCGTGCAAACACGACAAGCTCGCCTCCTTCCACTTCCACGATGCTCGACTCATAGAGCGATGCCTCGTCACACCCACGCCACTCGCGAGAGTCATTTGGAGAGCCACCGAGGCGCCAGGTGTGGCCCGCATCATCACTCAGAAGGGCCGCACACGCAAAGGAGGACCCGGATGTATCGCTGTAGTACACGGGCATCACGAGCCGCCCGGAATAAGGCCCGTTTTCCACGCATACACCGGTCCCGGGTGAAGCCCCAAGGAACGGCATCCACGGCTCCTTGACCTGAGGATTCAGATCGATGGGTTCACTCCACGTCTCTCCGTCGTCGTCGCTTACCACCATCCACAGGTAACTCGTGGGCATGACTGTGAGGGGCGGAGCGGTGAGTTCATCTCGAGCGGTTTCGACGTGCCCGAGCTGGGCCGCGCCATCACGCAGGCAACCATCAGAATCGAGCATGAAATCCGTGGGAGATCCCGAAGCCGAACGAACCGTGCCATCGCTGCCAGCGACGTACTGCTCCCCCTCAGAGTCGAGCAAAATCCGCTTTCCCTCGGGGGTGTAGCCGGTACCAGCAATCGCATTCAGCTGACCAATCGCCCCCGGGAAATGATCAAAGAGCGCGATGATGCGCCCACTCTCGCGGTGTTGGACGAGGACGGGGTCGGTTGCAGAGGCTCCCTTTAAACCCGCTCCAATGGAGCGCACGATCGTGCGCAGCGGTCCCCAGGTGCGGCCACCATCGGTGCTGCGCCGAATGACGAAGTTTATGTGATTCGGGCTGTCGTTCGGGATGCTGATGCGCTGGTCGGCTCCCGCGATAAGAGTCCCTCGATGCGTAGTGAGCAGGGCGGGGATTCGGTAACTTTGAGCATCCTCATATCCGAGATCGAAAAGCGCTTTCGTGTGCAGCGGCTCAATACCGCAAAGATGCTTGATGTGATTATCGGAAAGTATGCGTGCGTAGATCATCGCGGTTTGCGCCTCACCGAAGAGCCGCGCACCGTCGAGGTCCTGTCCCACGGAGATGCGATCGACTCCATCGACGTCACTGAAGAAGCACACGCCCGCGCTTCTCGCGACCTCGTAGCCATCGACGTAGAGGGTGCTTGCACCGTAGCCGGTTGTGACGACGAGTTCGTGCCAGTTGCCGTCGTCCCATTGACCGTACGCCTCGAGTTCGCACAGAGTCTCTTCCGCCTCGATCACGCGGTACACAATGTTTCCGCGTTCGATCGAAAGGGCGAGTTTTCCATTACTTCCTCTGGCTTCAAGAATAGTTCCAGCTTGATGCCTACCACGAACACGAAATCGTACGCGAATTGAGCCTTTAGAAAGTTTTCCTACCCGTTTAGCATCCCGGTTAGAAAGGCGAGAGGCAGCGAACTCCACGAATGGTTGAACAGCTATCGCTTTCGCGAGAATTTCGCGGGCTTCAAGTTCTCGAGGGAGGTCGAGCATACCTTCTATACGTGGATCACCGAGCTGATTGATCAGAGTTTCGCCCTCGCTAGACTCGGGCCACGCAAGCGTCGAGGTGGAGCAAAAGACTTGGTATCCGTCGAGGTAGAGATTCGTTCCATTCGCGCTTCGAGTGAGCGACAAGGTATGCATCTCGCCGTCGTCAACGTGGTCGGCGTCCTCGGCATCGAGGGTTCGTCTTGCACCGTCGCGGGAAATGTCTACCACGAGGCGAGAGTTGCGGATTGATATTTCCAGTCGAGAATTTTTCGATTCGCGCACTAGAAGCGTCCCACTTCCGTGTGAAACAAATGCGAAGTGGAGGCTTGATGCATCCTGGAGCATTACCTCTTTCACGTGCGAACGAGGCACCGTTTCCATGTCTTTTCTCCATTTTTCACTAGTCGCCCGCTAATCATCACGAAACTCATCGGAGTGACGTCGCGCACAGCTCCCGAACACTGAACGCCTTGACGTAACTCCCCACTCACTCTAGTCTGTTGTCAGACATCAGACATCTGACGTCTGGTTACATGAGCTGGACCGTCGGCAACGAAGCGGCGGAACCTCGAACAGAAGGATTTTTTGCTATGGCCCCCCAGGGACGCCTCGCGGGCGTTATCCCGCCCCTTGTCATTCCACTCACAAATTCCCGCGAACTCGATGTCGAATCTCTCGAGCGCCTCGTCAACCACCTGATCGAGGGCGGCGTCGACGGGATTTTCGCTCTCGGATCTTCGAGTGAAGTCGTATTCCATACAGATCGCATGCGCGAGCAAATCCTTGAAACCGTTACCGGTGTGGTCGCCGGCCGCGTCCCCGTTCTCGCCGGCGTGATCGACACAGAAACGAACCGCGTTCTTGAGCATGTCAAAACTGCTCAGAAGTACGGCGTAGCAGGCGTCGTCGCGACCGCGCCCTTCTATGCCATCACGGGCCCAGCCGAGATCGAACGTCACTTCCGAGTACTCGGTGAACACGCCGAGGTTCCCGTATGGGCCTATGACCTGCCGGTATGCGTGCACGTCAAGCTGAGCCCACACATGCTCGTGGCGCTTGGCAGCGAAGGACTACTCACGGGCGTCAAAGATTCCTCAGGCGATGATGTGTCATTCCGACGGCTGACCGCCATGAATCGTGCCGCGGGCAGTCCGCTGAGCGTGCTCACGGGACACGAAGTTGTCGTAGACGGCGCTTACCTCTCCGGCGCTGATGGATCGGTGCCGGGCCTCGGCAATGTCGATCCGGCGGGCTACGTGCGCATGCACAAAGCCTTCGTGGAAGGGGATTGGCAAAAGGTACGAACCGAACAAGATCGCCTTGCCGCGCTGTTCGAAATCGTGTTCCAGCCCGTTGGCAAAACCGGCCCCGCCGCTGGCGTCGGCGCATTTAAGACGGCGCTTCGCGAACTCGGGCTGTTCGCCACGAACATGATGAGTGAACCGATGACCCCAATCGAGGGCGAATCGGTTGAAAAGATCCGCGGAATCCTCCAGTCAACCGGTCTTCTCAAGTAGGCAATCATGACTGCCGGGCCCACGCGCGTGCTCGCCGTTGATCTCGGCGGGACTAAAATCAATGCCGCCGTGGTGGTTTTCGAGGAGGGCGCGGCCGCACCTTCCCTCTGCCAGGTAGCCACGACTGCGACGCCCGCCCGCGACGGCGCGAAGGCCGTTCTTGCCGCATCACTTGCAGTCGCCCGCGAGGCCCTTAGCCTCGCCGGCGACGATGAGGAGACCCTCAAAGCCATCGGAATTGCTTCGGCGGGCGTGATCGATACAGCACGAGGGCTCGTCACCGCCGCCACCGATGCACTTCAGGGCTGGCCGGGCACGAATCTTGCGAGTGTTTTCCGCGCTGAGTTCGGCGCACACACCCGCGTCCTCAACGACGTTCACGCGCACGGCCTCGGAGAAGCCATGTTCGGCGCAGGCAAGGACCGCGATTCGCTACTTCTCGTGGCCGTTGGCACGGGCATCGGTGGCGCCTTCGTCACCCACGGGGAAGTCCTTACGGGTGCGCGTGGCGCCGCTGGCCACATCGGGCACGTGCGTACCGCGGGGATTCCCGGTGTCGAAGAACTCGTGTGCACATGTGGGAGGCGCGGACACCTCGAAGGGTTTGCGTCTGGTCCCGGCATCGCGGCCGAGCTCACGAGGCGCGGAATCCCCGCAGCTTCCACACGCGAAGTCGCGGATCTCGCGAACGACGGTTCGACAATCGCTCTCGAAACACTCATCGACGCGGGCCGTCTCACCGGCCGCGCAATAGGCGACCAACTCAATGTCGTCGACCCCCACGTCGTCGCAATCACGGGAGGCGTCGCTTCCGCGAGCGGCGCCGCCGGTGACGGGTGGTGGGCTGCGCTTCGCAAAGGTGTGCGCGAGAGTGCCATGGATGCCGTCGGAAATACTCCCATCGTGCCCGCAAGCGCGGGCAACCACGCGGCGCTCCTTGGTGCCGCACATTTCGCACTGACTGAAACCGCCACGGAAGGCTGAACCATGCACCCCATCGTCAAAGCCCTCGAGGGCTCCCTTATCGTCTCGTGTCAGGCCTACCCGGGCGAGCCCATGCGCGATCCGCGCACGATGGCGCAGATTGCCGCGGCCGTTGAACAGGGCGGAGCAAGCGCCGTTCGTGCGCAGGGTCTCGACGATATTCGCCAGGTGAAGGCTGCCGTGAACAACGTTCCCGTGATCGGCATTTGGAAGGACGGAAACGAGGGCGTGTTTATCACGCCAACACTCAAGCATTGCGAGGCAGTTCTCGATGCGGGTGCGGACATTCTCGCGCTCGATGGGACGCTTCGTGAGCGTCCCGATGGGCTCACTTTTGCCGAAACTGTCGCGCGGATTCGTGAACGAAGCAAGGCACCGATCATGGCTGATTGCGATAGCGAGGAGTCCGCTCTTGCAGCAGCCGAGGCGGGCGTCGACATCATCGGCACGACCCTCGCGGGATATACGGGAGCGCGCGAGAAGACCGACGGTCCCGATCTCGAGTTGCTCGCGAGCCTCGTGGAGAAGTTGCCCGGGCGCGCCGTCGTTGCCGAAGGGCGCGTACACAGTCAAGCCCATGCGGCGGCATGTCGCGAGGCGGGAGCATTCGCAGTCGTGGTGGGGACCGCAATTACGCACCCGACGTCGATCACGACGTGGTTCGATGCCGCCGTGCGCGGAGCCGGTGAGCGAGCATGAATGCCGCGCCGGTGTGGATCGCGGGGGCTTACGCCGCGCTTGAGCCTGCACTCACGGGTGAGCGAGCCGAACAGGATACGCGTGAGCTTTACTCGGCGCTCGCACAGCCCAAGGGATTTGATGGTCTCGAGCTCCCCTACCGCTCTTCGCTGCCCAATCTCGCGCTCGTCAAGGGTGCACCGTTCACGCAGCACGTCATCACGGCAATTCCTGGGACGATGCAGCGCCTCGCGAAAGCCCCTTCCTTCGGCCTCGCCTCTCGAGATACCGACGGTCGGGAGGCGGCGCTCGACTTTGTAAGGGAGATTGTGCGGGCCTCACGCGAACTCGAGGTCGCTGTCATGGCGATCGAGATTCACTCCGCTCCCACTGATCACGCAGATTCGAGCGCCTTTGCTCACTCACTTGAGACGCTCATGAGAGAGCGGATCGAGGGCGACCCCGAGTTCGTGATCGAGCACTGCGATGCCGCTGGCTCGCCGTTCCCGGGCGAAAAGCGCTTCCTTCCTCTCGAGGAGGAAGTGCGCGTCGCGAAGGAGACTGGGGTGGGCATCGCGCTCAACTGGGGTCGTTCGGCGCTCGAAACCCGCGATCCTCAAACACCACTCGAACACGTGCGCTATGCCTCGCGAGCGGGGGTTTTGCGGGCGTTCATGGCCTCGGGCGCGGGCGCCGGCACCCCGATGTACGGCGCTCAGTGGGCCGACACTCACCTGCCCCACGTCGACCATGAGCCTTCGTCACTGTTGACGGACGACGCACTCACCTCGTGCATGTCCGCTGCCGTAGGCAACCTGCTTTATGCAGGCGTCAAGATCCAGACCCCTCGAGGGCTCACGGCTCACGAGAGGTCTCGCGTGCTTGCACGCGTCGCGGAGCCGATGCGTTCCGCCTTCAGCCGCGCGGGATAGCCCGCACGACGCCTCACGAAAAGGAGTCCAATGATGAATTCCCCCCTTTCCCTTCGAGCGAGAGGGCTCGCCTTTGGCGCAACGGTGGCACTTGCGCTCGGCGTACCAATGTCGGCGCTCGCGGCGCCTTCTGACTCGCCAGGAGCGGCCGACGCTCCCGCGTCCGAATCGAGTTTCACATCGCAACGCATCGCTATGGGCGGTGAAGGTGGGTTCGGCAACTACCGCATCCCTGCCGTCATCCAGCTCAAGAACGGCGATGTCCTTGCTGCTTACGACGGCCGACCGACGGGCACCGATGCACCCGGACCAAATTCGATCCTCATGAGGCGTTCGACCGATGGTGGAAAAACTTTCGGGCCCCAAACCGTGATCGCCGCAGGCAAGGTTGAGAAGCCGATCCACGGCTACTCGGACCCTAGCTTCGTGTACGACGAGGAAACGGGAAATCTTTTCACGTTCTTCGTGCACTCGAAGGACACGGGTTTTTGGAATAGCCACGAGGGCAATGATGATGCTGATCGCAAGGTCATGAGTGCTTCGGTGGCCGTGTCGAAGGACAATGGCGAGACGTGGGAGCTTCGCTCCCTCACCGAAACGGTCAAGCCTGAGGGCGTGCGCGCGACGTTTGCGACAAGCGGCCACGGTATTCAAATCAAGAACGGTACTCACAAGGGCCGTCTCGTGCAGCAATACGCAGGCGCCTTCACCGATGGAACCGTGCGCGCCTACTCGGTGTACTCCGATGATCATGGCGCCACGTGGCACATGGGCACGCCCGTGGGAACGAAGATGGACGAAAACAAGGTTGTGGAGCTCGCTGATGGCACGCTCATGATGAACTCGCGTGCTCATGACACGTATACCGCGCGCTGGGTCGCCTATTCGAAGGACGGCGGCGAGACGTGGAGCGAACCGTCGCTCGACCACACTCTCACTGATCCGCGCAACAACGCGTCGATCATCCGCATGAACCCCGCGGCCGCTCCTGAGTCACGCGCGGCACAGGAACTGCTCTTCTCGAACGCCAACTCCTCGAGCGGCCGCACGAACGGCAGCATCCGCTACTCGTGCGACTCGGGCAAGACTTGGCCGACGGTCACCACGTTCAATGCTGGGGACACGTCGTACTCGGATCTCGTCGCGCTCGAAGATGGTTCTTTCGGTGTGTTCTACGAGTCCGCGAAGAACGAGCAGCGCTACGGTGCGTTCACGAGGGAGTTCCTGAACCCCTTCTGCGCGGCCTTTGGCGAGGCAGCTGCCGATATCGGTGCGGGAAACACGAGCGAGGTCACATTCACTCTGCGCAATGACGACACTCGAGATCTTGCCTCTGGCACGGCGACTGTCGACCTTCCAAAGGGCTGGAGCGCACCTACCGTGGAAACCCCGGCGCTCAAGCCGGGTGAGAGCACGACGGTCACTCTCAAGGTTTCGGCTCCCGCATGGGCTCCGAAGGGCGAAGTGCACGGCGACGTACGCGTCGCGGCCGCCGACATCACCGTTCGCGGGGATCTCGATCTCAACGTCATCAACACTGCACCCGATACTCTCGGCGCCACGATCGTGGGAACGCCTGGCGAGCCTGAACGCGACCTCGTGAAAAATCCCTACAAAGTGGGTGACGAGGTCCCCTACACATTCCGCGTCGATTCGACGGCAAACGTCACCGAAACCGTGACGCCAGTCTCCAGCAACCTCTCTCCGCTCGTGCCGGAGGGCCCCGGCAACTGTCGCTGGCGCGATCTCAAACCCGGTGATGGGTACACGTGTTCCACACCCCGCTACACGGTCACTGAGCAGGATCTCGAACGTGGCTATTTCATTCCCGAAAGCACGTGGGAACTCACGCGCAGGGGTCTCGATCCCGTCACGATCACCGTCACCGGCGAGAAAGTCTGGCTCGTAGCTCCCGACGAAAAGCCCGCAGAACCGCCAGCCGAAGAGTCGGGCGACAATGCGGGCGAGGAACCGTCGGACACCCCGACCGGCGAACAACCTGACCCGGTTGAGCAAGGTGACCCGACTGAACCAAACGAACCGAGAGTGCCGAGCGAGGATGCCCCCGCAATCTCCGAGAATGACCCGGGTCGTGCGAGTTCGGAGAGCTTCGAGCCCCAGCAGGCACACGACCAGGCAGCAAGAACACCGCGGGCGGTAGGCGCAAACACGGGGCAGAGCTCAATGCCCTCCCGCACCCTTCCGCGCACGGGTACGTCAGCACTGCTCATCGCCAGCACCGCGACGGCAGTCCTCGCCGCAGGAATTGCGCTGACGTTCGGAGCACGCGAGCGCGGAAAGCACTAATCTCGCCATCTCGATCCACATTGCCACGCAAAAGAAACGGGCGGCTCCGCCGACAAGGCGGAGCCGCCTCAGTTGTGTGAGCAACCGTCGGAGCCTTCTCAAGGGCCCTCGCGCCGCCTGCGTGACGAAACCGTCCCTTCCGAGACCCCTTCCGGCATGACCTGGCTCCGCTTGACGCCGTAGGCTTGGGGTATGACTGCACCCGAACTTGCCCTCACGACCCGTTTTCAGGATGCCTTCGCCGAGGCTTTCGGCGAGGAGTACCGCACCGCCGACCCGATCATCAGGCCGGGGAAGTTCTCGGACTTCCAGTGCAACGCGGCGATGGGACTCGCGAAGAAACTTGGCGCGAAGCCACGCGACCTCGCCCAGCAGATCCTTGAGAAGGTGCAGCTCGACGATATTGCCGAGACGCCCGAGATTGCCGGCCCCGGCTTCCTCAACATCACGCTCAAGACCGAATGGGTCGCGGCACAAGCTGGCGACCTGCACGGCGATGACCGTCTCGGCGTGGGCCGCCCTGATAAGGCCGAGACGATCGTGATCGACTACTCGGCGCCGAACGTGGCGAAGGAAATGCACGTGGGGCACCTGCGCACAACCGTCGTGGGCGATGCTCTCGCGCGCGTGCTCGAGTTCGAAGGCCACAAGGTTGTGCGCCAGAACCACATCGGCGACTGGGGCACGCCGTTCGGCATGCTCATTGAACACCTGCTTGAAGTGGGCGAGGATTCGGAAGAGGCGAAACTTCTCGAGACCGACCCGAACGCGTTCTACCAGGCGGCACGCGCGAAATTCGATGCAGATACGGAGCAGACCGATTTCGCGAAGCGCGCGCGTGCACGAGTCGCGACCCTGCAGTCGGGCGACGAGGCGACGCTTACGATGTGGACGAAGCTCGTTGGTCTCTCGAAGCAGTACTTCCACCGCATCTACGACATGCTCGACGTGACCCTCACCGATGAGGACCTCGCGGGCGAATCGACCTACAACTACGCGCTCGCGGGCGTGTGCGATGACCTCGAGAAGGCAGGGATCGCGCGTGTCTCGGATGGCGCTCTGTGCGTATTCCCGGCTGGATTCACGGGCCGCGACGAGCAGCCCCTTCCGCTCATCATTCGTAAGTCCGACGGCGGCTACGGTTACGCGACGACCGATTTTGCGGCTATTCGCCACCGCGTGAATGACCTCGGAGCAGACCGGATCGCGTACGTCGTGGGCTCCTCGCAGGAGCTTCACTTCCAGATGGTTTTCACGACTGCGCGCGAGGCCGGTTGGCTCCCCGAAACCGTCGATGCGGAGCACGTGAAGATCGGTTCGGTTCTCGGCGAGGATGGCAAGATCCTCCGCACACGCTCTGGTTCCTCGCTGCGCCTCATGGCGCTCCTCGAGGAGGGCGTCGTGAAGGCTCGCTCCGTGATCGACGAGCTTCGCCCGGACCTGCCCGAGGATGAGCGGGCGACAATCGCACGCCAGATTGGCATCGGCAGCATCAAGTACGCGGATCTTTCGACCGCGCACGATTCGGATTACGTGTTCGATCTCGACCGTATGCTCGCCCTCCAGGGCAACACGGCGCCGTACCTCCAGTACGCCGTGGCGCGCATCCGCTCGATCCAGCGCAAGGCTTCCGAGCAGGGCATTTCCGCCGAGCAGGTGGAGGCGGCGGCCCCGCGCGTGGTCGATGATCCCGAGCGGGCCCTCGCGCTTCAGCTCCTGCAGTTCGCGCCGACGGTTGCCGAGGTGGGCAGCCAGTACGTCCCGCACAAACTCGCGGCGTACCTCTTCGATCTCGCGCAGGCGTTCATGAGCTTCTACGAGAAGTCGCCAATCCTCAAGGACGCGAGCGACGACGTGCGGCTTGGCCGCCTCGCCCTTGCGAAGCTCACCGAGCGCACGCTCGTCGCCGGCCTCGACCTGCTCGGCGTGCAGGCTCCCGCGCAGATGTGATCGTGGCCGAGGCCGCTCGGGGATCTACTTCCCGGGCGTCTCGGCGAGGTTTGCCTCGAGGAACTCTCGCTGCTCCTCGAGGAGTCGGGCCATGTCGGCGCCGCGGCGCAGCCGGGGGTTGACGCTGATTTTCCCGGGGATCTCACGGTAGGTGAGTTCGACTTCTTCGCGCTCGAACTGGTGCGTGACGATCCGCGAATCGGTGAGGAAAAGGTCCTTCGTGCCAACGCTCAAGTGCACGGGCGGCAGTCCTTGGAGGTCCCCATTGAGCGGCGAGAGCGCCGGATCATCGAGCGGGGTGCGCCCCGCATACTTCTTTGCAGCGAGCTGCATGATGCGGCGCTCGTGCACGGGGTCGTGCTGGTTCGTTTCGCTCAGTTCGAGATTGGTGAATTCGAGATCGAGCAGGGGGTTCATGAGCACGATGCCGGCGGGCTTAGCCTTCGCGTTTGCGAGGCCACCGTCGACCCTCGTGTTCACGAGCGAGGCAAGCGACAGTGCGAGCCCCGCACCACTCTGGTGACCGGCGACCGCCCAGTTGCCCTGGGTGATGAGGCCCTCGGCGGCGAGTGCCTTGATAACTTCGAAGGTGTCCTCGAGGGCCGTGGGGTGCATGTAGTCGGGGCCATAGCGGTAGTCGATGAGGAGCCCCGCGCACTCGCGCTCGTCGACCTGCTTGCTGAGCCACTCCCAGTCGCCGACGAACGGTCCCGCCATGTAGCTGCCGCCGTGGAGGTACACGATGATGCCGCGATCGGCCTTGTGCTTGTCGAGCCACACGGTTCGCGTGCGGTTGATCAGTTCGATGTCGATCGCGTGCCGTTTCTGCACGGGTGCGGGTGGCTTGGCAATTCGCACCTTGCCGAACCCAATTTCGTACACGAAGTTGGGAAGCGGGGTGCGCGTGAGTGTGCGGCCCGCGATGGCGGCGTAGTGCTTGATGCGACCCATGGTGGGATCCTCCTGGCTCGATGCGCGAATCACCTTAAGGCTAGTGTTTCGACCTTACGAGATACTGGCTCCATGACTTCTCACGTTGATGTTCTCGTTGTCGCGGCGATGGCTGACGAGGCTGCCGCCGTTTCGTCCCTCTGCACAAACCTTCGCGCGGTCGCTCACCCATTTGCGGGCGGCGGGAAGGGACGCGGTGCGGGCGCGTCCGGCGAGGTAAGCGCATCGGTGGGCACACTCGAGTGTGCGGGCTCCGGAGCGCAGGGGTCCGACGGTTGCCAGGCTCCTATCGCGCTTGTGACGACGGGCGTCGGCACGGCAGCCGCGAGCGCCGTGCTCGCGTGGGCCGTGGGCGAGTTTTCGCCGCGCCTCATCGTAAATGTGGGCAGTTGCGGTGGCCTCGCTGAGGACATCACCGTGGGCACGGTCGCGATTGGCTCTTCCTATGCGTATTCGATCGCGGAGGCCACGGCTTTCGGTTACGAGACTGGCCAGGTGCCGGGTGCTCCCGCACAGTTCGGCAGGGAGGAGTGCGCGACGCGTGCACGCCGCGCCCTCGAGGCTGTCGAGGCGGCGGGCCTTCCTGCTCGTGCGGGCCTCATGCTTTCAGGCGATGCCTTTGTCACGGCAGACATCGCTGACGGCATGCGCGCGAAGTTCCCGGGCGCCATCACCGCCGACATGGAATCGTGTGCGTTTGCGCATGTCGCGCACCTGATGCAGGTGCCGTTCCTCGCGCTACGCGCGGTCAGCGATCTGTGCTCACCGCGGGCGAACGAGGAGTTTCATATTGGCCTCGAGGTGGCTGCGCAGGCGTCGGCCCAGGCCCTCGCGCAGGCGCTGCCTGCCCTGCGGTAGGCCACCCCTCCCTCCCCTTCCCCTTCCCTTTCTCTCCCCCTGCTTCCCCTCCCCCTGTCTCCTTTCCCCTTCCCCCTATCTGAAAGTGGTGAAAAACCGCCACCTCACGCGCAAAAACCGACTCCTAACGCCGTGTTTCACCACTTTCCCCACTCGCGAGATCGGCCGAACGTGAGGAGCCCGGCCGACCAGGCTTCGTGGTGAGGACGTTCACCGAAGGGCGCTTCCAAAACCGCTTTTCATGTACGGTAGGGAGGCAAGGACAGCCCTAGGGGCTGTTTTTTATTGCCTTTTACCCACATTGAAGGAGGTTGGCCTTGACGAGCGCAACGGCCACAAAACCCACGCGCCCCGAAACCCCGCCCGGCGAGAAAGGGCCGCGGCACTACGGCATGGCGAAGGGTGTCTTTTACCCCTCGGCCGCGATCATCATCGTCGCGGTGCTCTTCTCCGTGCTTCTGCCCGATCAGTTCAACACCGTCGTGAGCACCATCAACTCGACGATCGTCGCGAGCGTCGGGTGGTACTACATTCTCGCGGCCACGTTCTTCGTCGCCGCGGCAGCTGTACTCGCGTTCTCTCGGCTCGGCTCGATCAAGCTCGGCAAAGACGACGAAGAACCGCAGTACAGCCTCATGTCGTGGTTCGCGATGTTGTTCGCGGCCGGCATGGGCATCGGCCTCGTATTCTGGGGGGCCGCTGAGCCTCTCACCTTCTTCGCATCAAACCCGCCGCCGAACATCGCGGAGCTTCCCGATGCGGCCCGCGCGCCTAAGGCTATGGCGCAGGTGTTCCTTCACTGGGGCCTGCACGCGTGGGGCATCTACGTCGTCGTAGGCCTCGCCGTTGCGTACGCAACGCACCGTCGCGGCCGCCCGCTCTCCGTGCGCTGGGCGCTCGAGCCTATCCTTGGCCGCCACACCGATACGTGGATCGGCAACGTCATTGACACGATCGCCGTTATCGGCACCCTCTTCGGTGTCGCAACCTCGCTCGGCTTCGGCGTGAACCAGATTTCCGCGGGGCTCGTGCACCTCGGTTTGCTGCCCGATAACCCGTGGCTGCGCTTCGTCATGGTCATCGTCATCACGGGTCTCGCGACCCTCTCGGTCGCCTCGGGCCTCGAGAAGGGCATCAAGTTCCTCTCGAACACGAACCTGATTCTCGCGGGCGTCCTCCTCGTCATCATGCTGATCCTGGGGCCAACCCTGTTCCTGCTTCGTGACTTCGTGTCGGGAATTGGCAATTACCTTCAAAACTTCATCTCGTTGAGCCTTCAGACTCTGCCGTTCTATGGCGATGAGGGTGCGTCCTGGCTCAATGGCTGGACGACGTTCTACTGGGGTTGGTGGATCTCCTGGTCGCCGTTCGTGGGCGTGTTCATCGCGCGTATTTCGCGTGGCCGCACCGTTCGAGAGTTCATCATGGGTGTCATGCTCGTTCCGACCCTCGTGACGATTCTGTGGTTCACGGTCATGGGGGGCACGGCCATCTACAAGAGCGTGTTCGAAGGCGTCGACTTCCTCAACGCCGAAGGCGGTATCGACAAGGACCTCGCACTCTTCCAGGTCTTCGAGACGATGCCCGCGAGCAGCCTCCTTTCGGGTCTCGCGATTCTTCTCGTGACGATCTTCTTCGTCACCTCGGCGGACTCCGGCGCGTTCGTGGTCGACATGATCGCGCACCGCGGCGATCCGGAACCGCCCCGAGGCACCCGTATTTTCTGGGCTGTCACGAGCGGTGCGATCCCCGCGGCACTCATCGGCATTGCGGCCTACACGGGCTCGGGCGACGCATCCGGCATGAGCGGCCTTCAGGCGCTTGCGCTGATCGCTGCGCTTCCGTGGTCGGTCGTCATGATCGCGATGGTCGTCTCGATGTTCCGCGCCTTGCGCCACGAGGTCCGCATGATCGAGCGTCTCGAGCTGCAGATTCGCCGGCGCGAGCTCGTCGAGCACGTCACGGAACACGTGACCGAGCACGTCACGGATGAGGTCGCCGACAGGGTTTACGAGCGCGTGGCCACGGAAACGGGCCAGCTTGAACTCCCGGCAATCGACGCGAGTGAGGCAGCCCCCACCGGGGGCGCCCGCAAGCGCGGTTTCCTCGATCAGTTCACACAACGCCACAAGGACTGATCCGTCACAGAAGGGGCGTGGCGCTGAGCTCATTGCGGCTTCGCGCTACGCCCCTTTCGCTCTCCCTTGGGCCCTTAGGCCCTCTTTTCGCTCTCCTAGGTAGTTAGGTTTAAGTCATGACTACCTCAAGCGCGGCGTATTCCAAACGCCAATTCAACGTGCAGCTGCCGATCGAACTCATCACGCAGATTAAGCACGCGTCCATCGACGAATCGATGACCCTCTCGGAGTTCGTCGAGGAACTCCTGCGCGCCGCATTGAAGGAGCGCACAGCCCCCACAGACGAGAGCGCGGCTGCAGCTTAAGGTGTCTGGTTCCGACGGCTGCTCAGCTAGCGTCGGACACGTTCCCTTCTCCCGTTTCCACCGCACGTTCGGGATTGCGAGACCACTCAGAGTATGAGCCTGCGTAGAGGTAGACGTGGGCGAATCCGGCGTAGTCCATCGCGAGCGTGTTGAACGCCGCGCTCACTCCCGAGCCGCAGTAGTTGAAGGTGATTCGTTCGGTCGTGGCTCCCACTGCCTCAAATGCGGCGCGAACATCGGCGCGTGGGCGCAGGGTGCCGTCAGATTCCAGTAGCGAGGTAAACGGCACGTTTTTCGCGGTCGGGATATGCCCGGGCCGCGGGTCGAGGATTTCGGATTCGCCGCGATAGCGTTCGGGTGGGCGTGCATCGATGAGGAGCGCGCTTTTCGTGGGGATCGCGTGTTGGACTTCGTCGTCGCTCACGAGCCGCACGTATGGCTGCCACGGAAATTCGCTCGGCTCAAGCTGTACGTCTCCGCTTTCGAGCGCATCCTCACCGGCTGCCCGCACGTAGGCCTCGAGTCCTCCGTCGAGGACAGCGGCGTTCACGCCCACGAAGCGCAGCATGAGCGCGAGGCGCGCGGCGCCCATGGGGTCGCCCGCCCCGTAGCAGATGACCGTGTCCTCGAAGTTGATGCCCAGGGCGCCGAGCTTTTCGGAGAGTTCGTCGTCGTCGGGGAAGGGGTGCCGCCCGCGTTGCGGTGCGCCGGCACCGGTGAGGTCGAGTTCGAGGTCCACGAAGATAGCACCGGGGATGTGGGCCTTGAGGTAGTGCTCGCGCAGTGAGCCTTGGGCGACGTTCCATCGAACGTCGGCGATCACAAGGTCCCCGGTGCCGGGCTCGAGGCTCCCAATGCCGTCGCTTCCCCTTCCGGGTGCGCGGCCTCCCGTGCGCTCGAGGAGGGCGGCTGCGCTGACGAACGGGGGGAGGGCGTGCCAGTCAATCTCGCTCATGTTCCCAGCGTAGTGCGGGCCAGAACGCGGGCTTTCAGGGCGGTGTCGATCACGTGGGCCACTGCGGCGTCCGTGTTCGCGGGAGCGATTGCGTCGGCGTGGGCGAACACGTCGGGGTGGGCGTTGCGCACGGCAATTCCGACGCCCGCCGCGCTCAGCATCGGAAGGTCGTTCGGCATGTCCCCCACGGCCCAGATCTGCGCATGAGTAATTTCGCGCGTACGGCAGGCGTGGTCGAGAGCTGCGGCTTTCGAGATGCCGAGGGGGCTGAGCTCGGCAAGGCCATCGGATGTGGAGATGTGCAGTTCCGCGAGTCCCTCGATGCGGGCGCGCACCTCCCGATAGAAGTCCTCCGCCGAAAGGGCGCTCGATACCGCGAGGATCTTGCCCGCGCCGCACGAGATGTCGCGCAGCGGGGTGAAGCTGGCGTCGGAATCGTGGTCCCTCTCCCCCGCCGCCGGCGCTGAGGGAAACTCCCGTTCGCGCACGAACCCGGTCGCCGTTTCGGCGGAGAGGGCGAGGCCGGGGATCGGGGCGAGCCTGCGGGCGAGAAGGCGGACCTCGTCTTTTGAAAAACCGCGGTCCTCGAGGATCTCCCCCGTCGCGGCGTCAAGAATGTAGGCGCCATTGGCGGCGTAGATCGCGCCGGCGCTGAGGCCTCGAAACCGCGCAAGCCACCGTGGCGGCCGGGCCGTGACGAGGCAAAAGTCGAGTCCTGAGGCGTGAGCGCGCGCGATCGCCGTGAGGTTGCGGGCGGGGATGTTTCCTCCGTCGTCCACGAATGTGCCGTCGATGTCGGCGGCGATGAGGGCGGGGGCGGGCGGCGCAAGAGGGAGCATTGCCTCATCGTAGTGCCCGTACACTCGAGGCATGACCCGAGTTCTCCATACCGCCCAGGCGCTCGTTGACGTCATGATCGAGGTGCCCGCGCTTCCAAGCACGGGCTCCAACGTGAATGCGGTTGGCGTCCCGAGATCCTACGCAGGCGGCGCCGTGACCATTTCTCTCGCTGCAGCCCGCGTGGGCGCGACGGCCGTGCACGGTGGAGCCCACGGTGAGGGGCCGAACGGCGATCTCATCCGCGCGGTGCTGCGCGAGAACGGGATTGGCCTGTCGAGCCCCGTGGTCGAGGGAAAAGATACGGGCAGCTGCTACGTGTTCGTGGAACCGTCCGCTGAACGCACGTTCGTCACGTGTTACGGCGCTGAACGTGACATCACCGCCGAGTCTCTTGCTCTGCTTGAGCCGTCCAAGGGCGACCTCGTGTGCGTGAGCGGGTACAGCTTGTTTGAGCCCACGCGCGACCCGCTTCTCGCGTTCCTCGACGCCCTCACACCGGGCGCCCTCCTGGTTCTCGACCCCGGCGCACCGTTTGCCTCGTTCCCGCGCGGCCTTCGCGACCGCGTTCTCGCGCGCACTGACGTGTGGACATCGAATGCGGATGAGGCTCGCGAGATCACGGGAATCGACGACGTCGCGGGGACCCTGCCCGCCCTCGGCCGGCTCCTCGGCACGGGCGCGGTCGTGATCGTGAGGGATGGGTCCGACGGTTGCTATCTTTTCGAGCGCGGCCACCTCGACTACGTGCCCGGGTACCCGCAAAAAGCGGTCGATACGAATGGCGCCGGCGACACCCACACGGGGATTGTGCTCGGCGAGCGGGCGCTTGGCCTGTCCTGGCTCGATGCTGCGCGCCGCGCCAATGCCGGAGCCGCCCTCAAGGTGACGCGCAAGGGACCGATCACGGCCCCCACGCGCGAGGAGATTGACGCGTTTCTCGCAACGAATCCCGCGACGTCCCTTGAGGCACGCTGAGGGCTTCACGCTATCCTGGTATCGCACGTCACAATCACGCCCCCCGTTTAAGGATCTTTCGTGAACTCTGCGCACACCGAGCAGTCCGCTCCCGCGACCTTGTTCGACTTCACGGTCGAAGGCGCAAACGGCGAACCGCGCGACCTCGCCGAGTTCGCCGGCAAAGTGACGCTCGTGGTGAATACCGCGAGTGAATGCGGTTTCACGCCCCAGTACGAAGGTCTCCAGGAGCTTCAGGACCGCTTCGAGGAACAGGGATTCAGCGTTCTCGCATTCCCCTGCAACCAGTTCGGCAACCAGGAGCCCGGTTCAATGGACGAGATCATCGACTTTTGCGAGACGCGCTTTCGCACAAGCTTTCCCGTGTTTGCGAAGGTCGAGGTGAACGGCAAGGGCGCTGATCCCCTCTTCACGTGGCTCGAAGACCAGCGCGGCGGCATGCTCGGCGGCCGCATCGCGTGGAACTTCACGAAGTTCCTCGTGGGCCGGGATGGACACGTCATCCGTCGCTTTGCGCCGCCCATCCCTCCCGCACGCATCGCCACATCTATCACCAAGGCCCTCGCGGCCTAACAATTCCCACTTATTCAGAAAGGACTCTCATGGAAGCCCTTCTCGGCCTTGGCGTCAGCGCCATCGTCGTCATCGTCATCATCCTCGTGGTGCTCGCTCTGCTGTTCGGCGGTCTGCGTTCCTCGATCCTCTTTACCGTGAAGACGCAGGAAAACGTCATCGTGGAGCGTTTCGGTAAGTTCCTGCGCGTCGCGAAGCCTGGTCTCAACACAAAGATTCCCTTCATGGACACGCTCACGAAGCCGATCTCGCTGCGCATTCGCCAGCTCGAGGTCAATATCGAGTCGAAAACGAAAGACAACGTTTTCGTGACGGTCCCCGTAGCCGTGCAGTACGTGATCCGCGAGGAATCGGTCCAGGACGCCTACTACCGCCTCTCAAACCCCGAAGCGCAGATCCGCAGCTACGTGTTTGACACGGTGCGTTCAGCACTGTCGGGCCTCGATCTTGACGCGGCGTTTGAGTCGAAGGACGACATTGCTCGCAGTGTCGAGGCGACCCTTTCGACTCGCATGCAGGAATTTGGTTTCCACATCGTCAACACGCTCGTTCAGGACATCTCTCCGGATCAGCGCGTGCGCGACTCGATGAACTCGATCAACGCCGCGCAGCGCGACCGCGTCGCCGCGCAGTCGCTCGCCGAAGCCGACAAGATCAAGCGCGTCACGCAGGCTGAGGCGGAGGCCGAATCCAAGCGCCTGCAGGGTGAAGGCGTTGCCGCGCAGCGCCGCGCGATCGCGATGGGTATCGCTGAGCAGTACGAAATGCTCAAGCAGGTTGGCATCGAGAACACTGCCGAGCAGCTTCTGCTCATGACCCAGTACTTCGACACGATGCAGGACGTCGCCCGCAACGGTCGCTCGAACGTGCTGTTCCTCCCCTCGAATCCCGCCTCCGTGGGGGCGATGGGCGAAGAGATCCGCTCGGCGCTTCTCCAGGCGCAGGTTGCCAACGACACGATCAACGGCGATTCCACTCCCGTGGCGCCCGCGGTGCCCGTTGACGGCGATGGCAATTCGCAAGAGAACATCGAGCGTCTTCGCAACGAGGCGAAGGAGCGCGCCAGCCGCGCAAGGGAAGAAGCGCGCCGCAGGGCTGAGGAAGCCGCGAGCAGCACTCGCGAGCACATGGGCGATGCCGGCCCGGACTTCTAAGCGCTCCTCAATCCGTTAAAAAACGGCGGACCCGGATCATTCCGGGCCCGCCGTTTTTGACGTGTGCAGCACCTCGCTTTAGCGCTTCGGCAGCAGTTCCTTGTTGAGGGCATCCTTCTCGCCGGACTCGAGCGCAAGGCTCATCGCCATCGCCGAATCCGCAACGGATGCGGGCCTCGAAGCGCCGGGAATCGGCAGCACATGGTCGCCGAGTGACATCTCCCAGGCGAGAACGACCTGCTGGGGGCTTACGCCGCGTGCGCGAGCGATCTCGGCGATCACGGGGAAGCGCTCACCCACCTCGAAGGCTCCCCCGCCTGTGCCGCCTAGCGGAGACCACGGCACGAACGTAATGCCGTGCTCGCCGCACAACTGCAGCTCGTCCCAGCTCGTGTGGTTGAAGCGCGGCGAAAACTCGTTTTGCACGACCGCGAGGTTGCCCTCACCGAGCACGTCGAGGGCAATCTCAATCTCCTCGACGCTCGCGTTCGAAATGCCGATATTCTTCACGTGCCCCTCGTCCTTGAGCTCGGCGAGGGTCTCGATCGCCTCCGAGTACAGGCGCGTGCGGTCGGGGCGGTGCAGGTAGTACAGGTCGATAGCGTCGACTCGAAGATTCTTTTTCGAGCGCACCACCGCGGTGCGGAAGTGGCCGACGGAACTGTCACGGCCCCACTTCTCACCTTCGGCGCGCGTGATGCCACCCTTGGTCGCAACCGTGATGCCCGCCCGGTCAAAGTCCGGATGCGCCTCGGCGTAGGCCTCGAGGGCGTCGGCCACCTGCCGCTCGTTATGGCCAACCTTGTTCCATGCGGGCGCGTAGATGTCAGCGGTGTCGACGAGGGTGATGCCCACATCGAGAGCAGCGGCAACCGTGGCGCGCGCGTTCTCGGTATCGTCGGCCTTCTCCTCGAACGAGAGCGGCATGGCGCCAAGACCAAGCGGCGTCACGGTGAGGCGTCCAATGGACCGCAAAGGGTAGGCGAATGACGGAGTACGTGAGTGTTCTGCTGTGGACATGTCCCCAGCCTAGCGACCGTGCGCCTCGGCCAAACGGACGAGCGCCTCTTCTAGCACTCGCGTAGGCGTACCGAGGTTGAGGCGCTCGAAACCGGGCGCGCCAAAGCTTCGCCCATGCTCAAAGAACACGTGTGCCTCACGGTCGTGAAGGCGCGCGAGCTCACGTTCGTCGAGCCCAAGCGGGCGAAAATCGATCCACTGCAGGAACGTTCCCTCGAGCGGCGCGATCGCCACCTCCGGAAATCGCTCAGCAAAGAACTCCCTGCTCACCTTGTCGTTGCGGGCGATCAGTTCGAGCAGCCCCTCAAGCCACGCACTCGCCTCCGTGTAGGCGATCTCGACCGCGCGATACCCAAGGCAGTTCGCAAAGTGGAAGCCCCACGCCTCAAGTTCGCGCTCGTAGGCGGCGCGCAGCTCGGCATTTTCGATCATCGCCCAGCTCGTTTGCACGCCCGCGAGATTGAAACTCTTGGACGCCGACGACAGCGTGATCGTCCGCGACGTCGCATCCTCGCTCATGGCCGCGAAGGGGATGTGCTCGAACCCCTCGTGCACGATATCCGCGTGAATCTCATCGGCAATGACCGTGACGTCATTAGCACGAGCAAGATGCGCGATCTCTTCGAGCTCCGTGTGCGTCCACACGCGGCCGGTCGGGTTGTGCGGCGAACACAGGATGAGCACCGTGACGTCTTCGTTCTCGAGAGCATCGGCAAGGGCGGCAAAATCGATTCGGTATCGCCCACCCTCGCCGTCGAGGGGCACCGCCACGAGGCGCCGCCCCGTCTTCTCGATCGCATCGACCATGGGAGGGTAGGCGGGCGTCAAGAGAGCGACCCCGTCGCCGGCCTTACTCGCTGCGCGAACGCCGGCAAACAACCCCGTGACTACCCCCGGCATCATCGAAATCCAGCGCGTATCGATCGCCCAGCGGTGACGCACGGCTTGCCACATTTGAATAGCCGAGAACAGCGCAGGCGTCGGACCCGTGTATCCCAGGACCGCACCCTCGAGGTGCTCGCGCAGCCCCCGCGTAATCTCCGGGGCGGGCAGAAAATCGAGATCCGCCGTCGACAGTGGCGCGATCCCCGCGGGGACGTCTCCCCCGCGTTCACGCATAAGCTCCCACTTTACGGACCCCGTCCCCGAGCGGTCCACGAGCGTTTCAAAGTCATAGGCGGGCGAGCGGGTCACTGTGCGTACCTCTCTTACGTCATCGTCGGATGGGAAGCACTCTCAATCGTAGCCGCGCCTCCTCACGGTTCGGGGATCTACGATAGATCCCATGCAGCCTTCCCCCCTGATCTCCTTCGTAGTGCCGTGCTACAACTCAGCGCAGTACATGCGCCGGGCCATCGACTCGATCCTCCTCGACGGGGACGATCCCCGCGAGCGCATCCAGATCATCCTCGTCAATGACGGCTCGACGGACGATACAGAGCGAATCGCGCGCGAGTATGAAGAGCGCTACCTGGATATCGTTCGCGTCGTGAGCCAGCCGAACGGGGGTCACGGCGCGGCCGTTATGGCTGGAGTCCATGCAGCAGATGGCACCTACCTCAAGGTTCTCGACTCCGATGACCGACTCGACACCCGTGCCTTGAGCGAGCTGCTCCACACGGTCGAGTCGTTCCCGCCCGACAACCTCCCCGATCTCGTCCTCACCGACTACGTGTACGACAATCACGCGCTCAAAAAGAACCGGCGGATCGGATACCGGCGCACCGTGCCCGCCCGGCGAACACTCACGTGGGACCAGGTGTCGCGCCCCAGAATGGGCAGCTACTTCCTCATGCACGCGATCCTCTACAAGCGCAGTGTGATCATCGAATCAGGGCTTGAGCTTCCCCGCCACACGTTCTATGTCGACAATCTTTACGCGTCGATTCCCCTTCGCCACACTCGCACCCTCTACTACCTTCCGGTTCCGCTGTACTACTACTTCATTGGTCGCGACGACCAGAGCGTCAACGAAAAAGTCATGATCTCGCGCCTTGACCAGCAACTTCGCGTCAACAGAATCATGATCGATGAACTGCGCGTCGACGATATTTCCTCACGCTCGCTGCGTCGCTACCTCCTGCACTACCTCACGATCATCACGAGCATCTCCCTCACGTTCGCGGTGCTCGCAAAAACACCGGAGGCAAAAGCGCAGGGCCGCGACCTCCTCGCGTATCTCAAAGCGCATAACTATCCCGCCTACCGCGCCTACCGCCGCACCCCCATGAGCATGGGACTCAGCGCACGTGGGCCCGGCGCGCACAGGTTTATTCGCACCACGTACTCGGTCATTCGCAAGCGGTTTGGGTTCAATTAGGTCCGACGGTTGCCGGGCTACCGTCGGAAAGCTTTTCGCACGCACCGAACCACGCACCCGGGTTGAGGGGGCTCCCGCTTCAGCAGCATCCTGCCGCCCCGACGCTTTCGCTTAGAAGAAGTTCACGAGAAGCACGAAGGCGAGGGTTCCCGCGGCGACGCTCACGAGGGTGCGGCGCCCACCGAAAAGGTGCACGGCGATCGTGACAGCTGACGCGATGAGCAGGTGGATGATGCTTCCGGGCTCTTCGGCAAAGGTGCTCTTGAACGTCGCGAGCGCAAGGATCACAAGGATGCCCGCGGGCATCCACACGGCCATGACGCGCACGAACTGGGATTTGCGCAGCGGTTCGAGGATCGCGAACGGGAGCGCGCGCAGCGTGAAGGTAACGGCGAAGGCTATGAGGAGAACCGAGGCGAGGTACCAGAAGGGGATGTCAAGCTGCATCGTCGCTCTCCATCTCTGCCGGCAGGGGTCTCGTGAGGCGCACGGCGATCGTGTAGCGAGCCGCGAGGGTTGCAACGAAGCCGATCATCGCGGCGAAGATCGGCTGGCTCGGGAGCAAAAGGAGCGCGAGGCCGAAGGCGGCAGCACCGAGGAGAAGCGACGGGATTTCCTGTTTCGTGCGGCACGCATCGAGCGTGAGCGTGATGAACAGGGCGCACAGCGCGAAACTCAAGCCGCGGATCTGGAAGGGAATGAAGCTCGAGAGGAGCACGCCCATGAGGCCGCCACCCACCCAGCAGATCTGGAGCACGGCCCCTGCCGAGATCACGCGCGGCTGAGTCCATCCCTTCGGGTTCGCGACCGTGACCGCGAAGATTTCGTCGGTGAGCGAATACATCGCGTAGAACTTCAAAAACGGGTTCTTCACGACCTTGAGCGGGAAGTTGAACGCGTAGAACACGTGGCGGAAGTTCACGAAGAACGATGCCGCGGCGATCGTCACGAGCGGCGTGAGCGACGTGATGAGTGTGATGAGCAAAAGCTCGAGCGAGCCCGCGTACGCGAAGAACGAGAGGGCGGGTGCCATCCACCACGGGAGTCCGGACTGCACAACGAGAAGTCCAAAAGCGATGCCGATCGGGATCATGCCGAGACCCGCCGGGAGAATCAGCAGGGCTCCCTGCGCGATTTCGTGGCGCACCGAATAGGGAGGCTCATGCGCGCTAGGCTGCGCCGCAACGCTCATGCGTGCTTCCCTCTCACTCACATCTGTTCCAAATCCCGCGGCGAGCGGGCGAACTCAATCTTCGCACGCCCACCCCACCGCGGGGAACAATTAAAGCCGCTGACCTGTGTATACATTGCAGTGAGGGTGAGCTCGTTGACCCTTTACGCGGATAAAGGGTCGCATACGGTGAGGCCCAAGTCCTGGGCAAAAGCGAGCATTTGCCTGTCGTGACTCACTACGGTGACCGCACTGCCCAACTGGAGGGCAGTCGCAAGATGAACGGCATCAAGCGAACGAACGTTCTGCGGTAACGCCTCAGCGATCGAGAGCACTGCGTCAGTAATCGGCGCGACGTCAACATAGCGGAGAAGCAATTCTCGCTCCTGTACCGGCCGTCCCTGACGCCGCAACACCCGGGTTAACTGGTGTAGGTGACGCCCATATGTCTCACAATCTCTAGAACCGTGAACGGAAGTGTTGGGGTTACCCGCAAATCGTGGACACGTAGTGGAGCTACCTAGTGGTTAGGCAGCTATTTCTTTTCTGCTAGTGATTAGACCAATTTGGTTCTCAAAGTCGACGGGGCTGACCATACCGAGTGCGGAATGTCGGCGTCGACGGTTGTAGACGACTTCAATCCAGTAGGCAACGGCCTTGCGTGCAGCATCACGGGTCGTCCAGCGCTTACGGTCGTAGAACTCGGTTTTAAGCGTCGACCAGAACGACTCAGCCATCGCGTTATCGAAGCACACACCAGTACGCCCCACGGACTGAGCAATGCTCAGGCTGCGGCAAACCTCCCAGAGCTGCTCGCTAGTGAATTGAGCTCCGCGGTCAGCGTGAAACACCAGCCCATCAGGAACGTCACCACGCAACGTGTGCGCCATCCGCAGGGCTCGCTCGACCAGGGAAGTATCTTGAACGCTATCCATAGCCCAGCCCAGCACCCGGCGGGAATGGCCATCGCGGACCGCGCACAAGTACAACCAGCCTTCACCGGTGCGCAAGTAGGTAATATCTGACATCCACACCCGGTTGAGCTCACCAGTATCAAACATGCGCTTGACCAGGTCAGGAAGCGTGGACTTACGCTTAGCTTGAATCGTTGTCACCGGGACAAAGGCCCGCGGTGAAATCCCCTCAATCCCCATCATGCACATCCGTTTAGCCACAGTCTTACGGTTAAGCGCAATGTGGTAGCGCTCGGCAAGTTCTGCGGTGATCCGCGGCGCACCATAAACCTCATCGGAGTCTTTCCAAATCCGGTGAATCTTGCGGTCAACATCATCGTAAAATGCTGCACGATCATCTTCGCCCGATAGTCGCTTCTGCTGCGTATGGGCCCATTTGTAGTATCCAGACCGAGACACTTTTAAAAGCCGTGCCATGCGCTTGATGCTGTAGTTCGCCTTCTCCTGCTGCATCAATTCGAACTTTTCTGCTCGCGTTGCTTCGCAGCGAAGAAGGCTGTCGCTTTTGACAAAAACTCGTTATCCATCTTGGCTTCAGCCAGCTCCCGACGAAGACGAGCATTCTCAGCACGAAGATCAGCCTCGCTCATCCCATCTGATGCTCCTCGGCGCTCACGCTCGAGTTTGACCCACCGGCCTAAAAGCCCGGCGGACACACCAATCTTCTTAGCCACATGAGCAATCGGACGCCGCGACTCTATTACCAGGTTCGCGGCTTCACGCCGATACTCCGGCGTGTACTTCTTGCGCTGTTGACTCACAATGAACATCCTCTCCTACGGACACAAGATCCGCACTAATAGGGTGTCCACTAAACGAGGGTAACCTCAGTGTCTCACGGGCGAAAGTTTAGCGTTTTGAGACACATTGAGGGGGTCACGGCGCCCCAGTCGCAAAAAGTACACAAAACGAGACACCATAGACAAGCTAGAAAGTTTGCAAGTTTGCTAGATAACCAGCAAACAAGCTGAAAGCCAAAAAGATTTTCTGTCTGCGCTGACGGCATCTCGCCGCCTTGCCGCAAGAGCGGGCACAACTAGGAGACCACCATGGCTCACCTATACCCCATCAGGGCATACACAACGCCTTCTCCTAGAGTCGCGAACTCCGCGCCTACTTACTTTGATAGTCGATCCTAGGATCGTAAATTCGCTCAGCCGTATTTTGATTTTGCTCATCTTCAGACTCAGAGGACAAGTGTTCCTTGGCCGCCCGAAGTTTTTCCCTGATCGCCTGCCTATTGGTGATTCCAATAGCAACGACCGTTGCTGCTGCAACGCCCACGGCACCCGCCGCAAGTAGCGGACCGGCGCCAGCTGATCCCTTAGGAGCCCCTCTTGAGGCGGGCTTGGCCAGAGCTACAAGTTGGCCCGTCACACTATCTCGCAACCCGCCCGAGGAAAGCTCCAGATTCTTGAAGGGGATGTCTGCCCCCTTTTCCAAAACAACTTCGGCGGTGTATCGGATCACCTTCCCCAGCGCATCATCATTCGCCATATAAAACTCCCTCAAGTCCAATCGATTGCTCGCATCTGCAGCCTCCGTAGTGCTGCGCTAAACATTGAGAACACTGCCGTGTTCAGTGATCGTCACTTTTAACTCCATCGCATGAGCAGGCCAGCCAACCAATCATCTGTGGCCCGTGCCCACACTCGGGGCACGGGCCAGGTGTCGGCTCAACCCACACGTTGCCACACTTGATGAGCTTCATGCCGTCATGTCGGCGTAGCGCTCGAAGAGGATCGTGAGGCGTTCCTCGTTGGAGTGGAGTGGCTTCTTCGCGCCGAAGGCTTTGTCGACGACGCGGTCGAGCGCAGCGTGGGCCTTGAGGAGCGCGGGGCTCATCGCGAGGGGGTTGTAGTGCTCGGCAAGAGAGCGCTCGGGGTGGAGCTCACGCGCAGCGATCACGCCCTTGCCAGCCTCGATGATTTTCTCGCGCAGTTCCTGTTCGACGGCGGGAAGAGGAAGGTTGTTCCACACGATGGTGTTCGAGAAGCGTAAGCGGGATTCGAGTGCACCGCCCACCGCACGCTGCCACGTAATGAACATCGATGACGAAATCACGCCGAAGAGGAAACCATCTGGATCCTCGGCAGTAAACAGCTGATCACCTGCTATTACTGTTTCAGGAAGGTGCTGGACCGTGTAAAAAGCGCGTGTTTCTGACACAACGCGGGGAATTCCCACGTAGGGAACAAGCGGGCGGTGTTTGTTTCCCCTGAACACGTGGGGGGTATCGCGAAGCTTGTACGCGTCACCGCCCGTCGATTGTTGTGACCGCCAAGCACGGCAGGCTTCGACTCGGGCCTTGAGAACCGGTGAACGTCCGAGATCGCTTGGGTCAAAGTTGCTGTCGGCCATCCACAGACACCAGCGGTCAAGCCCACGGACGACCTCGCGGCCCATGCGGAAGGGCCGCAAGTACCTCGCCGCGATGGGGTCCGCGGCGATCTCGGAATATTCATCCGCTTCGACGATCAGATTTCCCCCGTCGGCAGGCATGGTTCCAAAGCTCACCCTCGATAGCATCGGGCTAAGGGCTTTCGTTCGCTTGCGCACGAGGAGATTAGGTCCATCGATGAGGTAAGCGTTGACTCCCTTCGCGGGCACCTGCGTCGGCTCGCCCTTGACCTCGTTGTAGGTGAACAATTGGGGAGCGCTTCGCTCGTGCTTGTCATAGCCCGTGATCACGCAGTGCACGGCTGCGGCACCGGGTGCCTCGCTAGTCCACGAAAACGTCTGGTGGGCGAAGCGGATGCGCCAGCCGGCGTCGAAAAGAGGGCCAAAGAGCGGCGCGACACCCTGGCCCTGCGCGATCGAGTTCGTGGACACGAACGCAAAGCGGCCTCCTGTCACGGGCCGGAAGAAATCGCTCGCTTTCTTGAACCAGGCAGTGACGTAGTCCAAGGTACCGTCGTGGAGCTCGCCCCACACATCCTTGAGTTCCTGACGCTGCTCCTTTGCTTTCGCTTGGTGCCCAATAAACGGCGGATTGCCCACGATGAGCGTGTCAGGACCCGCGTGCACAAGCCCGCGCCAGTCGAGACGCAAGGCTTTACCCACGGTGATCTGCGCGGAATCCTGAAGTGGAAGCATCGGGTATGCGTAGCCAAGTGCGAGACTTAGTGCCTGGTTTGCTTGGTGCTCCACGAAAAACATTGCGGTCTTGGCGATGGTTGCTGGCCACTCTTCAATTTCGATGCCATGGAACTGACTAAGTTTCACATGGACGAGGCTCGCTGCATCGAGGGAGAGTTGTCGGCGCTCGGGGTAAAGTTCCTGTAGGCGCTGATGGATGCGTAATTCCAGCGCTCGGAGTTCGCGGTAGGCGATGATGAGGAAGTTGCCGCACCCACAGGCAGGGTCGTAGACCGTATCAAGTTGGATACAGGGGCTTGTGGTACTCGGATGACGCAGATGGTGCGAAACTAGCTCGCCGATAGGGAATACGTGCCGTGGCGCTGGTCATTGAGTGGTCTGCTCGGACGGTGTGGATCCGCGATCTGGTGCGATCGGGAGGTGGAGTCCGGCGATGTGAACCCCGACAGGCAAGGCTGAGAGTGAGGCGCTAAAAGGTGGGGCGAGCGCCAAAAGGTAGTGCCGGTTGCGGCTTGCTATTAGCAATGAACAGAGCGTGTAGGTACTTGACGCAAAGACAGGATCCGCAGCCATGCACTACTCCGATCTGGTGACAGTCCACGCCCGCCTGACGTACCGGCTGACCAGCTTCCTCCTCGAAAATCCCGCCGCCGGGGACAGCGTCGAGTGGTTGGCCGCATTCCGCGCCCAACGTCACGCAGCCATCGTCTTCACGATCACCGAGTGGGAGCTGTACTGGCTGGGTGCGCGCGTGGATCCGCGAACATTAGAAAAGGATGTAATACTGGCAAGCACAGTTGCGCATCCCCTATTCGAATGAACAAGGAGTCAAGAATGAAGTTATATTCTATTTACAGTAAACTGCTTAACTCAGATGCTTACATAGAGCTGATGAATAGCGATAGAACGGAGATACAATCTTATTTCTTATATGACGAAGGCGAACTAACTACGAAACCTAAATTTAGAGGACAGGAAGGTTTCAGTACCAAGAATATTAAACTTACTGATAAATATGACAGCATAGATAGTCTGTTGGTTTTTTCTGCTGATTTTTATGAAAAAATGAGTCTTCTACTCGAAGACGAGATGCAGTTTTCTGAAGCAGAGCTAATGATAGGTGATGAGATCATCAATTGTTATATTGGGAAAATAACCAACATTCAAAGCATTTTAAACGAAGAGAAATCAGAGTATGATGAGTGGCTAGGGGATGAAGATGAGCCTTTTGTAGAAACGCCAGTATTTATGAAGGAAATTCGCAATACTGTTTATTGCGTTAGAAACACATCCAGACAACATATCGTAGCATTTACAGAGTTGTTTAAACAACAGGTAGAAAATGAAGGTTTAAAAATTGAGTTTCAAGAGGTTAAACAATAATTTATTCGACTCTCTGATTTAACAGGACCTAATCAAGGCCATAAGGGACATTAAACCTAATGAAGTGCAGCACATGCGCGATGAATAACTAACGACGTGATCGGTGCCGCACAGAATCCTTCAAAGACTTCTTGACGACGAACGAAGACGCTGCAGGAGTGGAAATCCGTCTTGCCGGTGGGGTCACACATCGAGTTCCAATTCAGAATTGAGCCAACCACGGACACAATGCCCATGATCAAAGTCGCCCACTCTCAGTGGGCCTGTAAAGAAGCTGTAATCTGCCCGCTGTTCATGGTAGGTTCGCCCCTCTCCTTATCCCTGCATCTCTGCACCAATGGGGCCTTTTCCGGTGTCCCATCTACCGTGACCATATGACCCCAGAACGCATCAGCTTCCCCACTGTCACCAACGCGATCATTATGATGACCCAGTGTGGCAGCGCAGAGGTGCTCCCGGGCGAAGGCGGCCCAACGGGAGATCGCTTTGATGCCTTCGTTGAAGCGTGGGACTCGACCGCCACATGCTTGGTGCGCTGACCGGGCACGCCATTTGACAATGGCTTAAAGCTACTTAAAACCCATATCATCCAATAAAGGTATTCCTATAAATAGGGGGCTTAGACTCTGTATTTCAATTATGCAATAAGTCAATTGGCGCAACACCTGAATCATTTTTCTTGCTTTTATCCGCACCTCTTGCAAGCAAAAGTTTTGCCGTTGAACTATTCTCATCTGGAGAGTTCATCGCTGCACGCCAAAGCGGTGTATTACCCCAAGCATCCACTGGATCAATCTCAGCACCGTTATCAAGTAGCAACTCAGCCATATCGCAGTAATCATGAATAGCCGCTATGTGCAAAGCGGTCATACCTTGATTGTCGGCGGCAGACAGCTCATAGTTCTGCTCAATTAAATATGACACCAGGCTAAGATTATTTTTAGCAACAGCTGATGACAAAAGAGTTCTGCCATCTCTACCTACTGCATCAATACCATTTTTCTTTATAAATGCATCTAAAGCCGGCTTATTATCTGAATTAGTAATAAGCTGAATCATTTGTTCGTCAATAGTTGTCATAAAAAATCTAACTTTTCTATTTAGTGCTGACTTGGAAAACGATGATTATTCTTCACCTGCTCGTCAGCGGCAGACCGGCTCATGACACGGGTTTCACCCCCATGCCTTAGCTTTGGACTCCCACACTACTTCCTGACCTAGGTTCATCAACAGTTGTGGGGTACCGAGGTGATCGCACACATAATGATAAAGTTTCGATGCTGCTGGAATTTCTTGTGCTAACTCGGCCTGCCACTTCCGTGAGCCGAGTAGTTCCGCTTGTGCATCACTGCTATTAATGTATTGTGCCAAGGGCACAAATTGACCATCTTTGTAGAGATACTACACATTCAAGGCCATGGCCGGTGCGTTCTGCAAGTCACGTCCCGGATTGGCCGCATGTTTGCCCAGCTGCTGACCGCTTCGCTCTTCTGAAACAATGGTTAAACCTTCCCAATCATCGTCTATGACCACGTGATCCGTCTGCAAATCTATTCCGAACACGGAGTCACGCAGTTCATCGCACGAGGCACTATGGGGCGCTGTCGATTTAAGTAGACGTTCGACAGCGGGCAAAATGAATGCTCCTGAACCAATGAAAGTTTCGTACACGCGCCCCTCGGTCGGTTCCAGAATCTCCGCGAGGGTGCGCACCAAAGAACGAGGAGTGTAGAACTCCCCTCCCCGCTTGCCCTCAGCAGAGGCGCCCTCCGCCTGCATTTCGGCTTCAAGCTCTAGGCGGCGGGCGTCATCAAAAGCATCAGTCACATACTTGAGGAAGACAAGGCCCAAGACGATGTCCTTGTACTGGGAATCATCCATGGAGCCGCGCAGCTTGTCCGCAGCCTTCCACAGAGTGTCCTCAAATTCCTTCACGGGAGTGGCAACCATTCTTGGGAGTCTACTTCTCAGACTGCGGCTCACCGCTTCGGCGCTACAAAGGCGTATAAACCCGGCCGTCAAGTTGCGCAATCCGCCACCAATTCCCGGGTTTACCTGCCGTTCACCGACGGTCGCTGACCAGTTCACCATGGGCGGCTAACGTGATTTCAAAAGATACTTCCTTAACCTTAGCGTCAGGTTCCTGCAGTTCCACCAGCGAAAGCGGTGGAACTGCACCGAAGATAAAGGACGTCGCTGTGACAACCTCACCAGAAGCACCGAATACTTCGAAAACTCCGATGGCTCGCAGGCTTCTCAAGAAGGTCCCGCCTCAGATCCGAATTATCTTCGTCGTCCTCGGATTACTCCTGATCTTCGGGCTGTTCTCCCTAGGGATGCAACTGTTCATGCTCCTGGTCGTAGTGATGTCGGAAGTGCCGTGGGTCGCATCAGGGATTCTCCTCGGGATCTTCCTCATACTGCTCCTCCCAAGCAAGGGGTGGACCGTGTTCGGTACCCTCCTGTTCATAGTCGGGGCCATCGTCAGCGCGATCGCGGACGTCCCTGGCAACCCGATCTACAACGCGCCGTTTGAGGCACTGTTCCTCAACGAGGGCGAATACCTCTCCGCTAGCGTCATCATCGAGCACCCCACCCAAGGCGAAACAGCCGTCACCCCCGACAACATCATCGTGGATGCAGAGGGCAACGAGCTCCGCGACATCAACGACTTCCTCACGTTCCTCTACCGCCTGGTTCTGTATTCCGTCATCTACGGCGTACTCATCACGCTGCGCGGCTTCCTCGCGAAAATGAAAACCACATCCACGAGCGCCTCCCCTCGCAAGAAAGGGAACGACGAGGCTCACCTCAAGACGCCTTAGGCACGTCGGCGGCGCATCACCATCAACAACGCCATACCCGCCACAACAGTCACGGCCGCCAACGCGGCTGGCACAACCTCAGCCCCCGTGCGGGCCAACGCTCCCCCAGCCTCCGATGCGGTGCCTGCGTTATCGGTTCCACCAGCGTCCGATGGGGTGCTTGCGTTATCGGTGCCGTCAGCGTTGTCGGTGGCGTCCGGTTGCGCTGGGTCGGCTGGCTGCCTGCTGGGGTTTTGTGTTTGCGCTGGTCAGGTCCACGTCGTTAGTGCCATGAGGGCCACCATTGTCGTGGCTGTCATATCTCTTGTGGGATTTTTGTGGGATTCTGGCCCCCATGGTTTTTCTTGAGGATGCTGACACCTACCCCGTCGTCGATCAGGAGCGTGTGCCGGCAGAGGAGTGCGGAATTCTCGGGGCGGCGCAGCAGGCGCCGCGGGAACTGCGCATCGAGCACTCGACGATCCAGCTCGAACACCCCGGGCAAGTCGAGCACGAAGCGGTGTGCGGGGATCAGTAGAAGGCCACCTCGGCGCCCCCGTACTCCACGACGGTGTAACCCTCGGTCTCGGTGGCGGCGAACTGCAGGCCCCGACCGTGCTCACGATCCTCCGCCAGCCAGAAGGACACCCCGAAGCGCCAGCGTTCCAGGGGTTCGGACAGCACGCACACGCTGGTCAGCTCAGGTACCTCACCGTCCGGAAATTCCTCCCGGATCCGCTCCCGTGCTACCGCCAACCACTCCGGTGCCTCTTCGAGAGCCTCAGCGATGCGCGCCGTCATCTCCGGTGACAGGGGAACGTAAGCCGCATCGAGGTCATCGGAGAGGATGAGGCGGACCTGCCACTCGCCCGGAATCTCGACGAGCGTCTCGAAATCGTGGAACTCGTAGTTCATGGTGTCTAGTGACCGCGGATGGCGGTGTCCTCCATCATCTCGACGTCATACTGCGAGATCTCGGCGGCCGGGGGCGGTGCGCAGGTCGCCGTGGAGGTCCTCGCACTCCAAGACGGCGTCCGCGTCCACAGGCTCCCGCAACCGGTTGCTTCGGGATCCCCGAAGGTGGCATTGACTTGTCATGGGGTGATCTTTGGGGCCACAAATCCGTCAATGAGCGGCCCCGACCAGGAGCCCACATTCCAGACACTTTCCTCGATGAATTGGAAGAAAATGGATGTAAGGCTCTCGTTGAAGGCCGCGATTGGTCCTGTGAGCGCACTCGCCATGATAGGGCTTCCCTTGTGATGAAAACGGTTTGCCGTACTTGTGTTTACAAGAATATAACCGCTCAGAGATTAGGTGGCTGCCCTTAAAGCGCAAGATTTCTCGAGCGATTGTCATGGGCGGTTACCCCTGGAGAGCCTTTTCCGTTTTGTGTTTTGTCTGGCTCGCTATTCTGGCGGGCAAGATCGAAGCCGTCCCCATGAGAGGGCAATGACAACAGCACGTGAATAGCCTCCTCGCTAGTTGAACCAGTCAGGCAGCTAAATCGCAGTTCGCGCGCGTTTGTATCCCTCGTGCTATGAAAGTTTCGAGGATGTTGAGGTCACCTAGTTTCTTGAGCAACGCTTCCAGCGCTTTCTTGCTGTCGTACGCCTTGGCGAAAGACTCTTCGAGGTCATCGAGAAACAGTGGGCGAATTGCTTTGAGGATGTTCTCTTCTGTTGTGTAGTGGGCGCCAAATTCGCGGCGCGCACGTTTATCTTTGACCGCCTGGAAGAGCGACCCGAAAATAGCAGGAGAGATTTCGGCCCAGTTGAAATAGGTGGCTTTGAGGAGTAGCTTTCGCGACTGCTCCGTAAAGGCGGGAGTTTCGGTTGCTTCACCGAAGACGCTGCCATTGACGTATGGGAATGCTTGGATGAGTTCGTCATCCTGGCTTGGCCGCTCCTCCCTAGGCTGATTGAGTGCTTGGTAGAGGTCTGCGAGTTTTTCGCCAAGATCACTGCCGTCTTCGTTGGTGCGTTCCTCGATATACCTGGTGAAGAGGTCGCGCTGCCAGAGGTCAGAGTCGTCGGCGTAGAGGCAAAAGAGAGTGCGCACGAGAAACATGGAAGCGTGGTGTTCGTCGAAGCCGGTCGAATCAAGGTGCACATACAGTTCCGCCATGAGCTTCGCAGCGGCAACGGCTGATTCGGCCGCCTCGTAGTCGAACGCTTCGCGCATGCGCGTGAGAATTTCTGGCAGTGTGGGGTCTTCATCGAAGCCAATCCGAATGACCTCAAGTTGGCTCTCGAGGTGGGAGTCGGGCTGGCCAATGGCATGCGTGTGGGCGATGAGTTTTGCGTGTGTGCCGCCTGTTTCGGCGCGGCGGGGCCACCGCCACTCTTGGTGGGTGTCGTTTCCGAAGATGACGAGGCGTTCGTGGCTTTCTCGTGAGAGTTCTTGGTCGATAAGGCGCTGGATACGGCGCGGGGGAAGCTCATTGCAGTACCAGACGCGCAAGCCACTAAACCCGGCAACTTGCGTGAGGGTGTAGGTGTTGTCCTCTATTGAGAGTGTTACGGGTGGCAGTGTGGGGTTTTCCCACCCGAGGTGTTCGATGAAGAGGCGGCGAAAATCGTTGCGATCTACAAGGTTAAGAAGTGTGTGCGTCATTGCGTGATTCCCATGGTGGAGACGATGCGGATGGCATCAGAGGCGGTTCCGGATTCAAATACAAGTTCGTTGTCGCGGTGTAGTGAAACGACTCGGGCGGCGAGGGAGTTGTCGTCGACGCCTTGGCGGATTGCTTGGCGTAGGCGGCGCTCTGCCTCGCGGGTTAGTGGGTGTTGATAAAGGGATTCGAGTGCCGCCTGGGTGTCGCGGTCGAAGGTGGAGAAGTTCAGTGTTGCTCCGAGCCGGTTCCATACAGTCTTACGGACTCCACGTAGTCGTCCAGCGATGGCGGCCGGGGTGGAGAGGTCTTTTCGCACGAGGGTTGTAACGAGGTGTTCGTGATCTTCTCGTGGGTCGAGGCCTGGCTCTTCAGGTGAGGCTTCGAACAGGGCGAGTGTCTCGTGTCCAGTGAGAACTTTAGTAGTTCCGCTGGGGTCAATGAATCCGAACCCGTCGATGCCGCTGGCGGTGCGCACGAAGCACGTCAGGCCTTCACTACTGTCACTGATTCGCTTGCGTCGTGTGGCATCAATGAGATCCGGTAGCGCTGCGATTCGCTGCGCTTCTGCCGGGTCGCGCTGCTCGAGAGCATGCCAGTACTCATATGCCAGCGATGATGCATCCACGTCTTCCGTGCTCTCTTCATCATCGAGCGATCCGTTGTAGAGGTCGTTGAGCATTCGGGTTTCGTTTTCAGAGCCGAAAAAGTTTTCGTCTGAACCGAAGACGGCTGCGTTACGCGAGAGTCGTTGAGCGATTCGTTGACGTAGGGAGATGACGTTTTCGATGCTCTCGTGGAATATGGAGTAGATCAGAACTTCGGGCGAGATTTGCCCGATGCGGTCGACGCGGCCAGCGCGTTGAATGAGTCGGATGATCGCCCAGGGCAGGTCATAGTTGACAACAATATGGGCGTCTTGCAGGTTCTGGCCCTCCGAGAGAACGTCGGTGGCGATAAGGATGCGGGTTTCGTCCTCGGGCGCAACGACGGGATCGGCACCGGGCAGTGCGTTGGATCGGGGTGAGAATCTTTCTGCCATTCGTGTCGGGTCATCGGTCGCCCCGGTCACAGCTGCCACAGCGCCTACTCCTGCCTGGGCCAGCTGGGCTCCGAGATAGTCGGCGGTGTCCTTGTATTCCGTGAACACCAAGACTTTCTCATTCGGGTGTTTCACGCTCACTAATTCAATGAGGGCGGCAAGTTTCGAGTCCCTGTTCGGATCCCATACGCCTACCTTTGTCAGTAGTGCACGTAGGGCCTCCGTGTCTGCCCGCAGATCTGTCGCGAACTGGGCATTGAAATGAGAGGCGGGCACCCACGTAATGTCACGTGGAGCGTTAGCTTTGAGTACCTGGTATCGAGTAGCTGCGTCGGCTGCCGTTAGGTCGAGACCGCTTTCGAGGGTGTCTTCGTCGCTAAGCATGTCAAGGTCATTGATGGTGCCAGCCGGCACGTCAAGATCGTTCTCGAGCGCGTACACAAACAGTTCGTTGCGGGCGAGATGGCGGGTGAGGGACAGCAGGAATGCGTGCCCGCCAGAAGAGAGCCGCTTATAGAGCATGGTTTTTACGAAGCCAGCAACGTGTCCGCGGCCGCGATCAACGCCTTCTGCCCAGTCTTTGAAGAGTGGGTCTTTTCGAGCACGGTGGTTGAGGTACGAGCTGAGGTTGTAGCGAGGCAGACTTAGGTTCTCGATTACGGCGAGAGTGTCATCGTCAGCCAAAATCGTGGCCGGGTCGTCTTCGCCAAAGTCGTGCCGCAGCGGGATCGCCTTACGCGTAGGGAACGTGAACGATTCACCATTGGGGAACTCCACGTATTCTCGTCCGCTGTCGTCTTTCCGCGAGTAGTTTTGGCGGATGAAGGATCTGGTGCGGCGAACGAGGTTTTCGCTCATCAGGCGTTTCCAGTCGTCAGGATCTTCTGACTTACGGAATGCAGCAAGCGTGGTGACCTTCCCATCGACTTGATCCACAAGCTTGCTGTCTGCGGCAATAGCGTTCGTGGGAGCAATCGAAAGATCGTCATCCTCGTCAATCCACAGTGCCAACTGGTTCGCTACATCGGAGAACTCGATGTTGTATGGCGTTGCCGTCAAAGCAAGAACCTTCGACTCATTGCGACGAATGTAGTCAGACAAAGCGGTGTAGTCGCGGCGTTGGTTATTGCGCAGTGTGTGGGACTCATCCACGATGACAAACAGATAGCGGCGTAGGTCAGGGAGTATCTTGTGCGCCATCGAGTAGGGAACGACCGCGCCATGAAGACCGTAGGCTTCGAAGTGCTCTTCCCACATCCGAACGAGGTTCTTCGGGCACACCACAAGCGGCATATATCCGTGCTCATCACGCAGCATCAGCGCAACCGCGATTGCCGTTAAAGTCTTACCTAAGCCCACAACATCGCCGAGCATTGTTCCGCCGCGCGTGACAACTCTTCGAGCCAACGTTCGCACAGCCGTCGTCTGATAATCCAGGAGCTTGTTCGAAATCTCTGGAGGAATGGAATACTCCCCCAAGCCTTCACGCACGTCTCGTGAAAGCTCGTAGCAAACCTTCATAAAAACGTCATACGGTGGTCGGGGATTCGGAGTTGCCCATGATTCATCGAGCAACGCAAGAAGATCCTCGCTCACCTCACGGGAGAACGGATCATTCCATCGATCCTCGAACCACTTAGCTAAATCATGGGCGCTCGTATGGTCGAAAACGTCCACGTTCAGCTCGAGATTCGACATGAGCCCGGGCCACGTCAAGTTCGATGAGCCAACGAAACCGCCAATGGACGTGTTTACGGACTGCCGATGAAAGATATAGGCCTTGCCGTGAAGAGGCCTGCGGGTGAATACCTTGACCTGGATCGCACCTTGCGCCAGCAAGGATCGAAGAGACTGCAAGGTTACGCGATCAGTCGAAGTAGGAAGACCCCGCATCAGCTGTACACGTAGCTGCTCGAGCAATGCTGCCCTGCGCGCTTGAGAGGCCGCTCGATCCGCGTCTAGTCGATCTTTCCCGTCGACCATTGACTGAAGGGACTCCAGCGCCTCCTCCTGCGGTCCGCCCGTCACCATGCCGATCAAGATTCGCGCAACTGGAAGAGTCTTCGACTGCGCCATTTGCTCCACGATCCCGTTGAAAACAGACCAACCGCGCAGGTTGAAGTAGCCCACGGCTACATCCATTCGATCGCTCTCTCGCAGGGTTTTTTGCAGGTGAGGTCCTAGCTGGTGATCGATGTTGTCGAAAATCCGTCCCATGCAAACAATTATGCCGAAGGGTGCTGTTGCAAAGTTGGGGCAGTAGGAAAAGCGACGTGAAAAAATCCCAGCCATGGGTATCTTCTCCGGTCGTCATTTCCCCCGTAACATCATTCTGTGGGCAGTGCGGTGGTACTGCCGCTACGGGGTGAGCTACCGCGATCTGGAGGAAATGATGACCGAGCGGGCCGTGCCGGTCGATCACACCACGATTTACCGCTGGGCCCAGAAATACGCTCCTGAGCTGGACTAGCAAGCACGGTGGTACCGACAGGTACCTGACTGGCAGTCCAGTTCCTGGCGGGTGGATGAGACCTATATCCGGGTCGGCGGCAGGTGATGCTACCTCTATCGGGCGATCACCGCCGGTGGCCAGACCCTGGACTTTTTCCTCTCTCCGAAGCGGAATGTGGCCGCCGCGAAGCGTTTCCTGGCCAAGGCCCTCAGATCCAATGCGTCAGCCGGGTATCCCAGAGTGATCAACACCGATAAAGCACCCTCCCTAGCCAGGGCAGTCGCCGAGTTGAAGTCAGTGGGAATCTGCCCGCCAACAGTGGAACACCGGCAGGTGAAATACCTCAACAACATCCTGGAAGGCGACCACGGTCGGCTGAAGCGGATCCTCGGGCCGAAAGGCGCGTTTAAGAACCGGACATCTGCATATCGAACGTTGAAAGGGATGGAGGCGATGCGCTCATTGCGGAAAGGGCAAGGCGCGATGTTTGCCTACGGGCAACCGAACCCGGACGCGGTGATCGTCAACCGGGTCTTCGAGACGGCCTAACAACGCCCACACGCAGCGGCCATCAGGGAATGAGAAACTGAGTCTTCGCTGCTCTCCGCCCAACTTTGCAACAGCACCATTCGGCCACTGAAATCGTCTTCATGGCTCGAGTGTGGATGCACTATCTAATCGAATCGAGAGCATTCTTCGCACCTGGAACGCAACGGCGCCCGGTGACTTCCTCGAATGTGAGGCTCCGGAGGTGTGCAGCTTCTTGCACTCAGTGTGCGGCGAGGAACTCCTCGAGCGAATCAAGCATCGCCAACCGCTCTGACTCCTCGGCCCACGAAATCTCGATCGAGTTCCGCGCGAGCTGTGCAACCTGTTCCTTCGTGAGGCTTTCCTTTTCCGCAAGCGTAAGGAAGTTATCCGCGATGTAGCCGCCGAAGTACGCCGGGTCGTCGGAGTTGATCGAAACCTTCACCCCGCGGCCAAGCAGCTCGACAATTTCCTTGCCCTTCATCTCTTCCGTCACGAAGGAGTTCGACATGGGGCAGCTCGTCAGGCCAATCCCCTTCTCCACCACAAGCTTCACGAGCTCGGGGTCCTCAATGATGCTCGTGCCGTGATCGAGACGCTCGGCACCAAGCTTCGTGAGCGCGGTACGGATGTTGTCGATCGAACCGACCTGGTCGATATCGCAGTGCATTGTCACGCGAAGGCCGTTCTCACGTGCGAGGTCAAACGCCTCGGCAAACTTCTGCGGTGGATTGTCGCGCTCATCCGAATCGAGCCCCACGCCCACGAACATATCCTTGTACGGAAGCGCCGCACGAAGGGTCTCAAGTGCCGAATCCGCCGACATGTCGCGAAGGAAGCACAGGATGAGATCCGCGCTCAGGCCATTCTCACGGGCCTCCTCGACGGCGCGATAGTAGCCGCGGATCACGGCCCCGAGTTCAACCCCCCTGGTGGTATGCGCCTGCGGGTCAAAGAAACATTCGGCACGCACAACACCATTCTCTTTCGCCCTCGCAAAATACGCGGAGCCCAGCGCGTAGAAATCGTCCTCGTCCTGAAGCACGTTCATCGCTGGGTAGTACACGGCGAGGAACGACGACAACGAATCGAATTGATAGGAGGCCTCGACCTCCTCAACGCTCTCCTGGCCAATATCGATCCCATTTTTCTTCGCAAGCTTGAGCTTGAGATCAGGCTCAAGAGTGCCTTCGAGGTGAAGGTGAAGCTCAGCCTTGGGAATGCCGTAGGCGAAATCTCGCGAAATAGCCACGATTGCTCCTCATCATCGTTCGAGAAAAATACTTCTACGGGAATACCCTTTTTTCATTGTTGCACCACGGAGCGCAGGCAACCGTCGGACCCGAGCCTCTAAAGTGACTGCTCGCGGATCGTGCCGAGCGTGCGCGGGCGGATACTCGGATCCGACTGCAACCACTCGCCAACCTCGCGCGGTCGAACGTCGACCGTGTGGAGGTCGTTGATCTCGATCCACTTGACGCCCACCTGGTGCGGGTCGTGGCCCTCCCCGATGCGCGGCTCGCTACCCGGTTCGAGGTCGCACCAGAACAGAAGATTCTGCTGGTGGAACACTTGCCCTGAGTCGCGGTGGCGGCCCACCTTCGCGCTGATGAGATCGAACGTGCACGCGAGGTCGTACACACGCACGGCCGCGCCGACCTCCTCCTCGCATTCGCGCCTCAGCGCCTCCACTTGGCTTTCGCCGTGTTCTTGCCCGCCGCCGGGCAGGACGAACACGCGGTTGCCGTCAACATCGATGTTTTCGTTGAACAGCACGCTGGTTCCGCGCACGATAATCGCCTTGACGCCAACGCGCACGTTCGAATAACCGGGATCAAGTTCCATAACCCCATCGTAGGGGTCCGACGCTTGCCCGCCACCCGGGCGCCCTATTTTGCGGGGAGTTTCTGCGCGAGACAATCGCGAGACAATGGTGCGCATGAGTACGCAAAGAGAAGTGGCAGATGAGCACCACGGGGGAGCCGCAACACCTCGCGCGCCGTGGTGGGCGATCGCCATCATCATGGCAGGGGGCGTTCTCGCCGCTCTCCAGTCCCGCATTAATGCCGATCTTGCGGGGCAGCTCGAGAGCCCCTATCTCGCGGCCTTCGTGAGCTTCGGCATTGGCTGCCTTGGACTTTGCGTAATCGTGCTGTCTCTGCCCGCTGAGCGACGTGCGGCGCGGGACTACGCGCGCGACATCGCGACGGGTCGCTTCGATTGGCGGTACGCGATCGGCGGCCTTGGCGGCGCCTTCCTTGTTTTCACGCAGTCCCTCACGGTAGGGGTGCTCGGGGTCGCCCTGTTCATCGTGAGCGTTGTCGCGGGGCAAACTCTCGCTGGGGCCGCTCTCGACCGCGTCGGTTTCGGGCCCGGTGAGCCGCGGCGCTTGAGCACCTCGCGCCTTGTCGGCTCAGCCCTCATGGTCGCCAGTGTCGCCTTGGCGCTTGCCTCCGGGCTCACGAACGCCGTGCCGTGGCTCAACCTGATCCTGCCGTTCGTCGCGGGAATAGGCGTCGGCCTTCAAACGGGAGCCAACGGCATCGTCACGGCGAACACGGGAAGTTTTCTCGTTTCGGCGCTCGGAAACTTCACGCTCGGCTCACTCGCGCTCGGCATAGCTGCGGCGGTCAGCCTCGCGCTCACCCCGCTGGGTGGGGCGTTTCCCACCAATCCGGTTCTCTACCTCGGTGGCCTGATCGGCCTCACCTACATTGCCGCCTCCGCCGCCCTCGTGCGGTACACGGGCGTGCTCGTCCTGAGCGGCGCGGCGATTGCGGGCCAAATCATCGGGTCAGTCATGCTCGATGCGCTCGACCCGAGCGTGCACCTCTCCCCGCTCACGGTGATCGGGGCGGCGCTCACCCTGCTCGCGGCCGTCATCATCGCGGGCTACATCCCCCTGCGCTCACCACGACCTGAATGACGCCCACACCTTCGGCCGTATCCCGGGGCGCGCAGCGTGAGTATCGAGGTATCAAGCAAGCGCCCCGAGACTGTAAGGGAGCGAAAAAGTTCGGGTAATCCTCACCTGATCACGCTTGATCCGCGACGAGGCGCGCGCTGAGGCCATCGGGGGCGAATTCAACGTGTGAGGACAGATCCTCAACCGATTCGAGAACGGTGAACGTCGAGCGCTTCGATGCCGCAACCGCACGCCACACATCCTCCGCCGGTTCGCTTGCCTCGGGGCTGAGAGCAGCGATCGCGCGCGCAACGGTATCCACGTATTCATCGAGGCTCGTCGCTAGCAGATGCATGTCGAGTTCCTCGTCGATCCACCACACGCCGCCCGGGATGCCCTCATCATTGAGCGTGAGAATCACGGCATCGTCGACGGTCTCGAAGAGGGGATAGTACGACGTCGGCTCGCCCAGCAACGTGAAGGGGCCAAGATCCGTGCGGTCCTCGGCCAGAAGGTTCAGCTCAAACTCCTCCCCCACGCGTGCCCCCGCCATTTCATCGGCGAGATCTTTGAGGGCGGGGGGAACATCGGCCCCGGATTCTTCGGGGTCGATCGGTTCAGCGAGGCCATTCGAGGAGGCAACTGCGACGGCAAGCCGCTCGAGTGCCGCCCGCATTTTCGAGGTGTCGACGTCGGTGGTGGGAGTGGGCCAGTCAAGTTTTACGGGCTGATTCACGTGCATCCTCCTCGGGGCGCCAGGCCATGTGTAAAGGTTTCGTGAGGAACCACGGCAATCGTACCGTGACCTCAGCCACGATTCCCAGACTCTAGCTCGGCAAAATGCATCACTACCAGCACAAACGCTGACCTCGCGAGCGCTCCTTGCAGGAACGCCGCGGCGCTCCCAGCGATTTGCTAGGCCAAGCACAGCGCCCGGGAAGAAAGAGGCGGTTATATGTAATCACGCGTTAGCGGCGTACCGATTCTTTGAGGAGAGGATCCGTACATCAGGCCCTAGCGCGGGGGAAAGGGATACGGCGCCGGCTCGTGGGGACGAGCCGGCGCCCTCTTTATGCGCTGACGCCGTGGGGTACCAGCAACCTCGGCCCAGCCTCGCACGGTTCGCCGCCAAACGGGCATGACTCGTCGCCGAAAACTGCACCCAACGTTTGCGGCTGAATTCGAGCGCAAACCACCACATATGTTGGGGTTAGTTTCCTAGACGGGAGAGGAGTGGGTCGAGGGGCCACGGGTCGACAGGAGACCCCGAGCGGGCCGAGGCAAGCCAAGGGGCCACCCGCGAACGGATTCGCAGGCGGCCCCTCGTCACAGGCGTCAACCGCCCCTATGGCCGCTGGTCGCGCCGACGCGTCGTCATCAGCATCGCGCCCGCAGCCACGAGCGCTCCGCCAACGAGCATGAGCCCTGCTACTTCGGCACCCGTGCGCGGCATGAAGGCCGAAGCACCCTTCGCCTTACCGCGACTTGGATTCTTGCCACGCTGGCTGCCGGCAACCGTCGGACCTTCGCCCTCACCGCTACCGCTGGAACCCGAGGTCGCCGAAGGCGAACCGCCCGGCTTCTCGGGGTTCGCGGAAGCATCGCCGCGGCCACCGGAGTCACCCGAGCTGCCCTTCGGGCCGGGCTTCGCGGGGGCGACGATTTCCTTGCCGTCATCGCCGCCGTCGGTGCGGGCCGGCTCGACCACGCGATACGTCCCCTGCGAGGAGCCCACCCAGGTGAGCATGCCATCGGCCCAGGTCGAGCCGATCGGCTCCTCGGTGCCGTCCTCGCGCACGAGCATGACCGCCGAACCCTCGGGCACGGGCAGCGTGAAAGTCGCCTCGAGTGGGCCGAACGCGTTCGACACGGCGATCGTGTGCACGCCGTTGTCGCTCGCGATGTCAGCGGTGAGCGAGTCGTCGCTGCGGAAGGTCGACGTGGCGCTCAGGTCACCCGCGCGCAGGGTCACCTGCTCAAGGTCGATCGTGACCTTGACGCTCCGCACCACCTGGCGTCCGGCGGCATCGGTCGCGACGAGCACGACGGAATTCTCGCCGGCAGTGAGGACCGTGCCCTCGCGCAGGGCAAGGGTCGTCGTCTCGCCCTTCGCCACGGTGCCATCGGCAAGCACGGCACCGTCATCCGAAACCGAGTAAGCCTCGAGGACGCGCTCGGCAAGCGCCTCATCGTCCGCAAGGTCCTTCCGGTTCACGGTGAGGGAGAGCGCGTCCTCGCCTTCGATCACGGGTTCCGCATCGACGTCGAACGTCCGCGCCCCGGTCTGCTCGTTGCCGGCGAGGTCGGCGCTCGCCGCGGTCACGGTGTAGCGACCCGCGGGAAGGCTCGATGTGTCGAGCTCGCCGGACAGGCTCGTCGTGTCGGGAACAGCAAGCGTGCCCTCTGCGGTCACGTCTTCGCTCGAGCTCGAGGTGGCCGCTTCGTGTGCGGGAGCCTCGCCACCATCGACGGATTCGGCCTGGGACGCCGAGTCCTTGCCAGGATCAATCTCGTCGACGTCCACGAGGACGTTCTCGACGGTCACCTTTTCCGTGTCGAGCGTGACGCTCTCGTTGACGAATTCGCGCGAGAGAGTGCCGTCGGCCGTCACACCAGCAAAGCGCGCATTGAGGCTCGCGAGATGCGGATCCGTAGCGCTCACGGTGAGGGTGCGGCCGTCGGTAATGCGCTCGCCATCGCCAACGGTCTCGATCGCCACCTCGGGCGCGACCTTGTCAACGATCACGGGGATCGCGGCGACCCTCGTGTTGCCGATCGAATCGGAGAAGGTCACGAGGATCGTGTCGCCATCGGCGACCGCAACCGTCTCGGAGAATTCACGGCGGTTGGCCTCGGGGCCGATCGCGTTCGGAACGTGGATGTCCACGGCTTGCTGGTTATTGACGCGGAGGCCATAGCCCCAACCGTCATCCTCCGCGGTTCCCGCAAACGTTGCCTCGTCCTTGTTCGTGAAGAGGGTGCCGTTCACGAGGTTCGGGCTGTCGAAGCGCACGGTCGGTGCGTTGACGTCGAACCAGATGTTGAGGATCTGGCGACCCTTCACCTCGCCTTCGGGGTTCGTCACGACGTATTCGTAGTGGTTCTCTCCGGTGGCGATGGGAACCTTCGCGGTGAAGGTACCGTCCTCGCCGACGGTTGCCGTGATGGGCTCGAGGCTACCGATGTGCTCGCCTTCGGCGCGCGCACCGGGGGTGAGGGTCACGGTCGAGCCGGGCTGACCGCCCTTGCCGCGCAGGGTGTAGGTCGAGCCGTCTTCACTCAGGTCGCCAGATTCGGGCGACACGAGGCACAGCGCGAATCCCTGGAGGCACTCGAGGTTCTCAAACTCGGGAGTCGGGGTGGCTTTGGAGCCTTTGACGCGCCCCGAGATCTCCACGACGAGGTAGGTGAAGTTGGCGTTGTCGCCTGCCTGAAGCACGAAGAGCGGTTCCTCTTCTTCCACCGAGGAGGTCGTCACCTCGAACGAACCATCGGGTTCAGCACCCACGAAGTCCCAGTTCACACCGGCCCACAGGCCGCCCTTCTTCGCGCCAGGGTTGGAAGGTTCGGGGTCCTTGATGGTGCCCTTGATCGTGATCGACCCGTCCTCGTTCGGGATGATGCGGCCGTCCTCGTCGAGGTTCGAGGCAGAGATGTCCACCGAGGCCGGTTGAGCATCGTAGTAGAACGTGAGGGTTTCGGAATCGATCTCTTCGCCGGCCTCGTTGAAGGCGCGGGCCGTGATCGAGTTTTCCGCATCGGGCTTCACATCAACGAGCGCCGTGAAGCCGCCGCCCGTGATGTCGTAGCTCTTGCCTTCGACCTCGACCTTTGCCACCTGGCTCGTCACGGTTCCGCTCAACTGGAACTTTCCGTCCACGTACGCGTCGGAGGCATTTCCGAACACGAATTCGGGGTCGTTGTAGGTCTTCGTGTTGAGAAGCACGAGCGGGTCATCATCAACGAGGACCTTGCGGAACTCCACCTTGTTGTAGGCGTTGTCGGAAGCGATGAACCACAGGTACTTCGAGGCTTGGGCGTCCTTGACCGTAACGGTGTAGGTACCGTCACCGTTGGCCTTGACCGGGAGGCCCTCCCCCGTGGCATCGATGACGGACAGGGACGGGTTGGCACCCGAGAGTTTGTCGTCGATCGTGATCGTGATGGTGCCGTTTTCAAGCTCGCCAACGCTCACTTCGGGTGGCGTGACATCGATGCCGAAGGGCATATCGACCGTCTGCCAGTCGAAGTCTTCCGAGAGCCGCGACTTCACACGGTAGATGTAGCGGCCTTCGGGGACGTTCACGAATTCGCCCTTGGCCGGATCCCACATGCGGCCGTCGAATGTGCCGCCATTGATGAGGGTCGAGCCTTCGGGAGCGAGTTTGTTCTTGACCTCGAGCACGTCGCCCGCGATGGTGCGGGGAACACTGTGCGTGGCGCCGAGGTCAACGAGCGGTTCCCCATCCTCCGTGAGCACATTGAACTCGACGTCGGCGGCGTTACGCATCATGGCGAGCGCCGCGCTGGCTTCGTCGCGCGTACCGTCGCCATTCGGCGAGAGCCAACCACCCTCGGGCAGGGTGCTCGGGTATGGGCTGCCAAATAGATCGAGTGTCGTGGAAAGACCCGTGACCTCGCTCTTCACGCCGAGGGCGTCCCAACCATGACCCTGCTCAGCGACGATGGGTTCGGCATTCCAATCTCCAACGAAACCGAAGTACGGCACGGAAAGGGTGGGCGCGTTTTCGGAGTGAAGCACCGCGTACCCCTCAATGAAGTGGTCTCCGGCGCTCAGGTCGGGCTTGAGGGTGAAGGTCACGTTCGCGGTGCCGTTTGCGGGAACGGTCACGGATTTTTCCGACGCCTGCAGGCTCTCGTGGGAGACCACGCTCGTCGTCTTTTCCCCCTTGGCATTCGTTTCGTTGAGCACAGTCTGCGCGGGGATGTCGTAGGTGACCGCCTCGCCCGAGTGGTTCGTGAGACTCACCGTGAACTCGCGAACGGAGTTGACCTCTTTGAGCTCGACGGCCGGCTCGCCGTCGACGGTCGCGTACACGTTCGTATCGAGGGCGTTGTGCATCTGGGCGAGACCTGCGCCGACCTGACGCGGCGGCGCAACGTGCTCGCCGTTCTTCACGGGAATCGCCGTGTTCATGAGTGCCGTGCGGGCACGGGCAAGCCGCTCTGGCCCACTGAGGTCGGGGTAGCGTTCGGCGTAGTTCTCAAGGAGCAGCGCGGACATGCCCGAGATATTCGGGGCCGCCATGGATGTTCCGGACTTCGTGCCGTACTTGTTGTCGTTGAGCGTCGAGTAGACGCTTCCGCCAATGCCGGCGATCTCGGGTTCAAACTCGAGATTGGGGGTCGTGCCCCACGAGGAGAACGTCGAGGCCTGAGCAGCGGTGGGGTTCGCCTCCGAACCAATCTCGTTTGTGAGGCGGATCGTCACGGGCGTATCGCCGGCCTTTGCGATCGCATCGCGAATGGCAACGCCCGTCGAGCGCTTGAGGGAACCGCCGATGATCGTGAAGTCTTCGATGCCGGCCATCCCAGCGAAGGCTTCGCCGCCCTCTTGGGAGTTGAACACGAGCACGCCGGCTGCGCCGTGGTCCATCGCGCGCTGGAATTTCTCGGTGAAGGAGATTTCGCCGCGTTCGATGAGGGCGATCTTCCCGCTCAGATCGGTGCCGTCCGGGTAGTCCTCTTTCTTGCCTCGACCGAGAAAAGCAACCTCGTAAGGCTTGTTCGTCGCTTCGCCGATCTGGAGCTGGTAGCCGAAAGGATGGTCTTCCCCGTCGTTGTAGAAGCCGCGGGGTGTCGAGACGACGTTGTTGTCAACCGAAGCGACCGTAAGGGCATTGCCCTGGATGCCGGGGGTGCCAACGGTGCCGTCGTCGAGCTTGCCGAGGGCGTCGTCGGTTCCACCCGTTTCGGAAAAGTTGAGCCCGTCGTTGCCGGAGGAGATGACGGCGAGTACACCCATCTCTTCAGCCTTCTTGAGGGCGAGGTTCGAGCCGTCGGAGTCCCACTTGACGCCATTGGTGGATCCGAGGGAGAGGTTGATGACGTCGGCCTTAAGTTTGACGGCATCCTCGATTGCGGCGATGAGGTCGGAGTCGGAGGCGTAGGGGTTTGCGCCGTTAGAGAAGACCTTCAACGAGAGGATCTGGGCGTTCGGGGCGACGCCCTCGAGCCCGCCTTTCTTGCCGTCGGGGGCGTTGGCGGCGACGATTCCGGCGACGTGCATGCCGTGCTGGCTCGTCGTTGTATCCCAGAATTCGTAGTTTTCGTCGGCGTAGTTGTAGCCCTCGGGGATTTTCTTCGTGAACTTGCCGTTCGGATTCACCGTGTCGATTTTCGTATCGACGCCGTCGTCGATGCGCATGTCTTCGTGGGTGGGGTCGACGCCCGAGTCGATGACGGCGACGACCATCCCGGAGCCGTCAACGCCATAGTCATCGAAGGCTTTGGAGACCTGCTGCATTTCGCGAGCCTCGTATTCGGTCCGCTCGTACTGGCGCTCGCGACGCACGGAGTCGACCGCCGGTTCAGCCTGGAGCTTCGCCATGTTGGCCGCGGGCATCGTTGCCGAGAAGCCGTTGACGAGGAAGCCGAACTGACGGTCGACCTCGATGCCGTAGGTTTTGCTCCACGAGTTGATGAGGCGAATCTGTTCGCGCAGGTTCCGGCTTTCGCCGTTTTTGGAAGGCGAGCCAGGCTGGCTCTTGAGAGTCACGAGGACGGCGACCCGGTCTTTGCTGGAGTTGGACTCGACGTGCGCCGGGTCCTTAGGGGGCTCGTTGCCGTGCGGCTGTGCGGCCACGGGCGCGGCTGCGAGCGTGAGCGCCGTGAGCGCTGCGACGCATGCTGCGGCGGCGCGCTTGAGTACTGGGATTCCCACCCGACACCTCTTCGGTAGTGACGATCCCGCGCCACGGATGTGACGCGCAGCCCAATTAAGGGTTGCGGTCGATCATAAGCATGTAACGCGCAACACGCAGCCGAATCTCAGAATGTGTACAAAATGGGTTCAGGGAATCTGTACCCAACATTTGCGGCGGAATGGGCTCGAACACCGCCGCAAACGTTGGGGTTAGTTTTCTAGACCGCGAACGAGAGGGCTGGCCTGAGGTCAAGAACCCGCCCAAGCCGAGGTCAGGGTTCCGACGGTGCCTCGCGAATATCGATCCCAAAGACCCGTTTCACCTGGGCCGTCACGAGTTGCGGGTGGCGTCGGTCGCTCGGGGTCGAGGCCCATGGGGCGAACAATCCCGGAAGATCGGGGTGGGTGATTTTGCCGTGGGTCGCTCCCGAAGTGGTGACCACGAAACCATGCTCCTCGAGCCGGCGTTTGAGCGCGGCGCGATCGCCGGGGTGGCGCGTGCCCTTCTTTTTGCGGTTACTCGGGCCCGCAAAATCCGCGGGGTCGAACGAGTCCACCTCCTCGGGTCGAACCGAGAGGGCGTAGGCCGTGGGAAACGCGCCAATCACGTGGTTGTCGGCGCGTCTGACTTGCACGGTCCAGTCGCCGCGCTGGAAGTGGTCGCTCGCGCCGTTGTCGCTCGTCCACGCGTCCTCGGGGTCAGCGACGGTGAGCACGATGATGTCGTGAGTGATGCGCGCGAAACTCGCCCCCGAGACCGTGCGAACTTCGTCTTCGTGAACGGTCAGCGGGCGGGTGAAGGGCCGCGGGTCGGTGGGATTGAGCGTGACGACGGTACCTGCGGGAGGCGCACCGAAGCCTCGATCGATGTCGAGACTCTCCGCTTCATTCGCCTTTTCACGCGCGGCCTTCGCGGCAGCCTTAGCCTCGCGCTGGTCCTCGCGCTGTTCTTCGCGCCGTTTTTCGGCTTCAGCGAGGAGATCCGCGAGGTCCTCGCCCGCCGCCCTGCGCCGCGCGAGCTCGGGGAGAGCGCCGTAGTCGACCTGGCGCACCTCGCGTTTGACGCGCGTACGCCCCGCGAGGGCCGCGGGGCTCGGTGCACCTAGGCGGGGAGTTTCTCGCGGTGAATCTGCCATGTCCCCCACCGTACCGCGGTGAGACGCCCACCTCGCACGGAGCCGATGCGGTTAATCTGGTGGTCGTCTCATTTCACCCTAGGAGGACATTCGTGCGTGTTTCCACCTCGCTGCGGGCACTGGCAGCATGCGGCTGCCTCACCCTCGCTCTTGCTGGCTGCGGCTCCCCCAATGAGCCGCAATCCTCCCCGTCTGCGACGCGCGCAGCGGCAGCGAGCGACGGTGGCGGCCCGAGCGTCGTGATCAATGAGTCCGAAGGCGACGGGGATGCGCCACCCGTACCCGAGATCACCGCCGGAGGCCTCGATCATTCGGAACTCGGCGATTCCTGCAGCGACGAGGGCATGGTGAAGATCCCGCTGCACGGCGCCCCCGATCCGGCGCTCGAAGGCTTCAACGGCTCGTTCACGTACAACGGCTGGAAGGAAAACGGCGGCTCCTCGGAAGCGACGTTCACGGTCAACCAGGGCGGCGGCAAGCAGCAGTTCGGCCCCCTCCAGGTCGGGGACCAGTTCGAACTCGGTGGCGCGCTCTACTCCGTCACGAGCATTTGCAAAGATAACGCCCAGCTCGACGTCATCGGCTAACCGATGTCCGCTTTCGCGCACCCGCGAATCGACCCCGAAAGCGGGATCTGCGAGTACTATTCTGCCGGGCAATGCGAATCGTGCAGCCTCATGCGCACCCCGCACGATGCCCAGGTACGTGAGGCACGGGACCGTCTTCACTCTCTTCTCGCCCACGCGATGACCCCCGCCACCGTGTGGGAAGAGCCGCTCGTGAGCGCACCGTGGGGGTTTCGCACGAAGGCGAAGATGATGGTGCGTGGCACGGCTAACGCTCCGGTTTTCTCGTTCCCGGGCACGCATGAGGGCGTCGATCTCGCCGACTGCCCCCTCTACCCCGCGCTCGTCACCGACGTGCTTGAAAGCGCCCGCGCGCTCATTCGCCGCGCCCAGGTCCCGCCCTACAACCTCGACAAACGCCGCGGCGAGATCAAGTACGTGCTCGTCACCGCCACCCAGACCGAAGCCATGGTGCGCCTCGTCCTGCGCAGCACCTCGGCGCTCGAGAGGATCCGCGAACACCTCGCGCTCCTTGACCCTCGCGTGAGCGTCGTGAGTGCTAACATCCACCCCGAGCACGAGGCCCTCCTCGAGGGCGCCGAGGAGATTCACCTCGCGGGCGAAAAGCAGCTGCGCATGCCGCTCGGAGGGATCGACGTCGACGTGCTCCCCCGCTCCTTCACGCAAACGAACACCGCCGTCGCAAGCGAGCTCTATGCCCAGGTCGCGCGGTGGATTCTTGACGCGGGCGCTCACACGGCGTGGGACCTCTACTGCGGCGTGGGTGGCTTCGCCCTCAGCATCGCCCACGAGGCCCGCGCCCGCGGCGCGCACATGGACGTCACGGGAATCGAAATCACGAATGAGGCGATCGAAAGCGCACGTGGCTCGGCGAAGCGGCACGGTTTCGCGGGCGCCGTCGGACCCCTCACCACACCCGAACCAAGCGTTCGCGCGCACTTCGACACCGCTGACGCAACCGAGTGGGCGAGGCACCAGCCAAACCTGCCCGAAGCGGTCGTCGTCAACCCACCGAGGCGCGGCATCGGCGATGCACTCGCCACTGTCCTCAACAGCTCGGGGGTTCACACCATCGCGTATTCGAGCTGCAACCCGGAAACACTCGCCGCGGACCTCGCGCGCATGCCGAACTACCGCATCGCACGCGTACGGCTCATAGACATGTTTCCGCACAGCGCGCACAACGAGGCCCTCGTACTGCTGACACGCGCCACTGCGGGGGAACGTTAGCCCTCGTTATCGAAGGCTTCCTCGACGTCCTCATCGACCCAGTCGAAGGTGCGCTCGACTGCCTTGCGCCACAATCGCATGCTGCGCTCGCGCGTCTTGTCGTCCATCGACGGGCTCCAGCGCATGTCCTCTTCCCAGTATTTCTCGAGGTCGTCGGTCGAATCCCAGAAACCAACGGCGAGGCCGGCGGCATAGGCGGCACCGAGCGCCGTTGTCTCGATGATCTTCGGGCGAATCACGTCCACGCCGAGGATGTCGGCCTGGAACTGCATGAGGGTCTCATTCACGGTCATGCCGCCGTCAACGCGCAGCTCCTTGAGCGGCACCTTGGCATCCTCATTCATCGCGTCGATTAGCTCGGCGCTCTGGTAGGCCGTGGCCTCGAGAACGGCACGCGCGATGTGATGCTTGTTGACGTAGCGGGTGAGGCCCACGATCGCCCCGCGAGCATCGTCCTTCCAGTAAGGGGCGAACAGACCCGAGAACGCGGGCACGACGAAGCAGCCGCCCGAATCGTCGACCTTTGTCGCGAGTTCTTCGACCTCTTTCGCGCTCGAGATAAGCCCGATGCTGTCGCGGATCCACTGCACGAGCGAGCCGGTCACGGCGACCGATCCCTCGAGGGCGTAGACCGGGTCGGCGTCGCCGAGCTTGTAGAGCACGGTCGTGAGCAGGCCGTTATCCGAGGAAAGCGCCTCGTTCCCGGTGTTCACGAGGAGGAAGTTACCCGTGCCGTACGTGTTCTTCGCGGTGCCCTTCTCAAAGCATGCCTGGCCGAACGTCGCCGCCTGCTGGTCGCCGAGGATGCCCGCGATCGGCACATTCGTGAGCAGGCCGCGCTTGCGGCCCTTCCCGTATACCTCGGACGACGAGCGGATCTCGGGCAGCATCGACATGGGGATTCCCATCTCGCGCGCAATATCTTCGTCCCAGTCGAGCGTGTGCACGTTCATGAGGAGGGTTCGCGAGGCATTCGTGACATCGGTGACGTGCACGCCGCCCTTCGTTCCGCCCGTCATGTGCCACAAAAGCCACGTGTCGATCGTGCCGAAGAGCAGATCGCCCGCCTCGGCTTTCTCGCGCGCGCTCTCGACGTGGTCGAGAATCCACTTGACCTTCGGGCCCGCGAAATACGTCGTGAGCGGTAGGCCGGTGACCTCTTTGAATCGGTTCACGCCCTCCTCGCCCGCGAGCTCGTGCACGATTCGCGCCGTGCGCGTGTCTTGCCACACGATCGCGTTATACACGGGCTTGCCGGTGTTTTTATCCCACACGACCGCGGTCTCGCGCTGGTTCGTGATGCCGACGGCTGCCAGGTCATCCCGGTTCACTTCAGCCCTGTTCAGTGCGAGCGCGATGACCTCACGGGTGTTGCTCCAGATTTCCATCGGATCATGCTCGACCCACCCTGAGCGCGGGAAGATTTGCTTGTGCTCGAGCTGGGCCTGCGACACCGCGTGGCCTTCATGGTCGAACACCATCGCGCGTGAGCTGGTTGTGCCCTGGTCGACTGCGAGGATGTATTTCTGCTCTGAGGTCTCTGGCATGAGCGGTCCTTTCGGCTCCCGCGGGCACCGCTGCCCGCGCTTGATCGTGGGTGCGCTTTCACGCGCGGTGGTCAGCGTGCGGGGATTTCGCGCACGTTCTCGAGGAGGGCGGCGGCATCGGCATCGCTCGTCGTGTGCTCCGCCTCGAGGCGCGCGGCAATGAACGTCGAGTAGGCCTCGATCTCGGCCTCGCGCCGCGCCTCGTCCCAGCCGAGTTCGTCCGCGAGGATCCCCGCGACCTCGCGAGCAGCGCTCACGCCACGATCGCGCGTCTCGTAGTCGAGACGCGTGCGGCGCATGAGGGCATCGGCGAGGTGAAGCACGCCCTCGCTGCGCGCGGCGTACACGATTTCGGCACGGAGGTAGCGAGGCGCGTCCTTGAGCGGTGTCGCGAGCTCGGGGTTCTCGTCCATGAGGTCAAAAATGTCCTCGAGCAACGAGCCGTAGCGGAAGAGCAAGCGTTCGAGGCGCACCTCGTCGATTCCGTACTTCCCCGCGAGCGCGGTTGCACGCACCCGCATCTCCTCGTAGCCGGCGCCACCGATGACGGGGATGTCGCGAGTTTTGGTCTTCGGGGCATCGGAATCCCCGCGAAGGGCGAAGTCGACGACGTCCTCGGCCATGACGCGGTAGGTCGTGTACTTGCCACCGGCGATCGCGCTCAGGCCCGGTTCGACCTCCATCACCGTGTGTTCGCGCGACACCTTCGTCGAGGCGCCGTCGGACTTTTTCACGGGCTGAAGAAGGGGGCGCAAGCCTGCGTAGACGCCGATGACGTCCTCGCGCGTGAGCGGGCGGCGAAGCACGTCGTTGGCCTTTTCGAGTACGTAGTCGATGTCGCTGCTCGTCGCAGTGGGCACCGAGACGTCTTCTTTCCACGGGGTGTCGGTCGTGCCGATCAGCCAGTATTCGTCCCACGGGATGATGAACAGCACCGATTTCTCGGTTTGCGTGATGATGCCCGTATTGTCTTTCGCCTCGATCGCCTCGCGCGGCACCGTGATGTGGATGCCTTTCGAGGCGAGCACCTGAAGGCCTGAATCGGCGCCGGCGCGATCCTGTTCTTCACCGGTCCACACGCCGCCGGCAAGAATGACCTCGCGCGCGTGCACCTCGTATTCGTTGCCGGTCTCGAGGTCCGTGATGGCAGCGCCCACAACGCGACCACCGTCTTTGAGGTAGCGCGTGACCTTCGTGTAGTTCGCGGCGGCGGCGCCGAGGTTCACGGCGGAGCGCACGAGCATCGCGACGAAGCGCGCGTCATCCATGCGGGAATCGTAGAACTCGATCGCCCCCGAGTTCTTTTCGGGGTCGAGTCCCGCGAAATCCTTCGCGAGGCCCTTGGAAAAGACGTGCTTGTGGATCGGGACCTCGCGGTGGCCGATCTGCATCGCGTCGTAGAGGGCGATGCCCGAGCCAATGAACCCGCGCTCGAAAACGTTCTTCATGGGGAACATGAAGCTGATGGGCTTCACGAGGTGCGGGGCAGTCTTTGAGATGAGCAGGTCGCGCTCGCGAAGGGCTTCGGCGACGAGCGTGAAGTCGAGCATCTGCAGGTAGCGGAGGCCGCCGTGCATGAGCTTGGACGAGCGCGAGCTCGTGCCGCTCGCCCAGTCGTTCATTTCGACAACGCCGACGCTAAGCCCGCGGGTCGCGGCATCGAATGCGGCGCCAGCGCCGTTCACGCCACCACCAACGATGAAGATATCGAGTGGCTTTTCGGCGCTCGTCGAGGCGAGCCTTTCGAGATGCGCGGCGCGAGTGGTGGAGTTAAGTGCGGAACGGGCGGATGCGGACATAACACTTCCTTCGTGAGTGTGCTCGGTTCGCCGTTGAACCACGTCTATCAAGCTCAGTGAGGCTAACACCGGCACATCATCGTTCACGGTGAGTGACCGATCGGCTCGGTTCTACACTGGTGGCACGCGCACCGGCACGCATAGGAGCACCCATGACCGCGACAGTCCGCATTCTCGTTCTCGGCCTCGGCGGCACGATCGCCATGAGCCAAAACCAGCCGGGTGGGCACGCCTCCCCCGCTGCACAGCCAGACGCGAGCGTGTTCCCCATCCCCGGCATAGAGCTGGAGTTTCGGGAAATCGCGAACGTGGGGTCGCCCTCGGTCACGTTCGCGCACGTGCGGGAGGTTCTGCGGGTGGCACGGGAGGGGTCCGACGCTGGCTTTCGCGGCATCGTGCTCACTCACGGCACCGACACTCTCGAAGAGACGGCGTTCTTGCTCAATCGCTATTGGAACCTCGATACGCCCCTTGTTGTCACGGGCGCGATGCGTCCCGCGAATGCCCCCGGCGCGGATGGACCCGCGAACCTTCACGACGCGATCGTCACCGCCGCGAGCGAACAGGCGCGCGGCCTCGGCGTTCTCGCGGTTTTCGATTCCCTCGTGCACGCCGCCGATCGCGTGACGAAGGTCAGCTCTCGAAGCATCGACGCGTTCGATTCGGAGCCTTCGGGCCCCCTCGCGCTCGTGAGCAAGGATGGGATTCGCGCGATGTATGCGCTGGAGCCGTCGGACTGCGTGATGCCTACCGTGCCCGCCGAGCTTCCCTCCGTACCTCTCATCGGGACGGGCCTGTTTGATCGCGGCGAGGCTCTCGGGGCGCTCGTGCATCAGTCTGAGCCGCCCGCGGGGATCGTGATCAACGGTGTGGGGATGGGGCACGTGCCCGAGGCTGTTATGCCGCTCGTGCGTGAGGCCCGCGAGCGCGGCATCCAGATCGTTGTCGCGACCCGCATCCCCGAGGGCGGCACGTCAACCTACCACTACTCTTACCCGGGCGCGGAAGTGGATCTCATCAATTCGGGTGCGTGCATGGCCGGCATGTTGAGCGCGCACAAGGCGCGCCTGCTGCTCCAGGTTTTGCTCGCTTCCGGCGCGAGCCGCGAGGAGATCAGCGGCGCATTCGCGGGCTTCGCCTACTGATGCTCTGTGGCAGCCACCCCGGCCCTACTTTTCATAAATTTCATAAATTTCAAAGCAATTCATAAAACTCATAGATCTTCATAGGTGCTGCGGCCTACTCTTGAGGTATGACCCGTGCACGCAACCCTTTCCGCGCAACCCTCGGCGCTACTCCCCCGCTTCTTGTCGGTCGCAACGAAGCGGTGCAGAACTTTGCCTTCGCGCTCGATGACGGTCCCGGAGCTCACGAACGCATCTCGCTCATTGTGGGCCCAAGGGGAATCGGGAAAACGGTGCTTCTCAACGCATTCGAGGACACAGCCCAGGAGCACGGGTGGTTCGTCATAAGTGAGACGGCAACACAAGGCTTTGTGGAGCGCATCCGCAGCGAGATCATTCGCCGTTTGGCACGTCAGCGCTCGCAACTCAAGGGCCTAGGGCTCTCAATCTTCGGCGTTGGCGGCTCCGTCACCTGGGACTCCTCCTCGATCTCGGAAACGTCGTATTCCTTGCGCAATGCCCTCGACGATTACCTCGCGTACAAGGCCGATCTCGATCGCTCTGCGGGGCAGCCCGCGAGCGGCGTGCTCATTACCCTCGACGAAATGCACCACCAACGCAACGATGAACTGATTGAGTTCGGTGCGACCGTTCAGCACCTTGTGCGCGAGGGAAAAGACATCGCTGTCGCGATGGCCGGGATCCCCTCGGCGATCAAACCGTTGCTGTCCAGCCGAACGAGCGAGAGTGAGGGTCCGAACCCCATCACGTTCTTGCGCCGTGCCGAGAGAATTGAACTCGACCGGGTATCGGACGATGACGTGCGCCTGGCGCTCGAAACTCCGCTAGCCGAAGCGGAGATCACCTGGACGCACGAGGCACTCGAGACCGCGGTCAACTCGTGCCAGGGCTACCCCTTTATGATCCAGCTCGTCGGGCAGTGGGCATTTCGCGAGGCTCAGGGGAGGAGTATCACGCGAGAAGCTGCCGAACGAGGGGCAGACAAGGCCCGACGAAAACTCGGCCAACTCGTTCACGAACCTGCGTTGGCGGACCTTTCCGATGTTGATCGCTCGTTTCTCATCTTTATGGCGCGAGACGACGGTCCTACGGAAATCGCCGACCTCAAGGCACGGTTCGGCCGCTCAGACTCCTACGTCAGCAACTACCGCAGGCGTCTTATCGATGCCGAAATGATCGTCGAAGCTGGGCGTGGTCGCATTGACTTTGCGCTGCCGTATCTGCGCGAATATTTGCGCGAGCACGCCGCCAGCCTCGTGGATTAGGCCTGCGCGCGGCGGACGATGAGCACGTGCGCGAACCAGAAGACGGCGCCGCCGGCCGAAAGAGCGAGCCCGCCGATACCGAGCTTCACCAGGTCGGCGCCGAGCATCGGCACCATGACGCCGGAAGCGATCGCGGCGACGATGAGGTTCACGAACGTCGCGAAGCTCGTTGCGGCGCCGCGCTCCTCGGGGAACATGTCGAGAACCTCGAGCTGCACGGGCGCCATCATGAGCGCCGCACCCATGCCGAGAAGACCCGGGCCAATCATGACCAGAAGGTGCCACACACCAAACTGCGAGGTGAGTTCGGGGGTGAGCATGGGAATGATGACCGAGAGGACCCCTCCGAGAACCACGGTGATGAACGCGATCGTGATGAGGCGCGAACGGCTCATGACGAATGCGAGGCGCCCCACGAGGTAATTGCCGAGGATCATGCCCGCAATGATCGGGATAAACAGCACCCAGTAGTCCTGTTCGCCAAGGTGCATGACGTCGGGAACGATGATCGGCGCCGCCGAAATGAAGATGAAGTCGGCCTGGCTTGCGAGGCCAAGCGCGAGCGAAAGGCGCCAGATGACCGGCGAGCGCAGCACGCGCCCGAGCGACGTGAGGATGCCCTTCGCGTTGAACGGCTGGCGCTTCTCGGGAAGGAGCGTCTCGGGGATGACAATGAGCATGATCACGAGGGTGGCGAGCGCGTAAAGGAGCATCGCCCCGAAAATCCAGCGCCACGGCCCGATCAGGAGGATCCAGCCGCCGAAGATCGGCGCCGCCGCGGGCGCGAGGGCGAAGATCATCATGACCTGGCTCATGAGCTTTTGCGCTTTGCCACCTCCGTAGAGGTCGCGGATCACGACGCGAGAGACGATCGTCGCTCCGCCCGCACTGAGCCCCTGGAGCACGCGGAAGGCGAACAGCATCGGAAGATTGACGGCGAGAGCCGCACCGAGCGAGCCGATCGAGAACACGATGAGCGAAATACCCATGACGCGTTTGCGTCCGACGGCATCGGAGAGCGGGCCGTGGAACATGCTCATGCACGCGAAGGAAATGAGGTACAGGCTCGTAACCTGCTGCATCGCGGCCGCGTCGGTGTGGAAGTCGCCCCTCATCGCCGGGAAGCCCGGGAAGATCATGTCGATCGAGAACGGGCCGAGCATCGCGAGCATGGCCATCGCAAACGTGAAACCGAAGGTGACCTTTTCACTCCGCCCCAGGTGGAGGCGGAGCGCGGCCGTCTCGGTCGCGACTTCCTCGACCTGCTCGATCGGGCCGGTCACGTGCGAGACGTTGTCGGTGGGGTTGGCGAAAGCGACCTGCGGAATTTCTTCCGTTAGCGGCCGCGGTTCCTCGGTCGCGAGACTTTCGGCGGCACGCTCATCGGCAAGCCGCGCAAGTTCGAGTGCGCTGGTATCGGTTTTCCTCTGAGAATCGTCTGTCACTCGGTCAAGTTTATGGAACTCTCGCGGCCTTCCAACCCCTCTCGTACAACATCACTCATGACTTCAGTGACACTCTTGCAACACTTCACCGCACAAGCGTGACCGTCAGTCGTTGAGGCGCAGATACTTTCTGTTTCTGCTTTGCGGCGGAGCAGTCGCCTTAACTAACCCCTCGTCAACGAGCGTTCGTAGCGCCGGCCTGAGCGAGGCCGCTGGTCGCCCTGTCATGTCTTCGAGTTCACGAATAGAGCGCGCATCGTCGGTTCCTAGGCGTCGCGCTCGTTCGACTTCTTCACGCCAGTCACTGTCAGTCATGTCCTCACTGCACATCACTGAAGCAGTCACTTATATAAGTGAGAATGTCACTCGCATAAGTGAGGATTTCACTGAATCCTCCTGGTATAACCAAAATCGGGGGCCCGCGCCGATTCCGAACGCCGAAAACATTGATATCGCCGCACTTCTCAATGCGACTCGTTTTCACGGGCAGGCGAGAGAGGGAGCGCTCTAAGGTCCCGCGAGTGATGCAGCGGACCTCACGGTCGCGCACGAGCGCACTCACGCGTTGCGCGAACAGCTTGTTAAGCTCGAGCCACACATCGCAGCGGAAGAAGGAGGAAAGCCATGCGGCGTCGCGCTCTTCTTGGCGGCGGCCTTCTCGCCGCGCTCGGCGCCTCGGCCCTGTATGTGGAGCGCGACAGCATCGCTGGCCTCTTTCCGCACGAGGCGCACGTGGACCTCTTTTCCCTCGGCGTTGCCTTCTCATCCGTGCCGGATTCACTCGCGAGTGAGGTCCAGGCGCACGGCCCAGCGTCCGTTCTGCACGCCGGGTGCATCCCGGGCGTGGATCGCACGTTCGTTCAGCCTGATTCACCCCCGATCATTGCGGGCACGCGCACTCTGAGCACTGCACACGGCGCCGAGACCCTCACGGCGATCACGCGAGCGTTCCTCGAGAAAGCTTCACGACCCGCGCCCACTCCCGCGCTCACTAATCTCGATCGCTCCGCGCTCCTCGATATTTTCACCCTCACGTGGGCGCTTCCCTCCCCCATCGCGGCGCTCAGCCCCAACTGGCGTTACACGTGGCCGCGCGATACGGCCCACGTGATCGTGGCCCTCGCCGAGCGCGGCTTCGACGACTGGTCGCTGGGCCTCCTCGAGCACCTCGCACGCATCCAGCGCCCTGACGGCACGTTCGAGGCTCGCTACCGACCCGGCACTACAAGCGCGCCCGATGCCCGCTCACCGCAGTTCGATGGAATCGGCTGGTTCCTCTGGGCGGCGGCAACGCTCGCCAGGCTTGGGGTTTTGACCTCCGACGCCTCCCCCGCGACCTCGCTCCCCACTCTTAGAACGGCGCTCACCCGCGCGGCTCGCGCCGCCCTCGACGCCACGACCACCGAGAGCGGGCTTCCGAAGCCGAGCCCCGACTATTGGGAGGTACCCGAGCGGCGCCTCACCCTCGCAACGGCAGCCATGACACTCAGCGCGCTCGGGAGCGCGGCGCAGCTTTCGGCGCTGGGGTTACTTGAGGGCGAGGCAGGCGTCGGAAAGGAAACACTCGAGAGACGTGCCCGGGAAACCGAACGCGCCCTCGTGGAAACTTTCGGCCCCGGTGCCTTCCAGCGGTACGCGCGCGGCGGAGGTTTCGACGCGGGGCTGCTCATGCTCCTGCCGCCGTACCAAACGCAGGAGTTTGCCGAGCGCAACCCAGCGATTGCCGGCCACATCGACGAGGCTTTCGAGGCGATGCAGCGCCCCGCCGGCGGTGTCGCTCCGGGCGCGCGCTGGAAACGCGACGGCATCAGTTGGACCCCGCAAACGGCGATGTTCGCCCAGGCCTATGCGCGTCTCGGCGAGCGCGAGCGCGCTCTCGAGCTCCTCGAATGGCTCGCCGCCCACCGCACGAGCGCCGGGGCAATCAGCGAAAAAATCCTTGCCGACGGTAGCCCCGCCGCCGTCGCGCCCCTCTCGTGGCCAGCGGCGCTCGCGCTCAGCACGCTCGAGGCGCTGCACAGCTAGGAAGCGCTTGCGGGTGGACGCACACGGTCAAACTGCATGCGATCGAGCTCGTACACGCTTGTGCACAGCTCGTCGATGTCCTCCTGGTTGTGGCTGGTCATCACAATCGTGCGCCCTTCTTCATGGAGCTCATGGAGAAGCGCACGAATATCGCGAACGCTCGTCTTATCGAGTCCGTTGAAAGGCTCATCTAAAAGCAGAAGCGGTTGTCCTTCCATAAACGCTTGGGCAAGAGCGAGCTTTTGTTTCATGCCGAGAGAATAGTGGCGAACAGACTGGCGTAGGTTCGGCGCAAGGCCCACACGGTGAAGAGCCTCTTCTATCTGCTGGTCTCCAATGAGCCCGCGAATAGACGCGAGCCGACGCAGGTTGTCGAACCCCGTGAGACCACCGATGAAGCCTGGGCGATCGATAATAATGCCAATTTTGGAGGGGAAGTCCTCGCCAGTACTTTTCAACTTTGGTGAGACGACGACGCGACCCGAATCCGGCTTGAGGAAGCCAACGATAAGTTTGAACAGCACGGACTTACCCGAACCGTTAGGGCCTTGCACTCCCATGAAATCGTGTTCATCGATTGCAAGCGAAGCATGACTCAAGACCGGAGTCGAACCGAAAGCGATCGAAACGTCTTTTACATCAACAAGATTGACCATTCGGCACCTCTACAATCATGAATCAAACTGAGGAATACGGGTATTGCTCAGCACGAACCGGAGAAACACAACACTGGCGACTCCTACTGTCGCCGTTACGATAATGGCACCTGCCGTAGCCGGAAAGGCCCCATAAAAGCCCAGGGCAAATGGGGCCGGCCACAGCGGGTTCAACCACGGCAGCGTGAGCGCCGCGCATACGACCAAAGTTATGGCGGCTACCGCCATCGACCCAAACCTCCACGCAGCGGCCATTGAGAGCAGTGTCGTCACCACTACGGTCACGATCGAGCCCAGCCATACCTGCAGGGCTGGCAAGAGCTCCGTGGGGTGATGAGCCATGCTGCTTGAAACACCACCGAGCAACACAAGCACAAGGGACAGCGCAGCGATCGCAGTGACAAGCGAACCCCCTATTGTGCGAGTGAAGAGTTTCCACGGGTCTCCCGTGCGGATCGCCACCAGCGATGCCGCGGGTGCCGTCTCACCCGCAAAACGTACGAGCGCGGCATACGAAGCCCCGAAAACTAGCACCATGTACATGAACCATGCCGCAAAGGAAAACTCTTCGCGCGCCGAACCGTAAGTGAGATACATGAAAAGGTCGGCACCGTCGGGCCGCAAGAAACTCATGAGAGTCGCCGCACCTACGGTTGCGATACACCAAAATCCGAACGGCCCTGTCCGCGCGAAGACTTTCCGAGCGCGCACCAAGACTGACGATCCACTCACACCAATAGTCAGGATCGTCGCGACGGCGAAAAAAAGCGGAACATACCATAGGGCGCCAAATGCTTCGACACCCGAGAAGGGCGCAAGGGCCACATCGGGATTGCTCCACTGCGGAAACGGCCATACCTTGACGAGCACAAGCGGAACAAAACCTACCCCGATCCCAGGGATCCATGGCTTCACTCGAGTATTCACGATAAGGGCCCCTAGTAGGGTCGCCGCAAGCCCAGCGAGCCCGACCTCGAACGCGATTCCGTACGCTATACAGGCCACAGGGCTTAGGTTTCGACTGGCATAGGGCTGCAGAATTCCCTGCCATATTGTCGCCGGCTGCACAGAGAGCACTCCCGGGGTCCAGGACATGCGCCACGTGTATCCAGACGACGTCGCCAAGACCCCTAACAATTTGCTTGCTCCGAGCAGCGCTCCTATCCCAGCACCACGCATCCAGAGCGCAAGAAGTCCGTGCCGTTTTGACCCGAAACGAGACAACGCAAGAGGGTTCGCCACAAAGGCACACTGCCGCAAAAGCAGAATAATGAGTAGAGGCCACTGAAAGTAACGGAAGTAGTACGGGTCTTGTCCGAAGGCGAGCACTCGTTCCCACAGCGAGATGCCGACGACCGCATCGAAATCGACGTCGCCTTTGAGCAGGGGCTGCGACGACGTCACGATAGCAAGCAGTGCGCACATCCCGCAGATGAGCCCCCACCCAGCTACCGGACGCAAACGGCTCACTGCCCCCATCAGCACAAGGCCTTCGGCAGCTTCGCTGAGAAAGCGGCGTAAGCAGCGACGACTCCAGCGATGAGGAAAACAATAAGGCCTACGGTCACGGGGATGAGGGGATCTTGTTGGGTGACACCAGTTGGAATGAACGATCGTATAAGGCTGAAGTGGTCAACCCGAAGAGCCCCCGCGACAAACTCGGAGAGAAGCACGACGACAGGAAGCCAGAGCAGTGCAACAAATCGATTCTCAAAGAACATCGCCCCTACCGCTGCCAACGTCGATAATGCCGCACCGCCGATACCTACCCATATCGCCTGGAAAGCAAAGTACAGTACCGGGGAGACGGCATAGAGCTGCGAGAATGTTAGACGTTCTGCTGCCGGTTCAAGATCGTCCCCGAAAGGGTTGAAAAAATCGACGGGGATAAGGTGCGGGTGGATTCCGTATGACACGACAGCCACGAGAGCGACACCTCCCGCGAAGACGATAAACCCAGCGCACGCAGCGCGAACCGCGTGGCGAACAACGTAGGGGCTGCGCCCTCGCCTTGCCATGATAGGCCCCCACGCACCCCCAGTGCCGACCTCCTGCATCACCACTGGCGCGTACAGCAGGGCGGCAAAAATTGGCATGAAGAAGGGCAGAAAATCCGATATCCCTAATGTGAATAGGGAGAATTGATCGGCGACCGCACCATTAGCGCGGGAGACCTCCATAAAAACGCTGGGACTCAAGAGGACAACTATTGACATAAGAAACGTGGAGGTTTTGACAGGATTTTTCACGGGTGCCATTCCTGAAGCAAGCCGAATCACAGTTCACATCGCCGTTTCAGTTATTACGCCGCTTCTCGCCAGTGCGCCCAGCATAAGTTTTCCATTGATACGACGCGTACCCCTCGCCGCTGAGTGGTGCAGCCGTCGAACTAAACATTGAGAGGAAGATCCCGCATAGGCGGATGTTGCCATAAAACCAGCCCCCGTAACGATGGCCCGAAGCAACCTTGCACGTCTACGCATCACAACGATCCCCCTCATCCTGGAACACCACTTAGACAGCAAGGATCCTACCCCCCCTAGTGCCTTACGCTACACGCCACGCCCTCCGTCATCCCTTCGGTTGCTGGCCCTCAACGCGCTCGAGGCGCTCGAGCATTGATGCTTCCCTTAGTCCCCGCAAGCGACCAGAGGGCGGGGCTAGAGTGGTAGATCGGGATCGAGGACGATCCGCATCGAGTTTCGAGGAGAGGTCATGAACGAGAAGGCTAGTGCGCCCGATCTTCGCGCGGAACGCGTGAATTACACGAAGGGCCAACTCACCAAAACGCTCGCGGGCAACGACCCGCACGCACTGTTTGACGAATGGATGAGAGACGCGATCGAGCGTCGCGACCGCGAGGGCGATGTGCTCGAACCGAACGCCATGGTCGTCTCCACAATCAACCCGGAAACTGATTGGCCAGATTCGCGCGTACTGCTCCTTAAGGAGCACAAGAACAAGAAGTTCGTGTTCTTCGGCAACTACGAGTCCCAAAAAGGACACGACCTTGACGTGAACCGCAAGGCCGCCCTGAACTTCACGTGGCTGCCGCTTCAGCGCCAGGTGCGCATCCAGGGCAAGGTGCGCCGCATCAGCCCCGAGGAGTCCGACGCCTACTTCGCGGTTCGCCCGCGTGGTTCGCAGATCGGCGCCTGGGCAAGCTCGCAGTCGGACGTCATCGACTCACGCGAAGACATTCAGCTCGCGAACGAGCGCGCTGAAAAACGCTTCGAAGGCAAAGACGTTCCCCGCCCGCCGCACTGGGGCGGCTGGGCACTCACCCCGCACGTGATTGAGTTCTGGCAGGGTGGCGCTTCGCGCCTGCACGACCGCATCCGCTTCACGGCCTTGGATTCGGAAGAAGGCCGCTGGCAGGTCGACCGCCTCGCTCCGTAAACACTCACCCGAGATAACTGTGAGGGCCGGGGAGACGCTAAGCGTCATCCCGGCCCTCTCGTATTAGGCGACCTCGTTGAGTTCGAGCGAGGTGCGTGTTCCGCCCACCTTGACGCGGAACACGGGCGCTCCCTCCTGCGGAACCCCGCGCGGAGTAAGGCTCGAATTGAACGACGAGGCAAGGCCGTCAAAATCAGTGTGGACGTGTACGCCGGGCAAAACCCCGACGGTGCACGCGGCCTTGAGGCCCTCAACCTGAAGATCACCGCGGTGGACGCGGGCAATATCGACAGTGATCGAGGCGCCCTTCGCGTCGAGCGCGCCCGAGAACTCACCGATGCTCACCTTGGCCGCGGCACCATTCACCTCCACCGGGGAGGAGACAGCATCGAGCTCGGCCCTGACCTTGAACCCTTGGATCGAGAGAGGCGCGGTCACGGAAGAAGCCTTCACGGTGCTCGAGACCGCATCGAAGTGTGCCTCGCGTGGGACCTCCTCAAGCTCGATCGTGCTCGCGACGCTTGCGCATTCGAGGGCTGTCGTGGTGGGAAGTGAAAGCCTCACCGTGAGGCGCGAGCGCTTGCGGTGGAGAATGTCGAGCGCTTTTCGGTCAGGGCTCTTGATTGCGAGGCGCCCGAAGCGATACTTCACGCTCGTTCCCGCGGCTTCTTCGCCCTCGAGGTCGATCGTGATCTGGTTCGTAGTGTTTGTCGTGATCGCGACGTCGGCATAGTTCAACTTGAGCTCGGCACGCACATCGCCGGTGGCGTCGTAACGATAGGTTGTGGTGCTCATGGCGGGACCCTTCCTTAGATCCATCCCTTGACGGGGTTCGTGCCTTTCGGCGGGTTATCGGGGGTGAAGCCCCAATTCTTCGTGAATTGCGAAGTGCGGGGTTCGACAACGGCATCGCGGATCACCTGGACGAGCCAGGCATTGAGACTCTGGCCCGAGGCTTCCGCACGCTTTTCCGCGCGGGCCTTGAGCCCTTCGGGCAGGCGAAGAGATACCCGCGAAATATCGCCTTCATCGAGTCCCTGATCCGCCGCGGTGGCCGATTCAGGCGCGGGAGTGGCGTCAGGATGCTTTGGAGTGACATCAAATCTGACACCTTCGGGGGCAAGGCGCGCGCTCACGCGCTCGAACGTGAGCGACTCGCTAATCTCGGCGGTCGCCGTCGTGACCGTATCGAGAAGGGCAAGCTTGAGTAGGGGGCGGGCAAGGGGGCCCACTCGCTTCATAGCGGAGCCGAGATCATCGCCACCGACGTTAGCGACATGCTCGAGCTGCTCAACAAGAGCGTCGGTCTGCTGTGACATCTCCATAACTCAACAGTAGCACCACTGTGACGCCACAACAAGCTTTTTTGACGTCATTTTCTAAGCGAAGGGGTTCCAGAACCTTCCGCCATTGACGATCGCGAGCGCAATCGGCACTGCGAGCACGGCGAAGGAGAGGGCCATGATGAGCCCGTCGCGCCACGTCAGGGGCTTCTTGCCGTACCACGTGCGCCGCTTGCCGCGCCCAAAACCGCGCAGCTCCATAGCGCTCGCGACTTCCTCGATGCGGTCGAACGCGCCGAGGAGAAGCGGGATGATGACGCCCACGATGTTCCGCGCGCGCGTCACGATCCCCGCCTTCGATGAGGTTTCGAGTCCGCGCGCCTGATGCGCCTTCGAGATCGTCACGAAATCACGCTGAATATCGGGGATGTACCGAAGGGCGATCGAGACGGAGTAGGCGATCTTGTACGGAACGCCGATGCGGTTCAGTGACTGCGCAAACTCTGGCGGGCGCGTCGTCGCAATGAACAAAAGCACGGGTGGAAGCACCGCGAAGTACTTGAGGGTCACAACGAGCTGATAAAAAAGCTGCTCACTCGTGATGTCCCAGTGCCACGGGCCGTTCACGAGCACGGTGCGTGTGCCATACAGTTCGGTTCCGTAGCCGGGCGCGAACAGGAAAATGAACACGTTGTTGAGCAGCATGAGACCGGCAATGATGACGAGCACAACGGCGAGGTCGCGCAGCTTCACGCGACTGAGAACCCACAGCACGATGTTGAGCACGAGCATCGCCGCAAGGTAACGCGCATCGAATCCCACGAGCGCACCCACGACGCTCGTGACGGCGAGCATAAGCTTCGACAGCCCCGAGACTCGGTGCAGGAACCCCGGCCGGTCGACGTACCCGAGAACGGACTTAGCGGGCATCGCCCACCTCCCGCCTCTCGCGATCAACCGCGATCACAGCCTCGACAAACTCGCTGCGGCCAAACTCTTGGGTGGCGCCGTCACCGGTGGAAACGGGAAGTCCGACGGCTGCCGCGAGCGCATCGAGGCTCGTGCGCACGAGGTTCGCGCGCGTCGTCACGTCATCGTCGACGAGGATTCGCGAGGGCGAAGAATCCGCGATGATCTCCCCTTCGCTCAGAACGACGGCGCGCGGCACATACTCGAGGGCAAGATGCATGTCGTGTGTGATGAGCAGAATCGTCGTGCCCGCACGGTTGAGGCCGCGAATGAACTCCATGAACTCCGTGTAGTGGCGAAAGTCCTGGCCAGCGGTCGGCTCATCAAGAATGAGGATTTCGGGCTCGAGCGCGAGCGCGGCCGCGATCGTCACGCGTTTCTTCTGGCCGTGACTGAGGGCGCTCACGGGCCAGGTTTTGAACGGGGCGAGCCCGCACGTCTCGAGGGCAGATTCCACGCGCCGGCGCACCTCTTCCTCGTCGAGGCCGTGGGCGCGTGGACCGAGCGCGACCTCGTCGAAAATGAGCGGCTTCGAGATCATGTGGCCCGGTTCTTGAAGCACGAAGCCCACGCGCGTGCCGATCTCGGCGATACTCAAGTTCAGAACATCGTCGCCGAGCACCTCGACGGTGCCCGAGTTCGGCTTCGCAAAACCCGTGATCGCGCTCGCGAGCGTCGATTTTCCAGCGCCGTTGTTGCCGAGGATCGCGAGCATCTCTCCGCGCCGCACCTCGAGATCGATTCCCCGCAGCGCGTGCACGCCCTCGTGGTCTTTATCGTGGCCGTGCAGCACGTGAAGATTGCGCACGCTGATGGCCGCGGTGGCGTCGGACCCCTCCCCCGGCACTTCCTCAGCCGAAACCGAGCCGAACCTCGCGGACCACTGCTCACGCCCCCACTCTCGCACCCGCGCGCATTCGCTCTCGCTCAGGCGGAGGGTGTCGAGCCGAGCGGGGTGCGCCGACGCTGGCGGTTCGATCCCCGCATAGTTGAGGGCCGTGAGGTGCAGCGGACGGCGAATGCCGTGCTCGGTGAGGAGCCCGGAGGTCACGAGCTCATCCGGAGTTGTATCGGCAACGAGGCGGCCGCCGGCCATCATGAGGATCCGATCGACTCCCCTGTGCAGCACTTCTTCGAGACGATGCTCGATGATGACGACACTCGCGCCGCTCTCCCGATTGAGGTCGTCAGCCAGTTCGATCATCGCGCGACCCGTCGCCGGGTCAAGGTTCGCGAGCGGCTCGTCGAACAGGAGAATCGGCACGTCGTCCACGAGCACGCCCGCGACGGCGACGCGCTGCTTTTGCCCGCCACTCAGTTCGTGCGGCGAGTGTTCGAGAAGCTCGGTGAGGCCCACGCGTTTTGCGACCCGCTCGACGATGCTCGGCATGTTGCCCGAGGCAACCTCCTGGTTCTCGAGCGAAAAGGCGATGTCCTCCGCGACCGTGAGGGCGACGAACTGCGCGTTGGAATCCTGGAGAACCGTGCCGGCCTCACCGGCGGTGCGCACGAGCGGTGCGCGCACCGGATCCACGCCACCGACCTTCACGCTGCCACTCACGCGTGCCTCGAAGCGGTGCGGCACGAGACCGTTCATCACGTGCAGCAGGGTCGACTTTCCCGAGCCACTCGGCCCCACGATCGCGACCTTCTCCCCCCAGCCGATCGTGAAGCTCACGTTCTCGACCGAGGGAAGTTTTTGGGTGCGGTAATGCACGCTCACGTCATCGAACACGATGGCGTGAGCGGCACGGTTCGCCTCGGGCGAATGGGAGGGAAGAGCCATGCGGAACGCTTAAGCGCCCACCTCGAGCGAGCCCGAGCGGATGCGCGTCTTCGCGTACAGCGCGAGGATGATCGAGCCAAACACGCAGGTGAGAATCGCATTCGTCACGAAGGCCAGGAGGCCCTGCACGATGACCTTATCGAACGGTTCGCCCATGAGCGTCACGTCGAGAATCCACGCGAGAACGCCCCATGCAACGAAGTGACCCACGATGACCGCGAGGTTGAAGCGCACGAGATCCCGGCGCGGGAACTCCCCCTCGTTTACGCGGTTACGAAGCATGAAGAAGCCCACGATGAGGCCGAATACAGCCGTCGGAATCTCCCACGAAAGCCAAATGCCGTAGCCGGTTGCGTCCGCGAGAATATGCCCCACGAAACCGGCGATGCCCGCGACGTACGGGCCATACAGGACCGCGAGAACCGCAAGGAGAGCGTACTGGAACGTGATCGATTGATTCGGCACGGGGACGGGAATCGCGACGAAGCGGCTCAGGACAAAAAAGAGGGCGGCACCGATACCGATGGCGACGACCTGCGTCACGGGAGAGACCTTACGGGTCACGGGAAGCGGTGCACTCGACGTAGGGGTTTCAGGGGTAGACATGAGGGGATCCTTTACTTTTCGACCTTCTCGAACACGACGTGCCAGCTGTTGCCGCGCCCGAGGTGGAAGGCATTCGCGTACGAGCCACGATTGATCGCGACAGCCACGCGATCAAGGGAATTCACGTAGATGAGCGATTCGCCAACCTCGACGTGCGCGAAGCTCGGCGCATACACGAGGCTCGTCGCGTGAACGGTTTGCCCGTTATGGGTGATCGTGAGGCGCACGTAGTCGCCGTGGAAAATACCGGCCTCTTCAAAGAAGGTGCGCGGGATGGACGTCCACAGGGAGCCGTAACGGTTATCGTGCGCGTCAATCGTGCCCGTAAGTGCGTTGCCCTCGATCTTCGGCGCAAGCACCGGGAGGGTCACGACCTCACTCACCTCGCGGCTCGGGCCGACCTGCTCGTACGTGATCGTTCCGCTCGCGAGCCGCGCACCGGTGAACGCGTAAATGTCACGCCCGTGGAAAGTGTAGGAATGCGCCGAACCTTCGCGCCGATTGAAATGCTCGTCGATCTCGCGCAGCTCCTCGATCCCGAAAAGCTTCTCGATGTGAGTGAGGGTGCCGTTGTTCGGGGTCACGACGTAGTGGCCGGTCGACGTGCGCGCCACCACGCTCAAGCGATCCGAGCCAACACCCGGATCCACGACCGAAACGAACACCGTGCCTTCGGGCCAATACGACACGACCTGCGCGAGGCGGTAGGAGCCCTCCCAAATGTCATAGGGAGGAATGTTGTGCGTGACATCGTGGATGCGCAATTCGGGGTGCACGCCCGTGGCGACGCCGTACATTGCGCTCACGGCGCCATCGACGTACCCGAAATCCGATTGCAGAACGAGCGGTTTCACCGCGCACCCTCCCTCTGTTCACCTGCACTGATACCCCCACAAGGATAGCGAGCGAGGCAAGAGGCATGAAGCTCCGTGGCGAAATGTGAACACCGCCGCAGGGTGCCTGTTGACATCTGTCATTCGCACGCGTGACAAAACCCAGCGAAGCTCCTGACGTTTTCCACTACTGGGTTCGCGAGCGATCGCGAAGAGTGGAGACATGAACACGGCACACACCCCCATCACCGTCTCGAACCTGACCCGCACATACGCGGGCGCAAAGAAAAAGAAAGCCTTCACCGCGGTGGACGGCATTTCCTTTCACGTCACCGAAGGCGAGGTCTACGGCCTCCTCGGCACGAACGGCGCAGGCAAAACGTCAACTCTCGAAATCCTCGAAGGCCTCGCACCCGCCACAAGCGGGAGCGTATCGGTCCTCGGCATGGACCCCACGAAGGACCGCGCGAACGTTCGCCCCCACACGGGAACCATGCTCCAATCCGGCGGCCTGCCCACCCAACTGACCGCCGCTGAAACGATTCGCATGTGGGCAGGAACGTGCTCGCAGCCGATGCCCCCAGAGCGGGCCCTCGACGCTGTCGACCTCACGCACCGCGCGAAGGTCAAGGTCGGCTCGCTCTCCGGCGGTGAACAGCGCCGCCTCGACCTCGCCTGCGCCCTCGTTGGGCAGCCCTCGATCCTCTTCCTCGACGAGCCCACGACCGGGCTCGACCCCGAATCGCGCCGCCGCGTATGGAGACTCCTCGAGAACCTCAAAACGCAAGGGGTCACGATGATCCTCACGACCCACTACCTTGAGGAAGCCGAGCGCCTCTGCGATCGAATCGGGATCATGCACCGAGGAGCAATCGTCCTCGAAGGCAGCCTGCGAGACATCGTCTCCACGGAAGCATCGGTGATCCGCTTCGGCGTCGGGGACGGGTCCGACGCCGCCGGCGCCTCCACCGCCCCTCAGCCTCCCGCCCTTGCCGGCGCCCAGGTCACTCGCTCCGGCTCCACGTACGAAGTGCGAACCGATCACCTTCAGGAGCACTCGCTCGCCATCTTGCAGTGGGCGCGAAGTGAGCGCCTCGCCCTGCGCGACTTCTCCTCGACCCCCGCATCCCTCGAGACCGTCTTCATGCGCGTGGCAGGCGAACAGAACTGACGGGCGCGCAGCAGACACCAAAGCTTCCACCGAAAGGACACCCCATGACCACGGCAACAGCCACAGCACATTCCACACCCCGCTCGAGCCGCCTTTCCCGCACGATTGCCCTCGCGCGCGCCGAGCTCACGCAGTTTTTGCGCAATCCCACTCTCCTGTTCATGGCGCTTCTCTTCCCCCTTGGCCTCACGGTCGCCATGTTCGTGCTCAGCTCCACGGGCGGCGGCGAGGCCTTCGCCGCCTCGCTCGCTCTCGAAACGTCCGTGCTTATGACGATGCTTCTCGTCGTGTACTACTCGGTTCTCTCGATGTCGACCACTCGGCGTGACGAGAAGGTCCTCAAGCGTCTGCGCACCGGAGAGGCGAAGGACTCGGATATTCTCGTGGCGATTGCTGCCCCGAGCTCCCTCCTCGCCGTCGTGTTGATGGTGCTCGCCCCAATCCTCCTCATCGTTCTCGGTGCTCCCGCACCAGTCAACGTCGTTCCTCTCATCGTCGCTGTCCTCGGCGGGATCGCCGTGAGTGCGGCACTCGGATTCCTCACGAGTGCCTTCACGATCAACGCCGAAGCCGCCCAGATCACCTCGCTACCCGTTATGGTCCTCGCGATCGCCTCCCAAAGCACCTTCCGCGCGCTCATGCCCGAACAGGTCACGCGCATCATCGACCGCACACCCTTCGCGCTCATGGGGGACCTCGCACACCTGGCATGGTCGGGAACGACGGTCACCGGTGGGTTCGAGCCGCTCGAATCCGGCGCGGCTCTCGCGGCCGCAACCGCGCCCATGCTCATGCTCGCACTGTGGGCCATAGCGCTCCTCGTGCTCGTGCCGAGGGTCATGAAGTGGGAATCTAACCGGTAAACCGCCGACTACGACCCGTGGGACACTGGTGGGGCTTCTCTCGGCCCCGCCAGTTTCCCCTTTTCCGCCAACAAACAGAGGACACCGCATGAGCACCGCCCCGGGCGACCACGCCGCAGAACCGGCGCGCGTTCGCAGCATGGAGAAATACGCGCTCTACACGAAGTGGTCCGTCGCGCTTGCGGCACTCTTCACTTGGCTCCTCTTTGCCATCCCCAGTATCACGGCAACAACCTCGAAGCACGCGGGCCTCACACCTCTGCTGTGGGCAGTCGCCACGGCTGCCCTCACGCTCTTCGTGAGCATCACTCTCCTACGCGAACCCGCATTCGAACTATTTCCTGAAAGACGGGGACGCGCGCGTGGAGCGAGGGTCAGTTTCATTCTGGTGCTCGTGAGCTGGATCGTGTGCATCCTCGTGTCCGTGCTCGCGCCCGTTTCGATCGGGGCGTGGGCAAGCGTCTACGCGATTCTGTGCACCGCGCTCTTCGCACTCGCCCACGCGCCGTGGATGCGACACAAGTGGATCGCCGTCACCGTCGCCGCCCTTCTCACGTGCGCAACGCAGCTCAGGATTGACGCCAGCACCGCACTCACATCGATCTGCATTCCCCTCATCTTCCTCACCGCCACGCTCTCCGCCTTCTGGGGCCTCGACGTTTTGCGCGACGCTGACCGGGCCCGCAAACTCGATGCCGAACTCCACGTCAGCGCGGAACGACTCCGCTTCGCCCAAGAGCTTCACGACACGATGGGTCAGAGGCTCGCGGCGATCAGCCTCAAAACACAGGTGGCGATCGCCCTCGTCGAACGTGGCGATAGGAACGCCATGAAGGAACTTCGCGAACTCCAGGAACTCGTGAAGGCCAGCACCGCCGATATGCGCGCCGTCGCCCACGGCTACCGGCGCATCAATCTCGCCACGGAGATCGCCGAAGCCCGTGCGCTCCTTGGAGCCTCACACATCAACGTCCGCGTCGACGGCGACTCCCTCGACGTTCCCGACAGCCGTCGAGAAGACGCCGCCTGGTTCGTCCGCGAAGCCACCACCAACATCCTCCGCCACTCCCACGCCACGAGTGCGCGCCTCACTCTTGCCGAGGACAACGTGGCTATGACGAACGACGGCGCGCTCGAAAGCCCCGGCCCACTCTCGGGTCTCGAGTCGCTCCGCCGCCGCGTGGCCGTAGCGGGCGGAAGCATCACCGTCGAGCATGACGCCCCGCACTTCACCGTGCGGCTATGCTTCGACGAGGGGCCGGCGAGTGTCAGACCCGCCCCCACCCACACACCCGAGGAGAGCGCATGATCCGCATCGCCATCGCCGACGATGAAACCCTCGTTGCCTCTTCCCTCGCGACCCTGCTCGGGCTCGAAGAGGATTTCGAGATCGCCACCGTGTGCGGCTCGGGCGAGGAGATACTCGAGTGGTGGGCCCGAGACACCGGCGGCGCCGACGTTCTCGTGTGCGACCTGCAGCTTGGCGGGATCGACGGCATCGAAACTGCGCATCGCGTGCGCGAGAAACACCCCGGTGTGCAGGTGCTTATCGTGACGAGCCACGCACGGCCCGCAGCCCTCAAGCGCGCGCTCGAACGCGGTATCGCGGGATTCCTCCCGAAAACGTCGGACGCGAAAGAGTTCGCCGCGGCCATCCGCACCGTCCACGCCGGACGGCGCTACCTCGACCCCGAAACAGCGGCCCTCGCGATCAACCAGGGCGACAGCCCCCTCACGGTCCGCGAGCGGGAACTACTTGAACTAGCGGGGCGGGGCCTTTCCATCGACGACATCGCCTCCGAAGCGCACCTCGCGGCCGGAACCTGCCGAAACTACCTCTCGAACGCGATGGCAAAAGTTGGTGCGGCCAACCGCTTCGAAGCCTTCACCGTGGCGCGCGACCGCGGCTGGCTCTCGTCATGAGCACGTTGCCGGGCAGGGAGTGCCGGTTCCACGGCTTTGAGAGGGGAGCAAACAGACTAGAGAGCCCCTTCAGGTGTCGTAGCGTCGCTTTTCTCCCCCAGGAATTAAGGCAAAACCAGGGAGGGGCCCCGCGCCGCAGCGCGAGACCCCTCCCGTTTAAGCCCTAGGGCTCAGCGGATCATGCTCAGGCGTCGGCCTGGCCGTCACCTTCAGCCTCGGTTGCAGGCTTAGCGTCCTTGGCGGACTTTGCAGCCATCATGCCGCCAGCGGCGAGCAAAGCCGCGGCGCCTGCGGCGACCGGAGCGGCCTCGAAACCGGTGCGCGGAAGCGGACCACGGTTGTTTTCTGCATCCTTCTTAACCTTCTTGACCGGCTTCTTCGGCTGCTTCTTCTCCGGCTTCTTGGGAGCGGGCGCAACCGGAACAGCCGCGTCGCTCGGGTCCTTGCCGGGCGCAGGCTGTGCCGACGGCTCCTCGGGCTTGGGCTCCTCGGGCTTCGGCTCTTCCGGCTTCGGCTGTTCCGGCTTCGGCTCGGGCTTGGGCTTGGGCTCTTCCGGCTTAGGCTCGGGCTTCGGCTCCTCAGCCTCATCCCAAATCGGCAGAACCTGCACGACCGTCGGGCGCGGGCCGGTCTGGTTGTACTCAGGGAAGAAGGAGTGCTGCTCGCTGAACTTGCCATCTTCACCCGGGTGCTGAACCGACACGAATGCCGAGTAGTCCTCGTCGCGAACGATCGGGCCACACGTCTCTGCCTCGCGAGGCACAGAGAGGAACTGCTCGACGTTGCCGCGCATGTCTCCCTCGAGGGTCACGCGGAACAGGCCATCGTTGTAGCCGATCCCGCTCGGGGCACCGTCGGTCGAAATCCAGAGGTTGCCCACAGAGTCGAACGCGAGGTTGTCCGGGCAGGAAATGGGCGAAACCGACGTCGGATCGACGTTGCCGTAGAAGGTTTGGTCGCCACCGTTCGGGTCGCCGGCCACGAGGAGAAGGTTCCACGCGAACTCGGTGCTCGTCTGGTCACCCTGCTCGTCGAGCTCGAGAACCTGACCGTCGCGGTTCTTCTGGCGCGGGTTCACTTCATCCACCTGGAAGATCTCGCGCTTCGAGTTGTTCGTGAGGGCCGCGTACACCTTGCGCGAGTGGTGCGAGGGCTCGACGTCCTCGGGACGGTCCATCTTGGTGGGCTCCACCTTGTCGGCAGCGGTGCGGGTGTTGACCGCAATCTCTTCGACAGTCATGCCCTCAACCTGCGACTTGCCGCCCAGGATCAGCGGAACCCATTCGCCGGTGCCGTCGAACTGACCGTCCGAAGGAACGGCGCCGCTGCCGTCGATTTCTTCCTTGGGCGAGTTGCCGTAGAAGCGCGCGACGTAGAGATCGCCCTCGGTGAGGAGCGTCATGTTGTGCTTGCGATCGCCCTCGACGTACTTCTCCTTGGAGACGAACTTGTACATGTACTCGAAGCGCTCATCGTCACCGGAGTAGACAACCGCGCGGCCGTCCTCGGCGATGATGACGTTCGCACCCTCGTGCTTGAAGCGGCCGATCGCGGAGTGCTTCTTCGGGGTCGAGGTGGGGTCCCACGGGTCGATCTCGATGACGTAACCGAAGCGGTTGACCTCATTCTCGTAGCCGTGGTTGGTCGCGTTGAAACGGTCCTCAATCATATCGAAGCCGTATACGGTCTCGCCCGAGCCGAGCCCGAGGCGGGCGTTCGACTGAATGTTCTCATCGGCAACGAAGTAGCCGTGGAAGTTTTCTTCGCCCGAAAGGAGCGTGCCCCACGGGGTGAGGCCACCCGAGCAGTTCGCGAAGGTGCCGAGGATCGTGCGGCCCTTGGGGTCGTCCTTCGTTATCACGAATTCGGAGCCCGCGGCGGGGCCGGTGAGTTCATACTCCGTGTCGAGGAGGAAGCGGCGGTTGAGTTTTCCGCCCTTCACGTAGGTGTAGGGCGACTTGCGGTCCTTGCGCTCGAGCTCCACGACGGTGAGCCCCTGCGCAGCCATCGTGATGGCGACCTGGTCTTCCTTCATCATGTCCTCCGGGAACATGATGTTCGCGTTCGTGTACTCGTGGTTCACGAACATGACGGCGCGCAGGCCATCCGAGCCGGGGATCTCCTGGATCTCCGTGTAGTCGTTGTTGTACCCGAACTGCTTCGCCTGGGCTTCGGGAGTCTGGTTGTTCCAGTCGAACTCAGGCGAGTCGTCGAAGAGGGGGTCGCCCCACTTGATGACGGGCTCCCAGCGGTAGCCCTCGGGGACATTGAATTCGTCGACATCCTTGTTGACGGGAGCGATGGGGGTGAAGCGGAGCTTCGAGCCATTCGGCGCTTCGGGGGCCGAGCCGATCGTGGGGTTCGGGGCGCTCGGGTCGGCAGCGAAGGCGGCCTGACCCATGCCCTGCGTGCCGCCGGCGGCGATCACGAGGGCGCTTGCGGCAGCACCGCCGAGGAGCGAGCGGCGGCTGATCGCGGCGGAGACGATGTCACCGATGTAGGAGTTGTTGCTCGTGTTGCATGCGGGCTTCGCGCACTGGTTGTCGCACTTGAGTGCGCAGGTCACTGCGGAACGCTTGCCGCGAACGTGATCCTTCATGAGGAGCGGGAGGTGGAGCACCATTGGAGGCATCCCTTCAATGTGGTTGGTGATCGGACGCAGTTACAGTGCTCTACGCGAGGGACCAACATCCGCAGTAAAAGTGACGCCCACGTGAATTTTTTTCAAAGAACAGTCAAGACGTGCGCGTGCCGCCCGCAACGAGGGGCGGATGAAGCACCTACCTACACCCTCACGAAGAAGACACAGGCGGGCGGCGAAAAAGTCCCTGGAAGAGCCGCGGCGCCGTGCGCGGGGTCGCATCGCGCACCTCAGCAAGCGCGGGAACGCGCTCCGCGAGCGCCTTCTCAATGCGCAGGTGGAGCGTCACTTCGGACAGTTCGCAGCCCTTGCACGCCCCTGCGAACTCGACACTCACCACCGGCCCGGCATCGCCCCACTCGACACCAACGATGTGCACTTTTCCGCCGTGCGAGGCGATGTAGGGCGCGAGGTCACCGTCAATCACATCGGTCGCGGCAAGACGCACGGCCTCGACGCGCCTGTCCACCCCGATTTGAGACTCAAACTCCGCGAGGTGGGGCGCCGCCTCGGCAATCATGAGCGCAAGACCCTCGCGAACAGCCTCGGCATCGTTGCGCCAGGAATATCCCGCGCGCAGCCACACCCAGAGTCCGTGAGGCTCCGCCACGATTCGTTCAAGCTGCGGCAGTGCCTCGGCAATCGGCTCCCAGCCAAGCGGCAACGACGCCCCCTGCACGCTCCACCTCAGCGCTCGCTCCGCCCCGGTTACGCTCGTCGGAGCGGGGGTGGCATGGCCAAGACTTGGCACGGCACGCTGGGAGTGGTCGGGCAAAGCGTGAGGTCCGACGCTTGCCGGGGAACCGTCGGAACCCACGCCCACTACAGCGCTCCCACCGCGAGCTTCGCGATAAACGCTCCCACCCACGCGAGCGCGAACATGTAGCAGAAGGCGAGGGCGGGCCATGTCCACGAACCGGATTCGCGACGCAACGCCGCGATGGTACTAGTGCACTGCAGCGCGAACACGAAGAACACGAGGAGCGCGGCTATCGTGCCTGGCGTGAAGAGGAGCTGGCCTTCGTGCGGTCCGGGACCCCACGTGAGAGAGGAGAGAGCATCGCCGGGGTTTTCTGGATCGGACGCACTCGCGATCTGCCCGAGCGTCGAAACGAACACTTCGCGCGCGCCGAGCGAGGCCACGACACCGACGCTCACGCGCCAATCGAAACCAAGGGGCTCGAACACGGGCTGGACGGCCTTGCCGAGGCCCGCACCGTAGGAATGCTCAAGCTGGTAGGTCGCCACGGCCGCCGAATCGGACTGGTCGATGCCCGCGGCCGCGAGCTCCGCATCGCCCACGGCCGGGAGGTTGAGCAGCGCCCACAACACGAGTGTGAGCAGGAGGATGATGCGTCCCACCTTCGTGAGAAAGCCCTTCACGGGAATCCACGTGTTCGTCACGAGCTCGCGCACCGTTGGGATGCGGTAGGTAGGCATCTCCATGTAGAAGGGGAGGTTTGCCCGACCGCGCCCAAAAATCTTCGAGAACACCCACGCCGAGCCCATCGCAGAGCATGCCCCGAGCACGTACAACCCAAAGAGCGCCGCGCCCTGCGCGCCGATCACTCCGCCGAGGCGGGCATCGGCCGGGACCAGCATCGCAATCAACATCGTGTACACGGGAAGACGTGCCGAGCACGTCATGAGAGGGATCGTAAGCATCGTCGCGAGCCGGTCGCGGGCCGACGGCAGCGACCGCGTCGCCATAATCCCCGGAATCGCACACGCGAGGCTCGAGAGCATCGCGACGAACGCCCGGCCCTCGAGGCCCGCACCTGCCATGACCCGATCCATGAGGAACGCCGCCCGCGACATGTAGCCGGACGCCTCGAGGATGGCGAGCGCGAAGAACAGCAGGAAAATCTGGGGAACGAACGTGAGAACGCCGCCCACGCCACCGATCACGCCATCGGCCACGAGACCGGCAAGCCAGTCGATACCGATATTTTCGCGCGCAACATCTCCGAGGAACGCGAAGCCCTCTTCGATCCAGCCTTGAATGGGAGCAGCGACCGTAAAAATAAGCTGGAACAGCGCAAACATCGCCGCAAAAAACACGAGGCTGCCCCACACGGGATGCAGCAGCACCGCATCGAGCTTGCGGGTGCGGGCGTGGGTGCCGGGCGCGCGATAGTGCGCGGCTTCGAGCACCGAATCGATCCACGCAGCGGAGCCCTTCGGGTTGGTGGGAGCGGCAATGGCGGGGCTCGGCCAGTCCTCCTCCGACGCCAGCTCGGCTTTCAGCGCGTCGAGCTCTCGGTGGTTTCCGGCCGTCACGACGAGAACGCGGTGGCCAAGCGCCTTCGACAGTGCCGCGACGTCCACACTGCCGCCGCGCGAGAGGAATTCGTCGGCATGGGTGAGCGCCACAAGGATCGGCAGACCCGTGCGTTGAAGCTGTGCAATGAGCCCGAGCGAGCGGCGCATACTCGTCGCGTCAAGCACCGCGATGAGCGCATCCGCGCGGCTTTCATCGCTGAGCGATTCGAGAACAACCTGTTCATCGGGGCTGATGGGGTCGAGCGAGTAGGTGCCCGGGAGGTCCTCCACCTGGGCGTCGATTCTCGCGCCGGAGGCGTCCTGCACTTCGACGCTACCCACGAACCTGCTGACCGTGACGCCCGGGTAGTTCGCGACCTTCGCCCGCATGCCCGTGAGGGCGTTGAACACCGTGGATTTACCGGCGTTCGGGTTGCCCACGAGCGCAAAACGGCGCGCGCCGGTATCGCGCGGCGCTTCCGGCGCCGCATCGTGGCAGGTCATGCTGCCTTCTTCTCGACCGAGTTGTTGGGGTGCTCATCCCCAACGTGCACGAGGATGCGTGCCGCGTCGCGCTTTCGAAGGACGATTTCGCAATCGGCAACGCGGAACACGAGCGGGTCACGCATGGGCGCCTTGCGCACGAGCTCAACCTCGAGACCCGGGTGGAAGCCCAGGTCAAAGAGGCGGCGGCACAGAACAGAATGCGAGTCACGATACGCCGCGATGATCGCCGTGACCCCCTTCGGCACATCGCTCAAGGCGATCGTCGAAGCGAAGGGGCAGTCGAGGGTGCACACGAGCGCACGCGAGGTGAGCTCGTTGGCGAGCGACGTCATCTCGGGATAGGCAACTGACATATTTGCAAGGTTAGCATTGCCTAATCTAACTAGGAAGGGACGTGGGGCACGCCACCGTCGGACCGAAGAACCCCCGGGCAGTGCCGCAGATCTGAATACTCAGTGAACGAGCTGCAACATTTCACCTCCTGCCTTGCCGTAAATTCCCCGCCATTGGTCTTCTTAAAGCGGCTTTAGAAAACCGTTCACTTCTGCCACTCTCCGAAACCCCTTACCCACAAAGGAGACCATCATGGCCACATCCCCGATCGCCCGCCGCTCCCTCCTCGCCGCTGGCGGGGCCGCCTTCGCCGCCGCAGCAGCAGGATGCGGCGGAGGGAACAAAGCCGACGTCAAGGGCGCCACGAACGAAATTGGCGACGACCCGACAAAGATCAAAGGCACGATCACCTACGCCTACTGGGACATCAACCAGGAGGCCATGCTCACCGACGTCATGAAGGCCTTCAACAAGAAATACCCGAACGTCAAAGTCCAGCTGAACATGGTGCCGTTCAAGGACTACTTCACCAAGCTTCGCGCGCAGGCTTCGTCGAAGGCTCTTCCCGACGTCTTCTGGATGAACGGCCCGAACTTCCGCTCCTACGCGGAAAACGGCCAGCTTGCGTCCCTCAAAGCCCTCGTCGACGACGGGCTCATCGACCCGAACAAATACCCGAGCGCACTCGTCGACATGTACACGGTCGACGGCGAACTCTTCGCGACGTGCAAGGACGTCGACTGCGTAGGTATCTGGTACAACAAGAAGCTCTTCGACCAGGCCGGCGTTGCCTACCCGGACGAAACCTGGACGCTCGACACCTACAAGGAAAAGGCACTCGAGCTCACCGACAAGCTTCCCGACGGCGTGTGGGGCTGCGCTGAGGTTTTCTCGCGCACAGCCTCCTACTACCACTCGATCGCCATCAACGGCGGATGGGTAATCTCCGACGACAAAAAGAAGTCCGGCTACGACGACCCCAAGACGATCGAGGGCGTGAAGTTCTGGCGCGACCTCATCGAGATCGGCGCATGCCCCGACCAGGAGTTCCTTGCTGAAAACTCGTGCTACGGCATGTTTGAAGGCGGCCAGGTGGCCATGCAGTGGTCAGGCAACTGGCGCGTTGGCGCACTCATCGGCTCCTCCGTGAAGAACGACTGCGCCGTCGCGTATCTTCCCGGCGGCGACGACCGCAAGACCGCCGTGCACGGCCTCGGCCACGTGATCTCTGCAAACACCAAAAACCTCGCTGCCTCCCAGGCCCTCGTGACCTTCCTTGCGGGTGAAGAAGCAGCCAAAATCAGCGCGGAATCCGGGATCGCGCTCCCCGCTCTCGAAGGCACCCAGGATCCGTACGTCGACGCCCAGCCCGGCTATAACCTCGAGGTCTTCGTCGACCAGGCACACAACTACGCCGTGCCTTTCCCCGTCTCCAAGACGTGCCCCGAATGGGAGGAACTCGAGGGTGAATACCTCTCGAAGGTCTTCAACGGGGAAATCACCGCGGAGGACGGCTGCCGCGAGCTCGCGAAAGCGATGAACGAGGTCCTCGAAAAGGAAAACAGCTAAACGCCCGGACTCTCCCTACCCCTTGACCGAGCCCTCCGTGAGGCCACCGCGCCAGAAGCGCTGCAGCACGAGAATGAGGATCGCGAGCGGGATCACCGAGAGCAGCGCGCCGCCGGTCGTGAGCTGGAAAAACTCCGGCAAACGATCCGTTTGCGCGCGCCAGTTATCGAGGCCCAGAGTGATCGGGTAGAGCTTCTCGTCGGCAAGCATCACGAGGGGCAGGAAGTAGTTGTTCCAAATCGCCACGAATTGGAACAGCAGGATCGTCACCACCGCCGGCGTGAGCTGAGGAAGGGCAAGCCTGTGGAACAGCCCAATCTCGCTCACGCCGTCGAGACGCCCCGCCTCAAGCATCGAATCCGGAACGGCCGCACTCGCGTAGATTGACGCGAGGAACAGACCGAACGGGCTCACGAGCGACGGAATAAGCACGGCCCAGTACGTGTTTGTGAGCCCCACGCTCGAGAACAGGAAAAACAGCGGGAGCGCGGTCGCGGTGCCCGGCACGAGCACACCACCGAGCACGAACGCGTACACGGCCCTGCGGCCGGGGAAGCGGTATTTCGCGAGCGCATACCCCGCGGCGACCGCGAAGTAGGTCGCGAGCACCGAGCCCACTCCCGAATACAGAAGCGAGTTGAGCGCCCAGCGCGAGAAGATCCCGCCATTGGCCGTAAAGACAGCCTTGAGGTTGTCGAACAGCAGGAATTCTTTGCCAAACCAGAAGCCGCTCGTACCAAACAGGTCCTCGGTCGACTTCGTCGCGTTCACGATCACCCAATAGACCGGCACGAGGAAGTACATCGCGACGATCGCCAAAAGCGCCGTCACAATGATCGTCGTCGCTGGCTTGCGACCGGCCGAGCGGGCACCCGAACGCTGATCCCGCTCAAGGCGCATAGCCTGCTTCTTCCTCGAACGTTCGCTGACGTGCGTCGTTTGCGTGGCGCTCATCGCTTCCTCTCCGCCCACGAGGAGACCCCGAGAGCAATGGCCGAAAGAACAAAGGCCGAGACCGCGATGATTACGGCCTGCGCGGCCGCCATCCCAACCTCGTTGTATTGGAACGCGTACGCATAGGCGCTCATGTTCGGCGTGTACTCGTTCGTGATGCCCGAGCTCATCGTCATCAGTAGGCGAGGCTCCGCGAACAGTTGGAGCGTGCCGATGATCGAGAAGATGATCGTCAGCAAAAGCGCCGGCCGAATGAGTGGCAACTGAATGGAGGTCACGATCTTCAAGGGGCCGGCCCCGTCGATGCGGGCGGCCTCGTACAGCTCACCGGGAATGGCCTTGAGCTGGGCGATGATGATGAGCATGTTGTAGCCCGTATACGTCCAGGTCACGATGTTCGCGATCGACCACAGCACCATGTCTGGGCTCAGGAAATCGGCCTCAATTCCCACGAGCTGAAGCGCATCAACGATGGGGCTCAGACCCGGGATGTACAGGAACGACCAGAGGATAGTGGCGATCACGCCCGGAATGCCGTAGGGCAAAAAGTAGGCGCTTCTAAAGAATCCCGGCCATTTCGCCGCGGCACTTTCGAGAAGGAGCGCGAGGATCGTTGCGGCGACGATCATGACGCTCACCTGCACGACGCCAAAGAGGATCATGCGCCCGATCGAGGCCACAAAGTTCTGGTTCGCGAGCGCGGCGATGTAGTTATCGAAGCCCGCGAACGAAGTCTCGATACCTCCCTCGCCGAGGAGGCCGTGGCGCTCCACGGTCGTGAAGCTGTAGCCAACCGCCATGATGATCGGCACCACCATCGTGCCGATGAACAGCACCAAAAACGGTGCCATAAGTACCCAGGGTGCCCACTTCGATTTCATCGCGCCTCCTCCGCGTTGAGGCCCATGCCTTGCATAATCTCGGTGATGTCTTTCTGCGTGACCGCAAGGAGGTCCACGAGGGGCTGCTCACCGTTGATCGCTTTCGTCATTCCCGTGCCCACGACGTCCATGAAGCGCTGCATAAGCGGCGCCCACGTCCATTCGAGGTTCTGCCCCTCGGCCATGGGCACCATGACCTCTTCGTTGTAGTTTTGGCCCGAGAAGAACTCTGATGGTTGTGTGCGGGACTCACCGATGTAGTCCGCCGACGGCGACCAGCCGATACCGCAGTTCTCGATCATCGCGTCGATTCCCTCGGGGCTCGTGCACATCCACGTGCAGAATTCGAGGGCCTCGGCCGGGTGCTTACTCGTGGAGAGGATTGCCGCTGACGAGCCGCCGTGGGCTCCCGAGGCGTAGCCATCACCCCACGTTGGCATGGGCGCGACGGCCCACTTACCTTTGGCGCCCGGCACCGCTTCGATGAGAGCGTCGCTCCACGATCCGGAGATCGTGCTCAGCACCTTGTCGTCACCCGTGGCCGCCATCCACGGCGTCGAAAACGCGCCGTATCCGGTGCCCACGAGGTTGTCGGCGAGGATGCCATCCCAGAACTCGGCGACCTTGAGCGATTTCTCGTCGGTCATGTTGATGACCCATCCATCGCCCTCGGGCTTGAACCACGTGGCACCCGCCTGCATGGCCCACATGACGAAGTAGGAACCGTCGCTCGGATCGAGGGTAAAGATCGTCTTACCCGCATCCTTGACGGCGCCCGCGACCTCGCGGAACTCGTCCCATGTGGACGGCGGCGTAAGGCCAAGCTCCTCTTCGAGCACTTCGCGATTGTAGAAGTTTGCGACGGGGCCCGTGTCTTGCGGAACGGCCCACACGGACTCGCCCACTTGCGCTTGCGCGAAAGCGCCCGGATCAAATTTGTCTTTGACGATCCCGTAGCGAGAGAGGTCCACGAGGGCGCCCGCGAGCGCGAACTCGGGGACGGAGCGGAGTTCAACCTGCGCAATGTCGGGGCCGCCTCCTGCGGCTACAGCGGAGAGAATCTTGGCGTAGCCGCCACTTCCGCCGCCGGGGATCCATGAGGCTTCCACGTGGATGCGGTCTTGGCTCCTGTTGAATACGTCAGCGACTTTTTGAAGGTCTTTGACCCACGCCCAGTAGGTGAGCTTTACGCGATCCTTCGACGGTGGGATTGTGGCTTCGGCGTTAACCGAGCCGGGGTTTGGTGGAGCGCAGCTCGCGAGGGCACCCGCGAGTGCGGCGCCTGTTCCGGCGAGCGCGGTACGCCGCGTGATGGGTTTCATGGGACCTCCTTGTCGATCCGCAACGGTGCGGCCCTCGACGTTGGGTCGGCCAGCACCCATGCGGCCTGCATCACATTTTATTATACGCCTACCCCTCGGACCTGGGCAAACACCACGCCGTCCAACCGAAAAGGCCGAAGAAAGGGGCCGCGGCGTCGCTAGTTTTGACGCGCTTGACGGGCTGCTTCTACCTCGAAAACCGAGCAGCTGAAAGAATGGGGCCATGGCTGAATTGGTGGATGTCGCGCCCGGAGTCCTCGTGCACACCTCGCGCCACGAGGCACTCAATAGCGTTGTGCTCGCCTCGATCAGCGAGGCGATGCTCGTCGATCCGGGAGGGGAGGTCGATGAGCTCGATGACATCGCTGACCAACTCGACGAGCGCGGCTTGAGCGCCCTTTCTGGCTTCGCCACCCACGCCCATCACGATCACGTCCTGTGGCATCCGGCTTTTGGTGATGTCCCGCGGCTCGCCTCTCAGGCAACCGTCCGCCTTGTCGAAGCCGATCGCGAGCGCCTCCTCGAGCGCGCCGCTTCGGACGATCCGGGCCTTGATTCTCGGCCCGACATCGCCGCGCTGCTCGGCCGGCTCTACCCCACCCCACAGGCTCCGGCCGATGCCCACCGCACATGGCTCCCAAAGGGTGCGGCACCGGACGGCTTCGAGCCCGAATTGCTCACTCACGACGCCCACGTCCCGGGCCACACAGCGCTATGGCTACCCGACCAGCGCATCCTGATCGCGGGCGACATGCTCTCGAGCATCGAGCTCCCTTTGCCCGATCTCGACGGCTGCGACTATCGCGCACGCGTGCTCCAAAAGCGCAGCTTCGACCCTTTCCGCGCCTACCTCGATGCACTCTCACTGCTCGAGCCCTACGCACATGAGGCGCGACTCGTCATTCCTGGCCACGGCCCCCTTGGCACCGATGCGCTCGACAGGCTCGAGCGCGATCGGGCCTACCTCGAGACGATTCTCGAGGGCGGCGATCCCCGTGATGAACGCCGATCGATACCTCGCATGGAGGCGTGGCACGCGCGCCTTCGGGAGGCAGTAGGGCGCGGGTAACCGTCGGACCCTTCTTCCGCGTGGAGAAAAATTCGTAGGCATGCGCGAAAACGGGGAAATAGCGCAGTTATCGACACCTCGATTACGCGAGGCACAATAGGGAAACCCCCGGTCTGCCTTCACGAGGCACAACCGGGGGTCAATCCCTTTACCCTTATCCCCGCACGACGAGACCCCACTTTGCGGGATCCGTGCGCGATGCATTAAGGCAACTACGTCCGCCTTGAAAAAACCAGGAAATGGGCTCACGATTGGCTGTATTTCCTGCAATTCCCCTCGGAAGCGCAACAAACTGCCTGGTCAGCGCCTTGAGCGATTCGCGAAATATTACGCGAGTCACACAATCCGCACGCCACCTTGCACCACTCACGCTCCTTTTTGCATTACGTGCCCGTTCACTCGCATGGCCTGCGCGAGGCCGACGCCCCCGCCCCAAGAATGTACTAACTTCATCAATACGTGGCCCGGCTCACGCGAATAACGTGACCTCTGAAACCTCAAGCTGCAATGGACCAAAGTCCCGCCTACGCTTAAAGCGTCACAGACTCAACGCTGGTCTTTTCGGCGTTTTCGCCGCGGGCCAGACGAACATCCGCGAAAGGGATGAAACTCCATGGCGAAAAAGACACTCGCCCAGCACACCGTTGATCAACTCGTTGCTATGGGCGTCGAGCGCATTTACGGCGTTGTGGGCGACTCCCTCAACCCCATCGTGGATGCCGTGCGCACGACCAAGGGCATCGAATGGATCCACGTGCGCAACGAGGAAGCCGCGGCTTTCGCGGCAGGCGCCGAAGCCCGCGTTACGGGCAAGCTCGGCGTATGCGCAGGCTCGTGCGGCCCCGGCAACACGCACCTCGTTCAGGGCCTTTACGACAACCACCGCGACTCCGTCCCGGTTCTCGCGATTGCTTCGCATATCCCGAGCGAAAAGATCGGGACCGGCTTTTTCCAGGAGACCCACCCCGAGCTTCTTTTCAACGAGTGCTCGGCCTTCTGCGAAATGGTCAATTCGGGCAACCACGGCGCGCAGATGCTTCATAACGCCGCGCAAACCGCGCTTGCGAAGAAGGATGTTTCGGTCCTTGTGATTCCCGGCGACATCGCCAGCCAGGAGGTCACGATTGAAGCGACCCGCACCCTCACCACGACCTTCGGCGCGATCCAGCCGCAGGCCTCGGTCGTCGAGGAACTCGCCCGCCTCGCGAACTCGGCAAAGAAGATCACCCTCTTTGCCGGGGCCGGTATCGAGGGGGCACGCGCGGAAGTCCTCGAGCTCGCCGACACCCTCAAGGCGCCGATCGGGCACGCTTTCGGCGGCAAGGAGTTCATCCAGTACAACAACCCGTTCGACGTGGGCATGAGCGGCCTGCTCGGCTACGGCGCTGCCTACGAGGCAACTCACGAGTGCGATCTTTTGATCCTGCTCGGCACGGACTTCCCGTACTCGGAGTTCCTTCCCCGCGAAGGCAAGCCGAAGGTTGTGCAGATCGATGCCGACGGCTCGCGTCTCGGCCGCCGCGTGCCCCTCGATCTGGGCGTGCACGGCGATGTGGCTCTCACGATCCGCGCGCTGCTGCCCCAGCTCAAGCAGAAGAAAAACCGCTCGTTCCTCAACTCGATGCTGCGCAAGCAGGAGAAGGAGCTCACGCACGTCGTCAACTCGTACACGAAGCGTGCGTCGCGCCTCAAGCCGATCCACCCGGAGTACGTTGCGAGCCTCCTCGATGAGTTCGCGGACGACGATGCTGTGTTCACGGTCGATACGGGCATGTGCAACGTGTGGGCCGCACGCTACATCGAGCCGAACGGCAAGCGCCGCATCTTCGGCTCGTTCCGTCACGGCACGATGGCTAATGCCCTCCCCCAGGCGATCGGCGCCTCGGCTGCACAACCCAACCGCCAGGTCATTTCGATGAGTGGCGACGGCGGCCTCGGGATGCTCATGGGCGAACTTCTCACGGTGCGCCTGCACCAGTTGAACACGAAGATTGTCGTGTTCAACAACTCGAGCCTCGGCATGGTGAAGCTCGAGATGCTCGTGGCGGGCCTTCCCGATTTCGAGACTGACCACGATTCGGTGAACTTCGCGAAGATCGCCGAAGGTGCCGGCATCCCCTCGATCCGTATCGAGAACCCAAAGACCCTGCGCAAGGACCTCAAGAAGGCTCTCGCCGCCCCCGGCCCCATGCTCATCGACATTGTGACGGATCCGGACGCGCTTGCGATGCCTCCGAAGATCACGCTCGAGCAGATGAGCGGTTTTGCAACCGCGGGCGGAAAGATCGTGCTCGAGGGCGGCGTGGGCAAGATGGTGAATCTTGCGAAGTCGAACGTGCGTAATATTCCGCGACCCGGAGCGTTCTTCTAGGAACTCTCGCGAGCGGCTAAGGCGAAAGGCGGTCTCCTTTAGGAGATCGCCTTTTGCAGTTGGTCTGCGGCGACACGCACGGCTTCAACCATGTCGAGGTCGCGCGAGGAGTCACTTCCCTGCCAGGTGACGGCCACCGCGGCAACGGGCCATCGGGCGCCGTCAAAAACGGGGAGCGCCACCGAGCGGTGCCCCTCGAGAACCTCGCCGTTTTCGACGGCGTAGCCGCGCGTGCGTGTGTCGCGTGCGTCGGCGAGCGCGCGGGCAACGGGGAATGCTGGGCCAACGTCGGCACCGAGATGAGGCTCGAGCACGGTTTCTCCCGTGAACACTGCGGCGAGCTGATTGGCTGGCAGGGCGCTGAGAATTGCGCGGCCACTTGCGGTGAGGTGGGCAGGCACGCGCACGCCGACGTCGGTGGGGTAGGAGGCGGGTTTGCTGAGGCGTGCTTCGACGACGTAGAGCACGTGGCGGCCCTGAAGCACGGCGACGTGCGAGATCTCGCCGACTCGATCCGTGAGACGTTCGGTCACGCGCTTGCCGAGGCGCGCGAGCGGAGCCTGCCGGGTGTAGCCGAAGCTGAGTTCATAGGCGGATGGGCCAAGGCCGTAGGCGTGCAGGTCCGAGTAGTGGAGAACGAAGCCCTGATCGAGGAGTTCGGCGAGGATGTCGTACGTGCTCGAGCGCGGAATATCGAGTTCGCTCGCGATGCGCGAGGCGGCGATGGGCCTCGAGCGCTGCGCGAGGTAGGTGAGGATCCTCAACGTTGAGGCGGCTGCGGGTACTTTCGACGGCATAGGGCACACACTATCGGGCGCGCCTGGAGCGAATCCATTTGGATACAGTCCATCCGCCCATAATGGTGGGTGTGAACACCGTGAGCAGTACCGAAAGAAGTCCGTGGCAAGGCCGAGTCGACGGCGAGGGGGTCGCACATGCGCGCTGGCATCAGCGCGTGTCGCTCGTGAGCGAGAATCAACCGCCCAAGGGCCCGCACGTGGCTCTCGCGGGTTTCGCCTCGCACGAGGGGGTGCGCCGAAACCACGGTCGCGTAGGAGCCGCCGAGGCGCCGGCGGCACTGCGTTCGGCTCTTGCAAGCATGGCTCTTCACGGCTCGCTCGCCTCGGGTGAGGTGGCTCTTGCCGACTGGGGCGACGTTGCGACGATCGGCGAGGCTCTCGAGGAGGCGCAGGCGGCGATGGGGAGCCTGACGGCCACCGCGCTCGGCACCGAGGGCAATCGCCTCACGCTCGTGCTCGGTGGCGGCCACGAGACCGCGTGGGCGAGTTACCTCGGGCTTCGCGAGCACCTTGGCGGCGAGGGATCCGACGGTTGCCGCCTCCCATCGTGGGGTGTTCTCAATCTCGACGCTCATTTCGATCTGCGCAGCGCCCCGACGCCGACGAGCGGGACTCCGTTCTTGCAGATGGCTGAGGCGGAGGCGGCCGAGGGGCGCTCCCTCAATTACGCCGTGCTCGGGATCGCGGAGCCAGGCAATACGCGCGCTCTGTTTGAGACTGCCGATGCGCTTGGGGTTGAGTACCGCACGGATCTGGAGTGCCTTGAGATGGGTGCCGAGGGCGTCGCGCGGTTCGTCGAGGAGTTCGCCGCCCGTATCGACGTTCTCTACCTGACGATCGACCTCGACGTGCTGCCCGCCCACACGGCGCCCGGGGTGTCGGCCCCGGCGGCACTTGGCGTGGATTTGCCGATCATCGTGGCGGCGGTGCGGGCCGCTGCGCGCACCGGGAAACTCTCGCTCATGGACATAGTCGAGCTGAATCCGCGCTTTGACGTGGATGGACGCACCGCGAAGTCCGCGGCTCGACTCGTGAGCGAGGCCGCGCACATCCTCGCTCGCTGACTAGGATGTGACCTAACCCCTCTTTCCTTCGCGCGACTGGAGCTGTTCATGAGCACTCACGCATCCTCCTCCCCCACGCCTTCCACGAGCCCGGGGCTCATGGAACGCCAAGGCATTGAGATCGTTGCTGAATCCGAGCGCACGGCGAAGCCGAGCGACCTTTTCTGGCCGTGGTTCGCCGCAAACATCTCGGTGTTCGGCATGGGCTACGGCAGCTACATCCTCGGTTTCGGCGTGAGCTTCTGGCAGGCCACGCTCGTGACCCTCATCGGCATCCCGATCTCGTTCTTCCTGTGTGGCCTGATTGCGATCGCGGGCAAACGGGGTAGCGCGCCCACGATGGTGCTCTCGCGCGCCGCGTTCGGCGTTCACGGGCAGAAGGTTCCCGGCATCGTCTCGTGGCTCACTTCGATCGGCTGGGAGACGTTCCTGTCGATCATGGCGGTCCTCGCGACGGCCACGGTTTTCGCGCGCCTTGGTCTCCCGAGCGGCACGCCCGTGCTTATCGCGGCCACGATCGCCGTCGCGGCCCTCATCGTGATCGCGAGCGTGCTCGGCTACCACACGATCATGAAGCTCCAGTCGGTTCTCACATGGGTCACGGGCGCGATCACGATCCTGTACGTGATTCTCACGTTCTCGCATATCGACCTCAATACGGTTCTCGCCGTTCCGAACGGGAGCCCTCAGCAGGTCATCGGCGCGCTCGTCATGGTCATGACGGGCTTCGGCCTCGGCTGGATCAACATCGCCGCGGACTGGTCGCGATACCAAAAGCGCGAGACGTCGGATGGCGCGATTATTTTGTGGAACACCCTTGGCGGCGCGATCGCCCCCGTTCTCCTCGTGTTCTTCGGCGTGCTCCTCGTGGCCTCGGATCCGTCTCTAAGCAGCGGCATCGCGAATGACCCGATCGGTACTCTCGCCTCGATCCTCCCGATTTGGGTGCTCATCCCGTTCTGGCTCACGGCGGTTCTCGCGCTCGTTTCGGGCGCTGTTCTCGGCATTTACTCCTCGGGCCTCACGCTCCTGAGCCTCGGCATTAACATCCCGCGCCCGGCCGCCGCCGCGATCGACGGTCTTATCCTCACGGCAGGCACGATCTACGTCGTGTTTTTCGCGCACGACTTCCTCGGCCCCTTCCAGAGCTTCCTCATCACCCTTGGCGTGCCGCTCGCGGCCTGGGCGGGCATCCTCATCGCCGACATCCTCACGCGCCGCGCCGATTACGACGAGCACGCGCTCTTCGACGCGAACGGGCGCTACGGCTCCATTGACTGGGTCTCGATCCTCACGCTCGTCGTGTGCTCGATCATCGGCTGGGGCCTCGTCGTCAACAACTTCGCCGAGGCGGCCGCGTGGAACAACTGGCAGGGCTACCTGCTCGGCCCGATCGGCGGCCGCAAGGGAGACTGGGCGTTCGCGAACCTCGGGGTGTTGCTCGCGCTCGTGCTCGGCTTCCTCGTGACGCTCGTGCTGCGCCGCGGCACGATCCGCCGGCAGGAGATGGGCCAGTGAGCGCTTTTCCGACGCCCGGGGGGCCCACCTCGTCCGCCTCTTCTCGCGGGGGCGCGGGCGACAAAGCTTCGAAGGCGTGGCTCCTCGTGATCGATCCGCAGGTGATTTTTGCCGAGCAGCCGTCGGACTGGGCCTCCCCCATGTGGGAGGCGGCGTGGGCGAATATCGCGCGCCTCGCGGAGGCATTCGAGGGGCGCGTGATTCTCACGCGCTGGGTTCCGACGGCTGACCGCTCGACCTCGTGGGGCGAGTATTTCGAGGCGTGGCCGTTTGCAGATGTGCCGGCGAGCGACCCACTGTACGACCTCACTCCCGAGGCTGCCGCGCTCGGTGCTTCGCACGTGATTTCCGAGCCAACGTTCGGCAAGTGGGGCGCCCAGCTCACCGCGATTACGGGCGGGAGCCCGCGTCTCGTCGTGGCGGGAGTGTCGACCGATTGCTGCGTGATCTCGACCGTGCTTCCCGCGGCCGATTCGGGTGCGTGGATCACCCTCGTGAGCGATGCGTGTGCGGGCTCTGACCAGGGAAATCACGAGCGGGCGCTCTCAATCATGAGGCTTTTTGCGCCGCAGGTGCGTATCGCTACAACGAACGAGGTGCTGTCCCTGGGTTGACGGGAGGAGGCTCCCTATGTTGTTAATGATAGCGACTCTCATTAACAACCGTTGCTCGCGTTTTTTCGCCGGGCGACATAGAAAGGTGCTCCCTTGGTCCAGACAGCCACGGCGCCGGCGCGCACTCGCGCCGCGTTGCGCGCGCTCCTCGCGGCGTTCGCTTCGCTCGCCGTTATCCTCATTCCTCTCGGCTCGGCGCACGCCGCCGGGCGCCTCGTGATCGAATCCGGCCACGTCGATGCCTTCAACGTCACCGCTGAGGGCGACGCACTGAAGCTCAACCTCAAGGAAGACGTCACCGGTCAACACGTGACTCACAAGCCCGAAGACGTCGAGCTTCACGTGAAGTCCGCGGCCCTCAAAGACATCCCCAAGGCCTTTCCCGGCGCACCCAAAGCGTATTTTTTGCCTATGTCCCAGGACCAAAAGCTCCTTTGGCCGGGCTGGGACACGCTCAGCACGCAGGGGAAGGGTTTTGATAAGTCGATCAAGCTCAAGTTCGACAAGGTCGAAGGCCCGGGCCAGATTCACCTGTTCGGCCAGGACTCATTCGGCGGGATCGCGCCTCTCCTCGAGAACGGCAGCATGGACCTCAAGGCTGGCGCCGTGCGCAACCAGGAAATGCCAGCGCACACTCACGCCAACTGGGTCTTCACGAAGCCCGGCGTGTACACGCTGACCCTACACGCCGAGGGCCGCAAGGGCGGCAAGAAGGTCTCCTCGAACAAGGCGACCTACACCTTCACCGTGGGCGATGAGTTCAAGGGCAAGGCCGACGCCAAGGCTGAAAAGCCGGCACCGGCTCCTGCCCCAGCACCGGCTCCTGCCCCTAAACCGGAGGACTCGACGACACCGAAGAAGCCGTCGGACACCGCACCCACCGCGGCAGCGCCTGCGCCGAAGGACTCCACCAAGCCTGCCGCGCCCGCAAATCCCGCACCCGCGGACAAGCCGAAGCCTCGCACTTCCACGCCGAAGGCCAAGGCGCCGGAAAAGCCCGCCGCACCCGCGCCGAAGGCGAAGCCTAAGGCTAAGGCTAAGGCTGCGGCCCCGGCTAAGGAGGCCAAGACACCGGCAAAGCACGCTGCTCCCGCAGCACCGGCGATGCCGGAAGCCCCCGCCAAGGAAGAGCCGAAGGCGCCCGTGTGCACGGCGACCGAGGTCGTGCGCGACGCCACGCAGGACGAAATCAAGGCCGCGACGAGCATCTCCAAGGCCAAGGTTGGCGGCTCGTACACGATTCCCGCGAACACGCACGTGCACCCCAACTGGGTCTTCTCGAAGCCCGGCACCTACAAGCTGACGATCCGTCAGAGCGTCAAGGGCAAGGACGGCAAGAGCTACTCCGACACCTCGACCCTCACGTTCAACGTGGGGAGCAGCTCCGGCGCAACGAGCGGCCACTTCGACTTCGGTTCACGTTTCGAGAACGGCAAGCTCATCTCGTCGATCAAGGACGACCGCAAGTCACCCGCGCAGTGGGTTGACCCCTCCTCCATCTCGTTCGGCCTCGGCAACGCCGCAAAGGCAAAGGCCCCCGCGGGCATCGAGTTCATCGCCCCCGCAGGCTCGGACGTGTGGATGATCGGCTCGACTCAGGCCCCGAGCGTTCCGTGGGTCGGCGCGAACTCGATGCACCCCTCGATCATTCAGAACACGACCGGCGAAATCACGCAGACCCTCGTGTCCGCGAGCGGCCCGGGCAACGTGGGCGTGTTCACCTCGGGCAACTTCGGCCAGATCGTTGGCCAGAAGTGGTACTCCTCGACCGCCGGCTCGGGCTCGAGCGTGAGCGCCGCAAAGGACCGCAAGAGCGCGAAGATCGGCCAGATCTTCAAGGACGGCAAGGGCTACAAGATCGTCGACCTCAAGGGCAAGACCGAGGACGGCGCCGACTGTGACCTCAGCGCCGACCAGATCGTGGAGGCGGGCGGCTCCGCCGACTACGCCAAGTCCGTGACGGGCGACGCTCCCGCGGGTTCCGCTTCGGATCTTCCGCGCACGGGCGCTGAGGTGACCGGCCTTGCCGGCACCGCTGCAGCGCTCATCATCGTGGGCGCTGGCACTGCAGTGGCGAGGCGCCGCTTCCAGTGACGTCCACCCCTCAACTGCGGCGGCGCTCCGTGCTCCTGGGCGCCGCCGCCTGTTCTCTCGGCGCGATCATTCTGCCTGGCCGCACCGCGCGCTCGAGCGAGGATCCTCGCCCGCGCGTCGTGGCAACGACCGGCATTCTCGCCGATCTCGCAAAGAACGTCGCGGGTCCCGATGCACTCGTCACGTCCCTCATCCCCGAGGGCGGCGACCCACACTCGTTCGAACCGCTCCCCCGCAACGTCCGCGACATCGCATACGCCGATCTCGCGCTGTCGAACTATCTCATGCTCGAGGAACAGGCGCTGATCCGCACGATCGACGCGAACCTTCCCGCTGGCTCGACGCACCTCGCACTCGCCGAGGAAGCCTCGACGCGCGGCGCCACAATCATCCCGCTCGTCGAGAACCGCTCTCTTGACACGGTGTGGCTCGGCCTTCGCGTCGCGGGCCGCGAACGTGGTGCCGGGCGCCTCACGCAAGTGCGTCTCGCCCTCACCGAGAGCGACGGACCCGGCGCCCTGCACGGGTACGTGACCGGAACGTTCGGGGAGCCCCAGCGCGTCTTTGATTCGTCCGACGGCCTCTCGGCCCGCACCGATGCCATCGACCTTCCCATGGATGCCCACACGCACATGAGCTGGGCCTTTACTAAGGCAGGCGTCTATCGCGCGCGCTTCAGGGGAACGTGGAGCGGTGGTGCGCTTGGCGCCGAGTCCTCCGCCGAGGGCGACGTCTGGATCTGCGTCGGCATCTCCCCCGAGGAAGCGGCGAAAAAAGGCGCCCACTCCTCCCTCGCGAAGCGCCGGGTGATTTCCGCGGGCCACGCCGACATCACGGTCGATGTGCCCTCTGGTGCGCTCGTGATGCGCATCGACGACCCCGAAGCCGACGGCGGTACGCGCGACATCGCGCTCGACGACATGGTGATCCACGTGCCTCCGAAAGCGCTGCTTCCGGTCCCCGCCGATCCGGCCTTCCGATTCATCGCCCGCGGCGGAACAGACGTCTACCAGCTGCCGCAGGCTGTGCTCGGCAAGCACGTGCACGGCGAGATCGACCCGCACCTGTGGCAAGACGTCACGAACGCCCAGGCCTACGTCGAAGTCATTCGCGACCACCTGTGCGGCCTCGACCCGGACCACGCGGGCGGATACCGCTCGCGGGCAGCCACATACTTGCGCGAACTCGACGACGTCGACTCCTACGTCCAGCGTTCGATCGATTCAATCCCGCAGGCCGGCCGCGAACTCGTGACGACCCACGACGCCTACGGCTACCTCGCGAACCGCTACGGGCTTCGTATCGCCGCCGTCGTCTCCCCCTCACCGGGGCAAGAGCCTTCCATCGCGGATCGCCGCCGCCTCGCCGCGACTCTGCGCGACCTCGCCCCGAAAGCGGTCTTCCTTGAAGCCACAGCGGGACCGGTATCGACGAGCCTCGTTGATGCCGCCCGCATGGAAAAGATTCCCGTCCAGCCCATCTGGGGCGACTCCTTCACGCGCGAGGTCAATACCTACGCCGCGATGATGAGAGCCAACGCCGACTCCCTCGCGAGGGGGCTCGGTGGAAAACCCCTGGGCGATGGTGACCGGCAAGCGTCGGAATAAGACCCTCCTACCAACGAAAGATGAGCTCATGACTTCCCGTTCTTCTCGCGCCCTCACGCGGCGCCACTTTGCGGCCCTCGGCGCCGGCGCACTCGGCGCCCTGGCCTGTGCCCCCGCTGCCCTCGCGGCCCCCGCACGGCCCCTCCCGCTCGATCCGACCGACGGCGCGACCGACGGTGCCGACGATCCGGCTCTCAAGCAGAAGGTGAGCGATGACGAGAAGATTGTCGAGGGCGAGAAGGTCGTGATCGATGCGCATCACGTCGATCTCGGCCCGCGCCTCATCGACGGTGAGTGGATTTTCGCCGCGCGCGACGACACGGGGGAAACCCCCACGTGGCGCATGGTCGAGGACATCGTTTTCCAGGTGCATGACCAGGGCATTCTTCCCGTTCCGGAGGATGAAGCGTATTCGTTCATCAAGGCCGATCCGGGCTCCGAGGTGTACGTCGTTCCGCAGACCGAGGTCTCGGGCGTCGTGTGGCTCGGCTGGAACACGCAGGACCCGGCGGTTGTGAAGGCGTGCCCGCGCGGCGTGACGCTGCGCTTCACCAACGTTTCAGGCCCGGGGCATTTCAGCCTCTTCCTCCAGCCGGGCAACTTCGCGCCGCCGCAGCAGCTCGCCGATGGCGACACGCTCGAGCAGACCCCCGCCGACGTGTTCGTGGACATCAACACGCACACGCACGCGAACTGGGTGTTCACGAAGCCCGGCGTGTATCTCCTCGCCGTGGAGGCGATGGCCGAGGGCGAGGATGGCACGAAGTACTCCGCTGGCGGCACCCTGCGTTTCGCGGTCGGCGATGCGACCGCACCGGATGAAGCGATGCAGGCGACGCCCGCGTGGGCCAACGACGGTGCACCGGCCGCGGGAAGTGCGAGCGATGGCGGGTCCGACGCTTCCTCGGCTCCCGGCGCCGCGAAGGATGACGCGAAGGCTAAGCCCTCGAAGGGCGCTGCCGATGACGGCGCGAGCGAAAAGACGAGCTCGAACTCTCTTCCGTGGATCGTGGGCGGCGGCGCTGCCGTGGTTGCTGCTGCGGGCGGCGGAGCCTACGCGCTCAACAAAAAGAAGAATGAGCGCGCGCGAGCCGAAGCCGAAAGCGAAGCCGCAGGCACCGGCTCCTCGGCCGCGAACCAGCCGGGCGAAGGTGGCAGGAAGTGACCTCCGCCCTCAGCGCACACCCGCGTGAGGCGGCTGGCGCGACCGCGGCGGGCCACACCGATGCCGCGCTTCCGCTGTCGTGCTCGCAGCTACGTGTGAATCTCGGTGGGCGCACGGTCCTTGACGACATCAGCCTCGATATCGAGGCGGGAAGCGTCACGGTGCTGCTCGGGCCGAATGGCGCCGGTAAAACCACCCTCGTGAAGAGCCTTCTCGGGGTTCTCCCCCTCGCTTCGGGAACCGTCGACGCGCGCGGGGAACGTGCGTACGTTCCGCAGCGCAGCGAAATGGAGTGGGATTTCCCCGCGACCGCGCACGACGTGGTCATGCTCGGGCTTATTCGCAAGCTCAGCCGCTGGCGCTCCCCCGGCAAAGAGCACTACAAGGCCGTCGCGCACGCCCTTTCAAAGGTCCGCATGGACGCAATGAAGGATCGCCCGATCGGTGAGATGTCGGGCGGTCAGCGGCAACGCGTCATGATCGCTCGCGCACTGGTGCTCGAGCCCGCCGTTCTTTTGCTCGACGAGCCGTTCACGGGGCTCGACATGCCCTCGCAGGAACTCCTGAGCGACCTGTTCGTCTCGCTCGCGCGCGAGGGCTGCGCCGTGGTCATGTCGACGCACGACCTTACGCATGCGCTGCACGTCGCCGATCGCGTGGTGCTGCTCAATCGCCGAGTGATCGCGGATGCCCCGCCGAGCGAACTGCGCGACCCCGAGCCGTGGCGGGAGACCTTCCGCGTTTCCGAGCACTCACCTCTTCTTACGCACGTCGCCTCCGCGGTCGACGCCGAATCGAAAGACCATTGATGCTGACTCCTCTCGACTTCCTCACCGACCTCACGAACCCGCAGCTGACGTTCCTGCCGAAAGCTCTCGTCGTGTCGATGCTCGCGGCGCTCGTGTGCGCCGTTGTGGGCACGCACGTGGTGCTGCGCGGCATGACGTTCATTGGGGACGCCGTCGCGCACGCGGTGTTTCCCGGCATCGCGGTCGCGTTCGTGCTTCAGGGCTCGTTCCTCGTGGGAGGCATCGTCGCGGGTGTCATCACGGCAATTCTCATCGCGGTGTTCGGGAACCACCACCGGTTGCGAAGCGACGCCGTGATCGGCGTGTTCTTCGTGGCGGCATTTGCGCTCGGCATCGTCGTGATGAGCCGCGCTCCCGGCTATGGTGGCTCGCTTTCGAGCTTCCTGTTTGGTGCAATCACGGGCATTGAGGATTCGGCGCTCGTGACCTCGGCTGTGTTCACCGCGATTGTGCTTGCCCTGCTCGTGATCCTGCACCGCGACCTCGTCGTGGTGGGCATGGATCGCGGCTACGCGGCGGCGCTTGGCCTCCCCGTGATGCTCCTCGACATCGCGCTGTCGGTTCTCGTCACCCTCGCGGTCGTCATGAGCATCCACACGATCGGCAACATCCTCGTGCTCGCCCTTCTCGTGACTCCCGCGGCCTCGGCGCGCATGCTCACGGATCGAATCGTCCCGATGATGGCGTGCGCTGCAGGTATTGGCATGGGCAGTGCCCTGCTCGGCGTGTACTTCTCGTGGTCGCTCGATCTTCCCACGGGCGGCACGATCGTGCTCGTCGCGACTGCGATCTTCGTGCTGTCGTGGGCGCTGAGCCCCCGCCACGGCGTACTACGCAACAAGCGCCGGGGCGAGCTCGATAACGGGGCCGAGGGAACGGAGCTCGAGGCGACCGTCTAGGAGACTAACTCCAACGTTTGCGGCGCAACTCGAAGCCATTACGCCCCAAACGTAGGGTTTAGATTCCTAGGTTGGTGAGGGGGGCCGCAGGGGCCATCCAGAGCGGCAGGCCGAACGGACCACGGCTTCGGCGACCCACCATCCCGCACCGGCTCCGGCCTCGCACCCGAACCGGCACACCCCGGCGCACCACGGCTTCGGCACTCCGCCCCTTCCCTTCCCTCCTCTTCCCTTCCCGCCCCTTCCCATCCCTTCCCTTCCCTTTCCCGGTCTAGGAAACTAACCCCAACGTTTGCGGCGCTATTCGACCTCATTCCGCCGCAAACGTTGGGTTGAGTTTTAGCTACCGGCGACAGCTATCCCGCCGACGGCCACGGGTGGTTCTCTGGCCCGATATATCTCGGCTTCTGCGGCTCCCTTCGCCTTTGCGTGCTTCGGCCGCAACGATTCCTCGCGAATTGCCGCCTAGCCCTCTTAGGGAGGCGGCATCGCCGTCTTTCGGTCATGGGTATACGAATGTGGCGGGGGCTCGGGATTTCTCCCGCTCCCCCGCCACATGTGTGCGAGTCAGGGATGAAGCTCTAGAGCCTCATCGCCTCGGTGCTCACTTCTGCGAGTTCGACCTGCGGCGCCATGCCACTGCGCCTACGCCGCCGAGCACGAGCAGTGCGGCAAGGCCGGCAGTCGCGGCAATCTCGGCACCGGTACGCGGCAGAGGAATAGCCGGCTTCGACGGATTGCTCGGGTTAGCCGGATTCTCGGGCTTACCGGGCTCTTCGGGCTGACCGGGCTGCGTCGGATCTGCAGGCTTACCCGGATCCGTCGGATCCTCAGGATTACCCGGCTCCTCAGGCTTACCCGGATCCGTCGGATCCTCAGGCTTACCCGGCTCCTCGGGATTGCCCGGCTCCTCAGGCTGACCCGGCTCCTCAGGCTTACCCGGTTCCTCAGGCTGACCCGGCTCCTCGGGCTCACCAGGCTGCTCAGGCTGACCCGGCTCCTCGGGCTCACCAGGCTGCTCAGGCTCACCAGGCTGCTCAGGCTGACCCGGCTCCTCAGGCTGACCCGGCTCCTCAGGCTGACCCGGCTCCTCGGGATTACCCGGCTCCTCCGGCTTACCCGGATTCGTCGGATCCTCGGGGTTGCCAGGTTCCTCCGGAGTCGGCTTGTCGCAGTTGCACTTGGAGCCCACGCGGATCTTGCGCGGTTGCGGATCCTTAAGAACCTTCTCGGATACTTCCGGATCGCCTACTGGCTTACCGTTTTCGAGCTTCCACGTCTTGGTGATTTCCTTCTCGCCGAAGGAACCAGCCTGGTCCTCAACCACCTTGCCGACTTCGAGGTTCGGATCGTACTCAATGATGGTGTCGTAGGGGGTCTTCTCAGTGTGCTTATCGGTGAGCTCGGTCTGGTTCGTGGCCGGACCAACCTCGACGATCTGCTTGACCGGGTCGCTGATCTTCTCGGAGGTGTCCTCCTTGGTGATCTCACCGTTTTCGGCGTTGACCTTGACGGTGTGCTTGACCTCGCCCTGCTTGCCTTCCTGGACAACCTTGGTCTCGCCTGGCTGTAGGTCAGGGTTGACGCGTACCTCGACTTCGAACGGAGTCTTTTCCGTCCACTCGATGGTTGTGGAGGCGGGCGTGCCCTTGGTGCCAATCTTGATGATCTTCTTGACCGGCTCGGTCACACGCTCGGTTTCAGCCTTCGTATCCACAACCTTCGAGTTCTCGATGGTCAGGGTCGTGGTGACCTTGTCCTTACCGAGCTGGCCTTCCTGAACAGTTTCCTGCTTTCCGGCTTCCATCGTGTCGTCGAAGATGATCTCGGTTTCGAACGGCACATCCTTTTCATACGCAGTCGTGTGAGTGCCTTCAGTCTTGGTACCCACGCGGATGATCTGCTTGACCGGTTCCTTCGTGCGCTCAGTCGTCACTTCCGGGTCACCCGAAGGCTTGCCATCCACGATCTTCTGAGTCGACGTCACAACCTCGGTACCGGTCTCACCTTGCTGGTCGACCTTCTGCTCACCCTCCTTGAGGGTGTTGTCGAAGACGATCTCAGTCTCGAACGGAACCGGCTTCTCAACCTTGGTCACCACTTCGGTGTCCTCAGCTGCTGGGCCGTACTCGATGATTTCGTCGACCGGGTCCTTGGTCTGCTTCTCTTCAGGGGTGACAGTTGCCTGGTCGCCCTTGGCAGTGAAGTCAGCAGTGTAGGTCTTCTCGCCAGGGACGCCCTTCTGGACGACCTTGATCTCGCCCGGCTTCAGCTCCGGGTTCGGGCGGGTAATAACCTCGAACGGAACCTGGGCAGTCCAGGTGACCTGCTTGGAGGCCTCGGACGGCTTAGTGCCGACCTTAATGACCTGATCAACAGGCTGCTTGGTGATTTCTTCGGTGATCTGCGGTTCGCCCGGCTTGGAGTTGGTGATATCGCGCGTGATCGTCACCGTCTTCTCACCAGGCTTACCTTCGGTCACAACCTCAGACGTACCGGCAGGCATGTTCGGGTCAAACTCGACCTTCACGCCGAATGGAACCTCGGACTTAACGGTCTCAGTCGTAGTACCGGTCGTCTTGGTGCCGACGCGGATGATCTGCTCGGTCGGTTCCTTAGTGCGCTCAGTCGTCACTTCCGGGTCGCCGGAAGGCTTGCCGTCCACGATCTTCTGAGTCGAGGTCTCAACCTCGGTACCAACTTCACCCTTCTGGTCAACTACCTGCTTGCCTGCCTCGAGGGTGTCGTCAAAGACAACCTTGGTCTCGAACGGAATCGGCTTCTCGGTCTTGGTCACCAGCTCGCTCGGAGCAACGCCCGGGCCGTACTCGACGATCCGCTTGACAGGCTCCTTGGTGGTTTCTTCCTCAGCAACCTGTGCTTCGGAGCCCTTGGCCGTGAACTTAGCAGTGTAGGTCTTCTCGCCGTTCTCACCTTCCTGAACAACCCGGGTTTCACCAGGCTTCAGTTCCGGGTTCTCGCGAACCTCAGTCGGGTACGGGATCGGAACCGTCCACGTCACATCCTTGGCAGCCTCGGCAGGCTTTGTGCCGACGATAACTACCTCGTTTACCGGATTCTTGGTCCGCTCCCAGCTGCCGTCCTTGTTCTGCTTTTCCGAGCCCGGCTCGCCCTTGGTCTCGACCTTGTACTCGCCGGCGGGGATGGAGTCGTCGTACTTGTATACGACGTCGAACGGCACCTCGCGGGTGGGGACGTCAATAACGTTCACCACTGCGTAAGCGGTATCGGTAGAGCCGTCCTCGTAGGTGACGGTAACCGGAATCTTGACCTGATCACCTGGCTTTGCATCCGCAGGTGCGGTTGCAGTGATCTGGCCATTGTTGTCAATGGTGGCCGTCCAACCCGCCGGGAGGTTACCCAGCTTGTAAGGGTTGTCCTTGGCGACGTTGATGTTGTCCGGTTTGTTGAGCTCCAGCGGCAGCTTTGCGGACTCGCCCGGGTACACCGTCTGTACCGGGTAGGAGGGCTCCGCTTCCCAGTTGTTAGATAGCTTCACCACGGTGGTGACGGGAACCACCGGAGTCGATCCATCCGGGGCCTCGACGGTTACGGTGACAGTCTTCTTGTCACCCGGCTTGGCGTCAGCCGGCGGGGTGGAAGAGACGACACCGGTGTCCGGATCGACCTTGTACTTCCAACCGTCAACTTCCTGCTCAGTGATCGGTTGGTCGTTCTCATCCCTACCGAATGAGAACTTTGAGCCCTTCGGGGCGTCCTGAACGTTGTGGTTCACAGTCTGGTTCGGGCCAGTTGACTCCACAGAGTAAGTCGGGGCGTGATCGGCCTTCAGAACGACCACGGTGCCCTCTACTTTCTGCGGCTTGTCAACGTTGTCGTAGTAGGCAAGCACCGGGACGTTCAGCTGGTAGCCCTCGGGTGCGGTCTTCGGAATCGTCGTGGTGATCTTGCCAGTGTTCTCGTCGATCTTGACGGTCCACGTACCACTGTCATCCGTGACGGTCATCTCGGTCGTGCCGTCCTCGAAGGTGTAGCGCTTCGGCGCCTCGTCGGTCGTGTTACCGCTCAGGCCACGTTCCGGGAGCGTGGGCGTCAAGCTAACGTTGGCACCCGGCTTGTTCGTGACCGTGTCGTAATCGGGGATCTTGATATCAACGATCGCCTGGAACTGGGTCTCGATCTCGTCCGTGGTCTGGTCCGGGTAGGTCGCCTTCACCTTCGGGGTGATGATGGTGCCCGGCGCGACAGTTTCGTCAGCCTTCGCGGTGACCTTGCCGGTCTCATCGACGGTGACGGTCCAGCCAGCCGGCACGGTGGACTCGTCGATCTCGAACTTAGCCGGGTTAACCGGCTTATGCCCCTTCATGATGGACTTCGTGCCCACCTGGGCGGTCAGGTCGTCACCGATTTTGCCCTTAGTGAGACCCGGGCGCACGAGGTCGGTGACCTGGGTGTTGTTCGGGTCTACCACGACGAGCAGTTCGAGCACGTCTGTGGAGCCGTTGGAGTACTCCACGGTTACGACAGGGCGTGCGAAGGTGCCCGGCCGCGGATTCTCCGGGGCGGTGACGGTGACGTTGTAGTCCTCGTCCATCTCCACGGTCCAACCCTCGTAGACGTACTTCTCGTCGAGGGTGACCTTAGCTTCAAAGCCGCCGTCGCCCTTCTTCGCCAGTTCCTTGATCAGGTCAGGGGTCTGGGTGAAGGTGACCTTCTGAGGCTCGGTAGCAATCGGACCGGTAGCGCTGTCGACGCCGGAGATGATCGACGCGTCGGTCTTGTCGTACTTCGGGTCGTGGTACTCGGTGTCATCCAGTGAGAACGCCTTGGAGTCGATGACGTTCGCCTTGCTGTAGCGGTCCAGCGAGTTGGAGCTGTCGAAGGCCTTGCCTTCGCCGTCGGTGTTGTGGTGAGCAGCGGCCTGGAGTTGGTCAACGGTACGCGGCTTCGCCAGAACGGAGAAGCTGACGTTCTTGTCGGTCGCCAAGTCAGTACCGCGGTACTCCGGCCAGGTGAAGAAGATTTCACCGGTGTCTTTATCGATACGCAGGTTCTGTTCACCGCCAGAGACTGCCGGGTCCGTGGTGCCGATGAACTTGCCGTTGCCGTCGTAAGCTTCCACGACCATGCGGGACATGGAATCGTCCTCGCCGTCGTTCTGCACAGCAGGAATGTTGACTGTACCGACCTTGGTTTCGTCACCGGGGACGATGACGTGCTTCTCCCAGTTCTCCCACGACACCGTGATCGGATTACATTCGATGTTCTCGCTCGGCCACGGGTTTACAGTAGCGCTGAATGTCGAGCTGGGACCTTGCGTGGCTCTCAGGCCCGAAGGATTGTCCTTCTTGTAATTGCTCTGCCAGGCGTAGCGCACGGGATTGTCGGCAGTGGCCGAAACGAACTGCTTGACCTCCTCCTCGGTCATCTCTGCGTTGAGATTCAGGTTTCGTTGTGCGCGAGCACCATCAATGACGATGCTTTCGTCGGCCTTGTGAGTGACGCTCTTGTCAAGGAAGGTCTGGCCGGCCTCCATGGAAGGGACCTCGCCGGTATCCAAGAGTGCACCAAGGTTCCCCGTATTGGTGAAGTACCAATCGGCGAATGTGCGGTCCTTCGAGTTATCAAAGGAGACGCTCAGACCCCACAGGGTTTTCGAGGGGCTGGTCGCACTCGGCTCCAGAGTGTTCCAGGTGAAACCAGCCTGGCTGTGGTTAGGGGTGTCGGACTCTTCGACAACACACGAACCGGCTGACAGGTCGGACGCCTGCTGGGCGCCCTTCTCTACCGCGCCGGACTTGCCGCGGATGCCGCCGGTGAAGCTTTCAGCTGCAGAGGCTTCGGAAACGAAGGGGCTCAGTGGAACAGCGCCGAGCGTGCCCGCAGCGAGAGCGAGCGCGGTGAGCGCCGAGAAGCCCAAGCGCGGTAAGCGCTTACGCCCCCATGTGTCGTGGGAAGAAATCATGCCTTTGTCCTTAGGTCAGGGATTTCACTGAATACCGATTGGACGAGAGCGGAGAACTGGAGTCTCTTCTCGTATGCCACCGCCCAAGTCAGGGACGACGAAAGCGGACAGTAATATTCAACGGTACCTCTGACTTTAGCGCTAGAGGCACCTGGACGCTAGGACCAATCGAATGCACGGCACGATTCAAATCGATCGTTATGAAACTGTGACCTCGACGTCTACTGAGTGCATCCTGGTGAGGTACCAACGCAACTCGCTCTCACACCCACGGTTGCGACTCGGGTTGCAAGCGTCCACCGCAAATAGGGCTCGCCCTACGCAGTAAAGCCGCGGATGCTCCTCGGCTCGCGCGTGAACGGGTGGTCACTCTCGCCCGAAGCGAACTGCGTGAGATAGCGGCGCAGGTCCGCTCCGGCACTGTCGATCTCCTCCCACGTTGCACCTTCGAACGGGAGGGCGCTGCGCCACGAATCCTCGCGCGAAAAGAGGAGCGCGATGTCCATGACGTGCGGGGAGCCGAACGGATTACCGGGCACGCTCCACGGCACAACGGCACGGTGCGAGGTTCCGCCCGCGGCCGCCCACTCGTGCGCGAGAACATCGATGCCTTTCGTAAACACCGCCCTGCTCGCCGAATCCACGAACATCCAGTACGCCCGCTCTCCCACGCGCGGAAGCCCCCGCAAAAAACGCGCGAAAGGCATCGAATGCGCGAAGAAACTGCTTTCGGTTCCGACTGAACTGATGAGGAGGGGCACCTTGGGTGCAATCGCGTGCCACGCCGCGAGCACGTCCTCCTCCGGCGGAAGTGGGTCGTGGCCGTATTGGACGCCGAACGGCATCGACCCCGCGTAGCCGAAGGGCGCCGCTGCCGTTTCAATGGCCTTTTGCGCAGCGAGCAGGTCGTCGATGGGCGACTCGCGCCTCACGCGCTTCTCAAGAATTCTCGCGCTGAGCGCGTTCATGCGGCTACGACCCTCGCGAATCCCGAGCGGTGGACTGAGTGCAATCGCGCGGTCGAAGAGCAACTCCTCGTCACGGCCCGCGAGGATCGCATGACCCATGGCGGCGGCGTGGTGCAGGATGGCGTCGGCCCCCGCCGACTCCCCGAGTGCCGTCACTCGCGCAGCGTCCCCGCCGAACGACGAAATGTTGCGTCGAACCCAGCGAAATGCCTCAGCCTGGTCGAGGAGCCCGAGGTTCGCGGGGCCGAGCGCGGAGCCGAGGAAGCCAAGCACCCCGAGGCGATATGAAACGGTCACGACGACCACACGGCGTTCAATAACGAAGCGGGCGGGATCGGTGAACGACGAATCGCCCGCACCCGCGACATACGAACCTCCGTGGATCCACACGATCACCGGAAGCTTCTCACCCTCGCGAATATCACCGGGGACGGTAATCGAGAGGTTTTGGCAGTCCTCGCTCACCGGCAGGTCGCGAAGCTCCGGGCCGAAAAGCGGCGGCTCCTCCGCGGGGTTTTGCGGCGCCGAGGGGCTCCACTCGCGCGCCTCGAATTCCCCCAGGTCCAGCACGGGCACCGGCTTCTCAAAGCGACCCGCACGCGCGTACGGAATCCCCGTCGCGCGGATCACGCCCCCGTCGCGCCACCCCGTTACACGCCCCGCGGGCGCGTCAACCACAATGCTCTGCTCTCGTGAAAAACGCTCGGAAGTCACGCCACCATCGTACGAACGCCCTTCGGCGTCCTCGAGACTAACCTGGGGAACTCAGCCGGTGATCCCGAACCTCTCGAGCAGCTTCTTTGCCTCAGCGCCGCCCGCGTTCTGCAGGGCAAGCAGCTCGGCGTAGATGCCACCCGAAGCCGCGAGCTCAGCGGGCGTGCCGATCTCGTCGATGCGACCATCGCGCAGCGTGATGATGCGGTCCACTCCCGCGATCGTCGAGAGGCGGTGGGCGATGATGATCGACGTGCGGTTCTCCATGAGCGCATCGAGGCCCGCCTGGACCTGCCGCTCGGCTTTCGTGTCGAGGGCGGACGTCGCCTCGTCGAGCACGAGGATCGGAGCGTCCTTGAGCATCGCGCGCGCAACCGCGATGCGCTGGCGCTGCCCGCCCGAGAGTTTGAGGCCGCGCTCCCCAATCAGGGTGTCGTAGCCGTCGTTGAACCGCTCGATGAACTGGCTCGCGTTCGCGCGGCGAGCCGCTTCGCGCACCTCTTCGTCGGTCGCGTTGGGGCGGCCGTAGGCGATGTTTTCGCGGATCGTGCCGCTAAACAGCGCCGCGTCTTGGAACACGACGCCCACGCGTGAGCGCACCACGTCGATCGGCAGATCGTTCACGTTGTGGCCGCGAAGACGCACCTCTCCCGTGCGCGTGCGGTACAGGCCGAGGATCAGGTTCACGATCGTGGATTTGCCGCCGCCGGACTCGCCGACAAGCGCGACCTTCTCCCCCGAGTCCACGTGGAAGCTCATGTCGTGCAGGACGTCGTGGTTTTCTTCGTAGGCGAAGTTCACGTGGTCGAAAACGATGCGCGGGGCACCCTCCACCGCCTCCGGGAACGATCGTCCGTCGGCAAGCGTCGGCCATACCTCGACCTTCGTGTCCATGACCGCGAAATAGTCTTTCGACCCGGCAACCGCGCGCTGCGACGTGTCCACGACCCAGCTCATGTTCTCGATCGGGTTGCGCACGAGGTTCATGAGCTGGATGAGGATGACCATGTCACCGACCGAGAAATCGCCCTGAACCGTGCGGATGAAGATGATGAGGTACAGCACCGCGAACGCGAGATTAAGGGCCGCGAGACGGTAGACATCCATCTTGTGCCAGTGGACCGACTGCTCCTTTGTGATCGCGTCGGTGCTGTTGAAGCGCTTCGTGAACGAGGCAAGTTCGCTCTTTTCTCGCACGAAGCTCTTGACGACGCGGATCTGGCCCACGACCTCCGCAAAGCGGCCCGAGGCAATGTCGATCTGCTCGTTCTTCTCGCCTTCGAGTCGCTGCCACTTGACGCTCGTGAGGGAGGTCAGCCACAGGTACAGCGGGAACATGATGAACAGGATGAGGGCGAGCGGCCACCAGTACCACGCGCTGATCGCGAGCACGGCGATCGCGGTGATGATCATCGAGATGAAGGCGTTTGAGGCGATCTTCGCGAACGTTCCAATTTCCGCGATTGAGCGGTTCAGGCGCGAAACAATCGTTCCCGTGAGTTCTTCGTCGTACCAGCGCTGCGGGAGGTTGAGCAGCTTGTCGTAGTAGCGAACGGAGAGCATCGCACGGAGGCGGTTGCCCATGACGTCACCGAAGTACCCGCCGATGTTCTGAATGAGAGCACTCGCCATGAACGCGACGAAAATCCACACGGCCGTCATGATGATGTCGTGCAGGGCTTCGTCGCGAGTGAGCGTCCCCGCCACGGCCGCGGTCGCGGTGTCGGTTGCCGAGCCGATGAGGAACGGAATGATGAGGGTCATCGCGGTCGTCAGGAGCGCCGACACGACGATCACAAGGTAGAGCGGCCACAGCTCGCTCGTAAACCGGAAAATTCTCGAAAGTGCCTTCACCCTTCCAGGGTAGGCGAGGTCCGACGGTTGCCGAGCGCACGTCGTTTCCGCAGTGTGAGGAACTGCTCCCACTTTCAATAATGGAGTGGGGCGCCGGCTCGCGATAACTGCGACGCCGGCGCCCCTGAGCTCTCGATCGGGAGCTCTTTGGTTACTTCATGCTCGCCTTACGCGAGCGTGCAAGAAGCACGCTGCCAAGGCCGAGGAACATGAGGCTTGCGATCGCTCCGCCGAGCTCGACGCCCGTGCGTGGGAGGGGCGCATGGCCGCTCGCCGCTGGAGCGGTAGCTCGCGCGGGGCGTGATGCCGTACCGGAATCGGCGCTTGCCATCCCGGGATCCTCCTTCGCGGGTGGCTCCGCCTGGCCGGCTGGCCCTTCAGCGGCACCGTCCTCATCGGTACCTGCCACTTCATCGGGGCCCTCGGCTCCTGCCGCCGGGTCCTCATCGGTACCCGCCGCTTCATCGGAGTCCTCGGCTCCTCCCGCCGGATCTGCCTCGCTGGGGGCGGGCTCGACCGGCGCCACGGCATCATCCGACGGTTCCTCCTCAGGGGCCGGCTTCGCCGGGGCACTCGCGCCCTCGACCGTGATGCACTGCGCGTGGCTGCGCCCGTTGACCGTCACGACGAGTTCGGCTTCGCCGGGGCGGATTGCGGTGACCTCGCCGGTCAGGGGGTTCACGCGGATCACGGCGCTGTCGTCGGCAACCTCGGCTGCCTCGGAACCGTCGTCCACGAGAACTCCCCTACCCGAGTACTGAGCGGTGACGGGCCACGCAACGGGAACCGTGCGGCCATCCTGCGTGAACACGGCGCTGAAGTCGGCACTCTCTCCCTCGGCGAGGACCTTGGGGAGCGTGAGCGTTATGTCATCGACCCACGGCTTGGTTTCGGCCGCGAGCCACGCGACGCGATCCGCAGTCGTCGGATTCGCACCGACCTTGCCTGCGCCCGGGTTGATGCCAAGCATCGTCCACCCGGTGAAGCCGCCCGTCTCGGGCGTGCCTGCGGGGTTCTTGCCCGAGTTTCCGTTGACGAGGTAGGTGACGCCTTCGACTGCCGAGCCGTGGAACACGCCTACGTGGCCGTTGACGACCGCGGCTGACTTCCCGGAACGGTCGCGGAATTCGCCGAGCACACGCTCGAGTTCGCGCGCCTCGCGCTGATCGGCGAGCTGGCTCGACTTCGAGGGAAGCGGATCGCTCGGCGGGTGGTGGAAGAAGACGACGATGCCCGTGAGAGCATCCGACTGCTCGACCTCCGCGAGGGCCTCCTCGAGCTTCTCGATCTGGTCGATGCCGCCCGAGCGGAGCGAGCCGCCCGCAGTGTTGAGCGTAAGGAGCTTCGTGCGGCCGAGGTTGCGATCCAGCTGCGTCGCGCCGAAGGCCTTCTCAAAGTTTTCGATCTTGCCGCCCATGATTTCGTGGTTGCCCGGAACATACATGTACGGGATCGACGGGTCCCACTCCTCCTCGAGGATCGTCTTTGCGAGGTCGAAGTCCTCGGGAGTCGCCTCGTCAACGAAGTCGCCGTTGATCACGAGGAGATCGGGCTTTGCCGCCTTGATCTCACGGAGGGTACGGCGCGCGCCCTCGACCGAGGGGGACTTCGGATCGCGCGCCACGAACTGCGCATCGCTCATAACGGCCACGCGCTGCGGGCGATCCGCCACCGAACCGACCGTGAGCAACGCCGGGTCGTGGATGGCCTTCCCGGCCTCAGCTTCGACCGCCGTTGTCGTCGTGGCGGTCAGGTTCGCGATCGTCACGTCGCCCTTGTACTTAGCACCGGGGCGGGTCTCCATGAGGCGCACGGCGTTGACCGTAAGCGGCTGCGCGAGGCCCTCCGGCACGTTGAAAACGACCTTCGACCAGCCATCGAAAGTGATGTTGTCGCCATTGATGTTCGTCTTCGTACCCTTCGCATCGATGACCTCGAGGCGTGGCCACACGCCATTGCTATCGCCCTTGACATCCGCGCTGAACGAGATGGCATTGCCCTCGAGCGTCACGGGTTCGTTCGCGATGAGGTAGTAGCCGCGGGTCGCGGTTTCCCGCGTGAAATCGAACTGCATGCGGACTGCGGGATCCTCGCCGTTCTCGCCCTTCGCGGGTTCGAGCGAGCCTGCGGCGCGTGCGTTGCCGTCCTTGAAGGCACCGAGATCGGTGAAGTCAAAGACCTGCTCTTCCTTGGTCCCGTAACTCACGGGGATCGTCGTCTCAACCTCTCCCACGCTGAACGTCACGGTGCCGGCTTCGGCATCGCCGGTTCCGGCGATCGTCCACGTGCCGAGTCCGTCATCGGTCACGGTGAAGCCCTTGCTCGCCTCGACCTTGACGTCCTGGGTTTCGATGCGGGCGCGGTGACCGTCGGAATCGATACCCGTGAGGGTGACGTTGCGGGTCGAATCGGGATCCGGGAGGCTCAGGGTGCGGGCGCTCGGGCGGATCGCGAGGAGGTCGCCGAGGACGCGCATCGTGACCGAATCCATGTGCACGCCGGTCTCGTAGGTGATGGTCGCCTCGCCCGGCTCAACACCTTCAACGATCGCCGTGCCCTGGTCGATCTTCTCGACGGTCGCCGCACCTTCAGCGGTGTACTCACCGTCAACGGCAAGCGGGGCGAGGTTCTTGCCCAGGCCTTCGCCTTCAAGCGTGCGGTGAAGGCCCGGGAACACAGCATTCTCGTTCTCGAGCACAACCGAGAGCTGAGCATCCGAGATCTCATCCTTCGGGGCGCTCGAGTAGAACACGAGAGCGTCGCTCACCGAGCGCACGTCACCGTCGGAAGGCGTATTCCACACCGCGGGACCGTCATCGCCCGCGGCGCGCGCGATCATCGCGGAGGAGCCGCCACCGTCGAGGTTCACGGCGTTGTACGCGCCGAGGTCCTTGAAGAGCTGGCCGAGCTCAGGGAGGGTCATGCCGTGGGAGTTGGCACTGCGGCCATCGAGCACGATCGCGTACACCTTCGAGCCGTCCTTGCTCACGCCGATCGCGGTGCGTGGGTGGCTCGTCTTCACGAGCGAATCATCGTTCATGGCCATGACCTCACCGTTCGTAAGGATCTGATCGCTGCCCTGAACGCCCATGTCGACGTCTTGGTCGGGGCCGATCGCGACGTCGACCTTGTCGCCAACCTTGAGCGCCGCGACCTTGTCGGCACCCTCTTCGCGGCCAAGGAGGAGTTGCGCGCCCTCGGGGATCTCCTGCTCCCCCACACCCTTCTCGACGATGCCGCTCGCCTTGACGACCTTGCCGTCCTGGACGAGGGCGTAAGCGGCGTGAGCGCTCACCTTGTCGGGTCCGCCGATGGGACGATCGAGAGTGTAAGAGCCCCAACGGGAGTTATATACGCCAACCTTGCCCTCGGGGAGGCTCGGGTCATTAAGGGTTGCAAGGTCAATCGCGGAGCCATCGCCGAGCGTGGCCTTGCCCGAGGTCGTAAGGGCCTGCACGACGGCCTTGCCACCCACGATCGTGAAGGCGGGGCGGTGACTATCCGAACCCACGACCGACTCCCCGTTCGAGACCGAGCTGTACACGGGCGCGTCGCTGAAGTTGATGTCGAAGAACGCCGAGTTGATCGCGGCAACCGCCTGATCGCCACGCTCGCCCGAGGTCATGAGTTCGCCGAGCGGAGAGCGGCTTGCGACCTTGCCGTTGTCAACAACGTCCATCGAGAGGGTCTGCTCGGTGAGATCGGCCGTCAGGACACTGCCCTCGTTCCAGCCCGCGCTCTCGAGCCGCGAGAAGGTCGTGAGGTCGAGGCCCGGCGCGACGCGGCGCGTCTGCGAATCCGCAAACACGCCACCCTTTGCAACGTCATCTTCGCTTGGCGCGGCCTGGGCCGTGGCCGGCGCGAGAACGGAGGGGGAATCGGCGGGGAGGGCAAAGCTACCGGGAACGGCGATGGCGAGGGCCGCGGCAATGGCGAGGGCGCGAAGGCCACCGCGCGTGCGGCGAGAGCGCGAAGCGCCGGCAGTGGCAGCCTCGCCCGGGGCGGGGATACGGGGCATGATCTCTATCCTGAACTCGAGAAACAGTGTCAAGCTCAGGCTAGAAATCGAGTCCTAACGGCGTCTTGCCAAGCGGTGAATTTCAGGCTGCGCCAGCGGCAACACCGGAGTTCACGGATCGTTCACCGTGGCTCTGCCAGCGCAGCTTCAACGATGAGAATGGTGGCTATTTCTCGCGCTTCAGGGGAACTGGTGCGAATTCGCGGCGAGACATCTATATTCCAGCCCAACCCAACAACCTACCCCCACGAGGGTTTCGCAATCGGCACGACCAAGAACGGCGCGGGCGCACTCAGCAAGCATCGAAGGCGAGGATTGCGAAGCAAGCGGCGACGCAATGAATCGTCACTACGGGCTGGTCAAACACTCGTACTGGGCCCGTCAGAATCGGCACCATGGAATCATTTGGTCTCGTCTTAGAGACCCCAACATTTAGATAAGCAGCACTGCGGCCATTCCAATGATGCCTCTAACCAAACTGAAGGGAGTTCACCTGCGCTCCTCTAGACCCAATTTAAGCAGCGGTTCCAGCGAATACCCCTCAAGATACAGGACTCGTTTCGAATCGAAGTGGCTCCAAAATAGCGCAGAGTACACTAGAGGGTATTTAGCCTTATCGTCGGCATAACGCCGCGCAATTTCGCTGCCGTCGCGCCCCGTAAACCATTTTCCGATCCGCCCTCTATGCGCTTCCGCTTCAGAGGATGACCAGTAACCCTCGGGATTGACGTATAGAGCAGCACCTTCGCGCATATTTTTGAGAATGCATTTCCGGCTCAACTCATCGGCCTTCAGATAGTACAGATGACCATCCAAGCCCTTTAAAAGCGTGCCGAGATTATCCTCACAAATTTCCAAGAAATCCATCGTCGAATATTTGGCGAGTCCCGCTTCAGTTCGTGCACCATTTGGCAACGTTTGTGACACAGCCACCTCCTTCAAAAGCTACTATATGCGGTAGCAGTTTCACATTGGCCCATCTTTCCTGTTTCCACCATAAACTGCGTCGTCTATTTTCCGGTTCCACAGCACGTATCTACGCACCCTCCCCGGCGCGTCTACAGCTTCCTTCTTGGTGGTTTTGTCGCCTTCTTGAATGCGCGCCACCTCTGGTGGCGTCACGTCAGATTACGGCCTGATCTGTGGTCGTGCTTGTCCACAGACCTGCCTTTTACGCTGGAACTGTTGGGCTTGCCTGAACCTGCTGCGCCTCTCTTAGTCGACATACCTGAACTACGCTGTCCCGATCCCGTTGCAGATGCGCGACCGTCCATCCCTATCGTACTTCGAGTACCTCACGTTGCATCGCTCCGGCACACTACCGTGCTTGTAGATCCGCAGCGATCTGTTAGGTCGAATATTGAAACAACGTCCGTGGGGTAGTTGTATGCCGTGGAGCTTCCGCCGGGGACGGGGTCTGTGGAGGTAAAGGTCCCTGTCGCCTGGTTGTAGAGGCGCACGCCCATGAGGGTGAGACCCGCGGTAGCATCACTCGTCGCGCGTCCTTTCGCACCAAGCCACCCACACCCAACCGGACCTGAAACCGTACGCGCCTCGGAGGCTTCCACGGGCTCGTCATACTCCTTCCATCCAGCCCAACAAATGATCGTCTCCGCAGGAGTATCCGTGGCAAAAGCTCGGCATCACCATCAAAAAAGCAACGCCGGCAGACAGTAGAGTAGGCGAGCAGAACAACCTCGCCGTGGCGTTGGGCGACCTACACAGCTAACACCCACACCCGGCAGAGGCAACCAACCAAGCTCGCGCCCAGCAAGCATCGGCCCGCCAGGCCGAGAATGCGAGGGCTGCGACGTGATCCGCTGCAGCCGAGACTCGAATTGCTTACTTTGCCGCATCTAGATTGCCTAAATCCATATTTTGGATACTGAAGTGGAATTTACTACCGAGACCCTGTTTCAGTTTTGACGTGATAAACGGATCCACCATGCCGCAAGTGACACTACCCTAACGCTTCCACGATTCTCTGCGCTGCGCGACTTACAGCATTAGCATCTAGCGGGTCACGGCTAGCATCATATATTACCTGTTCTACCTGCTCACTACTGATACCCTCTTGAACGTTATTGCAAGAGTATCTGTAAATAGCATTCGCCTCGGTAGAGTAGACAGACGACGAACTTTGCAGAATAAATTCGGGGAGGTCTGCTGGATTTTCTTCGGTCAAAATTTGCATTATTATCTTTCGCACCTTACGGAAGGTTAATCTATTGCTCTCAGCCCACATAAGTGCTCCTAATTCTTACTCAGCCACCAGGACATTAGCGGGAGCCTACCCCTCATCGACATTCCAGCACCCCGTACCCCGATGGGATGCGCTCCCCAGCGACTATTGGCACCGGCCACACAATCGCACTTTTATGCGCCGCACATCTCAAAGTCTGGTCCACCCGAGCAGAAGTAGCTCAAACACTATTGCCGCGACCAGAGAGATCACCGTCAGGACTATCGAACGAGTGCACACTGATGTCACAAGCGATGTACCTAAAGCGACACTCAGGCTCTTCACAAGGGCTAACCATATACCACCTTGTGAAAATTTCTTGTCCTCTTTCAAAAGGAACTCGTACCCGGTATACGCCAACAAAATACTGGCCACTACCGTTACCGCGATTGAGACGGGTGTTAACCCGTCGGGAAGTGTGCGAAGAGTCACATAAGTAGCAGAATCTATCAAAATAAGGAATCCATGAAATTTACTGCCTTCTCCGGACTCTTCTGTGGGCTCCAAGTCTTCGTCTTTTGGCTCACTAGCCATTTTGCCTGACACCTCCGTGCGCCTACTATTCATGGCTAACCGGGAAGCCTTCCAGAGATCCTTCCCGTTGAGCTTGTGTGCAGAGCCTTTAAGTAAACCCATGAAGTCCTCCAATAGAGGATGGAATATTTCGCCCTATACTGAAGAAATGAGTATCCGCGGTACCAGTACTTCATGACACCACCTTTTCCGCACTCTTTATACTCGGTCCATATCCAGAAACTCTTCTTTTGTAGTTGGTCGATGCCAATCCCCGAGGGTGCAACCCGTTGTGCCCATTTTGGCAACTTCTTCCATAATCCAGTTTTTTGAAGTATTTTTTTGGGACCTAAAGTCTGCCCGAAGATGAGCGCAGAGAGCCATATTTCTTTTGCATTGTGCCATTTTCCAGTGGTTTGCCGGCGCGTTTTGGATACCTGTGGCCGCGAGTTTCCCTTTTTTCGTTTACAGGCTTCCTTTCCTGACTGGTCGCACATATTGATGGGGTCGGTGGGATAGTTGTATGCCGTGGAGTTGCCGCCGGGGACGGGGTCTGTGGAGGTAAAGGTCCCTGTCGCCTGGTTGTAGAGGCGCACGCCCATGAGGGTGAGACCCGCGGTAGCATCACTCGCCGCGCGTCCTTTCGCACCAAGCCACCCACACCCAACCGGGCCCGCAACCGTACTCGCCTGGCCGGAATCCGCGAGCTCGCCGTACTCCTCGTACCCAGCCCAACCAGCGATCGTCTCCGCAGGGGTGCCCGTGACCGCGGTCGCGGAAATGGGAACGGTCGTGGCAATATCGCCATAAGTACTCGACAAAGCCAATTCTGCCGCACCGTCGGTCTTGATATAGGCTCCGATATCCCCACTAATCGACCCCGCAAACCGGGTCGTCTCCACAAGCCCGTTCGGCTGTGTCACATCCACCCAAGCCGGGTTGTCACTATCATCGGCGTAATGTCGCGTCGTCGTAGTTGTCCCCGCCGGTGTAACCGTGGTTTGGCGCCCAAACACGTCATACACATACCCGCCCGACGGACGATCAGCAGTGTCATAGATAAGTGTTTGTGTCTTCCCCGTCGTGGCGGTCCCGGCCAGCGGGCCGTCCGCGTGGATTCTTTCACTCAGCCCAGCACGAGCACCCTTCGCAGTGAACGTGTACTCACGCACCACATACGGCGACACTGTCGCATCCCCCACCGGCAGGCCAGTCAGATCCTCAACCTTCGCGAGATCACCTGCCTTGTCGTAGGTGTAACGATGATCGAAATCAAGCGGGCTCGCATCAAGCACCTCCGTCACATCCACATCCGGCGCCAGCCCCGCCGTCGTCGCTATCGCAGACGCACACAACGATAGATCCATGACCCCGCTCGCTACAGGAGCTCCGAAACTTTCAACAGCACCCACCCAACAACTTCAAAGAAAACTGTCCCATATAAAAGCTTTCTGTCAAGAGAAGTCTTGTCGCTAGCTCGGTCGACCCAATGCGCTTTACAATGTACGAATTTGGCGAACAACCCAAGCTCCTTGGGGGCATTGAACATGTCGACAACAGTATCAGCAACAAATAGTGCGAGCGAGATACAAACCGTGACGAGCGTCAAGAATTCAACACATTCACCCAATTTAGCGGGTCACTCTCCACAGCGCGAACGACTGGAGTCTAACAATACCCGCAGTCTTAAATGCCCCCCGGTGCGCATACCCTCTGCGGTATCTGCTTCCTACTCTTCCCAAGCGGGCTCTCGCTGTAGTACCGAAACTACAAGTCCTTCGTGCGCGACTGGTCCTAGGCCGACATGAGCGGCTCAGACGGTGCCGTGCGGTAATTCTCGACCGCGCCTTTCCCACTAACGATTTGCCCCCTCCGCTTCTAACTTGGCGACTCCCAACCAACGCACTCGCGCTAAATATCTATCATAAAGAACATTTCTTACCGCACACGCCACTACGAAATTTCCACCTTTTTCAACGCTTCCGCTAATCTCAAAATGCAGTTCGCTTTAAGGCAAACTCGCCGCTCTACCTGCATGAAAGGCTACAACACCCGTGTAACAACTTTTGATATTAACAGAAAGACTAGAGTCGCACAATAGAGGTGGGAAATAATGCATCTACTTCCGGAATCTCCACATATCTGCCATCCAAAAAATCCAGAATAAGAAAGTTGTATGATGGGAAGAACCTGCGCTTGCGCTGACCAATGAGGTACTCGCCTTTGGTGCACATTTCTGCAATCGCGAGAATGTCCTCCACTACCTCAATAAACATCTCCTCGCTCCAAGGCGACGGCACCGGATAAACAAGACCAAACTCAAGAAACGAGAGCCGGAAAAGGTTTTCGTTGTACCTCACCGAGAATTGCGGTCCATATTCGTTGTCCACGTTCCAGACAACGAACTCGCCGTTTACTGACGCATTAACTCCGAGCGACGAACTTAAGCGCTTCGTAGCAGGCTCAATGATTGAGCGCACCAGGTCCGACAATCCACTTAGCCCTTCTTTCGAAAATTCCACGTCTCCACTTCCTTGCCTGTACGATGGTTTCGCCAACCGCCCCATTTGCGTTCAAAGTGGAAAGAGCCACGGTTGCGCAATTTCTTCTTTGCGGAGGTTGAGAGACGCTTGTAGTGCTTTAACGACGGTCCACCCGATATACGCCACGGCGCACCCTTGGAGGTGCGACCAACTCTCAACAGATTATTCCCATTCCGCACAAACTTTGTGAAAGAGAAAAAGCCAAGAGCCCCGCCTCCTACTACGGAACTAGCCAATCCCCATTTTGAAAATGACTTTCGTCCATAGTGCTTCGACAGATATCCAGCGCCGGCAGCCACTCCTCCGACGATAGCGCCGCAAACAACACTAACTCCGCATGCAAACATACCCCCGATCGCGAGTACGGTTGCGCCACCCCCTACTACTTTCCTCCAATTGCGCTTCCACCAGCCTTTTTTGCCGTCGAGGTCGTGCTGGTTGATGGGGTCTGTGGGGTAGTTGTATGTCGTGGAGTTGCCGCCGGGGACGGGGTCTGTGGAGGTGAAGTTTCCTGTCGCCTGGTTATACAAGCGTACGCCCATGAGGGTGAGACCGGCGGTGGCGTCGGTTGTTGAGCGTTCTTTCGCGCCTAGCCACCCATACCCAATCGGACCCCCAACCGTGCCTGCTTGCGTGGGGTCAATGGCCTCGCCGTATTCCTTGTACCCAGCCCAACCAGCGATCGCCTCCGCAGGAGTATCCGCGGTCGCGGTCGCGGAGATTGGCACAGTGGTGACGATGTCACCGTGAATATTCGGCAACGTCAACTCCGCGACACCGTCGGTCTTGATGGTCGCGCCGAGATCCCCACTAATCGACCCCGTAAACCGGGTCGTCTCCACGGCACCGTTCGGCTCCTTCACGTCCACCCATGCCGGATTGTCACTATCATCGGCGTAATGCCGCGTCGTCGTAGTTGACCCCGCCGGTGTAACCGTGGTTTGGACGAGCCTGCGAGCAGAGACATCGAGCGTGAACGTTGTGGTGGTGTCGCCTTGGGTGATCTTTTGCGGCAAATCACTATCGAAATACGCGAGGCTAATATTCCCCTCACTGGGGTTCGGAGCATGTGCTGCCGGGAGCGTGGTCTGGCGGCCGAAAAGGTCATACACATACCCGCCCGTCGGGCGATCAGCAGTGTCATAGGTAAGGGTCTGTGTCTTGCCTGTGGTTGCTGCACCGGTCGGGGTGCCGTCAGCACGGATTGTTTCTTTCACCCCAGCACGAGCACCCTTCGCAGTGAACGTGTACTCACGCACCACATACGGCGACACTGTCGCCTCCCCTACCGGCAGGCCAGTCAAATCCTCAACCTTCGCAAGATTGCCTGCCTTGTCGTAGGTGTAACGATGATCGAAATCAAGCGGGCTCGCATCAAGCACCTCCGTCACATCCACATCCGGCGCCAGCCCCGCCGTCGTAGCGATAGCGGTCGAGAATGTCGAGGAGTCTGTGCGAACACGACCCGACACGTCATTAGTCTGCGACCAGGAGAACCACACGCCAGGCGCAGCAACTCCGGTCTCAGGGTCCGTGACCCGGCCGGTGTAGGTGAGGCCGGTTTCTTCGCCTGCTTCGTTGAGTTCGTGGGTGACGGTGATGCCGCCGGGAAGTGTCTCGGTGGTCATCGCACCCGCGGCGTCATACGCCGCAGCATACGTCAGAGGTGAGGATGAGCCACGGGTCACGGTTTGTTTCGTGACCAGACCGCGCCGCTCTGCTTTCCCATTCGCATCGGTGCCGTCATATTCAAACGAGGTCACGCCCTTGCCGTCATCGACCGAGGTCACACGGGCTTTCGCGTCATACGTCGTCGTGGTGACGTCCCCCAGCTGGTTTGTCGAGGTGATCTGTTTGCCCCACGCGTCGTAGGTGTAGGACTGTTTCGCACCCGCGATACCAGTACCAGCACTGTTCGCGACACCGACGGCGTCCACAAGGCCCGTGGCCTGGTTGTACTGGGTGAAGATCGCATCCATCGGCACCGATCCCGCGAGTCCACTCGTGGAGGTTTTCGTGTAGATAGCGCGGCCTGCGGCATCGTATTTCACGCTCGAGGTCCGCGTCGCGGCACCAGATGTCTCCACGGTTGTAGTGGGGGCGAGCCAATAGTCATACCCGGTGACCTTGCTGCTCGGCATACTCGGCCCCTCGCTTGGGGCAGAGGCTGGGAACGTGCGACACACCTCCCCCGCCCAGGCTTTAGCCTGCGCCGTGTTGCCACAGGAAGCATCCGCAGCATTGGGCCCTGCCGTGTAGTAAATGGTGCGAGTCGTGCCTGCATCGTCACCGTTCGAGGTCGGCGCGATCGTGGTGACAACTTTGCCGCGGGGATCAAAGATCTGTTTTGTCACGCGGCCGGCGTTGTCGGTCACGGTGGTCGGTGTTCCGAGAGTCCAGCCCGACGTCGGTGAGGTCACGGCCGAGCCGTCAAGAGGGTTGTAGCCGTTCTTTATGGTCGACACAGCCTCCACCACGCTCACCGCGTCCGGGCCACTACCTGTCGTGACCGCATCCGAGATCACGGTCGTGGCAAGCGAGTACGGCTGACCGGTCGCGGCATTGATCCCGTTATTGGGTGCTCCTTCGTCATAAATCGTGCGTGAATGCGGTCGCACCCTGGCTGTGGAGCCGTCATTGAGCATGACGTCGCGGGCAGGCCCGAACGTCTCCTCGACACGAGACCCGGCGGGCACGAGCACATTGCCTGCAGTGTCTTTAATTTCTGCGTTGTAAACGGTCTGCTCGGACAGGTCATCCACCTGGGCCTGCGACATGTCCGGGTCAGCGAGGGTCGTGTTGACTGCATTCTCGTCGAGGGTGCGGACCACGTTGCCCTTGGCGTCATACCACGTGGCATCAATCTGCCACGCACCAGCGCCGTAGCTGGCCGTGTTGATCGTGTATGCGTCCGCGTTGATGTAACTCAACGAGGCGTACTGCATGTCCGCAGCCGGAACGTCTTTGCCTACGAGGGCATTCACGGGATGGTCCGAGCCGAATACGGCGTAACCGTTGACTGGGACCTGAGCGTCAAACTCAGGCGTGCCGTCGGCCTCTTTCACCCATGCCTTCACACCCGCACGTGACAGATCCGGCAACCCGGCCCCGCTGGTGGCAACGTTGTAGACGATGGATGCGATCTGGACGGGAGGGGCGCCGGTAGTTTGCCCGTCCCGCTGGACGTTCTTCACCATCATCGTCGGGATCGAAGGGTCAGGGTTGGGTGCGTAGTTCATCGTGTAACCCGCAAGACCACTCGGGGTGATCGTCTTGAGCCTGGTCGATGCTCCATCCCACGTGTAGGTGGTCTTGAGCCCTGAGCGCACATCCGTCACGCTCGAGAGCCTGGTGAGTGAGTCGTAAGTGTAGGTCGTGACAGGTGTGGTCACCATTTGGTTCGTGGCAGGGTCAAACAGTGTCGCTGATGCTTTTGCAAGCCGCTGCACGCTCATTCCGTTCGGGTCCGTGACACTGGTGTAGGCGAGCTCTACCGCGCGGCAGCCAGGCTGCAACACGCCCGAAGGAGGGCACGCCCCGGCTGCAAGACCATCAGGAAGCGGCGCAACGATACGCGTCACCACACCAGTGGTCGCGTCGTAACCGAACGTGGTTGAGGACCCATCCCCCACCGCGGCGATCGACACCGGCCTAAAGTCAAGATTCTTACCCGCACCACCAGTCGTAGGTTGGAATGTTGTCACGGTCCCATCGTCTTCAGTCACGACGAGGGTGGGGGCCGCCGCTGTACCAGTGATCTTTGCCGTTACGCCGGAGAGTTCCGTGTCGGTCGTTCCGGGCACGAGGGTGCCGGTGACCGTTTCGCGTTTACCGGAAGGGTTGACGAACACGAGCGCGTCGCCGTCTTCCCCCATGAGAGCGATCGACCCGTCACTCATGCGCTGATCAATCACTTCCACGCCGGCGAGACCAGCGGAGTCGTCGCCTTCCAGGTTTGCCGTGAACCCGGGGCCGAAGATGCCAGTGACAGGGTCCACTGGCCACGCTTTCACATCGCCACTACCCGTAAACGATAGGTGCGAACGCGACAGCGTAGTATCTGACCCGTACCCGGGGACAGTGACGTCCGTGTCGGAGGTTTGAAACTCACCCGTGTAGAGAGCGACCTGACCGGTTTCGACATCCGTGGTTGGGTAACCGTCGCCGAAAGCGTGTGGGACGCGCACCACCACAGTCGGCGCAACACCACCGGTACACATGGGGGTCTTCACACCCGAATAGGTGAAGCAGACTTGGAAATCCATGCGCACCGGACCACGCGAAGCTTTGTTCGCCGCCGCAAGTGCCGCGGCTGCGTCAAACGTGCCGGTGAACACGGTCTCTTTGCCCAGCGCACCCGTCACAGCAGTGGCACTACCCGCGTTGATCCAGGTGTCGTTGCTGCCCGACGGGCGCCACTGCATTTGCGCAGAGACGGTCATCTCGTTCGCGGTGCGTGGTGGTGCTTTCGCGAGCACCTTGAACTCGCCGTTAGATGCCTCGAGCCGTCCCGGGGAATACAAGGCCGGGCCGCCCCACCCGGCAGTGAACACGCCAGCATCGGACGTCAGGCGTGATGCTGTGGACACGCGGGCTCTGATTTGGTGCCCGCCCGCCGTCTTTGGCAACGACACCGTGACGCTCTTGCCCGCAGTCACCGCAACCGTCGCCGCTACCGTAGCCCCATCAATCCGGTAATCAAGCTGCACGGCCTGGTTATTACCGGTGAGCACTGGTGCAGTGATCGTGCACGGCACATTTGCGCCCGGCACATTCGTTGTCCATGATCCATTGCTGTAGCTCTGGCAGGTGATGGTTGGTGCGGCAGGCTTCGCCTGGGCGGTCTTGATCGTTTTCCAGCCCGACCACGACGCGCTCCACACGCCCAGCTCATCCACGACCTTCGCACGCACATACAGCGTCTTGTTATCAGGTAGATCAGCCGGAAGCGTGCACGAGAGCGTGGAACCTGACGCCCCAAGACCAGTCGCACACTTTGTCACAAACGAATCCGTCGTGCCCGCAGTCGAGGTATGCACCTCGATATTCGCTCGCATCGAATTCCCATCCGGATCCGTCCCTACCGTCGACACAACCGGGCGTTTCGAGGCCACATACGTGTCTGCACCATAGGTGGTGGTTCCGGCAACCGTTGGCACTGCTGCCACGTTCGGTTTGCGGTCGTAGGTGAACACGATCGAGGGAGGTGTGGTCGATTCCATCGACGCGAAACGCTTCCACCCGTTCACATCTGTCTCGGACGCAGCCTTCAACGCCAACGATGCGCTACCTGCGCTCGAGGTTGCCCATGACTGCGCGAGACCAGTGATCGGAATACTCACCCAGCCCGCAGCACACGACGAACTATGCCCCTTCGCAACTGTCACGCTGCCCTGCTTAGCTACCAGGCCCGGCTGCGCACGCCACCGCACCGCCGAAGTTGCGACCGCGTTCGTCGACCACACCTCCAACGCCGTCGGCCTGCACGAATACGACCACGACTCATACAACTTCAACGACGCCGACTGAACCTTCAACCCTTTAAACGATGCCGTCGAAAACGTGAGAAACGATCGAGCTTTCGCAGACCCGTCATACGTGCCAGCCTTCAACTCTCGCTCACTCGAACGATCCGACGAAACATTCGACTGCACGAACGCGTCAAACGTCGGCCGCGTGGTCGCAGACGCATACACCGGATCCACCGTCACCGGAAACACACGTGCCTCATCGAGCAGCCACTCCCGCGACAGTGACAACCGAAGCGTCACCGCCGTCGCTTCTTGCTCCACGAGCTGCACACTCACACCCGTGTGCTGTGTGTGCTCGCGACTCTTCACGTCCACGAACGCGTCCCATGCCATCGGGGCCTCGAAACGAGACACCACGTTCCCAGCCGCATCAACGAATTCGACACGCTCACCTGTGATTTCGCGGGCCGTCACACCCTCTGGGATCGACAACGGCACATCCCATGTCACCAGCGAACCCGATTGGTCCGCAGCATAAGACTCGGCAGCGGTGCGGTCCGCAATAATGAACGACTGCTCGAACCCATCGCGCGTCGCTGTTACCTGAAGATCAATCCCCGGCCACGCTTTCGCATACGTTGCCGTCGGCCCCTCCACACGCGGTGCACCAAGCGAATCCGGCCACGTCACCGCGATCTGCGAATCCGCTGCCCCACCTGACAGCGACGCTACCTCAGCCGGTTGAGCATCTGTGCCCTTCACCTCACCCGCCAACACAACCCCCTCGGGCACTGACGTGGGAGCAAGCGAACCATCCGCCTTCTCAACCAGATCAGTATTGAATGAGGTCCATTCACCCTTATCGTTCTTGAACCGCACCGGGGCCGCGAACTGCTCTGTCGTCACCGACCCATCCGCATTCACCCACGTGCTCGAGGACTCCGACCGTTCCGCCGTCACCTCCACACGCTTGCCCGTCGCTCGGGCCTGGATCACAGCCGACGGAAAATCAACCACACCACCCGAGGTGGGAGTGGCCTGCTCCACAGGCGAAGGAGAAGGGGCAGGAGTGGTATCAGCCCAGGCCTGCGATGCAGGCACCAAACCCGCCGACACCAACGCCGCCGACACCCCATACGCCGTCAACAAAACAGCACGACGAAACACACGATTACTAGACCAGCCACCCACGCGAGAATCCTCTACTCACTTGCAGCATCACTGCTGCTCCCGTAACGCCCCGAAGAGGGAGTCAGAGAAACTTTACTGCCACGTAAAAGGAGCGAGAAGCGGACTTAAGTCCCCTCAAGGTTGAATGACGTCAGCTCTTTGGGTGGGCTTCGATGATGATGTTGTCGGTGCTGTGTCTGCTGGCGGGTTGGCAGCAGGCGGAGAGGGGCGTTTGCCAGCTGGATTTTGTGATGGTCTCCGTGGTGCCGTTGCCGTCGACGTAGGCAGTGTCGCCAGTTTCCACGGTTGCCGTTACCTGGTTGAGGTGACGGGTGTCGAGACCGGGATGCTCGGGGCATGATTTCTATCCTGAACTCGACAAACAGTGCCGAGCTCAGGCTAGAAATCGAGTCCTCACAGAGTCTTGCCCGTCGGTGAATTTCAGGCTGCGCCAGCGGCAACACCTGAGTTCACGGATCGTTCACCACGGCTGCGCGAGCGCAGCACGAGGGCCGCGGCGACGAGCACAAGAAGCATCACGGCGAAGCCCGCGAGCGCCATCCCCGTTGCGGCGAATACGACGTAACCCACGAGCGAGGATCCGGCCGCGACGAGCGCGTAGGGAAGCTGGGTGTTCACGTGCGTACTCACCTTGCAGCCGGCGCCCGTGCTCGACAGGATCGTCGTGTCGGAAATCGGCGAGCAGTGATCGCCGAACACACTGCCGGCGATGACCGCGCCGAACGCCGCGACCAGAAGCTCATTGCCTCCGGGAGAAGCATTCATGAGCTGGCCCGCGAGCGGCAGCAGAATGCCGAAGGCACCCCACGAGGAGCCGGTCGCGAACGCCATGAGACCGGCCATCACAAACAGGATCGGGACGAGCCAGTGGGCCGGGAGGTTCACGTTCGCGACGACGTCGGCGAGGAAGCTGCCCGTGCCGAGATCGCCGATGACTGCGCCGAGCATCCACGCGAGAAGAAGAATCGAAATCGCGGGAAGCATCGACTTCGCACCCTGGAAAGCGCCACCGAAACGCACGGTCGAGGAGAAGACCGGGTTGGAGAGGGTGTAGCGGTACAGGTAGTAGAACGCGACGACGAGGCCGATGATGCCGCCGACGTTGAGGGACAGCGCCACGTTGGCGTTGGCCATCGTCGAGAAGAGATCCCACGCGCCGGCCTCGATGCCGCCGGTGACGTACATTCCGCCCACGACACCGAGAATGAGCAGCACGAACGGAACGAGCAGCGCGCGCTTCGCGCCCGGTTCGTGACGCGGGAGCTTGTCGGTCGCCTGACTGGGCGCATCCTTCTCATCGGCGTGCACGCCGTCGCCGGCGAAGGCCCGCTCCTCTTCCTTACGCATGGGCCCGAAATTGAGCTGCCAGGCGATCACGAGCCACAGAAATACGAGCGCAGCAACCGCGTAAAAGTTCATGAGTGCGGCGCGCACGAAGGCCTCGACCTCGCTCATCTGCAGTGCGGAGGCCGCGAGGATCGGGGCCATGATGCCGATGAGGGAGGCACCCCAGCTCGAGAACGGGATGAGCACGACGACGGGGGCCGCGCCCGAATCGATCAGGTACGAGAGCTTGGCGCGCGAGACGCGTTGCCGATCCGAGATGGGCCGTGCGATCTGCCCCACCGAAAGAGCGTTGAAGTAGTCGTCGATAAAGAACGAAAGGCTCAAAAGGCCAGTGAGAATTTGGGCCCCGCGCCGTGTCTTCACGCGCTTTTCCACCCAGTCCGAGAACGCCGACGTCCCGCCGGCCATGAGGACGAGAGACGTGATCGTGCCGAGTTCGAGCAGGAAGGCGATGATGAGGATCGTGTACCAGTTCAGCCCGCCGTCTTCCCACACGAGTCCGAGGGCAGCCTTACCGACCTCGCCAAGCGAGCCGAGCGGAGAAAAGTCAGCGATCAGTATCGCGCCGGCCACGACGCCTGCGAAGAGCGATATGAGCACACGTTTCGTCACGATCACGAGGAGAATCGCGAGGATCGGCGGAACGAGGGTGAGGATCGGGTAGGTCTCTACCACTGGGACCTCCTAGGCGTGTCGCAAACGCAGGAACACCCCCACAGTAAACGCCGTTGTCCCGAGGGGAAAGTGGAAAGGTCCCCGAGGTGATCCATACGTGGTGAAGGATACGAATGCTCACGCAGTCGCGAGCGTCAGCACCCCGACGCCCGCGAGGAGCACCGCGAAAAGTGCCGTGAGACTCGAGGGCCGCGCCTTCGCCGAGAGGGGCCCACCGGCCATCCCCCCGAGCACCGTTCCGGCCGCAAATATGAGTACCGACGGCCAATCGATATGCGTGGGGGTTCCGATCCTCGCGAGCAGCGCCGCGGCGGACGTCATGATCATGACGAGCAGGCTCGTGCCCGACGCCGCACGCATCGGCAGACCGAGCGCGATCACGAGCATCGGCACGGCAAGAAACCCTCCACCGACGCCGAAAAAGCCCGTGAGCAGCCCCGTGGCGCTCGCGGCAAGCACAAGGGCAAGCCGAGACGGTTGGGATTCGGGTTCCGACGGTTGCCCAGCAAGCGTCGGCCCCCTCTCTTTCACGTTCTCTTCGAGCCTCGTCGTGTAGGCGCGGCGCGCCATGACGATAGCGACGATGAGTAAGAGTGCACCGAAGCTGAGCATCAGGGTTCGCTCGGGCACGAAAAGGGAGAGTCGCGAGGCGAGGGCGGCGCCGACGATGGCAACGGCGCCGAAGGTGAGCCCCTCCCTCCAGCGGACATTGCCCTGCTGTGCGGGGTGGCGGAGCGCGACGATGGCGGTGAGGCCCACGACGACGAGCGAGGCACCGGTCGCGTCGTGGGGCGCCATGCCGAGCACGAACACGAGCACGGGGACAGAAAGGATGCCTCCACCCGCGCCGAGGGCACCGACCACGAGGCCGATGCCCACACCGATCACCGCCGCGAAGGCGACGGCGTTCATCGCGCCACCGCGAACTGCACGCCTAGATCACACCAAAATCGAGCATCGCGTCAGCAACCTTCACGAAGCCCGCAATGTTGGCGCCCACAACGTAGTCACCGGGGCGTCCGTACTCTTCGGCTGTCGCGGCGCACGTGTCGTGGATGTTCACCATGATGTCGGTGAGGCGCTTTTCGGTGTCCTCGAACGTCCACGAGTCCCGCGCGGCATTTTGCTGCATTTCGAGGGCCGAGGTTGCCACGCCTCCCGCATTGGCGGCCTTGCCAGGGCCGAAAGCAATGGTGGCCTCCTGGAAAAGGTCCACGGCTTCAGGGGTCGAGGGCATGTTCGCGCCCTCGGAGACCGCGATGAGGCCGTTCTTGAGGAGCGTCTTTGCGCTCGCGGCGTCGAGCTCGTTCTGGGTGGCGGAGGGGATGGCGATCTCGCCGGGGACGTCCCACACGTTGCCACCTTCGACGAACCGCGCTTTGCCGCCACGACGTTCGGCGTACTCGCGGATGCGGCCGCGCTCGACCTCCTTGATCTGCTTGAGCAGGTCGAGGTCGATGCCCTCCTCGTCGACGACGTAGCCGCTCGAATCAGACGCCGTGATAGCCACGCCGCCGAGCTGCTGGGCCTTCTCAATGGCATAGAGCGCGACGTTGCCGGAGCCGGACACGAGCACGCGGCGACCTTCGAAGTCGAGACCTTTCGCCTTGAGCATCTCGTTCGCGAAGATCGCGGCGCCGTAGCCGGTCGCCTCCGTGCGCACGAGCGAGCCACCCCAGTTGAGGCCCTTGCCGGTGAGGGTGCCGGCATCGAAGCGGTTCGCAAGCCGCTTGTACTGGCCAAAGAGGTAGCCGATCTCGCGGCCGCCCACGCCGATGTCGCCCGCGGGGACGTCGGTATCGGGGCCGATGTGGCGGAAGAGTTCGGTCATAAACGACTGGCAAAAGCGCATGATTTCGGCGTCAGACTTGCCGTGCGGGTCGAAATCGGAGCCGCCCTTGCCGCCGCCGATCGGGAGGCCGGTGAGGGAGTTCTTAAAGATCTGCTCGAAGCCAAGAAACTTCACGATGCCGAGGTTGACGCTGCGGTGGAAGCGCAATCCCCCTTTGTAGGGGCCCAGTGCCGAGTTGAACTCGATGCGAAAGCCGCGGTTGACCCGCACCTTGCCCTCATCGTCAACCCAGGGGACGCGGAAGATGATCTGCCGTTCCGGTTCGGCGATGCGCTCGAGGATCGCGGCTTCGGCGTATTCGGGGCGCCGAGCGTGGAGCAGTTCGAGCGATTCGAACACCTCCCTGACCGCCTGGTGGAATTCGCTTTCGCCGGGATTGCGGCGCAAAACGGCGTCAAGGGTCGCATCAAGTGAAGTGGCCATCGATCATCCTTTGTCGTGAGTGTATGCAGTCGTCTTCGTACACCTCTGTCGATACTGAGTGGTAAAGGCGCTCTTGAAAACTTACACGCCGCGGCCATCTTTCGGGAAGTCGCGGTCTCAGGATGAGAGACGCGACGCTTTAGCGGGCCGCGAGCTGTTCGATCGCCCAGCGGGGATCATCCGTGGAGATCGACTCGGGGCGGAGCTCGACGGCCTTTGCGAGCTGCTCCTCCGTGTTCACCGTCCACACGTTGATCTTGTAGCCACGCGCGTGCGCTTCCTTCGCGGCCTCGGGGGTGAGACCGTCCACGCTGCAACTCAGCCACGTGCAGCCGAGCTCCTCGAGCGTGTCCCACGTCGACTCCTCGACCGCATTCACGAGGAGACCGAGGCCCACGTGCGGGGCAACCTCGTGCACAGCCGCGAGAGCCTCGGGGACGAACGAAATGACCGTGTCGCGCTCGCCGTGCCCCGGGCGTTTATCGTGGATGAGCTGCGCCGAAGCCGTGGCGGCCGACGCGACCTTGACCTCGACATAGAGTTCGAGGTCCTCCATCGCGAGAAGCTCCGTGAGGAGCGGAACGCCGTGGCCACCCTGGAGTGACACCTGTGCGAGCTCGGCGTTCGTGAGGTCCTTGATCGCGCCTTTTGCGGGAATAGAAGCTGGATCGGCCATGCGGTCGATCGTCTCGTCGTGCATGATGATCGGCGTGCCGTCGGCGCTCAGGTGCACGTCGCATTCGACGACGCCAGCGCCGTCCGTCTTTGCCTGGCGGAAGCCCGCGAGCGTGTTCTCGGTCGTCACGAGCGCTGCTCCGCGGTGGCCAACGATCACGGGTCGGTAGCCCTCGACCGCCGCGACCTCGACGCCTTCGGCATGCGATGCTTGCGGCGGGCGCACGGCGGGCGCTTCCGTGACCAGAGCAGGGGCACCGGTTCCAGAACCCTGCGCGGGGACGAAATGGTCGATGCTCGCGAGAACGGTACGGAGGCCGTGGTCGGCATCCTCCGTCATCGCGCGGACCTCCTCGCCCCTGCTGAGCCCGCTCATGACGGTCGGGTCGATGCACTCAACGATGCTCTGCTCGTAGCTCTCCCCCGCGCGCACGACGACGTTGCACGGCAAAAGCGCCCCCATCGACGGATCGGCGTTAAGAGCGCGCCTCGCGAGCGCCGGGATGCACGCACCGAGAATCACATATGGGCCGAGCTCGGCGCCAGCTTCAGCGCCGATCTTGTTGGAGAGGGTGCCCTGCATGTTCAGTTCGTACACCACCCCGAAGCCTTCCTCGGCGAGGGCGTGGCGAACCGCCTCAAGGGCAACATCGAAGGGCGCCGAGACCTGCACTCGGTGCGTGTACTTCACGGGAAACTCCTTTTTCGTGGGGCGTGTTCACGCATGTCGACCGCGCGTGATCGGGCCAGGCTAAGGTGGCAATTCCACGGGCGGTTGACGCGACGGTGGCCTACAGGTGAACGAGCCGCGTTACATTATGGGGCGCAGCGGAACGAGCAGCTTCTCGGTAACTTTCTCGATTCCTGCGCGCGCCTTCCACTTCTCGGGATCCACCTCGAAGCAATCCTTGAAGTCGGCCTCAAACACTTTCTCGAGAGCCTCGGCGAATGCCGGATCGGCAACCTCGAGGTTGGTTTCGTAGTTAAGCGCAAGTGAGAGCCGGTCAAGGTTGGCGGTTCCGACGGTTGCCCACATCCCGTCGATCGTCGCGATCTTCGAGTGGTTCATCGCGGGCGTGTAGAGGAAGATGCGCACGCCAGCGTCGAGTAGATCCTGGTAGAAACCCCGCGCGACCCAGTCGACGACGACGTGGTTGGACTGTTCGGGGAGCATGAGACGCACATCGACCCCGCGCGCGGCAGCGGCACGAAGCGGCTCAAGGAGCTTACCGTCGGGAACGAAGTACGGGGTCGAGAGCCAGATGTTCTTCTGGGCGCGCTCGATGGCCGCGAGGTACATGCGGCGAATCGGGTAGACGGCCTGGAGCGGGAGGTTGGGGTGGACCTCGACGCGCGTATTCCATGCGTTTGGCGCGATCCAGTCAATGCGTTCATCGGCGCGACGATCCTCGTTCCACACGTTGACGAACGCCTGGCGCAGCTCCCACACGGCGGGCCCCACCTCGCGCACGTGGGTGTCGCGCCATTCACTCTCGTAGGCATCGCCGATGTTGAAGCCGCCCACGTACCCCACCTCGTCGTCGACGACGAGGACCTTGGAGTGGAGCAGGCCGGTCGAGCGAACCGGAGCACGCCAAAACGACCCCGAAATGGGGTACATGCGGTGAACGTTGATGCGCTCATCAAGTTGCTCGAAGAACTGGCGAGGAACCACGAGATTCGCGAAGACGTCCCAAATGAGGAACACATCGACTCCGCGCGCAGCCGCGTTGTTCACGGCGTCCATGAAGCGCTGGCCTACGCGGTCTCCCTTCCAGATGAAGGTCGCGAGCATAACCGTGTGCTCGGCATTGTCGATCGACTCGATCATCGAATCGTAAAGTTCCTCGCCGCTCGTGAAGATCCTGATGTCGGACTTCTCAACACTCGAATCGAACGTCCCGGGCTTGGGCGCACGGCGCTTCTTGCGCCCGCGTTTTGTGTAGGCGTCCATGGCGAGGAGGGTGCCCACGGCGACTGCTTGAGATGCGGCAATACCGGCAGTCGTCGCGAGTGCAGCCCGCCTGGCGATGCGCTTGCTGCGCTCAATAACGCTCAGCTGTGCGGTGGTTTCACTCATGCCTCAATCCTCGCAACTCTTCCTGAAGCCTGCGTTCCCTTCCGCGTGTCGGGCTACCGCGGCGGCCACGACGAGATCCTGCCAGCTCATACCCACGGTCGTCACGACCGTGGGGGCACTCGGAGCGTTCGTCTCAACCTTCGCGGCGGCCTCATCTCCGAGAAGCGACTTCATGCTTATGGGCGCGCCTTCGGTGAGGGATCCGTCGGCGATCGCGCGCACGACATCCCCGTTCTCGCGCAAGGCGACCGCCTGATCCTCGACGATCACGCGGGCACGTCCCATCGTCTCGGCGGGAACCTCGCGGGTCTGCGGTGTATGGGCGCCGACGGCGAGCACGGCCGCGTGCGGCTGCACCCACGCATCGTCAAACACCGCCTCCTTTGCCGCGCTCGCGCACACGATCACGTCGGCGGCCTCGACGGCAGCGCGGCAGGCGTCGGAACCTGCCTTCACCGTTCCAACGTCGCCTGCACTCCCGCCCGCGCCCACCGCGAGCGCGCTTTCACTCACGTTTTCCGGGCTGCGCACGGCGTAGGTGACAGACCCGAGAGCGTCGAAGCCCACGCCCCCGCTGCCGCACTCATCGGCGAGCGCCCGCACGAGCCCCTCCCCCTGAACTCCCGCGCCGAAGGCGACGACGTTCGGCCTGAGCGTGACGTGCGCGGCGATCGCGCGTAATGCCGGGCGTGCCGCGGCGATGGCCACCGCGGGCGTGCGAAGCGCGGTGAGGGCGATCCCGTCGACGAGCGAGCGCGGCGTCAGCGTCTGCGCGTCGCACAGCAGATACGTGCCCTGGATGAACGGGAGAGACTTGTCCGGGTTGTGCGGCGCAAGGGTCAGTATTTTGATGCCGGCATCGTCACCGACCCTTGAGGGCATCGTGAGGAATTCGCCGGTCCCGACACTCGTGAAGGTGCGTTCAGGGTCGCCTGCCGGATCGAAGCCCGAGGCGAGAGCTGCCGTCAGGGCGTCAGCGGCAGCGCGATACCCGAGGGCGAAAACGTGCTCTGCGGTGTAGTTCTTCATGTTCTCACTGTGTCATGCGTGACTTAGCACGGGCCGAATTGAGAGGTTGAGGCGTAACCTCGACACATGCCCACGTTATTGATAATTCACGGAACTACGCGTCCATCGCGCTCGGGGATCCTCGTGTCACGCGCACTCGAAAGCCTTGCGAAGGAGACCACGACCTTCGACGTCGAGTTCGCGGATCTCAAGGACGTTAACCTGCCCTTCCTCGACGAGCTCGACCACCCCCGATCCGGGAACTACGAGCGCCCGCACACGCGTGCGTGGGCGGCCACCGTCGCGCGTGCTGACGCGATCGTCTGGGCAACGCCCCAGTACAACGGCTCGTTCTCGGCGCCACTCGAGAACGCGATCGACTACCTCGCGGCGGAATGGGAAGGCAAGCCACTCGGCATCATTGCGTGGGGCTACTCCAACGGCGGGCTCGATGCGGCACGCGCGCTCACCCCCGTCGCCGCATCGCTCCGGATGGACCTCGTGGAGCCACTGCTCGGCTACACGAGCTACGGCGCTGACCTGAAAGACGGAAGCCTCACCGTGAGCGAGGAATGGAAGCGCAACGCGACAACTCTCCTCAAAGGGCTCGAAGAACGCGCGGCGTAGGATGCTCCGCATGCCCACTTCACCCCTTCGCCTCGCCGGCGACTTCGTCGTCCTCGAACCGCTCTCACTCGACCATCTCGAGGGACTCAAGGACGCGGTGAACGACGGCGAACTATGGAAGCTCTGGTACGCAAACATCGCAAAGCCCGCAGAAATGCGCCAGGACATCGAGAGGCGTCTCGACCTGTGCGAAGCAGGCTCGATGCTCCCCTATACCGTGATCCGTAAAGTCGACGAGGATTCCGGCTACATTGCCGGGATGACGAACGTCATCAACATCGACCGGGCGAACCGGGTCGCCGAGATCGGCGCAACCTGGTACGCGCAGAGCGTGCAGGGCACCGCGGTGAATCCGGAAGCGAAGTTCCTTCTTCTCCGGTATCTCTTCGAGGTCGAGAAGCTTCAGCGCGTTGAGCTGCGCACCCACACCTTCAACAGGCACTCACGCGCGGCGATCGAAAAACTCGGCGCCACCTTTGAAGGGGTCATGCGGCGCCACCGAGTTCTCAAAAACGGCACCACACGCGACACGGCGCTGTACTCGATCCTCGACCACGAGTGGCCCACCGTGCGCGCACACCTCGAATACCGGCTCCAGCGCGCAGCGCAGTAGCCCGCCCGGGAAGAGTGGCCGACGCCTGCCTTAGAGCCATTCGCGACAAGGAGAAGGGAACTACGCTCCTTTACGCGACATCCACCAGCGCTCGACGATGAGCCCGACGATGACGACGACAATGCCGACGCCCGCACCAATCGATGTTTCGACGATGCGGGGAACGAGCATCTCGTAATGCCTCGCGGGGTTCGCAAGATGCACCATGAGCAAGGCGAGCGGCGTGACGAATACGAGCCCAAATGAATAATTGCGCGTCACGAACATCTCCGCGAGGAACTGCATCGCGACGATCCACACGACTGTCTGCCACGGCTGACTCGGAAACGACATGAGGAACGCCGCGATGGCGACGCCAAGGACGGTCCCCACAACGCGGTGAAGGGCACGGTTGACCTGCCCCACGCGGCGGGTTTCTGAAAGAGGAGCCACGGCCGCCACTTGCGCCCAATATGGCGAAGGAATCATGAGCGCCGTTGAGATCGACCCCGCAATCAATGCCGCGCTCGCGAAGCGGCCCGCATCCTGTGCGTAATCGGCAACGCTCACGCGCTCCGGCACCGGCACCGGGCGGCCCGTGTTGGCCTCGCCGAGCACGTGAAAGAGCACGCTGAACGCTAAGGAAATCAGCACGCTTCCGCCGCCGAATACAAGCGGTATCCACAGCGGGAACACGTGCGGGCTCGTCGCGATAGCCGTCGCCGCAAAAACGAAGAAGAGCACGCCCCGCGGCCTCAGCGAAAAGCGAGGCACGAGGCCCGACGTCAGGGCCGCCACCATCGTGCCGACGATGACGACGATCCAGGCCCCAGGAAACGTCGGAACCAGCATCTCCGCGTGGCGCGCAGCGGTCGCGAAAACCTCGCACGCTACCAGGGCGCCTCCCGCAATGGCCTGTTGCCGCACGCGCTCGCGCGTGGGAACGAATCGGCCATAAAGCGAGCTGAAGGTGCCAAATGACGCAAAGAGTGAAAGATCAAGGCGTCCCAAGAAAAGGAGAATCACGAGGGGGACCGCAACCGAAAAGGAGATGCGCACCGCGGGGACGAACTCGCCTCGCGCCTCGCCGAGGGTCACAAAGGTCCGGGCGCTCGAGCCGACATGAACCCTCGCCTCGGCGGGAATCGCGTGCAGAAATGTCCGGCGATGACGAGAGACGCGGGGAGAAGGCACGTGCCTCAGGATAAAACCATTCGCGAGGCGCGCGCATCATCGCCCGCATCAACTCACGTTGTGAGGTGTTCGATCAAGATCTTGGCGCCCAGAGCGATGAGGACAAGGCCGCCCGCTACCGCGGCGGGAGTTCGGAATCGGGCCCCGACACGATGACCAATGATGACCGCAACGAACGACAGGGCGAAGGTGACGAGGGCGATGATCGCAGCCGCCTCAACGATGTTGACGGCGAGCATCGCGAAGGACACGCCGATCGCGGCGGCGTCGACGCTCGTGCCGATGCCCAGAAGAAGAAGTGTTTTGAGGTTGATCGCCGCTTGCTCGCCGCTAGCGTCTTCCTCCTCGACCACGAAAGCCTCACGGATCATGTGCGCGCCGATGAGCGCGAGCAGCGCGAAGGCGATCCAGTGGTCGATGGGGGCGAGCACCTGGGAGAACTGGGATGCGAGTGCCCACCCGAGCACGGGCATGAGGCCCTGAAACGCCCCGAACACGACGGCGATGAGGAGCGCCACGCGGTAGGACAACTGGCGCATGTGCACACCCTGCGTGAGAGCGGCGGCGAAGGCATCGGCGGCAAGCCCGACGCCCACGAGCAGGAGTGCGATGATGTCCACGTCTGTCAACACTTTCGCCTCGACATGCGGTGTGTCTAGAGGAAAACGAAAGTGAGGACGTCCAAACAATTTGACGGAGAATAGCGCGCGGGCGATTCTTGACACGGGCCGTAGGGCCCTTCGCCGCCCGCCCACGAGAGGCTCACCCCGCATGAACGCCACGCCCGAACCAACCAGGGTCACCGAGGACTACCTCGCCGTCATCTGGAAGGCGAGCGAGTGGCCCGACGACGGGCACACCCCCGCAACGAGTGCGATCGCCTCCGCACTCGGGGTTTCGCTCTCGACGGTGTCAGCGCAGCTCAAACGCCTCGCGACCGACGGCCTTATCGACTACCACCCCTACGGCGCGATCGCCCTCACCGCCGAGGGCGAGACGATCGCGCGTCAGGTCGTGCGGCGACACCGGATCCTCGAAACCTTCCTCGTCGACCACCTCGGCCTCGCGTGGGACGAGGTTCACGAGGAGGCAGACAAGCTCGAGCACGCGACAAGCGACCGACTGATTGGGCGCATGGACGACATGCTCGGGCACCCCGCAGTCGACCCCCACGGCGATCCGATCCCGTGCGATATTCACGATGCGCCCGACCCCGGCGTTCCGCTCACGCGCTGCGAACGGGGCGAGAGCGTAGTTATTTCACGCGTCTCCGACGAAAACCCGGACATCCTTCGCTACTGCGCGAAGCGCACGCTCGCCCCGGGCACCCGAATCACGATCCTCGAGGAAATGGATTCGACGGGCCTCATGAGCATCGAAGGTGGCGGGCAGCGCGTCGAGTTGAGCGCTCAGATCGCGAACGCGATCAGGGCGGTTCCCGAATCCGCTTAGGCGCGCAACCCGCGCACTTCGGCTCGCGCTACCAGTCGCGCGACGAGCTTCGCCCTGTTCCTTTCGGAAATCGGGCGCCCGCTGAGGTGGTTATACACCCAAAGCCCAGCACTGAGAACGTGATCCTCAAGTCGCTCTAAGTCGTCGTCGCTCTCGACATCCTCACTCGGGTTGAGAAGCCAGCGTTCATCAATCTCGTCCCAAGCCCGCTCATGGTCACGGTGGCTCAGCGCCTGGATATTGAGAAGAATTTCTACGAGGGGCTCTTCGCGCTCGAGGGCGACTACAAGGGCACGCTCGCGTTCGGCCGGCGTGAGGTCTTCGGGGGCCTTCCCGCCGCTCACGCGGGTGACCTCACGCTCCCACAGTTTCGCGGCGTAGTGGTGAAGATCGACGAGGAGATCGTGACGAGAAGGGAAGTGATAGATGAGGCCCGACTTCGACATACCTGTGGCTGCCGCGAGCGAATCGAAGGTAAGGCCGTCAACGCAACCGGTCTCGGTGACGAGGTGGTACGCCACCTTAAGGGCGTACTCTTTCTTGCTGGATCTGGGCACGGGGGTCCTAGGGGGAAAGGTTCAGCATTGAGGGGATGACAATAAAGTAACAGTGTTCTGCACCGATAAAGGCTAGGAACTACCTAACGCGAGGTATGACACATTTCTTACAAACGTAAGCCAGCGCTCTTTACATCTGTAAATCAGTGCTTTATGTTTGACCCGGTCGAAAAGACTGACACCTGTAAGAAAGAGCAGAGTCGAGGCCCCATGTCTGTCCTGTATGCCGCACGGCGTGCCCTCAGCCATCACGTCGAGGAGACGCCGACCGATCCGCGTGCTCAAAAATCGCGCGAATCGCTCGTCCGCGTCATGGTCGACGCCCTCGACGAAAACCCGCAGCCCCCGAGCGTCTCCGAACTTGTTCGACGCGCCGGCGCGAGCCGCCCCACCTTCTACCAGCACTTCGGGGACATTCCCACGCTCATGCACGCCGCGGCTATGGCTCGCCTCGAAGAGGCCTTCGCGACGCTCCCCCAGCAGGCGTCGGACAACCCCGACCACCCCGAAAACTGGACCCGCTTCGCAGCCGAAAGCTTTACGGCGCTCTTCACGCACCTGAGCGAGAACCGCACGTTTTACCTCGCGGTTCTCGACGGCCCGAGCGGGCGCGCCGCCGAAAGCGAACTCACGCGCTTCCTTGCAGGGCGCATGCTAGGCATCGGCACGCTCCGCGACGCACTGACCCGTCTCACCGGTCCCCGCGCCGCGCGCTACGCCGAGTTCCTCTCGGCGGGTCTCATTTCGCAAGCCACCAAGGACCTCCGCGACGACCTCCCGGTCTCAGCGATGGTCGAAACGACAACCGACTTCCTCGCGGCCGCGACTGGCCACAAGGCCGCCTAAGGAGAACGTTTTATGTCACAGAACAATCTGAAGGCCATGCGCACGGCCAAGGCCAATTCCATCGCGCGACGCCTCCGCAGTTCCGGAAACAGCCTTTCCATCATTCGCGTCATGATCCTCGTGATCGGCGTTTCGCTCGTTCCGCTCGTTTACGCGGCACTTCTCACGTGGTCTAACGTCGACCCCATCAACAGGCTCCACCAGGTGCCCGCCGCCGTCGTCAACCTCGACAAGGGCAACACCGACCCCGACCTCGACCTCGGCGACGAGCTGACCGATGAACTCCTCGATTCGACCTCGAACAACAACCTCGACTGGACGGAAATGTCCGAGTCGCGCGCCAACAAGGCGCTCCAGGACGGCGAGATCTACGCGGTCTTGAGAATCCCCGAGAACTTCAGCACCAACGTCGCCTCTGTTGGAAACGACGACCCCTCGACGGCCGCGAAAGCCGAACTCTCAATCACGACCAACGACGCGAAAAATATGATCTCGGGCAACCTCGCCCAGAGCATCCTCACGAAGGTCACGGATTCGCTCAACGAAAAGGTGAGCGACGAGTACCTCCACAACATCTACGCGGGCTTCAACGATATGCACGACTCGCTCTCGGATGCCGAGGACGGCGCCGGGCAGCTCGCCGACGGCTCTTCTGACGCAAAAGACGGCGCCGACAAGCTCGCCGACGGCACCGCGAACGCGAAGGATGGTTCCGGTCAGCTCGTGGACGGAACGGCTGCAGCGAAGGACGGCACTGCCCAGCTTGCCGACGGCACCACGACCGCGAAAGACGGCTCCGGCAAGCTCGTCGTGGGTCTCGGCGACCTCAAGGACGGCACCGTCACCCTCGCGAACGGCGCGAACACCCTCGCGAATGGCACAACTCAGCTCAAGGATGCGACGGGGCGCGCCGCGGTTGGCGCAGGCGATCTCGCGAACGGCGTGGGCCGGCTGGATTCGGCCGCGGGTCAACTTTCCGACGGTGCCTCGCAGGTCAACAACGGCGCGATTCGCCTGCGTGACGGCCTCACGGACGCCCAGGATGGCTCCGCGAAACTTGCCGAGGGCTTGAACGAACTGAACTCAAAGACTTCGATCCTCCCCGGAGCGGTCGCGGAGCTCAAGAAGGGCTCGGCGGCCCTCGCCGATGGCTCCGAGCTCATCGCCGAACGCATGGAGGACCTGAGCGATCGTGGGCCCGCGATCGTTGATGACCTGCACAAGGTCAAGGACAAGACTCGCGGCGCGCACGACGAGGCCGTCGAACTCAAGAAACTCACGGTCGAAGACGTCGAGGGCACCGAAGACTACACGGAATCGCTCGCGGACATTCAAGAACACTGGGACGAGATGGATCCCGAGCAGCAAAAGCTCGCGATCGATGGTCTCAAGAGCGGCGCCGATCAGATTGCGGAACGCTCTCGCAAGATCAACGCTGGCGTGAGCGACCTCGACCTCAAGATCATCGTTCCCCTCGACGTTGCCGCGCACGCACTCGATAACAAGGTCAACGAACTTCCCGCACTCTTCGACCACGCGGCTGAGAAGTCCCGAGAAGTCGCCGACAAATTCAAGAGACTCGACGACGGAGTAGGCGAGCTCGACGCGAAATCGACCGAGCTCGTGGATGGCATCAACCAGCTCGCGACCGGCGCAAACACGCTCGATGACGGCCTCGGGAAGCTCTCGAATGGTGCCGGCGACCTGACAAACGGCACGGGTCGTTTGGCGGATGGCACGAGCCAACTCAAGGACGGAACGGGCACGGCGTACGCGGGCGCTTCGACCCTCGCCGACGGCGCCTCGAAGCTCGACGCCGCGAGCGGAAAACTCAACGACGGCGCACAGCGCCTCGCGACGGGCTCGAGTGACCTCACAACCGGCGCAGGCAAGCTTCAGGACGGCGCCATAAAGCTCGATGGCGGCATCGGCAAGCTCAACGATGGCGCCGTGAAGCTCCACGACGGCTCCATAAAACTCAATGACGGCGCCGTGAAGCTCAACGATGGCCTCGGCAAACTCAATGACGGCGCGACCGAACTCGGCGGCGGCCTCGGCAAACTCAAGGACGGCGCGAATGAGCTCCACGACGGCCTTGCCGATGGTGTCGAGCAAGTACCGAATTACTCCACGTCTGAGAAGGATCATCTCGCGAGCGTTGCCTCTCAGCAGGTAGACCTGTCGAAGCACCGCCTGCACGAGGTTGAAAGCTACGGCTACGGCCTTGGCCCGTACTTCATGACGCTTTCGCTATGGATCGGCGCGCTCGCGTTCTTCCTGGTGTTCCCGGCCCTGAGCGGTCGCCGCGTGGGCAGCAACATGCCTGCCGCAATGGTCGCCCTCGCGAGCTACCTTCCGGGTGCCTTGGTGAGCGTGCTTCAGTCGGTGCTCATGGTTTCGACCGTGCACTTCCTCGTGGGGATCGACATGATGCGTCTTGGCCAGGCGTTCCTTATTTCGTTCATCGCCTCGCTCACGTTCATGGCTCTCAACCAGGCACTCGTCGCGTGCTTTGGCCCCGTGGGGCGCTTCATGTCGCTCATCTTCACGGTGCTTCAGCTCGCGTCGGCGGGTGCTACGTACCCGATTGAGACGACTCCGAAGTTCTTCCAGATCATCAGCCCGTACTTGCCCTTCACGTCGGTCGTGAACGCACTGAGGGTCGCGATCGCGGGCGGCTCGATCAACTTCGCCCACCTCATTTGGATCATGGTTGCCTATTCGGCGGTCGCCTTCGTGATGCTCTTGTTCGGTATCCGTGCGAAGCGCCGGGTGGAGAAAATCAAGAAGAAGCTTCACGACCGTGTCGAGAACGCGGCTCAGGACGAAGCGTCGACTGGAGAGGGTGCAGAAGGCGCTGAGGAGTCCGACGGTTCTTCGGATACGGAGGATGCTCCGCAGCCCGGTGATGCTGAGGGCGCCGAGGACACGGAGGACACCGAGGAGTCCGCGGTTGCTGAAGAGCAGCAGGACGCTGGCGAGGCGGCCGAATCCGAAACGCCCGAGAGCGGTGAGGGTTCGGCACCCGGGGAGAAGGCCTGACGGGCACCGGGCGCGAGTTATCCACAATCGAGGGTCCGACGACTGCCAAGGCTCACCTGTTTCCGTAGGATCGAGGCATGACGCTTCCCTCCCATCCGTTTCAGGTCAACCTTCACGCGGTCGTCGAGCTTCTGAGCACGCACATCTACTCGAATCCGCGCGTGTTCCTGCGCGAGCTCATTCAGAACGCTCGCGATGCGATCATGACGCGCATCGAGGCGGGCACGCTGACCCTCGATGATGCCCTCATCCAGGTGACGCCCGTGGGCCCCGAATCTGGCGAGCTCGTTGTCACCGATAACGGCGCGGGCATGCACCGCGAGGAAATGGCGGAGCTCCTCTCGACCGTCGGCCAATCGAGCAAGCGGGACATTTTCGACTTGCCTCGCACGGATCGGCTGGGGCAGTTCGGCATCGGGCTGCTGAGCTGCTTCATGGTGAGCGATGAAATCGTGGTCGAGACCCGCCCCGCCTCCGGTGGGGAGGCGAGCCGTTGGGTGGGCCGCAGCGACGGCACGTTCACGCTCGAATCTCTCGAGGGTTCGGCCGGCTCTCACGTTGCAGTCGGCACGAGCGTGCGGCTCACCCCCCGGCCGGATGCTCGCGAGCTCACGTCATACGTTCGCGTGTGGGAGCTCGCGACCACGTTCGCGGAGTTCCTCCCCGTGACGCTCGAGGTCTGCGGGCCGCGTGGAACCGAGCGTTTCGTCAACCGCACCCCGTTTTTTACCCGTCACCTCTCCCCCGGGGTGCTCCCCTCGGCGGCAGATGCTCCCGTGGAGGGCAGCGAAGATGACCTTCACGCTTGGGCCCTCGAGCGGGATCTCGAGCACCTCGCCGAGTACGGAACTGAACTTCTCGGTGCACAACCCCTCGACATAATCGACATTTCCGTTCCCGAAACGGGCACGCGAGGAACCGCTTTCGTTCTTCCGGCCTCCCCCTCTCCAGGCGCGCGGCAGGCCACGCGCGCCTACATGGGCGGGCTTCTCGTCTCCGAAGCCCTCCCCGATCTCCTGCCCGAATGGGCATTTTTCGTGCGAGTCGTTCTCGATTCCACGGGGCTCACCCCCACCGCCTCGCGCGAAGGTTTCGTCAACGATGAGGCGCTCGCGGTCACGAAGCGCGCGATTGCCTCGACCTTGCGGTCCTGGATCCTCTCGCTTGCTGAGAGCGATCCGCGCGGCCTCCAGCGTTTCCTTGCCATTCACGACTTGGCCCTGCGCTCCCTCGCCGTTCACGATGTGGAGCTCGCGCGGATCGTGCTGCCTCATTTCACGTTCGAGACGAACCAGGGGCGCATGCTCGTGAGCGAGATCGTCGAGGCGAACCCGCGTGTGCGCTACGCCGAAACAACGGAGGAATTCCGCCAGCTCGCGGGCGTAGTCCCGAGCGACCAGGTCGTCGTCAATGCCGGCTACGTGTACGAAAAAGACCTCATGCGGATGCTCGGCGAGACTATTGCGTCCGCGAGCGCCGCGCCCATCACCCTTGGCGATGTGATTGCGCAGTTCGGGGCGGTGTTCGGTCCAGACAAAGAGGCCGCCGAACGCGTGCGCGCATTCGCCGAAACCGCGCTGTTTGGGCTCGATTGCGACGTCCAGGTGCGCGCATTTACTCCCGAGGATGTCCCGGCCCTCTACGTCGTTGATCCCGATGTTTTGAGGAGCATGGAGCTGCGCCGCCTTGAGGAATCGACGAGCGGCTTCTGGGGCGACCTCATGCGTGAGGTCACGGCCTCCTCACCGGAAACGGAGCGTGCGCCGGAAGGCCCAGACTCGAGCCTGCCCACCCTTGCCACACTCGTTCTCAACTGGAATAGCCCCCTCGTGAAAATGCTCGCGGGCATCGAGAGCGAGGATCAGGTGGTGGCCTCGCGAACGGTGCGGCTCATCTACGTGCAGGCGATGCTCGCGGGGCACAACCCGCTGCGGCCCGCGGATCGCGCGATCCTCAACGAGTCCCTTTCCGACATGCTCGCGCTTTCCACGAATCTCATGCGGCGCGATCTCTCGATCGAGGATTTTCTCGAACCGGGCGAAGGCACCGAAAGTTAGGCTGGGACCATGCGTGAACTCCAAGCATCGATTATCAACGAGATGGGCGTGAAGCCCCAGATCGACCCTGCGGCAGAGGTCGAGCGCCGCGTCGCTTTCCTGACCGAGTACCTGCGTTCGACCGGCGCGAACGGCTTTGTGCTCGGCATTAGCGGCGGCGTCGATTCGACTCTCGCGGGCCGCCTCGCTCAGCTCGCGGTTCAGAAGGTGCGTGCCGAGGGCGGCGACGCTCATTTCGTCGCGGTGCGCCTTCCACACGGGGTGCAGCACGATGAGGCCGATGCGGCCGCGGCAATGGCGTGGATCGGCGCGGACCGCGAGATGACCATCAACATCAAGGGCGCTGCGGATGCACTTCGCCACGAGTTTGCGTCTGCGGCGGGGCATGAGACAAGCGATTTCAACGCGGGCAACATCAAGGCGCGCCTGCGCATGGTCGCTCAGTACGCGATCGGCGGTGACGAAGGGCTCCTCGTGATCGGCACGGATCACGCCGCCGAGTCCACGGTCGGGTTCTTTACGAAGTTTGGCGACGGTGGCGCGGACATCCTCCCTCTCTACGGGCTCAACAAGCGCCAGATCCGCTCGCTTCTCGAACATCTGGGCGCACCGGATCCGCTCTGGACCAAGGTGCCGACCGCCGACCTGCTCGATGGCAACCCCGGGCGCACGGACGAGGACGAGCTCGGCGTGAGCTACGACGACATCGACGACTACCTCGAAGGCCGAGACATCCCCGCGCCCTCCGCAGAGAACATTGAGCGCCGCTATCTCTCGTCGCGACACAAGCGCACAACGCCCGTGACCATCACCGACACGTGGTGGAAGGGCACCCCGGAGTCGCGATGAGCGAAACAGAGACCGTCGAAAGCCTCGCGCGCCGCTTCGACTCCCCTGCGCCGATGCCGCCGCGGGAGCGGTGGGAGATCGGCAAGCGCGCCGAGCGACTCGCAGAGGAGCGAGGCGATAAGCGAGCCCTCTACGAGATCCGCATGCGGCTCGTAGGTTTCGCCTTCCAGGCAGCCGAGGCCACGGAGCAGCTCACGCTGTTCCTGTGGTGCGCGCACATGCACGATTCCGATCCCTCTCGCTACCCCGTGCGTCCTCTCGAGACTCAGCCGGACGTCGACCTCCTGTGGTGGTACAAGTGGCTCACGGTCATGCTTCTGAGCTACCCCCAGTACTCGCTTTCCCAGGTGCGTTCCGCGCTCGACATGATGCGCGCCGCCTATCAACGCGAAGGAGCCGGGGAAGCCGGAATCCTGTGGGCTGAACTCTCTTTCGCGCTCGAGACGGGCAATGTCGACGAAGCCCGCGAGGTTCTCACTCGCATCAAGGCGTGCCCTCCCGACGAATACTCCAATTGCGACGCGTGCGCGAGGGCGCAGGAAGCCACGATTTTGTGGCAGATCGACGAGCCGGAGGCAGCGCTTCGCCTCGTGGACGAAATCCTCGACCGGGGCTACGAGTGCGCGGAAGAGCCCCAGTCGATCGCCTCGGAGGCGTTGTTCGCGTTCGCGCGCGCCGGGAGGCTTCCCGAGGCCGCGGCACTCGCGGAGTTTTCCTACCCGCTGATCATGTCCTCACCGATGCATCTCAGCCACCAGATCGACCACATGCTGTTCCTTCTCGCGACGGGCAATGTGCGCATGGCGGCGATGCTCTTCGTGCGCCACTTGCCGAACGTACGCCACGAGGGCCTCGCCCCGAGCATGTACCTTGCGGCGCTCAAGCAGCTGATCGTGGTGGCGAGCGAGCTTACGCGCGCCGGGTACGGCGCGATGGCGATCAAGGGCCTCAACGGCGAAGACACAACCGTCGAGGAGTTCATTGAAGCGGCGCGCAGCACGGCGCTTCCCCTTGCCGAAGCGTTCGATAAGCGCGATGGCACGAATGACCGCGCCACCTCGGTCACCGAGGCGGGCCACACTCCGCTCGAGCGCTTCGCGTTCGAGCTCGGCGGCTGAATCGATCCTCGGGAAAGCGGCTCACGTCCCGCAAAAGCTCGTGAAGAATCGAGCGTTGGGCGGTGGCGCCTCGAGGTCCTCGAATCCGTCGCGGCGTGTCCACGGCTCGCGAATCGCGGCAAGGAGGCGCTCGAATTTTCCCCGCTCGCCGCGCTCGACGTCGCGCAGTGCTGCCTCGACGTGGTGGTTGCGGGGAATGTAGATCGGGTTCGTCTCGCGCATGAGCGCCTCCGCGCGCTCGAGGCTCGTTCCCCCGCGCGAGCGAAGCTCCTCGAGTTCAGCTCGCCACGCACTGCCCGCGGCAAACTCTCCGTCGATGCTTTTTCCTTCGGCGAGGGCCCTGAAAAACAGGGTGAAGTCCATGTGCTCGCGCTCGAGGGACTCGAGGGTGTTCGCAACGAACTGCGCCAACGCGGCGTCCGGTTCCGCCTCAATTCCGAGCTTTCGCGCGAACACTCGCGTGAAGGCAGCGCGGTACTCCTCCTCAAACTCCGCTAGTACCGCACTCGCGTCGTCGATCGCGCGCTGCGGATCCGGGTCGATGAGGTCGAGCAGGACTTCGGCGAAGCGCGCGAGGTTCCACTGCGTAATGGCCGGCTGCTGGCCGTAGGCGTAGCGGCCGCCGGTGTCGATCGAGCTGAAGCACGCCCCGGCCTCGTACCGATCGAGGAAGGCACACGGCCCAAAGTCGATCGATTCGCCCGCAACGCTGACGTTGTCGGTATTGAGAACGCCGTGCACGAACCCCACCCCCATCCACTGGGCCACGAGCCGCGCCTGGCGCGCTGCGACGCCGCGAAGGAGAGCAAGGGCAGGCCGCCGGCGAGCGTCGGCACTCTCTTCCCATCCGGGGTAGTGCCGATCGAGGACGAATCGTACGAGCGTGTCGCGCGTATCCGCCGCGATTGATCCCTGATCGCCCGCGACCCTCGCGAACTGGAAGGTGCCCACGCGAACGTGGCTTGCAGCCGTGCGCACGAGGATCCCCGCAGGTTCCGGCTCGGGTGCGCGGCGCCTGATCCGCTCCCCCGTCTCGAGAACCGCGAGCGCGCGGCTCGTGGGAATGCCGAGGGCGTCAAGCGCCTCCGAGATGAGGTATTCGCGATACATCGCGCTGAGCGGCGCCTTGCCGTCCGATCCAGGACGCGAGAACAGCGTGAGCCCGCTGCCCTTGAGGTGCACGTCCACGATCGCATCGCCGCAGGTCAGCTCGCCCATGAGGTGAGCGCGGCCGTCGCCGAGGACGGGCGAGAAGGTGCCAAACTGGTGGCCCGAATACGCCATGGCGTGCGCGCTGTTCGCATTCGCAAAGCTGCGCGCGAGGCCCTCGACCGCCTCAATTTCCGCCCCGGAATCAATCCCGAGCTCCCTCGCGAGCGGCGCATTCGCGGCCCCCACGCGCGTATCGGTGGGGATGCTGGGCGCGCACTCGCGCACGAGATCGGGAAACTCGCGCGCGAACTCGGTGGTCAGTGGCGGAAACTGGGAAGGCACACCACCACGCTACAGGGTCCGTTCCGACGCTTGCTCACCTAGCGTCGCACCCACATCCGTGAGCGCTTGACCACTACACTTTCGGTATGCCGCGCTTTTCTCGCGCCGACGTCTATCGGCGCCAATACAAAGCGATCGTCGCCATCTTCGCCGCGTCCTGCATGCTCGTCTCGATTGGCACGCTCGTGAGCACCATTGCGGCCGGGCAACCGTCGGACCAACGGGCGGTCCCCGCCGCCCCCGCACCCGTGAAGGCGCGCGTGATGACCATCCCGGACACCCCCGCGGATGCCTCCGCTCTCACAAATCTGCCGCGCGGGGTGGATCTGCGCGAGGGCGAAAGCCTCGGCATCGATGTGTCCTCGCACCAAAAGACGATTGACTGGGGCGATGTCGCCGATGCGGGCGTGAGCTTTGCGTACATCAAGGCGACCGAGGGCACCGGCTATACCGACCCGAAGTTTGCCGCGAACTGGGAGGGCGCCACGAAAAACGGCATCACCCCGGGCGCCTACCACTACTTCACGCTGTGCTCCCCCGGCGCGGACCAGGCACGCGATTTCTTGAAGGCAGCCCCGCCGGATTCGGTTGCGCTTCCACCCGCCCTCGACCTCGAGTTTGATGGCGCGTGCGACGAACGCCCCGAGGCGCAGCACGCAAACGCGGAGGTCGCTGACTTCGTGAGCATTGTCGAAAAGGCGTGGGGGCGAAAGCTCGTGATCTACTCGAGTGCCGAGTGGCGGCGCCACTACGATCTCCCGCACGCCGAAGGCCGCCCAACCTGGCTTTTTTCCGGGTCGTCGCGACCCGAGGAGGATCGCTGGGCGGTATGGCAGCTGCGGTTTGACGGCACAGTCGACGGAATTTCCACGAAGGTCGATATTGACGTAATTCGGCCAGCGCATCTCAGAGGAGATTAAAAGATGACGAGGCGCATCAGCGTCGTACTTTTTGACGGCTTCGAGCTTCTTGACGTCTGCGGGCCGGTTGAGCTTTTGAGCCACGTCGAGGGCATCACGCTCGACTTTGTGGGGCCCGAGGCGGGTCTCGTCTCGAGCGCGCAGGGCCTTCGCGTGGAGTGTGGCCGTTCGTTTCGGGAGCTCTCCAAGGAGCCGATCGACATCCTTCTCGTCCCGGGAGGGCCCGGCACGCGAACGCTCGTCGACGATGCGCCGTTTCTCGCGTGGCTGACCGAGGCCGGCGCGCGTGCCCGGCTCCTCGCGTCCGTGTGCACTGGCTCGGCGCTCCTCGCTGCGGCCGGGCTGCTCGAAGGCTACCGCGCAACGAGCAATAAAGCCGCGTTCGAGTGGGCGCGCACCTTCGGTCAGACGGTTGCCTGGCAGAGGGAGGCTCGCTGGGTTGAGGATCGCGATCGGTGGACGTCCTCGGGCGTTGCCGCGGGCATGGACATGACGGCCGCGCTCATCGCCTCGCTTTGCGGAGCCGAGGCACGTGATCGGGCCCTTGCGAAGGCCGAATACACGGCCACCACCGATAGCGATTCGGATCCCTTCGCCGCCGCGCTCCCTCTGCCCTGAGGGCGTGCACAGCGGGGCGGCAGGCCCTCACAACTGGCGGAGGCGGTGCCAGCGAGAGACCCAGTTTTCGACATCGACGAGAGGCACGAGAAGCGGAGGTTCCTCGCTTGAGGCGGGCCGCAGCGAAGCGTCACGGACCGCCGCGCTGTTTTCGCGGCGCGCCCGAGCGTTGTAGTCCTCGAGGTATTCGCGCACCGCGTCTTGCGATGGGAGCGAGCGAAGAGTGTGCGCGAGCATATCGTGTTCCTTGCGCAGCACCACAGTGGCGGGCAGTAGCGCCTCGCGATCGAATTCGCCGGAGGAAATGCGCGATTTAATCCACCAGTCGGGATCGTGCACGTCCGGAAGCTCGAGCTGCGCACCCGCGAGGGGAAGGTTGTCAAAAACGCCGGCAGCGGCGGCCCGATCGGCAGCCGTCGGAATGAACCCCGCGCCCTCCCCCATGGCACCGAGCCATGCGTTTGTGTGGGAGCCCGAGGGTGTCTCCTCACTCATGCTGCTCAACCCCTCACCCGAGTACACGCGTGCAGATACGCGAAAGCCCCTCCCGTAGGAGGGGCCCGCATGGGGTGCGCAAGGGGGGACTTGAACCCCCACGCCCGCAAAGGCACACGGACCTGAACCGTGCGCGTCTACCAATTCCGCCACTTGCGCGGGAACTTCGACACCGGGTTTCACGGCACACCGAGATCGAAGCGCTCCCTAATATAGCCCCACCGCCTCGCGCGCGCGAATCCGCGCACGGGCCGGGTGGGCAACGCCACGGGGTGAACTAGTCGTCGGTAGGCACCTGTGTCACGACGAGCACGCCCGAATCCTGAGAATTGAGGATCGTCGCTGCGATGACCGTGGCCTCTGCCTTGCCCCATTCCGCCTCGATCGGGCACACCTGGGAGTTGCGGCTGTCAGCGATCGACATCTCACCCGCACACTCGAACTTCGAGATGGGCATTTCGAGGGACTGCATCGCCTTGAGCGCCTTTTCGGACACAGTTGCGCCGTCCACGGGAGAATCGACGGCCCACATGTCACCGATGCCGTAGGCAAGAACCTCAGTTCCGGGTTCGGTGAACTTCGCGCTGAGCGAGGCATCAAAGTCGTTGTCAAAGGCGACGAGAAGGCCCGGGCCCTGCACATTCGAGAAGGTGCCGTAGGCGTAGGCCTCGCGGGTCCTGTCCCCTGTCGTCACCGTGCAGTGAGTCTTCGGCTTGCCCGCGGTGATGTCAATATCGCCATCGCACTCCACGGTTGCCTCACCGCCATCATCGAAGACGCTCGAGATGGACGTGGCAACCACGTCACGGCTAAAGGGGAAGTCGCCGATATCCGGATTGGTGTCCTCAGTGAAGTGAGCGATTATCGCGGGAGCCGCGCCCACCTTGGCTTCAGAATCGGAAGACGCGGTTGGGCTCGAGCTCTCGCTCGGCGTTGCGCTCGCATCCTCGCTCGCGCTCGGCTCCGCACTCGGCTTGTCGCTCTCTTCGGCCGAGGGGATCTGGGTGGGGCTCGGCTTCGCCGTTTCGGGTGCGTGGGTGGGGGTCTCGGTTGGCGTGGACACCTCACCGCCCGTCGCCCCGCACGAAGCGAGCACAAGCGCGGCGGCGAACGCGGCGGATGCGCCGCGGAACGTGGACCTCATCGACATGGAAAATCTCCTCTAGACATGGGCACGAGGGAAGTGTGTGCTGACATATCTTCCCGCGCCCCACGCAAAAAGTAAAGACTTTGCAAAGTGTGGAGGTTGTGAAGGAAAGCCCCACGCTCGAGCGGCAGGCGGGGTCCGACGGTGACCAGGCGCCTTACGAGGCCGCGCCGCTAAAACACCGCTCGCACACAAGGGATTCGCGCCGCGACAAGCGACAGTGCCCACGAAAGCCCGAGCACGAGCACCCATGCGCCCACGCACGCGAGCGTTCCGCTCGAGTCGAGCCCGGGCACTAGGAGGCGCACACCGATGAGCACAACGAAATGGCACAGGAACACGCCGAACGACGCATCGCCGAGGCGCCGCAACACACCCTGCACACGATCGGAAACCTCCCACTCGCGGCTCACGGCAAGAAGGCCCGCCACAAGCGCAAACGAGGCACCGACATTCAAGGGTGAGCGGTAGTTGCCGCTGACGAGCTTGCCCCATCCCTCGTTCTCAATACCGAGACCGCCACACACGCCAAGAGCCACGAGCAGCGCGATACCGAGGGCGAGCACGGCGGGCGCAAGGCGCCGTCGGACCGGGTGGGCGAACGCGACGTGACCGGCAAGGTAGTGCCCTACGTAGAAAATCCAGTAGGTGAGCACCGCCCCGGAAATCACACCCGTGGGTTGCCCGACCGCCTCAAACGCGTTCGGAGCAAGATACACAGACAAACCCCACGCGAGGCTCACACCGGTGGCAGCCCACGCACGCGCTTTCGAATGCGCAACGAACGAGCCGAGCACGGGGGTAATGATGGACAGTCCCATGATGAGCCACAGAAAGTACAGCTGCGGGGACTGATCCCCCATGAGCGCTTCCTTGCCTAGCCGCTCCGCGGTCAGGTCGCGACCCAGAACCACGCCATTGATCACAACGCCATACACGAGCGTCCACACGATGGTCGCGGGAATGAGCCGCGCGAAACGCGAACGTAGAAACGGCCATGCTCCATTGCGCATCGCCACCGGAGCGAGGTTCAGGGCGCCGGAGATCATGATGAACACGGGCACTGCAGCGTTCAGCATCGAGCGGAACACAACGAGAGCCCAGGGGGCACCTTCGGCAGTGGCGGCGGGCGCGAGACAGTGGATGCCTACGACAGCGACGATCGCCGAAATACGCACAACATCGAGCATTGGCACATAGCGCCGCTGAGGTGTCGAAGGCATGGGATCAAGGTTACGAGAAGTCGGCGCGCGCCTTTTCAGCCTCGGCAAAGCTCGCGTCGATGGCCTCAACGCTAATGCGGTGGCGGAACACGAGCACGTACGCGAGGGTCACGAGCAGCACGAACGGGATGCCCACCATGGCCGCGAGCTGCATGCGCTCAACGGCGATCACCGTCGAGAACACGAAAAGGAGGCCGGCAATGCCCGCGATCGCCGTCACCACGCCACCGGGCATGCGGAATAATTCGCGGCCGTCGCGCGTGCGGTGATAGACCACGTAGGTCACCAGGATCAAAACCCACACGATGACCGCCGAGAAGATCACGGTCGACATGATGAGGGGGAACAGACCGCCGATACCCGTCATCGCAAGCACCACGACGACGAGGATCCCGCATGCGTGCACGATGATGCCGGGCAGCGGAATGCCGCGCCTGGTCGTGCGCTCGAGCATTTGCGGGGCGAGCGAATCCGCGGCGAGCGAGTGAAGAAAGCGCGAGCCCGCATACACGTTGGCGTTTGCGGCGGACAGCGCGGTGATCACCACGATGAGGTTCGTGAGGCCCGCCGCGGCGGGAATCCCGAGTTCGTGGAACACCATGACGAACGGCGACAGGCGCACGTCACCAGCGGCACCCGAGGCTTCTTTCCACGGCACGAGCGCGACGATAATCCCGATCGCCACGACGTAAAAGAAGCTCAATCGAATCACGGTCGACTGCGCGGCCGTGCGGATCGACCGTGCGGGATCCTTCGCCTCAGCGGCCGAGATCGACAGCATCTCGATGCCGCCGAAGGAAAACATCACGAGCGCCATCGAGACCCACACACCTTTGAAGCCAAAGGGCATGAAGCCACCGTCGTTCGTCCAGTTCGAGACCCCGGCAGCAGGTGTTCCCGGGAGCCCGAAGAACACGAGACACAGCCCCACGAGAATGAAGACGACGACCGCGATGACCTTGATGCTCGAAAGCCAAAACTCGATCGTGCCGAAGCTCTTGACGCTCACCACGTTGATCGCGACGACAATCGCGCCGAGGATTGCGACCCCCGCCCACTGCGGAAGATCCGGCGCCCAGAACTGGAGATACAGGCTGCACGCATACAGTTCAGCGGCGGTCACCCCGACCGTCACGATCCAGTAGAGCCACCGCACGAGGTATCCCCAAAAAGGCGAGAGATAGCGCGCGGCGAGTGTGCCAAATCCGCCCTGGACGGGGTGACGCGAGGCCATCTCGCCCATCGCGAGGGCGATGGTCATGGCAATGGCGGAGCCGATCGCAAAGCTGATGATCACGGCGGGACCGGCCACGGCGATCGCATCTCCGGAACCGAGGAAAAGGCCTGTGCCGAGCGCGGAACCCATCGCGATCATGGCCATCTGCCGATGCGTGAGCGATCGGGAAAGGTGGCCGTGTTCGTGGGGATCGCTGGCTGTAGACGGGTGTGAGGATGGGGAGGTCATTGCATAAATGTATTCAATTTTTTGGCAGGGCGCGCGAAAGACCACCAGATGACACGAAAAAGCGGCGGGTGTGGGCCCGCCGCTTCCTCGTTCGCTCTCATTCGAGCGTTTACGCTATGCCGTTCAGGCGCGCGCACCCTTCGCGGCAACGACCTGGACAACGAGGTTTGCGTAAACCTCTTCGTGCAGGCGCACCGTCACGGTGTACTCGCCGAGCGACTTGATCGGCGCGGTGAACTCGACCTTGCGGCGATCGATCTCGCGATCGAAGCCAGCCTTAACGGCCTCGGCAACCTCGGCGGCGGTCACGGCGCCGAAGAGGCGGCCGTTCTGGCCCGCACGCTCGGCCACGACGACCGGCTTGGTCTGGAGGAGGTCACGCAGTGCCTGCGCATCCTCGAGCGACGCCACGGCGCGCTTCGAGTTTGCGGCAGCCATCTGCTCGAGCTGGCGCTCAGCGCCCTTGGTCCACGGCGTGGCAAGGCCGCGCGGCAGAAGGTAGTTGCGCGCGTAGCCGGCCTTGACCTCGACGACATCGCCGGGGCCGCCGAGCTTGGAAACCTCGTTGGTGAGGATGAGCTTGGTAGTAGCCATTTTTCTCTATCCTTCCTTGGCTCAGCGACCGGAGGTCGAGTAGGGAAGGAGGGCGATCTCGCGGGCGTTCTTGACGGCCTTCGCGATCTTGCGCTGCTCCTGGACACTGACGCCGGTCACGCGGCGTGCACGGATCTTTCCGCGATCCGAAATGAACTTACGCAGAACCGCGGGGTCCTTGTAGTCGATGTTCTCGATACCGGCGCTCTTGAGCGGGTTCTGCTTCTTCTTGGGCTTACGAAGCTCTGGCTTCGCCATCGTGGTGCTCCTTTGAGTGAGGGGAGCCCGGGCTTTCTACCCGGGATGGAATGGATAAATTGAGAATGTGTGCCGAGTGGCGCGGCGCGATTTAGAAGGGCGGTGGCTCTTCAGCGCCGCCGTTGCTCCAGGGGTCAACATCGGCGGGGTTCTGGCCGCCCTGCGGTCCACCCTGGGCGCCACCGCGGTTACCGCCGTAGCCTCCCTGGTTGGAGTAGCCGCCTTGGCCGCCACCATAGTTGCCGCCACCGCTGTTACCACCGTTGAAACCGCCACCGAAGTTTCCGCCGCCGCCGCGCTGAGTGCGGGTCGGCTTCGCGGTCGCGTAGCGAAGCGAAGGGCCGATCTCGTCGACCTGGAGTTCGATCGAGGTGCGGTTATTGCCTTCGCGGTCGGTGTAGGAGCGCTGCTGGAGGCGGCCCTGAACGATCACGCGGGTGCCCTTCGTGAGGGACTCGGCGACATTCTCGGCTGCATCGCGCCAGATGGAGCAGCGCAGGAAGAGAGCTTCGCCGTCCTTCCATTCGCCCGACTGACGGTCGAACGTGCGGGGGGTCGACGCGACGGTGAACGACGCGACGGGAATCCCCGAGTTCGTAAAGCGCAGCTCGGGATCGGCGGTCAGGTTTCCGACGACGGTGATGACGGTATCGTTCGCCATGACTCTCCTTCAGCTGATGGTGCGGTGTGGCGTGTAAACGAGGTTTTTACTTCTCGTCGACGCGCATGAGCTTCGTGCGCAGAACGGACTCGTTGAGGCCGAGCTGGCGATCGAGCTCCTTGGCGGTCTCGGGCTTCGAGGTGAAGTTAAGAACGACGTAGATGCCTTCCTGCTTCTTGTCGATCTCGTACGCAAACTTGCGCTTGCCCCACACGTCGGTGTTGTCGACGGTGCCGCCCTCAGCAGGAACAACCTTGATGAGCTTCTCAAAAGTAGTGTCCACGGTACGCTCGTCGATCGACGGGTCCAGGATCACAACCATTTCGTACTTACGCATGTGTAAATCCCCACCTCCTGTGGTCTATCGCGGCCACGGTCCTTCCGTGGCAGGAGGGTCATGCATGCGCCTGCGGTTTTCCACAGACTTCCCAAGTCTAGCGGCTCGCCCGGGTTCGGGGAAGGGGGTCCGACGGTGGCCTGGACCTCACCGCTACCGAGGTTCTTTCGGCGTCGCGGTCGGCTCAACGGGTTTGTCGTTGCCGCGCGTCGGCTGTACCTTCGGCGTCTCCGGCTTTTCGCTCGGTTCAGGCTTCGGTTCGGGCTTCGGCTTCGGCGCTGGCGATGCCGGCTTCTCCTCGGACGGAGAAGGAGACGGCTCGGGCGCCTCCTGCGACGGCTCCTCGGTTGCGGGCGGCTCCTCACTCGGCTCTTCCGATGGTGCCTCGGTCACCTCGGGTTCCTTGGTCACGCGCGGCGCAGGCGCCTGCGTCCGTTTTGTCCTCTTCCGCTTCTTCTTGCCATCGGTATCGACTTCGTCCGGGAAGTCGAGTTCATCCTGCCCGTCGAGGGCGCTCGTCATGATGTCGGCGAAGATACTCGCGGGCGCGCCGCCACCGGTCATGTCCTCCCACGGGCCGAACGGGGTGAGTGGCTCTTCAGTGCGGCCGTCGGAGCTTGGTTGGAACATGCCCACCGCTGTGACCAGCTGGGGGGTGTAACCCACGAAAAGCGCCGAGCGGAACGAGCTTGAAGTACCCGTCTTGCCCGCGACCGGGCGGCCATCCATTTTTTTGTTGACGATTCGTGCCGAGCCGCGAGAGCTCGTGGGTTCCTGGAGGGCTACGGTCGCGTTGATCGCCGTGGACTCCTTGAGAACTCGCTCGCCGTCATCCTTATAGGCGTACTTGCTCGAACCGTCAGCATTCGTCACTTTTTCGACGATGTGCGGCGTGCGCTTAATCCCGCCCGAGGCGATCACGGAATACGACCCCGCGAGCTCGAGAACCGTGAGCGATGAAGAGCCAAGGACGTTGCTCGGACTGTCGTCGAGACCGGGTGTCTTCTCGGAAAGCCCCATCTTGACGGCCGCTTCGCGCGTCTTCTCGGCGCCCATGTCAACGTTGAGTGCCGCATAGGGCGTGTTGTAGGAGTGCCGCGTCGCGGTCAGGAGATCGACGCTGCCACGCGAGACATTGCCGAAGTTCTTGACTGTCCACCCCTTGAAGGTCCTAGGCGAAGAGGCGTCCCAGTTGGAGTGGAGGCTATAGCCCTCCTCGAGCGCGGCAACAAGCGTGAACGCCTTGAACGTTGAACCGGCCTGCATGCGCGACTGGGTAGCGTCGTTCCGCTGCTGCTTGAGGTAGTCCTCGCCGCCGTAGAGCGCCCGGATCGCACCGGTTGACGGGTCGATGCTCACAGTTCCCACGCGGTTATTCTCGGGGCGGTCCTCGGGGAGATTCGCGATCGCTTCGACGGTCGATTCTTGCGTGTGCTTGTCGATCGTCGAGACGATCGTGTAGCCGCCCGTGTCGATGTCGTCCTCGTCGAAGCCTCGCGCCTCGAGTTCCTTGCGCACCGTCGTCATGAGGTAGCCATTTGTGCCGCGCAAGGAGTTTTGACGTTTGTATTCGATCGTCTCGGGGAAGCTGAGCTTGTCAGCCTCCTCCTTCGTGAGGCTTCCCGTCTCGTTGACCTCTCGGTCGATGACCCGCTGCCAGAGCGCTTTCGCTTTATCGGGATTCTTCGCCGGGTCGTAGGCGCTCGGTGCGGGAATGACGGCGACGAGAAGTGCGGCCTCGGCGTCATCGAGCTCGCTCGCACTCTTGCCGAAGTAGGCCTGCGCCGCCTCTTCGATTCCGTAGGCGGAACGGCCAAAGTAGATCGTGTTGAGGTAGCGCGAAAGGATCTCGTTCTTGTCGAGCTCCTCATCGATTTTGACGGCCATGATCATTTCGCGCACCTTGCCGGTATACGAGGTGACCTTGCCCGTGTAGTAGTTCTCGACGTACTGCTGGGTGATCGTCGAAGCCCCCTGGCGGGAGCCGCCAGAAAGGTTGTTCACGAGAGCGCGCACGATACCCTTCGGCGAAATGCCGCGGTTCTCGTAGAACGTGGAGTCCTCGGAGGCGACGACAGCCTCCTTGACGTTGTCCGGGATCTCGTCGGCGGGCAGGATCGTGCGATTGAGGTCGCTGAACTCGCCGAGGAGAGTCTTTCCGTCCGAGTAGTACACGCGGGTCGTTTGAGCAACGGCGATATCGGTCGGCTCGGGTACTTCGGTAGTCGCATACAGCCACGCACCGAAGCCCACGCCAGCACAGAAGAGAACGAGGACGGCCGCGGAAAGGAGGCGCCACGAGGGAAGCCACCGCGAAAACCCTTCTTTTCCGGCGCGCGGGTAGTTGAGAAAGTTCGTGGGCTTGGGTTTGGGCTTAGACGCAGCCGTGCCTGCTGCCGCTACAGCGTGCCGGCCTTTCGTGGGCGCGGCGCTTTCGGGGCGCGGTTTCGTGCGGCTGCGACCAATGCTCGCTGCCGCGGGAGTGGTCGCAGGGCGCGCTGCACGCTTTCCGCTCGAGCGGGTACGGCTCGTCCCCTTTGGGCTCTTGTCGCTCACTTCGAGGTTCCTCTCGTCGCCGGCGCGCTTTCGTGCGCCCCATTATGCGCCCACCATTCCTGAAGGCGCCTCGAGGCTTCCTCCTCGCCGAGAGGTCCCTCCTCCATGCGCAGCTCAAGAAGGTAGGCATATGCCTTGCCGACTGCCGGGCCGGGCTTGAGGTCAAGAATCTGCATGATCGCGCGGCCATCCAGATCGGGCCGGATTTTGGAGATCTCTTCTTGTTCCGCGAGCTCGGCGATGCGTTTTTCGAGGTCATCGTAGGCTTCGCGAAGGCGCTGGGCCTTGCGCTTGTTACGCGTCGTGCAATCGGCGCGCGTGAGGCGGTGAAGGCGTTCGAGCTGATCGCCCGCGTCCGTCACGTAGCGGCGCACGGCCGAGTCTGTCCATTCGCTATCCGCGTAGCCGTGAAAGCGAAGATGCAGTTCGATGAGGTGTGCGACCGCCTTGGTCGTCTCCTTATCGAACTTGAGTGCCTTCATTCGGGCCTTCGCCATGCGCGCCCCCACGACTTCGTGGAACCGGAAGGTCACGACTCCGCCTTCTTCGTAGCGGCGCGTATTGGGCTTCGCGCAATCGTGCATGAGCGCCGCGAATCGCAAAATGAAGTCGGGGCCGGGAACCGGTCCTTCGGGGCCTGTTTCAAGGTCAATCGCCTGCTCAAGCACCGTGAGCGAATGCGTGTAGACATCCTTGTGTCTGTGGTGCTCGTCGATCTCGAGCCGCATCGCGGGAAGCTCGGGAAGGATGATCTCGGCGAGGCCAAAATCGACCATCTGCTCGAGGGCACGCCTTGGGTGATCGCCGAGCATGAGCTTGACGAGTTCTTCGCGCACACGCTCGGCGCTCACGATCTCGAGGCGGCCGGCGAGGGCGGCGATCGCGCGCGCGGTTCCCTCCTCGATGTCGAATCCAAGGGTCGAGGCGAAACGTACGGCGCGCATCATCCGAAGCGGGTCGTCGCTGAAGGACTGTTCGGGGGCGACCGGTGTACGAAGAAGCCCCGCGGCAAGATCTTCGAGGCCGCCGAACGGATCGATGAACTCGAGGGAGGGAAGACGAACGGCCATCGCGTTCACGGTGAAGTCGCGTCGCGAGAGATCACCATCGATCGTGTCACCGTACGCGACCTGCGGCTTTCGAGACTGCGGATCGTATTCCTCCGTGCGGTACGTCGTGATCTCGACCTTGACGCCGTCGAGCTGCGCGCCGAGCGTGCCAAACTCGCGCCCCATGTCCCAGATCGCGCCCCGTTTGCCGACCCACTGCCGAAGAATCTGCTCCGTCGACTCGGGCCGCGCCGACGTCGTGAAATCAAGGTCATCGCTGCTACGTCCAAGAAGCGCGTCGCGCACGGGCCCGCCGACGAGTGCCAGTTCCTCGCCTGCACTCTCGAACATTTGACCGAGCTCGTGAACGGAGGCTGGAAGCGCCTGGAACATGCTCCGCGCGCGGATGCGAACCGTCTCGATCCCCATCCGGTGTGCTTCACGCTTGTCGCCGTTAGTCACGTCGTTCATTCCTCACCTTGATCTGTGATGTGCGGATCGCTCCGCGCGCGCCATCCGTGTTTGGCACGTGGCACGAAGCTGCGCCCTCTACAGTGGTTCCATGCTTCGATCCGTGACGCGGCGCGTTTGTCGCGCCCTCTTCGTCATGGTCGCACTGTATTCGATCCTGTGTGCGGCTCTCGTGCCCGCCGGCGCGCTCGCCCAGCGGGACACCGCAGCGTACCAGTCTACCGGCCAGCAACCGCCCACGAATGTGGCACTGACCGCACCCGCCCTGCCGTCGGAACCCACCCCGTCACCGGAACCTGACGCCCGCGCGCCCCTCACGCTCGATCTTCGCGCGCTCACCCCCTCGGCGGTGAAGCCGGGCGGTACTGTCGAAGCCCGCGTGAACATTACCAACACGGGAAGCACCCCGCTCGAGGGCGTGGCCCTGCAACTCTCGGGGCTCACGTCGCGAGTCACGGATCGCACGGTTGCCGACGAATGGGCGGCGATGGATACGGCGGATACATCGCACCGAGGAACGGTGCGCGGAACTTCGGCCACGCGCACGCTCGGGCCGGGCGAGGCCGCCGAATTCACGGTGCGCGTCCCGGCGGACTCTCTCGGCTATACACGTGACGAATCACTGTGGGGGCCGCGCCGCATCGCCCTCACGGCAGTCACGGGGGCGCAGTCGTCAGCCGACGGCACCCAGCCCTCCACCGGAAGCACCGCCGCCGCAACTCTCCGCACATTTCTCGTGTGGCAGCCCACCGCCGAAACGCCCCGGATTTCCCTCGCCTACCTCGCGCCTCTCGCAAGTACCGATCCCGCGCTCGCGGCGACCGACCCCGATGCCTTCGCCAAGGACGTTCGCGAGGGTGCCTTCGCTGCGCAGTGGGACATTGCCCAGCGTACTGACGTGAGCTGGTGGCTCGACCCCTCCATGCTCACTGAGCTTAAGGCCCCCAAAGGGATGAGTACGCTCGACGAAGCGCTGTCTAAGCTCGATCCCGCCCCTTCCGACTCCACGCCGAGCCCGAGCCCTTCCCCGCCCACGACCCCCGCTGCCTCCGACGCGGGCGGCGCCGATGAACCCGCGAGCGCACCTGCCCCCGGAACCACGTGGGGACAGGATCACACCTGGGACGAGCGCCGCTCGGCGCTCATCGACGCGGCTTCGAGCCACGACGTTACGCTCGCGCCTTTCGCCCTCGCGAGCCCGGCAACTGCCCGCGCGACCGCGAAGCTCCTCGAAAAAGAGGCCTCCGCCGCTGCGACAAGCGCGGGCCTCAGCACGGCGCCGACAGTCGTCCGCATGGAACCCGAGGCGGTCTCCGCGAAAGCGATACGCGCATCGGGCGCGAAAGTCGCCCTTGTCCCCGCCGAATCCTTCTTCTCCTCCACGAACCCCAACGTCACACCGAGCGGCTACGCGCAGCTTGCACGCAAGGGTGAATCCACGGTCGCGCTCGTCGGCTACGACACGCGTCTGACCGAGCTTTCAGAGCATCTCGCTGACGCACACGACCCCGAACTGTCCTACCAGCGGGCTCTCGCGGACACGGCACTCATCGCGGGCCAGCCGGCGTCGGCCCCGCGCACCCTCCTGCTTGCGCCGTCCGCGACCTCTTCACTGAACCCCGAGCGCACGTCGCACCTGCTCGATGCCTTGAGCGCCGCGCCGTGGGTCGCCCACGCCCCTGCCACCACGCTTCTCGACGCGGCGACGGCAGGAAAGGGCACGACCTCGATCATCGGCGAGGGTGGGAACTACTGGGTTGGCTCGGTGAAGTCCGTGCGCGCGATCGGTGAGGGTTCCGACGCCAGCCCCGCCCACATCGACGCCTCGCCCGAAAAGGTGCCGGCGGGCGCAAGCGAACGGGTCGAGAAGAGCCTCACGTCGCTCACCGACGTGCGCGCGACGCTCAAGGACCCGAGCTACCTTTCCGGAGCGGTTCTTCTGGCGGCCTCGGGGGTGAGCAGCCCGTTTTTCGCGGACGCGAACGCGCACGTTCGACGGCTTTCTAGCATCGCGACGGTGACGGAAGCGAACACCCGGCGAATCTCGCTCACGCTCGCGGGAACCTACAACCTCGTCTCCAACGAAGCATCGATCCCATTTACCGTCCACAACGGATTCCCCACCCCGGCAACGCTCCAGCCCACGGTGTCGTTTTCTGACCGCATCGCAAAGACGGGCGGGAAGCTCTCACCGATCACTCTCCCCGCCCTCACGACGAGCGATCACTCCGTTCCCGTGCAAGCAGTGAAAAGCGGGAACGGCACGTTCACGGTGATGATCGCGAGCGAAAACGGGGTCATCCTCGATTCTCGCGAGAGCCAACTGAGCGTCAATCCGGAGTGGGAGAACTGGACGACCCTCGTCGCGATGGTGCTTCTTGCCGCGCTCGTCGCCACGGGCGTGATCCGCGCGGGCCGCACGAAGTCGGATGCCCGCAGCCCAGCCATCACGGCGCCCGAGGATCTTGAGAGCGTCGACGACCCCGACGCCTCCCCGCACCATTCGTGACACAGGAATTAAGGACCCGAACCGAACTATGAACAAACCGAGCACCTCCTCCGCGCGGGGCAAAGCTATGCGAGCGAGCGCCGTTATGGCTGTTGCCTCCGCGTCGACCCGACTCCTGGGTTTCGTGCGCACCTTTTTGCTCGGCATGGTGCTCGGCGGCTCGGCATCGATCGCGGCGAACGCCTATTCGGCAGCGCAAATTCTGCCGAACTCGCTGTGGATCCTCATCGGCGGCGGCACGCTCAACGCGATCCTCGTACCGGCGGTCGTGCGCGCAGCGAAGCTCCCGGATCGGGGCGAGGATTTCTGTTCGCGCCTGTTCACCCTGTTCTTCGTTGTCGCGGCGGCCATCACGACCCTGTGCACGCTTGCCGTTCCGCTCCTGACGGTCGTGGCGAACTCAAAGCTCGACCCGGGAACGGCGCAGGCCGCGACGGTTCTCGGCTATTTCATGATGCCGCAGATGATTTTCTCGTGCATCTACATCATGTTCGGGCAGATCCTCAACGCTCACGAGAGTTTCGGCCCGTTCACGTGGGCACCTGCGCTCAACAACATCATGAACATTGCAGGCTCGATCCTGTTCCTCGTTTTGTGGGGCACGCAGCCTGATGGCACGCAGTGGACGTGGGGCATGGTGCTCGTGCTCGCGTTTTCCCAAGTGGGGGGCAGCGCCGCGCAGGCCCTGCTCGTGTGGGCCTGGACGAGGAAGATCGGCCTCAAGATCAGGTTTAAGTGGGGTTTTCGCGGTCTGGGCCTACGCAAGCTCGGCACGATGGGCCTGTGGACGTTCGCCATGATGGTTATCGGCCAGATCGCGGTGTTCGCACGTCGCTGGTCAACGGGCGGTGCGGTCTCGGCGGTGGAAAAAGCGCAAGCGAGCGGGGTCGGCGCTTCCCGCGAGCTTTACCCCGCTCTCGCGGCCCTCGACTGGTCCTACACGGTTTTTATGCTCCCGCAGGGCATCATCGCCGTATCGCTCGTGACGAGTATCTTCCCGCGGATGTCGAAGCGCGTGACCGAACACGACCACCTCGGGGCCTACCGCACGTATTCGTCGATGAACAGGATTCTGTTCGTGCCGATGATCCTCGCGACCGCCGTGCTCGTTGTTCTCGCGGCGCCGATCATGTGGGTCGTTGTGGGCGGCACGAGTCCCACGGGCGCGGGTGCAAATGGGCTCGTGCTTATCGGCTACACGCTGGGACTTCCCGCGTTCGCGGCAACCTACCTCGTGACTCGCTACTTCTACGCCTATGAGGACACCCGCACGGCCTTCCTGATGCGCGTTCCCCCAACGGTGCTCTCGCTCATCGCGATCCCCGTGATCCTCTTCTGGGTCGATCCTCGCTATGCCGCTGCGGCGGGCGCTTTCGTAAGCTCGGTCGGGATTCTGATCGGGTGGCTCGAGGGCGTGTGGCACATGCGGCGCAATCTCGCCCGCAAGGGCGTCGACATGAGTCAGGTGAACTCGCTCGGTGCCGTGTCGATGGTTGCCCGTCTTCTCGTTGCCGGCCTGGTCTCAATGGCCGCGGGCTGGGGTCTCCTCGCACTTCTCGGCGATCTCACGTGGAAGGGGCGCCTCATCGCGATCGTCGTGGGCGTCATCGTTGCGGCGGTCATGACAGGGGTGTTTGCTCTTGTCGCGTGGGCGCTTCGCGTGTCTGAGATCCGCGACGCGGCAACGATGATCGCCTCCCGAGTCATGCGCAAGCGTGGCCGCGGGAAACCAGCAGAAAAGCCGCAGGAGGAGACTCCCGCCGCCGTGGAGGAAACCTCGAGCGTGCCAGAGGCACCCCGCTACGATGGTCAAACATCGGATCGAACTGTTCAAGCGAACCAAAGGATGACCGTGACCGATATTCGCAGCCTCGAGGAGCTTTTTTCCTCCCTCTCGCTGAGCCCTGCCCTGGACGGTTCGGGGCGCGGAGAATCTGGCCGCGTGCCATCGTCCACCACCGAAGGGGCGTCGTGGCATCGCGGTGTGAAGGAGAGCGGCGAGCCGATTCTCGTCTTCCTCGTGCGCGGGGAGTTTGCCGCCGATGTTCTCGATGCGGCCCGCCGCGTGTCTCTCGTGAGCGTTCCCGGCCTCGAGGCCGTCCATGACGTGCTTGAGCCGAGCGACGGCGAGTCGAAGGCGACCGCGGTGGTGTATACGGATCCGGGCCTTCCCACCCTCGCTGACCTCACCCGCGACGGCGCGCTTCGCGCAGAAACGGCCCGCACGATCGCGGGTCGCGTGACGACGACGCTCCAGGAGGCCCGTAGCAAGGGCATTCGCCACCACCACCTTGACGAGGATCGCGTGTTCGTGGATCTTGAGCACGATCAGGTGACGATCCTCGGCGCAGGTGTCGAAGATGCGGGCGACGAGGGTCTTTTGCACCTCACCGAACCCTTCACTCTCAGCCCGGACGTGCGAGCCGTGGGCCGGGTTTTGTATGTCGGGCTCGCGGGGCGCGGGCCGGAGTTTTTCGGTTCCGACGCCTCCTTCGATCCGTCGACAACGTCTCCGCGCACGGTTCCCGCCGAGCTGGGTGCGCTCACTGCGGCTCTTCTGACGCCGCTCACGCCGAATGCGCCCGCGGATGGACCGCGTCCGTTGTCGATTGAGGACGTACGCGAGGAGCTTTCACCGTGGCAATCGCTTCCGGTCACTCTCGAGGCGTACGATCCCGAGCAACACGCGGGGGCGCCTGTCCCACTCGCGGTGCGCAAGGCCGCGGGACCCATTGTCGCGGGGCCGTTTGAGCGCCAGGCGGAAGCACAGAGCATAGCTGCGGTAAGCGATTCCGAATCGCCTGCTCCCGCCGAGAACCCCGAGGCCAATGAGAATGTCGAGGCCGAAGAGAACGCTGAGCACACAGAAACTCCCGCAAACAGCGAAGGCCCCGAAATCACCGAGGGCTCCGAGGCCCCTGAAGCCACACTGACGGGCACGGCCGAGACGGTCGACAGGCCCCTTACGGATTCTGAAAAGCCGTGGTCCGAGGTCATCGACGCCCCTCAGAACCCAAGCGCGGCAAGCACCTTCCCCGGCCACATCGACCCGAGTACGCACTACGCCCCGGCTGCGCCTGCGGAGGAACCCACGGCGCCGGTGGCGCCCGTCGCCCCTGCCGCACCCGCCCCTATTCCGGTCGCGGGTCGCGAGGAGTCCCTCGCCGAATCTCCGCGCACACCAAACACGAACGATGAACCCCACTCAGCTCCCGGCCGCCCGGCCGTGGCGCCTCCCTCGGCAGTGCAGCACGCTGCCCCTCGCGTGCGCCAAAACGCTCCCGGAGCGGGTGTCGTCATCCCCGTGCAGGGCCGCGACGCGAGCGCCTTCGACGCGAACGCTCCCGCCCCGCAAAGCCCACAGCACGCTTCAGCATTCCGCGACGTCATGGACATCGCACTCGCCTCCGACGCATCGGGGAGCACCCCGGCTTCCGGCGCCAGCACAGTGTCTCGCTCGACAACGGCGCGCGTCATTCTCGTTGCTGCCCTCCTCGCCGTCATCCTCGGCCTCGTCTGGGCGGTAACGTCCGTGACGTCGGTGGGCCGCCACAATCGAGATGTCGCCACGAGCCCGACCACGCAGGCGTCGGAAGAAAAAGCCCCGAAAGAAACCGAGGCCCCGGCTGAAAAGCCGAGCGAAAAACCAACCGAGACGCCCAAGCCCCTCGCGCCGCTCAACCAGGTGAGCATCGTGTACCCGCCGGACCCCACGAAGGCTGATAAGCCCGAGAGGGCGGGGAACATGCTTGACGGCGATCCGGGTACCGTGTGGAAGACCCAGCGGTACAACGGCGCCGATTTCGGCAAGCTTCGCGACGGGATGGGCGTCAAGCTCGACCTCGGCGAAGGTGAAGTCAAGAACGTCCGCGTCACGCCCGGCGCGCAGCAGGGCGGCACGATCGAGCTGCGCACCCTGACTGAGGACGGCCAGCTCGGCGACGTGCTCGCCTCGGGCGAGGTCGCCGCCGGCCAAGACCTCACCCTCACGCCCGAGAAGCCCGTCGACGCGCGGGCGCTTGTGCTGTGGGCCCCGAACCTCGGCGCTGTCGACGGTGGGTTCCGCCTCGAAATCGCCGAAGTGAAGGTCAATCAGGAATGATGTTCTTTCGTCGCGGCTCGCGTCGCCGCTCACGCGCGCGAGGCGAATTGAAAAGCTGGACGGGCTTCCCACCCGGGGTGTTCGCCGCTTTTCTCGTCGTGACGATTCTCCTTGGCGTCATGCTGTCGTGGGCGCTCAACCTCAGCGTGACGATGGACGCACCTGCCTCGCAAAGCATCGCCGATTCGAACTCGGCCCCTGGAACCGATAATGCCGGCCTTCCGGTACTCACCGAGTACACGCTCGGCGCCGAGGTCCAAAACCTTCTCGATACCGGAAGCCTGCAAACGCCCGCGACGTTCGACGTCACGCAGTGCCTGAAGTCCCTGTCGTCGAAAGAGTCGGTGCTTATGCTCGAGCAGGTGTCGTGGGGCGCCGACGAAAACGCGTGGCTCCTTGTGCTCGATGAGCATAACCTCACGCAAGTTCGCCGCGAGGGTGGGGAAGTTTCCGCGTCCGTCGTGCGTTCCACATGCGGAAGAAATGCCGACGGCGCCTCCGATCTCCTGTTTTCCGCACGGGTACTCGTGGATCCGAAGAGCTGACCGCGGATCTCAGCCTTCCCACCTACCCTTGTTCTGTTTGACCGTTGCGAGCTTTCGCTGTGAAAGGACATCATGACCACCTCTGAGCCTCAGACCCCGATCCTCAACACCCTCGGCGGTGGCTTCGGCATCAGCCTTGCGGGAGCGCAGACCGAGGCGGCTGAAACTGCTTCGCCTGCCGACGCTTCGGACGCCCCCGTGCGTGACATTGTGATCGTCGGTTCGGGCCCGGCGGGCTACACCGCCGCCGTTTACGCGGCGCGCGCTGGGCTGAAGCCCGTGGTCATCGCTGGCTCGCTTGATGCTGGCGGCGCCCTCATGACGACCACCGAGGTCGAGAACTTCCCCGGTTTTCCGGAGGGCATCATGGGCCCGGACCTCATGGGCAACATGCAGGAACAAGCGGAGCGTTTCGGCGCCGAGATCCTGTTCGAGGACGCTACCGACGTTGAGCTCGCAGGCGAGATCAAGACTATCCGCACCGAAAGCGGTGACGTGTTCCGCGCAAAGGCCGTCATCATCGCGACCGGTTCCGCCTACCGCAAGCTCGGCGTCGACGGCGAAGAGCGTCTTTCCGGCAAGGGCGTGAGCTGGTGTGCAACGTGCGACGGCTTCTTCTTCAAGGACAAGGACATCTTCGTCGTTGGCGGCGGCGATTCCGCTGTTGAAGAGGCAACCTTCCTCACCCGTTTCGGCAAGTCCGTTACCCTGCTTCACCGCCGTGACGCCCTGCGTGCCTCGAAGATCATGGCGAAGCGCGCGGAAGATGATCCCAAGCTTCAAATCCGTTGGAATACCCAGGTCGTTGGCATCGAGGGCGATAACGAGCTCTCGCACCTCGTGCTTGAAAATACCGTCACCGGTGAGCGTGAAACGGTTCCTGCCGATGGTCTTTTCGAGGCGATCGGGCACCTGCCCCGCTCCGATCTTTTCAAGGGCCAGATCGATATTGACGACGAGGGGTACATCCTCTGCGAGGGTCGCACGACCCACACCTCGCTCGAGGGTGTTTTCGCGTGTGGCGATGTCGTTGACCACCGCTACCGCCAGGCCATCACTGCGGCCGGTTCGGGTTGCTCGGCCGCTCTCGACGCAGAGAAATACCTCGCCACGCTCGAGTGAGCGAGCCCGGTTCCGACGGTTCACTTTCGAGTGAAGTCGTCACGTTTCACATTCATCTCTATTGGGCCTCGTGGGCGGCGCCGTCTCTTCCTGCGCCGCTCACGGCCCGCGAATTACGCGATCTTGACCTACCGTCCGTGAACGTTGTTGTTCATGACGTTTCGGTTGCGGACGATCCTGAGCAACAAGCGCCGCAATTTTCGCCTCGCGTACTTCCCTCGTGGCGCATCGTTGCGCTTCGCGGTTCCGAGGTAGTGGGCGAACGAGTGCTCGAAGGTGCGAGCCCGAAGTTTGTCGTGCGCGATGCGCTCGAGGATCTGCGGCGCGCCACTGTCTGCTAACACTGCACGTCCCACCGGAGACATTCACCCGATCGTCGTCACCGTGGCCTGCATCACAGGGTTATCCCCATATTTATCCACACTCTTTTCACGGGTGCTGCAGCCCATTGTGGACAAGTAACGAATGACGCCCTGACCTGCAGTTTTACCGTTCATGGTGGGCCTTGCGACGCCTGCCTTGGCACGCGCATTCCTGGCTAGCGGGCTACGTCTCCCACGTTATCCACACACCTCTTCACATATGTGAGCTAACTTGCCTAGCTACACGTGGAACCCCTCTGTCGCGTCCCAGCGCCTATCCCACACACCTCCGTCGCTACCCCGCTGCCTCGGTCCACACTGTCCGCCGCACGCATCAGTTGTGGATAGATTCCAGAACCCGCGGTAGGACCCGTAGGGCTGTTTCCCGTGAAACCCCGCAATGTGCGAGTAACGATTATCAGCGAGCTCTCCTGCGTCAAGAACAGTTCTTAAGCTGAGGGAACTCGCGAATAGCCTCGAGCGTCCTAGTAAGCACGTCCTGACGCCAATACACGACATTTCACGTGAAACACCACTGATGGGCTATATCAGCACCCGCAGCCGCCCCACGTGCCAATAGACCCGAACCGCTTTGATCCCACTCGACGCATACAGAAGACCTCCCATCGATCTAAGTCCGTGCTCTGCGGAGCGCACGAAGTTTCACGTGAAACGCAGTCCTTAAAACTAGAGAACAAAATCAAACGTTGGCGTAGCGGAGGATGACCAACCCGTGGGCCTTAAAGTTCGTCGAGCCAAAGTTGCGGAAAGCAAACTAGGGAGTTTCACGTGGAACACCTCAGGATCGATACGCCAAACCCTCCTTAACGGACACATACAGCGGTAGAGCGCCGCGGCTAAGTGAGCAGCGCGCTTGTTTCACGTGAAACTCTTTTGAGTTGCAGCGACGCGCGCCCGAACTACCGAAACCAAGCGACTCAAAGTTCTCTTCTCCTCGAAGTGTTGTTTCACGTGAAACGCATACCAGCCAACGACGGTAGCAGAACGCAACGAGGTAGTTAGCTGTGTATGTTTCACGTGAAACGATGTCTTTTCTTTCATTAGTCCAACGCGTTCTCTCGGGGAACTCTCAAGATGACGAAATAGCGAGTGACTTCGTATCGAAGAAAGAGCAACCTGTTTCACGTGAAACGGTTGACGCTACTTCTCGAATAGCTGACCATTCGAGCAATACTGGGAATTTGGCCGAGCCTCGTAATCCAACCAACAGCCCATCAGTAGAGTTTCACGTGAACCGAGGTGCCGTGGCCAAGCCGACAAATACTCCACATGATTGGTAAGGGTCTCGCGAGTGGCTGCAGGTGGTAGCGGTTTCACGTGAAACGTGAATCCGCGCTGATACTGAGTCGAAGCAGGGCGAGGTCTTTTCGGCGAAACCGCGTTCCACGTGAAACACGGAAGAGTATGACGAAACGGCTGGGAACTCGGGCATACAAATACGGCTTATCTACGATCCATAGGTACGCATGGGAGAGCGCAGGAGCCTGCCGGGAGCTCAAGACCACAACGGAGATGTGGTTAAGGGCGGTTGGCCTCCCGGCACCAGCTATTCTGCAAAAGCAGCGCGGGTTGACGTGCAATTACAACGATGGCCGCCCTGGAACCCAGGGGCCAAACACGAGAGGCTTCCGCAAAAAGGCGTGCACGTTTCAATATGCGACCGCAGCAAGCGTTAGCGAAGGTTCCCGGAAAACAGTTCCACAAATATTCGACGACTAAGGGAAGTCGTCTGGGACCCGTCAGGCTCAGTCCTGCGGGAGCTCGACGTCCTCGAGGCCGAGCTTCGCCACGATCCGTTCGAGATCGTCGAGGTTCGTGAACTCGAGCGTGACTTTACCTTTGCGCTTACCGACATCGATGCGCACCGGTGCCTCAAGCTTCGTCGACAGCTGCGAGGTCAGGGATACAACGCGCGGGTTGTACGAACTACGTCGAGTCACCGTGCGGGTTGCCGACGAGGATTCAACACCATTCGCAATAAGGCGCTCAACAGCGCGAACGCTCAGGCCTTCGCTCACGATGCGCTGGGCAAGCTCCTCCTGAAGCTGGACATCATCGAGGCCCAGAAGCGCGCGGGCGTGTCCCGCAGAAAGCGCGCCGGACTGGAGTCGACGCTGCACGAGGGGAGGAAGGCGAAGCAAGCGCAGGGTATTGGAGATCTGCGGGCGCGAGCGCCCAATGCGATCGGCGAGCTCATCCTGGGTGCAGTTGAAGTCCTCGAGGAGCTGGCCATAGGCGGCTGCCTCTTCCAGGGGATTCAGCTGCGAGCGGTGCAGGTTTTCGAGAAGCGCATCACGAAGAAGATCGTCGTCGGCGGTCGAACGCACGATCGCGGGAATCGACTTGAGACCAGCGCGTTTCGCGGCCCGCCAACGGCGCTCACCCATGACGATCTCAAAGGATTCGCCATCGACGGAGTCGGTAACGGGACGAACAACAATCGGCTGAAGAACACCGACTTCACGGAGCGAATAGGCGAGCTCGTCGAGTTCATCCTCGTCAAAAACAGTTCGCGGGTTGCGGGGATTTTCGCGGATCTCGGCGATCGGCACCTCGACAAACTCGGCGCCCGGCACGGGCACGAGACCGTCGTGGGACGGCTGTGCGGTCGCAGCAGCAACCTGCGCATCTCCTTCCGAGGGCACCTCAACCGGAGCGGTCGCGGAGGTTTTCGATGCGCCCTCGTCACCGGTCTTACGCGCTGCCGCTGCGGGCTTAGCTGCGGCCTTCTTGCCGTTTCGGCGCTTCGAGCGTGCATCGCGTGCCCACGAGTCAGCGAGCTCAAGATCGGCTGCGCGCCGACGCTCGCTCGACTTATCAGTGGATTCAGATTCGGAGCTAAAGAACATGTCGGCGCCGCGTGTGCCGGCTGGCTTCGACGCGGAAGCCTTGGGCTCAGCAGGGGCGGGAGTAGCGTCGGACGCCTTCTTCGAGGGTGAGGAGGACGCGGCAGGCTTGGGCGCAGCAGACTTCGAGGAGGCGCCGGAGCGCTGTGCCGAGGTGGGCGCCTTCGTGCCGGCCGACTTCGCGGAAGGCTCGGGCGTGGGCGTGTCCTTCGCCTCGGGCTTCTCGGTTGCGGCAGGCTCGGAGCTGGGGATCAGTGCACCGATACCCCGACCAAGGCCACGTTTCTTCGCCATGATCTCCTCGTTTCAGTTCTTAGGCTCGGGGCGACGGGAAATCTCGTGCGCAGCGGCGCGGTACGCGAGAGCACCCGTGCTGTTGGGATCGTAATTCAAGACGGTTTGCGCGTAGCTCGGGGCTTCCGAAATGCGCACCGACCGGGGGATGACGGTATCGAGGGTTTGCGTGGGGAAGTGCGCACGCACATCCTCGGCCACCTGGGCCGCGAGGCGGGTGCGGGCGTCATACATCGTGAGCAGGATCGTCGAGACCACAAGGTCAGGGTTGAGGTGCTTGCGGATGAGGTCGATGTTCTTCCACAGCATCGCGATGCCCTCGAGCGCGTAGTACTCGGCCTGGATCGGCATGAACACCTCGCGCGCGGCCACAAGGGCATTAATCGTCAAAAGCCCAAGCGAAGGCGGGCAATCGATGAGAACGTAGTCGAGGCGAGGAAGGCCCTTTTGCTCGCGTTCCTCGAAGTAGTCGGCAAGCGCGTTCTTGAGCCTGGATTCGCGCGCCACCATCGGAACAAGTTCGATCTCGGCACCCGAAAGGTCGATCGTCGCGGGGGCGCACTCGAGGGTGTCCGCTTCGGGAGAGGGGGTCACGATCGCCGAAAGCGGCTCATCCTCGATGAGCACGTCGTAAAGCGAGGCGATTTCGGGATCGTGCGGGATGCCGAGAGCCGTCGAAGCGTTGCCCTGAGGGTCCGAATCGATAACGAGAACATTGAGACCGCCCTTGGCGAGCGCGACCGCAACGTTGACGGCGCTCGACGTTTTACCGACGCCGCCCTTCTGATTCGCGACGGCCATGATGCGGGTGTGTTCTGGCGCGGCGAAGGTCGCCTTCTCGAGGCGCTTGCGAAGCTCCATGTCGTTACGAAGCTGCCGCATGAGCGGTGTTTCATCGAGAGAGTTCTTCTTCTTCTCAGCCACGACGCGGCCCCTTTCGCCCCGATACCTCACGAACGTGTGCTCGTACCACTGTAGTAGGAACCTCCACGGATGGATCTCCGAATTCCTCAACGCGAACATCGCATGCGCCAAGACGGGCGAGGGTCTTTTCTGCCTTCACGACTTCGTCACGCGCGCTCCTGCCCTTCATCACCACGAGCTCGCCGCCGATGCGCACAAGCGGAACGGTCCACTTCGCGAGCTTATCGAGCGCCGCCACGGCACGCGCGGTCACCGCATCGAACTCACGCTCACCATGAAGGTCCTCAGCGCGAGCGCGCACAACCTCGACATTGACGAGATTCAGCTCCTCGACCGCTCGCTCAAGGAAGTCCACACGGCGCTGCATCGTCTCGATGAGGGTCACGTCAATATCCTCGCGGGCAATCGCGATGACGAGCCCCGGAAGGCCGGCACCCGAACCTACATCCGCGAGCGATTCGACGAGGCCCGCGGGCCCGAGGGCACGCACCATGAGGGCGCAATTGATGACGTGCCGCTCCCAAATGCGATCGACTTCGCGGGGCCCAATGAGGCCTTCTTCCGCTCCGCGGGTACGCAGAATCTCCGCGTACTGCTCGGCAAGTGCAAGACGTTCACCGAAGAGGTCGCGAGCGAGAGAGTCGAGGTGTGCGGGAGCGGGAAGCATCAGTCTTCGGGGTAGATCACGACGTGGCGGGTCTTGCCCTCACCGTCGGATTCCGAGTGCAGGCCGTGGCGCTTTGCAACATCGTGCACGACCTTGCGCTCGAACGGGTTCATGGGCCGAAGGGGAACGGGAACCTCGCCGTTCTTGGCCTGTTCGACAGCCTTCTCGGCAAGTTCCTCAAGCTCACTCTTGTGGCTTGCGCGGAAACCACCGATGTCCAGCATGAGGCGCGAGCGCACGCCCGTCTTCGTTTGAACGGCGAGCCGCGTGAGCTCCTGGAGGGCTTCGAGGAGTTCACCCTTCGGCTCGTTGAGGGCGCTCAGCTCGGCGGCGCCGCGGATCTCCACGGATGCGCGATCGCCGTCGACGTCAATGTCGATATCGCCATCGAGATCGGCGATGTCCATGAGTTCTTCGAGGTAGTCGGCGGCGAAGTCGCCCTCCTCTTCGAGGCGCGCGAGGCGCTCGTCGGCGGACGTCTGGGTGTCCACCGCTTCGTTGTCAAAAGTGTCGTTCTCGCTCATCGGGAATCCTTACTTCTTCTTGCGCTTCTTGCCGAGGGCGTTGCTCTGCTTCGAGCCGCCCGCCTTCTGTGCACCGTTTTGAGCGGCCTTCTTGCGGCGCTCTTCGATGGCCTTCGCTCGCTTTTCGCGGGCACGCTGGAGCATTTCTTCATCGCTCAGCTTCCGGCCGTTTTCGTACCGCTTCGGCTGCACGCGGATGCTCTCGGCTTTGGCCGCTTCCATCTCCTGCACGCGCTTGGACTTCTTCGGCGTGAAGTCAAGCGGCTCAAGACCCTGCTTCTCACGCTTCTTGTTGATGCGCTCGTGGCGAGCCTTTTCAGCGGCGGAACCGGGGGTCGGGTTCTTCGAGATCATCCACCACTGCTGGCCGAACGTCCACACGTTGGTCGTGAGCCAGTACCCGAGCACACCGATCGGCATACCGGGACCCGAGATCACGTAGATGAACGGGAGCATATAGAGCATCATCTTCTGCGTGGACGCCATCGGGCCTTCGAGAGCCGACGGCGGCATGTTGCGCATCGTCAGTTCCTTCTGCGTCAGGAACGTCACGAGCACCATGAGTGCGATGATGACGCCCGCGATGATCTTCGCGGACATGTCGCCAGTGAGGAACGAATCGGAGATCGTCGTACCACCGAAGATGCGCGCGTTGTGGGCGCTATCGGCTAGCTCGGGCGTGAGGATGCCGAAGCTCTTGTTGCTCTTTGCGGCCTCCGGCAGCTTGTAGAAAAGCACGCGGAAAAGCGCGAAGAAGATCGGCATCTGAATGAGGACAGGAAGGCACGAGCCCACGGGGTTGGCGTCGTGCTCCTTGTAGACCTGCATCGTCTCGTTGGCCATGGCCTGACGGGACTCGGGGTCGGTCTTGCCCTTGTACTTCTGCTGGATCGCCTTGAGCTCGGGGGCGGCCATTTGCATGCCGCGGGAGCTCTTAATCTGCTTGACGAAAAGCGGGAAGATGATGATGCGGACCACGACCGTGAGAAGCACGATCGACAGCAGCCAGGTCCAACCCGAATCCGGGTCCATGACGAAGGACAGCAGTTTGTGGGCCTGGACCATGATCCAGACGACGACCCACTCGATGGGGTAAAGAATGTTCAACTTCGGCCTTTTCTTCCTGCCGCTCGCATGCGCATGACGGTCATGCGATGAGCGGCGCGAGGTCGGGTGTTCGGGTCAAGCCTAGTGGGTGTGGGCGAACTCGGTACTTTCAGTGTCCCGTTCGGGAGCGGGTTTCGGGTTCGTCCACATGCCGGGTGCGGGGGTTGGGTCGATCCCGCCTCCGCTCAGGGGGTTGCACCGCAGGATCCGCCACGCGGTGAGAAGGAGCCCCTTGAGAGCTCCGTGGCGGCGGATCGAGTCGAGTGCGTATTGCGAGCACACGGGCGTAAACATGCACGCGGCCGGCAGGTACGGGGAAATCCCTCGCTGGTACGCGCGAATGATTCCGACGGTTGCCTTCATCCCCGTGTTCCCTCATGCGTGGCGTTGCGCTTCGCGAGCTTGCCGAGGGCGGAGGTGAGTGCGGAATCGACTTCGCTGACGAGCGTGTCGTGCCCGATGTCGTTGATGCCGGCGCGCGTGCGCACAACGACGGTTGCGTACGCGGGTAGGCGATCGAGGCGGGCTCTCATGATTTCCCGCAGCCTGCGCTTGGTGCGGCTGCGGACGACAGAGTTGCCGACCTTTTTTGACACGACAAATCCCACGCGCGGCTCCTCCTGGATCCTTTTGACCTCCGGTGAGGAAAGGATCGCGAGGTGCACGACCACGTGGGATCGGGCCGCTGACACTCCCTGGCGGGTGGTCAGGCGGAAGTCGTCGTTGTGACGTAGGCGGCTCGCTGCCCGCACGTCACGCCGCGGCTCAGGCCGAGAGGGACGCGCGGCCCTTCGAGCGGCGCGCGTTGATGATGGCGCGGCCCGCGCGGGTGCTCATGCGTGCGCGGAAGCCGTGCTTCTTGGCGCGGCGGCGGTTGTTCGGCTGGAACGTACGCTTGGTCATCTTTTCTCTCCAAATAAATCGGGGCCCTCGTCTCCGGGAAGGAACCGCGTGGCGGCCGGAGGGCCCGGTTAAAGACGGCCCGTGGGGCCAATGGTTTCGGGTGTGTGCGCGAAACCGAACGCGTCGGTTCCGTGAACACAGACTGATCGAGTCTAGAATCGCGCGGCTAGCCGGTCAATGGAACGAGCCTCGATTCAGCGAAGTGTGCCTAGAATCTCATGGTTATCCCCAACGATTTAACAGGGTGTGCGCCTTCTTCCACGTCATTGGGCATAAATGTGGAAAACATGGTGGATAATTATGGACGTCCGCCGCACCCCCGATTCCCACGAGGAGCCCCCGAATGGACGAGACCGCACTCGATCGCGACGCGCTGTGGGCCGAGTGCCAGCAGATCCTGCGCGCCGATGACTCGGTGTCGAATCGCCACCTCGCCTACGTGACCCTCTCCAGTTTGCGAGGATTTCTCGAGGACACGGCCCTCATTGCGGTGCCAAATGCAACGGTCAAGGACCTTTTCGAGATGCGGATCCCCGATCAGCTTCGTTCGTCGCTCTCGCAGGCGATGGGCAAACCCGTGACGTTCGCGGTGACGATCGACCCCACGCTGGGCCTCGACGACGAGCCAGAACCGAGCGCCCCATCGAGCACCGCCCCGGTGGACAACGTTGTGGATAACTCTGTGAATTCATCGGGATCAATCCCCGTCACCCCACGTCACGATGGGGATAACTCTGTGAATGTGGCATCGCCGTGGTCCCAGCAACCGTCGGACCTCACGCCCTATTCCCCCTACACGCCCGCCGAGGGAACCGACCGAGCCGAGGCACCGGCCAGCTCCAGCGACCTCCCCACCTCCTCGTCACTCGGAAACGATTCGCGGCTCAACCCGAAGTACACGTTCGCCACGTTCGTCGTGGGCGCCTCAAACCGCTTCGCTCAGGCTGCCGCCTACGCGGTCGCCGAACAGCCCGCACTCGCCTACAACCCCCTGTTCATCTATGGCGGATCGGGCCTCGGCAAGACCCACCTCCTGCACGCGACAGGTCACTACGCCAAGCAGCTGCACCCAAACATCCAGGTCAGGTACGTAAATTCCGAGGAATTCACGAACGACTTCATCAACTCGGTGCAGTCGGGTCAGTTCGGTAAGGCCCAGGAGTTTCAGCGGCGCTACCGCGACATCGACATTCTCCTGATCGACGACATCCAGTTCCTTCAGCGCGCGCCCGAAACCCTCGAGGCGTTCTTTCACACGTTCAACACCCTGCACAACGCGAACAAGCAGATCGTCATCACCTCGGATCTCCCACCGAAGCTCCTCGGCGGCCTCGAAGATCGCATGCGCTCGCGATTCGAGATGGGCCTCATGACGGACGTGCAACCGCCGGACCTCGAAACCCGCATCGCGATTTTGCGCAAGAAAGTCGCGGCCGAAAACACCGAAGAAGTGCCGCGCGAGGTGCTCGAATACATCGCGGAGAACATCTCCACCAATATTCGGGAGCTCGAGGGTGCGCTCATCCGCGTCCAGGCCCTGCACTCGCTCTCGAAGCAGCCCATGGACGTCGAGCTCGCGCAAAACGTGCTGAAAGACCTGCTCACGCACGATGGCAGCGCTGAAATCACGCCGAACCTCATCATCGCGGAAACGGCGTCGTACTTTGGCTTCGGTGTCGATGAAATCAAGGGCACCGCGCGCACGCGCGCACTGGTCACGGCCCGCCAATGTGCGATGTATCTGTGCCGTGAGCTCACCGAGATGCCGCTCATGGCCATCGGTGACGCGTTCGGCGGGCGCGATCACACGACTGTGATCCATGCCTACAAGAAAGTTTCGACCCTCATGAAAGAGCGTCGCGCCCTGTTTAACCAGGTCACGGAACTTACGGCGCGAGTGAAGGCGAACGCGCAGGAGCAGGGGAGGCGCTGAGGTCCGACGGTTGCGGGCCGCGCAACGCTCCTGGTCAGGCCCACAGTTTCCAGAATTGTGGAAAACTTTGTGGAGAATGTGCACGCACGGCTTGCCTTTTGTGAGTTGACGGCGCGCAAACACTTGCGAAAATGACAGTTATACCCAATGCATCAACAGTTCCTCGTCGATCCTCACACCGAATCCGAAACGTGTAGTTCTCGCTCTGACCTGCAATAATAGTGGTTATCCACAGCGTCAACAGACGTAATTAAGAGGGTTGTTTAAACTTGAGATGCGGGTAATGGGGAAAAGTCGCGTGACAGCGCACGCTCGAGCCTCGACGATGTGGAATCCTTGGGGATGAGAATGACAAGCGTGTAATTTTGACCCGGGCGCGAAGCCAAGAATTTGGCTAAAGTTGGGAAGTACGCGCGAGGGCGCGGCAAGCTTTTTTGTAAAGGAGCCGAGGCGTGAAATTTCATCTTGATCGGGACGTGCTGAGCGATGCCGTTTCGTGGGCAACCCGCACACTCCCGCAGCGCCCCGCAATGCCCATCCTTCAGGGCGTGAGGATCGTTGCCGAAGAAGGTGAACTGAAGTTTTCGACCTTCGACTACGAAGTCAGTGCCCATATTTCAGTCGAAGCTGACATCGACGAACCAGGTGAGGTACTCGTCCAGGGCAAGATGCTCAACGACATTGTGCGGGCGCTGCCCCACAAAACCGTGTCCGTCACGCACGAGGGCCCCAAGGTCGAAATCCTGTGTGGTTCCTCGCGGTTCTCACTCGCGACGCTCCCCGTTGCGGAATACCCCGTGCTTCCGGAGATGCCACCCGTAGTGGGCACCGTCGACTCGGGAACGTTCGCGCGGGCCATCTCGCAGGTGTCAATCGCCGCGAGCAAAGACGACGTCGTTCCCCTGCTCACCGGCGTTAAGGTCACGATCGACGGCGAAAAAGTCATGATGGCCGCGACCGACCGCTACCGCCTCGCCGTGCGCGAGTTCACGTGGAACCCCGCGAGCCCCTCGAGCGAACTGAGTGCCCTCGTGCGATCACGAACCCTTACCGAGGTGGCGCGATCGCTCAGCGGCGGCAACGTCGAGATTGCGCTCAATGAAGGCGAGACGGCAAACCTTATCGGTTTCGAATCCTCTGGCCGCCGCACGACCTCGACCCTCGTCGACGGCGATTACCCGCCCGTGCTGCGCCTGTTCCCGGACGTCACGCCGTACACCGTGAGTGTCGCGACAGCGCCCCTGATCGAGGCCGTCAAGCGCGTGAGCCTTGTCGCCGAGCGCAACACCCCTGTTCGCCTCACCTTCAGCGAGGGGCAGGTTGCCCTCGAAGCGGGCGACGGCGACGACGCACAGGCGAGCGAAGTCCTCGAAGCACAGGTCGATGGCGGCGACTTGGTCGTCGGCTACAACTCGGGCTTCCTCCTCGATGGCCTCGGCGCACTCGGCACCGATTTCACGCACTTCTCGCTTCCCGATTCGGTCAAGCCAACCGTGCTGCGTGGCCAGGAGTCGCTCGAAGCGGCGCCGGAGGAGCACTACCGCTACCTCCTCATGCCCATGCGCATCTGAGTTCCTGATTCTCGATGCACCTCAAGGCGCTCGAACTCCTCAACTACCGCTCCTACGCACACACCCTCCTTCGCTTCACGCCCGGGATCACCGTGTTTGTGGGTGCGAACGGCCAGGGCAAAACGAACATCGTCGAGGCCCTCTGGTACCTCGCGACCCTCTCTTCGCACCGAGTCGCCCATGACGCGGCCCTCGTGCGGCGAGGCGAGAAGACCGCAATCATCCGCGCGATGTGCGAACGCTCCGGCCGCGACGTGCGCATCGACATGCAGATCGCCCCCGGCCGCCCCAACGAAGTGCGCCTACATTCGCAACCACTCGCACGCGCCCGCGAGGTCCTCGGGCAGGTTCGCGCCGTGATGTTCTCTCCCGAAGATCTCGCCCTCGTCAAGGGCGAGCCCGAAGGTCGCCGGCGCTTCCTCGACGAGATCCTCTTCGAAATCGCCCCGCGCTTTGCGAGCATCAAATCGGATTACGACAAGGTTCTGCGCCAGCGCAACCACCTTCTGAAACAGATGCGGGCGATGAACAGGGGGCGAGGCGGCACACACGGGCCCTCCGACATTGGCGGCATGGACCCGCGCGAAGCCGCCGAATCGACCCTCGCCGTTTGGGATGAGCAGCTCGCGCGTCGCGGAGCTGAACTCATGCGCGCGCGCCTCCACCTCGTGAATCGCTTGCGACCCCACGTTGGATACTCCTACCTGCGGGTTTCAAGCGATGAAGGCGCCGACCCTAACCTCGGTCTCGGCCCCGACGGCCGCGGCGCCGTCACGAGCCCCGCGAACATCCGCTACACCTCGACCATTCTCGAGGGTGACCTCGCCGCCGCGAGCGACGCCGAAACGACGCGCGACGAACCTCCGCTGCCGAGCCTCCAGCAGCTCCACGACGCCCTCCTCGCCCACATCGCCGAACGCCGCGACGACGAAATCGAGCGAGGCGTAAGCCTCGTGGGCCCCCACCGCGACGACCTCGAGATCCGCCTCAGTGACTTCCCCGCCAAGGGGTACGCGAGCCACGGCGAATCATGGTCGCTCGCCCTCGCTCTCCGACTCGGCTCCTACGACCTCCTCACGATCGAAGAAGGCGACCTCGGCGACGGCGAACCGATCCTCATCCTTGACGATGTCTTCAGTGAACTCGATGCCCACCGCCGCGAACGCCTCGGGCGCATCATCAAAGGCGCCGCGCAAGTGCTCATCACAACCGCCAACGACGCCGACATCCCCCGTTCCATCGGCGACGACGTGCACGTCATTGACGTGGTCAAGGGTTCCGCCACCGCGCGTGACGACGGACCTCGAGGGGCGAGTAGTCAGGGGGCCACGTGGTGAACGGCGATAACCGTGCATCCCTCAACCCCTACGCGCTCGGGACGTGGCAACGCCGCCCCGAGCAGGGCTACCCCGAGCAGGGTCGCCCGGAGCCGGGACACCCTGACGAGCAGACCGGTCGCCCAGTTCCGTTAGGCGTCGCGGCGAGCAACGGCAGTGAAGCGCGGCCGCACCATGAGAAACGTGGGATCCCGGAGGGCGAGGAAAGCGTCGGAACGGAGCTGAGCGAGGAACTCGCGCCCGACCCCGATGCGAGGCCCCGAGACTTCGCGCGCCCCGAAGAGCTCGGCCGGCGCGCCCTCAACCAGGCTCGCGCCGCCGCCAAAAAGCACGGATACCGGCCGCGTGCGAGTAGGCTGACGCGCCCCAAGGGCGATCCGCGCGGCGAGAGATCGCAGGGAGCGGGGTATTCGGGGGCGCGGCCCGATCCGCGCGATCCTCAGCGCCTGAACACCGTGCTCGAAAAGATGCTCGTGAACCTCGGGTGGGATCGGGGCCTGAGTGCGGGGCGTGTGCTAGCCGAATGGGACGACATCGTGGGGCCCGCTATCGCGCAGCATTGCCACATCGAAAGTTTCGAGGAGGGCGTGCTCGTCGTGAGCACGGATTCCTCCGCGTGGGCGGCGCAGCTTCGAATGCTCGGCCCGCAGATCATTACGCGAATCCACGAACGGGTGGGTGCGCAGGTCGTGAGCGAAATCAAGGTTGCTGGACCGAGTACGCAATCGTGGAAAAAGGGGCGCCGCACGGTGACGTGGCGCGGTCCGCGCGATACCTACGGGTAGTGCAGCCGCGGTGAAAGTGGTGAAAAATCGCCCCCTCACGTAGGTAGATGGCGCTTTTTGGCTCTTTTTCACCACTTTCGTGATCGGGGTGGTGATGTGTGAAGTGGGTGAGGGGCAAGTGAGGCGGAGCGGGGGAAATTAGGGAAGGGTTAGGGGGTGTAGGGGAGTGGTAAGGGAGGGGGTGAAGGCTGGTGAGGAGGGAGGAGTCAGGGGTGGTGCTGGCGGTGCTGGGGTGTGTGAGGCGCAAAGAAGGGCCGAAGCCACCCGGCTCCGGCCCTCCTTTTTACGGGGCACCTATGAGATCAGGCCCGACGCCTGCGAGCGATCATCGCGCCACCCGCCGCAAGGAGCGAGAATGCCACACCTGCAACGGCGAGGCTTTCCGCGCCCGTGCGCGGGAGCGGGCCGCGCGCCCGCGAGGGAGCAGAGGGCTTCGAGTGATCGGCATCGTCGTCCGAATCGTTGATCGGAATCGTCTCGCCGCCATCGGAATCATCAGCGGAATCATCAGTTTCTCCGTCAGCATCCCCATCAGCGGAAGCCCCGTCGTTCGGCTCGTCCACGAGAGTGCCCGAGTCACCGGAAGGCTGCGCCACCTCATCGTCGGCGGGAAGATCAACCGCGGGAGCAGCCGAGGTGCTCACGTCCCAGTTCTTCGCAAAGAAGTTCGCCGGGTCGATCGTCTTGTTCTTGGTCGCCCATTCGATCATGAGATCGCGGATCGCCACCTGCTCGTCATAGACAACCTCGGCCTCCTTGACGGCCGGGTAACCCGAGCCGCCCGACTGTCGATAGTTGTTGAGCGCGAGGATGAACTCGTCGTTATCTTTCACGGGGGTGCCGTCGGGCCACGTGAGGTTCTCGATGCGCTCTCCAACGGGCTTGGAGATGTTGATGTGGTAGCTCACGCCCGAGAGCACGTCGTAGGAGTAGTCGGGAATGCCGCGGGTCATGCCGTCGTACTGGGCGTTCGTGACGGTCGACCAATCGTCGATCTTCGCGCCCTCCTCCTGCTGCTTGTAGTAGCGAGCCGAGTGCTCGAGATATTCCTTGAGCTGAGTGCCATTCATCTTCACGCCCAAGAGGGTGTTGTCGTAGATGTAGAGCGAAGCCATATCGGCGATCGTGACATCGCCCTTCTTGAACACGGCCTCGCGTGAGAACGGCGAGGCTTCAGCAACGATCGGCAGGCCTTCGTTCTTTGTGCCCTTCATCGCGCGCTTGATCTCTTCGGTCTGCACGTAGTTGATGAAGTCGAGGATCGCGGTGTCTTCCCAGGCCGAAGTGGCGGCGGGCATGTCCTCGGTGGCCTTGGCGACGACCGTCTCGACCCATTTCTTGGTCTTCTCGTGCCAATCGGAAATGAGCTTTTCAATCTCCGGATCGGCCGCGTAATCCGCGGCCTTGACGGCTTCGGCGCTCGGCTTCTCCTTCTCGTTCCAGTCGACAACAACCTTGTCATTGTCGAGGCTCAGTGGGATCGTCACGTTCGAAAGGAAACGCCCGTGGTAGCCAGGCTGCGTGAAGAGAACCTCGTGACCGTCCTTGTTGGTGTAGTAGTTCTGCACCTGATCGGTCTGGTGCGAGTGGCCGCCGATCACGACGTCGACGCCGGAGGTGTTCTCGGCGATCGAGCGCGCGGCATTCTCCTGGAGGTCAGCGGCCTTCCACTCGTAGCCCTCCGGGTCGAGGCCGGTGTGGGCGAGAACGACGACGACATCCGCGCCCTTCTCCTTGACCTCGGGAACGTACTTCTGGACGGCCTCGACCTGGTCGCCGAAGTTAAGGGACTCAACCTTCTTGCCGTCCCAGCCGGGGATGCCGGGCGTGACGACGCCGATCACGGCGATCTTCACGTCGTGGCCATCGGCAGTCTTCTTGTTCACGAAGGTGTAGGGCTCGAGGTAGGGCTTGCCGGTCTTTTTATCGGTGACGTTAGCGCCGAGGAGCGGGAAGTCGAGAGCGCCCTTGTAGTCCTGGAGTTCGTCGAGGCCGTAGTTGAACTCGTGGTTGCCCACAACGCCGGCGTCGTACTCGAGGTAGTTGTAGATCGTCGCGATCGGGTCAACGTCACCCTTGGCGTGGTCGCGCTTGTAGACCGTCTCGAGGGAGGACCCCTGGTTCGCGTCGCCGTTGTCGAGGAGAGCAACAGCGCTCTCGCCCTTGTCCTTGCGGATCTCCGTGATCGCGGTTGCGAGGTGGTCCATGCCGCGAAGGTTCTTCGGGTCCTCTGGCGTGCCGAAAGGCTTGCCCGTGAAGTAGTTGTAGTTCAGCGCCGTGCCGTGGGTGTCGGTCGTCGCAAGAATCGTGATGTCTTTGATGTCGGTTCGGTCGCCGTCGGCCGCGAACGCGGGGGCGCCCGCGGTCAAAAGGAGTAGGCCTGTGAGCGCAGCTGCCGTTGCTTTGCGCATGGGATCTCCTGGAGAGGGTGGGGGGACAATAACGGGCTTTTCAGAATTTAAGCGCAGAAAGTTACGGGTGGGTGAATGGCGGAGCACGGCATGGAGTCGTTTTGGCAGGGCCGGAGGGTTCCGACGGATGACCAGGCCTTTCGTTTTTTCCGTGTCATTTTTTGAGCAACCGGCCACTTAAGTCCCGCAATGTGTCTAGGCTTCTGTGATAACTGAGTCACAGAGCCGCTTCTCGTTCTTCCCTTGGCCCCGGCCCGGCGCGTTGCAGATCCCGGTGTTCTCGGTTTGATTCCTCGCAGTTTTATTCAAAGGAGAACACTGTGTCCCCAGGCTTTATGCGCAAAGTTCTTGCCGCGTTGTCGGTGAGTGCTGTCGCCGCGGGTTTTGCCGTCCCGGCAGCGCTCGCTGCACCTACCGATGACCACGAATCAGCGTCGGCGATCTCGCAGATTCAGCGCGCGGCGATTCAGAAACAGCGTGAGAAGCGGGGCACCCGCCCCGTGTCTAACGAACGCGTGCGCGTCGTCGTCATGCTGAAGGAGCAGCCGTCGGCCCCGAGCGAATCCGGCGAGAAGAGCCGCCTTTCGAACCAGGCAAAGTTGCTTGAGTCGTGGAAGGCGAAGTACGGCCTGAAGGTGGATCGACAGTTCGGGTATCTCGTCAATGGCTTCAGCGCCGAAATGCCCGAGGGCAAGATCCAAAACCTCGCGACCGAGAAGCAGGTCGCCTCGGTGCGCCGCGAGCGCGTGTACTACCAGAGCGAGTACTCGGCGCGTGAGCTCCAGGGTGTTGCCCAGGCGTACAAGGACTTCGGCGTTGACGGCGAGGGCACGGTGATCTCGATCATCGACTCGGGTGTGTACGCCCAGCACCCGGATATGCGCCTTGACGACGGTGTCTTCAAGAACGCAAAGATCACGAGCATCAACCCCGAAGCGGCCGGCAAGTTCAATGAGAAGGTGCCGACGGGCTACAACTACGCGGACGACAACTTCGAGGTCATGGACCTCACCGATTCGCAGCACGGCCAGCACGTCGCGGGTATTACCGCGGCGAATGGCTCCGAGGGGGACACCCCTGACTTTGCCTCGACGGGCCGTATCGATGGCGCAGCACCCAATGCGCAGTTGCTTGCGATGAAGGTCTTTTCGAACGACCCGAAGAAGTCCTCGGGGGCGAATGATGGCGACATCATCGCCGCGATCGAGGACTCGGTGAAGCTCAAGGCCGATGTCATCAATATGTCTCTTGGCAGCCCGAACGGTGTCCCGGATCTTTCCGACGGCGCCTATGAGGCCATGAAGAAGGCCCGCGAAGAGGGTGTGATCACGCTCGTGGCCGCCGGTAATGAGGGGCAGAACTTCTCGCTCGAAGGTGGGCCGGACGACGTGCTTGGTCGCCTCGATGACGGTACGGCGGGCAGCCCCTCGACGAATGATTCCGCGTTCTCGATCGCCTCGGTGAATAACTCGACGCTGAGTGTTCCGCTTGTTTATTTCGAGGCGAACGGCGAGCGCACCGATATCGGCTACCTCGAGGGCGTGGGTGAGCCTGACGCGAAGCCTCACCCGTATCAGTACGTGGGTCTCGGCCGCCCGGAGGACTACAAGGACGGCATCGACCTCAAGGGCAAGTACGCGCTCATTTCGCGCGGCGAGATTTCGTTCGCGGAAAAGTTCCAGTACGCCCTTGACCACGGCGCGGAAGGCGTCATGGTGTTCAACAGCGATGGCGAAGAGGGGTACCGCGGCATGGCGGGCATCGACAAGTTCAAGACCTTCGGTGCGGCCCTCACGAACGAGCAGGGCCACCAGCTGATCGACGCCCTTAAAGCAGACCCGAACGCGACGGTCACCTTCACGGACCAGATCAAGCAGGATCCGGCTCCCGACGGTCTCGAGCCGAGTTCGTTTACCTCGTGGGGAACCCCGAACGACCTGTCATTCAAGCCGCAGCTCGCGGGTATCGGCGGCAACGTGTACTCGACCGTCGGCGAAAACGAGTACGAGAACATGAGCGGCACGTCGATGGCGACCCCGAATGTCGCGGGCCTCAGCGCGCTTCTCACGCAGAAGTTCGAGGAGCGCTTCCCGGACATCACGGGCAAGGAACGCGTTGAGCTCATCGAAACGTCACTCATGAACACCGCGAAGATCCTCGAAAACGAGGACGGCACCCCGTACCTCCCTCGCCAGATCGGTGCGGGTCTCGCGGAGGTCGATCGCGCGCTCGCAACTGACGTCACCGCTACCGTCGACGGCGAGGCAGCCGTCGCACTGAAGCAGATCAACGGGCCGACGACCTTCACGGTCACGCTCACGAACCGCGGCGATCAGGACCGCACGTTCAGCATCCCCGCACAAAAGGTGCTCGGGGAAACGAATGAGGCGGGAAAGCCCACTCTTGCCACGGTCTCGAATGAGAGCCTGGCGGCGTCGGCCTCGAACGTGACCGTGCCCGCGGGCGGAACCGCCACGGTGCAGTTCACCCTCACCCCGCACACCGCTGCGGGTAATCACTTCATCGAGGGCTGGGCCCAGTTCAAGGGCGAGAATGGCGCGCTTGACATTGCCGTTCCCTACCTCGGTTTCGTGGGTGACTGGAATGAGGAGAACATCATCCAGGAGCCGGGCAAGCCGTGGATCGAGGATGGCCCCGCCGACAACACGAACCTCGTGGGTTCCCTCGGTGAGGCCACAACCCAGCTCAACAACCCCGATGAGAAGCCGCTCGCGCTCTCCCCGAACGGCGACGGCGTTCTCGACACGGTGACCCCGGGCATGCTGCTCATGCGTAACGCGGATGAGGTCGAATACGAGATTCTCGACGCGAACGGCAAGGTTATCGCGAGCCTCGGCAAGGATGAGATGCTGCGACGCATGATCGGCTCGAAGGTGCCGACCGCGTTCGACGGCGACCTCACGTTCATGGGCCGTTCGTTCGACGGCACGCTGTGGGATAAGTCGACGGGTAAGCAAACGCCCTTTGCCGACGGCTCCTATACGTTCCGCCTCAAGGCACGCATCGCCGAGGGTTACGAGCCGCAGATCACGGACCTGCCGTTCACGGTGGACACCGCGGCACCCACGATCGACATTCTCGACAAGGAGCCGGGCCGCGTGCATTTCACGGCCGTCGATAATCAGGGCGGCACGGGCATCCTCGACGATCCGATCGTGCTCGACGCGAGCGGGGAGCAGCTTACGGTCGAAAAGCAGGCCGACGGCAGCTTCGTCGCCACGTTCGATCCGGCAACCCCGTACGTCACGGTGGGCGCCGTCGATCGCGGCTTCAACGAGGCCTCCACTATCGTCACGTTCAGCGATGCGCCTTTGTTCGTCAACGTGAACGGGCACAGCATCCCCGAGGGGGAGAGCGCGTACGTGGGTAAGGATTCCGACGGTGCCCTCGAAGTGTCGGGCGTTGTCCAGGGCGAGGTTTCCCGCGTCACCGTGAATGGTGAGGACGCGAAGATTACCGATGGCACGTTCGAGTACGTCGATAAGGCCTACAAGGGCCCGAACCCGTACACGCTCGAGGTCATCGCCTACGACGCTTCCGGCAAGGAGGTCGCACGGCGCACGATCACGGTCGAGCAGGACGCGCAAGCGCCCACCATCACGATCGACAAGAGCGCGCTCAACGACAATGGCAAGCTCGTTGTGGGCGAGGACGGCAGCTTCACGCTCTCCGGCACGATTACCGATGAGCGCGAGAATGCCAACCTGAAGGCGTGGATCTTCAACGAACCTGTCGAGGTCAAGCCGGATGGCACCTTCACGTACACCGAGAAGGTCGATCCGAGTGTTCCCGTCGTGACCGTGGTGGCGAGCGATGGCGCCACTGAGGGCACCCTCGATGTCGAGATCGAGGGCCGCGAGGCGCCCGCCCCCGAGGAGAAGCCCGAGGACAACGGCTTTGCTCGCCCGACCTACGACATCGAGACGTGCAATGCGGAAGAGAACTGGTGCGATATCAGCTCGAAGAGCGAGGGCGTAAGTGAGGATGGAAAGACTCTCCACCTCACCGGCAAGATCCAGGATCCCGTGAGCTCGATCGAATTCATCCCGACGTCGCGTGCGAAGGACGGCACGATCACGAGGAACGAGCCGATTGCCGCAACGATCGAGGGCGACACGTTCAGCGTTGACCTCCCGATCGACGTGGGAATCATCGATTTCCACCAGATCGTGAAGGACGACAAGGGTGAGGAGCAGTTCAGTGGCTCGTTCCGCCTATGGGTGGATATCAAGCCGCCGAGCCTCCACTTCACGGAGCCTGGCCTCGTGGGCGGCACGCTCTACACGAACACCGATGACGTCACCTTCAAGGGATCGATCAGCGATGACGGTTGGGGTCACTACCTTGCGATCAACAACGAGTACCTGACCGACTTCGTGCGGCACAACCACCCCGGTGAGGAGGTTAATCGCCAGGAGTTCGAGCACCTCGTCACCGTCCGCGACGGCGACAAGCTCCTCGTGTACTCGAACGACTCGATGGGCAATGAACTCGTTGCGATCATTCCCGTCGTTGTCGACAAAGAGGCTCCCACCGTTGGCATCGACACCGTCAAGGACATGGAGGTGATCCGCGACCAGCGCGAGCTCGAAGCGTGGGGCGAGGATCCAAACCTCGCCAACGTCGCGGTGAGCCTCAACGGGAAGGAGATCTACAACGAGGACACCGAGCTGACGAGCAAGGCCGCAACGATCGACGGCGTGCTCGCGCCGCCCGAGACGACCGACGGCGATAATGCTGGCGAGGTCGCCCCGAACAGCGTGAATGCTGAAGAGGCGGCTTCCGATGCAGGCGATAGGAGCGTGCCTGAGCCGACGACCGTCGTGGATGGCACCGAGACAAGCACCGCGCAAACCCGGCTCGGCACGAGAATCAAGACGGCCGATCTTCCGGTTGGTTTCTACACGGCAAGCGTGAAGGCGACGGATCTTGCCGGCAACGTCACGACGCACACCACGACGTTTATCGTCGACGACGATGCCGTGATCGAAGGACCCGACACGGTGGCCTTCGAGGTCGAGCACGGTGCGCTCGCTGACCAGGCAGCCGCCGCGAAGACGGTGCTCAGCCACTTCACGGTGACCGACGACGGCTCGGCGTTCAAGGACGGCGACACGACTCTCGCGCTCGCTCCCGGCACGGTTCTCGTGCCAGGCGAGCAGAAGGTCACGCTCGTCGCGACGGATGCCGACGGCCGCTCGGTTGTGCGAGTCGTGACGGTGACCATTACCGAGAAGCAGAAGGCGCCCGAGCCCAGCACTCCGGAGAACCCGGCGAACCCGGGCGATGACGCTCCCGAGCGCCCCGCGAACCCGGATACCGATGGCGGGAGGAACCCCGGTAAGCCGCCCGTGAAGGGTGGCAGCGAGGGTTCTCAGGCCCCGGGTAAGCCCGACGGTTCCTCGGCCGAAGGTCCGTCGAGGATTCCGTCGAAGGATGCCTCCTCTCATCGCGGTTCGCATATGCCGCGCACGGGTGCGGAGATCGCGGCTACCGCGGGTGTTGCGGCGCTCATCGTGCTCGGTGGCGTGGTGGCCGTCGTTGTTGCTCGCCGCAGAGGCGGCAAGTAGGGAGCAGCGAATGGAGAACAGGGCTGTGATGGTGTAAGGCCCTGATGTGGCTCGGAAACGGGCCGAGAAATGGTGGGGTGCTGGAGGCCGGCAAGCGTCGGACTCCGCACCCCACCTTTTTCCCTTTGAATTGCATAGGGGTTGTGGGGGTTATTCCGCCCCGCCCCTTTGGATTGCATAGGGGTTGTGGGGGTTATTTCGGTCTGGCCCGGTCCGCTCCGCCCCGTCCTGCTCCGGTCCGCCCCGGCCCACTCCGCACCGCCGGGTGGTTCAAACCCCCGTTAGCCCTATGCAATTCGAAGTTGTCGGTCGCCCAAACCCCCACAACCCCTATGCAATTCAAGGGGGGAGGGGTTGTGCCGCCCGACACACGCCACCTCGATCTGTACGCATGAACGCACTTTCACCGATGCTGTGCGGTAAAATTTGAGGGTTGAGAGTGGTCGAGACTCGCTCAGCGGCCCGCAAACGGCCCTGAGAGGCCACGGGCCCCCACGGTGGGCCTGGTCCCCTACACAGGGGTCGTCGTGGTTTACGGGCCCTCGATCCTCACACCCGGGCTCAACCGACCCGGCGTTGACCATCAAGGAGATTCCTTCGTGAGCGAAGCCCAGGAAAACGCACCGCATTACGACGCCTCGGACATCACCGTCCTCGAAGGCCTCGAGGCGGTTCGTAAACGCCCAGGCATGTACATCGGTTCGACTGGCGAGCGCGGCCTGCACCACCTCGTGTACGAAATCGTCGACAACTCGGTTGATGAGGCGCTCGCGGGCTACGCGAGTGAGATCACCGTGGACGTCCTCGAGGACGGCGGCGTGCGCGTGATCGACGATGGTCGCGGTATTCCCGTGGCGATGCACCCCACCGAGAAGAAGCCCGCCGTTGAGCTCGTGCTGACGGTGCTCCACGCGGGCGGCAAGTTCGGTGGCGGCGGCTACGCGGTCTCGGGCGGTCTGCACGGCGTGGGCTCGTCCGTCGTGAACGCGCTTTCGAAGCGCCTCGAGGTCGAAATTAAGCGTGACGGTTACGTGTGGCGCCAGCAGTACACGCACGGCGTGCCGAACGCCCCGCTCGAAAAGGGTGAGGAAACCACCGAGACCGGCACGAGCGTGACGTTCTGGGCCGACGGTGACATTTTCGAGACCACCGAGTACGAGTTCGAGACGCTGCGTAAGCGTTTCCAGCAGATGGCCTTCCTCAACAAGGGCCTCAAGATCACGCTCACCGATCACCGCCCGGTCGAGGATCCCGTTGACGATGATCTTCCCGATCTCGACAATCTCGACCAGGATGTCGACGAAAACGATGGCATCAACGATGCGGCGCGCCCCACCGAGGCTGGCGCCGACACCGCGGAGAAGCCCAAGACGAAGTCCGTGACGTTCCTGTACGAGCAGGGCCTTGAGGATTTCGTCAAGTACATCAACAAGCAGAAGCGTGCCGAGGTGATCCACCCGGAGATCATCAGCTTCGAGAGCGAAGACACCGACCACATGATCTCCGTGGAGATCGCGATGCAGTGGACCTCCGCGTATTCGGAATCGGTGCACACGTACGCGAACACGATTAACACGCACGAGGGTGGCACGCACGAAGAAGGCTTCCGCAGCGCGCTCACCGGCGTGATCAACCGCTACGCGCGAGCGAACAACCTCATGAAGGAAAAGGACGCGAACCTCACGGGCGAAGACATCCGCGAGGGCCTCACGGCCGTTGTGTCCGTCAAGCTCGGCGAGCCTCAGTTCGAGGGCCAGACGAAGACCAAGCTCGGTAACACGATCGCGCGCACGTTCGTGTCGAAGGTGATGACCGACAAGCTCGCGGACTGGGCGTCGGCCCACCCGAATGAGATGAAGACGATCGTCACGAAGGCGCAGTCGGCGGCCGCGGCCCGCGAGGCAGCCCGCAAGGCGCGCGATGCGACCCGCCGCAAGTCGCCGCTTGAAACGGGCGGGATGCCCGGCAAGCTTCGCGACTGCTCGAGCCGCAACCCCGCGATCAGCGAAATCTTTATCGTCGAGGGTGACTCGGCAGGCGGTTCGGCGGTTTCGGGCCGCGACCCGAAGACCCAGGCGATCCTCCCGATCCGCGGCAAGATCCTTAATGTCGAAAAGGCGCGGCTTGATCGCGCTCTCGACAACGCGGAGGTGCGTTCGCTCATTACGGCGTTCGGCACGGGCATTGGTGAGGATTTCGATCCCACGAAGCTGCGCTACCACAAGATCATCCTCATGGCGGATGCCGACGTTGACGGCCAGCACATTTGCACGCTTCTGCTCACGCTGCTGTTCCGGTACATGCGCCCGCTCATCGAGCTCGGGCACGTCTTCATCGCGATGCCGCCGCTGTACCGCCTCAAGTGGACGAACGCGCCACACGAGTACGTGTTCAGCGATGCGGAGCGCGACCGCAAGCTCGAAGAGGGCCGCGCGGCCGGTAAGCGCATCCCGAAGGACAACGGCATCCAGCGCTACAAGGGTCTCGGCGAGATGGACTGGCGCGAGCTGCAAACCACCACGATGGACCGGGACCTTCGCACCCTCAAGCAGGTGACGATGGACGAGGCCGCCGACGCCGACGCGGTGTTCAGCGTGCTTATGGGTGACGACGTCGATGCGCGTCGCCGGTTCATTCAGGAAAACGCGAAGGACGTGCGCTTCCTCGATATCTAAACCGGTGCCCCGAGGGGTAAGCAGCGGTTATTGAGAGAGCATTCACGCGAGGAAGAGTAGGGGAGAAGGACATGAGCGACGAGAACATCGAGGACCAGGGCCCGAAGAGCGCCGAGGATCTCGAACACGCGATCCCGCAGGGCCTCACCACCACCGTCGACGCGATCGACGAGGATGAGGGCGATCAGATCTTCCAGGTTGATCTGAACAAGGAGATGCAAAAGAGCTACCTCGATTACGCGATGAGCGTGATCGTGGGGCGTGCACTTCCCGATGTGCGCGACGGCCTCAAACCCGTGCACCGCCGCATTGTGTACGGCATGTACGACGGCGGCTACCGCCCCGAGCGTTCCTTCAGCAAGTGCGCGAAGGTCGTTGGCGAGGTTATGGGTAATTACCACCCGCACGGCGACTCCGCGATCTATGACGCGATGGTGCGCCTCGTGCAGCCGTGGAACATGCGCTATCCGCTCATCCTTGGCCAGGGTAACTTTGGCTCCGCGGGTGACGACGGCGCCGCCGCCTCGAGGTACACCGAGTGCAAGATGTCGCCGCTCGCCCTCGAGCTCGTGCGCGACATCAACGAAGACACCGTCGACATGACGGGCAACTACGACAACACCGTCGACGAGCCCGTGATTTTGCCGGCGCGTTTCCCGAACCTTCTCGTGAACGGCTCGGCCGGTATCGCCGTGGGTATGGCCACGAACATCCCGCCGCACAACCTGCGCGAGGTGGCCTCTGCCGTTCAGTGGCTGCTCACGAATCCTGAGGCCACGAAGGAAGAGCTTCTCGAGGCGTGTATCGAGCGTATCCAGGGCCCCGATTTCCCGAATGGCGCGACGATCACGGGTCGTAAGGGGATCGAGGAGGCGTACCGCACGGGTCGCGGCTCGATCACGCAGCGTGCCGTCGTCAAGACCGAGGAGATCAACGGGCGTCTCGCGCTCGTCGTGACCGAGCTTCCCTACCAGGTCAATCCCGACAACCTCGCGCGCAAGATTGCGGAGCTCGTCAAGGCCGGCCGCCTCCAGGGCATCGCCGACATCACCGATGAAACCTCCGGTAAGACCGGCCAGCGCCTCGTGCTCACCCTTAAGCGTGATGCTGTGGCGAAGGTTGTGCTCAACAACCTGTATAAGCAGACGCAGCTTCAGGAGAACTTCTCCGCGAACATGCTCGCGATCGTCAACGACGTGCCGCGAACCCTCTCGATCGACTCGTTCGTGCGTGAGTGGACGAAGCACCAGATCGACGTCATCGTGCGCCGCACCCGCTTCCGCCTGCGCAAGGCGGAAGAGCAGATCCACATCTACCGCGGTTACCTCAAGGCGCTCGATGCCCTCGACGAGGTCATCGCGACCATTCGCCGCTCGCCTGACGTGGACGAGGCTCGTACGGCCCTTATCGCGCTTCTGGACATCGACGAGATCCAGGCGAATGCGATCCTTGCGCTTCAGCTTCGTCGACTGGCTGCCCTCGAGCGTCAGAAGATCACGGAGGAGCACGATCGTCTCGCCGCGCTCATCCTCGAGTACGAAGAGATCCTTGGCAGCGAGCAGCGCCAGCGCGAAATCGTGAGCGAGGAGCTTGAGGCGATCGTCGAGAAGTACGGCGATGAGCGCCGCACCCAGATCGTGCCGTTCGATGGCGATGTGTCCGTTGAGGATCTCATCCCCGAAGAGGACATGGTCGTCACTATCACGCGCGGCGGCTGGGTCAAGCGGACCAAGACCGACGAATACCGTGCGCAAAAGCGTGGCGGCAAGGGCGTGCGCGGTGCGAGCCTGCGCGAGAACGACGTCGTGGATCACTTCTTCACGACCACGACCCACAAGTGGTTGTTGTTCTTCACGAACTTCGGCCGCGTGTACCGCATCAAGGGCTACGAGCTTCCCGAGGCGCCGCGCGACTCGAAGGGCCAGCACATCGCGAACCTTCTCGAATTCCAGCCTGATGAGACGATCCGCTCCGTGCTCGTGATCGGCGGCTACGACGAAGCCGAATATCTCGTGCTCGCCACGAAGCACGGCATCGTGAAGAAGACCGCGATGAGCGCGTTTGATTCGAACCGCAGCGCCGGCCTGATCGCGATCAACCTGCGTGAGTTTGAGGGGCCCGACGGTTCCCTCGTCACCGATGAGCTTGTGGCGGCTCGCGCGGTCAACAGTGACGATCACCTGTTGCTCGTCTCGAAGAACGGCCAGAGCGTGCGGTTCCCCGCTTCCGACGACGTTTTGCGCCCGATGGGCCGCGTCACGGGCGGCGTGACCGGCATGAAGTTCCGTGGCGATGATGAGCTTCTCGCGATGGATGTCGCTCACCCCGACACGTTCGTGTTTACCGTGACCGATTCCGGTTTCGCGAAGCGTTCCTCGATCGACGAGTACCGCGTGCAGGGCCGCGGTGGCCTTGGCATTAAGGTGGCGAAGCTCCCCAACGACCGCGGTCACCTCGTGGGCGCCGCGATCGTTGAAGAAACCGATGAAGTATTCGTGCTCATGGAGAAGGGCAAGGTCGTGCGGTCCTCCGTCGCGGGCGTGCCGTCCAAGGGCCGTGACACCATGGGCGTTGTCTTCGCAAAGCCCGACCAGAAAGACTCGATCATCCTCGTCAACGTGTTCAAGGAAAGTGAGCCGGATGACGACGAGGCCGACGAAGCTGGCAGTGATGATGCCGGCGATGCCGTAGTCTCGGACTGATCGAATGAGCGAGGAGAACACCGTGAGTTCCACTAGCGACGATAAGACCCAGCCGATCGCGAAGCAGGGCGGGCTCGAACAGAGCGCCGAGTCCCGCAATGCCACCGACGCGCTTTCGGAGGGCGTCACGAGCCGCATCGACGCGATCAAGAGCGGCGAAGGCGAAGCGCCGAAGTCGACCTCTCGCACCAAGAAGAATGCCCAGGCACCCGGTGCCCAGGAGGCACACGTAGGTGGCGGGCAGAGCTATGGCGGAAAATCCGCCGGCCAGAACCGTGGCGCGAACCCCGGTCAGCCGAACGGTGCGCCGATGGGCGCCCAGCCGGCGCCGCGTAGCCGCACGACCCACCAGCCTGCCGGCCGACCCGTTCCCGGCGCCCATGACGCCGCGCAGGCGCAAGAGGTGCCGCGCCAGGGAGGTCGCCGCGTTAAGCTCACGCTTTCGCAGCTTGATCCGTGGAGCGTCATGAAGCTGTCGTTCCTCGTGGCGATTGCGTTCGGTATTGCGCTCGTGGTCGCGGTGGCTCTTCTGTGGCAGATCGTCGATGCGATCGGCTTGTGGGATCAGATCAACCAGATCGGTACTGACTTCAACAGCGGCAAGCCGCTGCCGTTCTTGGAGTACTTCGAGTTCTCCAAGATGCTTTCGTACTCGGTGATCGTGGCCGTCCTCAACGTCATCCTCATTACCGCGCTCGGTACGCTGTTTGCGTTTCTGTACAACATCGTGGCCTCGCTGCTCGGCGGCTTGAAGGTCACGCTGACGGATAATTAATTCCTGTCGTGAGGAAAGGGCCAGGCTTTTCGGAGCCTGGCCCTTTTGCAATGGGTCGCGCGGATCGCCCTCGCGTACCTGCTGTTTTTGCGGCGCCTGGATGATCTTCAGGACAATGCCGAGCGGAAAGCACGCTTCACTGATAGTCCAATCGAGCTTAGGTACCGAGAACACGGTCTACGAAGGCGACCGGATGGAGTTTCCGGATCCACGTGGCGGGAAGTTCAGTTACATCGTTACTCGGGTGGTCGCTAACGATTTACCTGGCGGTCCTGATTGAGGCGCATGGCCATGTCTGTCCCTAAGCCTGTCGAGGGAAGGCTACGCTTCGTCGTCGAGCTTGAGGAGTTTGTTGTACTGTTCGTCGCTAATGAGCTTGTTTCGATGTGCTCTCACGACATCGTCCCAGGTTCCGGGAGGGTTGGGGCCGCCATCGTCGAAAATGTGCTCAGGTTCGGGCTCTGGCAGGTACTCCCATCGCGAGAGTTCATCCATGAGCTGTCCTTCGCTGATGTATCCGAGGTGGTAGCGCTGGGCGATTTCGTAAGGGTCAGCTCCGCTGAAGCCCTTGGTGGCTTGTGGCGCCCGCGATGCGTGTGCAAGACGGGTCGACACTGATGGCTGCGCCATTTGGGCTGCTGCTGCCATATCGACTTGTCTCACGCCGTCTTGTGCAGCTTGGATGAGGGCGCGTTGAAGGTCGAGTTCTGCGATGTCGCGCGCGATGCGCGCTCGTCTAATTCTCTGACGAGCATTCATGAAACCCACCCCCAATATAGGTTTGTCTATATTTTAGGAGACGGCTGGCGCACGCGCAAGGATTTCGGTGGCGTCGATGTGCCGGTTGGAGGGACAAGACGCTCGTGCGGGACGTGAAGCTGGTGATGTTAGAGATTTAGCTGCGCTTGGCGAGTGGCTTAGTAGTGGCCAGCGGCCACATCGGCAACTTTGGCGAGCGCACTGCGTTCCTCCCCACCGGGTCCATTTGCTCTTGGGGGTCCGTCGGATCCTCTCGGCGTGGTGGTTAGTCCAGCCCGCGAGCTTCGCGCTCGTCGAGGATTGCTTCGTACAGCTCTTCGCTGAGGTAGCCGTACGAAAGAGCTTCCTCCACTTCGGCCCAGGTTCCTGGTGGAGGAAGGGGACCGTCATCGAAAATATCCGACGGTTGCGGGAACGGGGTGAAGTTCCACGCCACGAGTTGGGATTTGAGGTCTTCGCTGGAGATTTGACCGGCGGCGTAACGTTCGCAGATTTCCAGCGGCGATGCGCCGGCGAAACCGCCGGGTGGGAACGCGATGTCGCGCATCTGCTTGAGGTGCTGCGAGACGGCCGATTGCGACATGCGGGCTGCGCGCGCAATCTCCGCCTGGGTCTTCCCCTGCGATTTAGCGATGAGCACACTTCGCTTGAAGTCGAGATCGGCTAGGTGCTGCATGCCCCGGGCGCGTGCAACGGATTCGAGTACTGATGGCATGCCCCACCTCCGAAATATTAGTGTACTTATATCTTGGTGTTAGGCTGCCCCTTTGTCAAGCGCTCGTGCTTCATCAGGTGGACGGGGTACGTATGTAGTGGGCAAGAAAATGAACAGTGTCTTCGCAGTAACTTCGAATTCTTCAGCCGAAACCGACAAACCGTCGAAGGATCTCTTCAAAATCGCCTACCCAGCCCATTTTCGAGCATCGCGTGGCGCTCGGGCGCGGCATTGATATGTTGAACGACCTCAGTGCCGAAGACCCCCACGACGCGCTCACACTTGGCGACCTGCTAAGCAAGGCAAGCGTCGGGCCTGCTTGGCCGTACCAGCCTCCCCCTCGTCGTCGCCCGCGCCGATCTGCTCGAGGATGTCGCCGGAGATGACTGGTAGGTGGACGTCATCCTCCCAATGCTCGAACTCGGCCGAGTGCGCCTGCGTGACCTCGCGGGGTTTTCCGTGTTTGACGGCGGGAGCCGAATCCTCCGTGTTATCCGCGCGAACGCTGATCCTGAACGTAAACGCGCCTGACCGTCGGTGCCCCGTCGGTCGCGTCGTGTGGCATGCCCTACACGTGCCACTAAGCGTTTGTGTGAGGGGCCTGAACTGGGTTAGAGTGTTTCTTCGTTGGAGTTGCGCAAGTTGCTCCAGGAGGGCCTATAGCTCAGTCGGTTAGAGCGCTGTCCTGATAAGACAGAGGTCGCTGGTTCAAGTCCAGCTAGGCCCACTCAACGAACGGAGGCACCGTGAAGTATCTACGCGCACTTCTCATGCTCATCGCCTCCACCGCCGTTGGCCTCTTCGCCTGGCGGAAAGTTGAAGAAAAACAGTTGAGGGATGATCTTTGGCAAGACGCCGAGGAGCAGACCCGCTGACATACCGGGGGCTATGGCGCAATTGGTAGCGCACCTGCTTTGCAAGCAGGGGGTTACGGGTTCGAGTCCCGTTAGCTCCACAAATAAAACCCCAGGAAGGCCTAGAGCCGGCCTGGGGTTTCTTCATGCCTTGATACGCGTGACCGGTGGTGCCAAACCGAGGTGGTAAATCCTCGGAAATTGGGTGGCAAATCCCCGTATAGAGAGTGGCGAATCCCCGGAAATAGGTTGGCAAATCCTCGCTTTTTCTGCATGGAGGCGCATAGAATAGGCGCATGAACTCGGTAAACACCCACATTCCCCGGCACGCGGTGTCGATTGCGCGGGAGATCCTCGAGGACTCGCCTCTGCTCGTTGTGCAGGGTGCGCGTCAGGTGGGGAAATCAACGCTCGTGGGGCAGGCTGTTGATCCACAACGCGCTCATATGGTCACCCTCGATGATCCACTTGAGCGAGCGTTCGCGGAAGCGGACCCGGCAGCGTTTTTACAACAGGCGCAAGGTAAGACCCTTGTAGTCGATGAGGCGCAGCGCGTTCCGGCGCTCGCACTTGAGTTGAAACGCACGATCGATGCCGACCGGCGCCCGGGACGATTCGCGATCACCGGGTCGTCCGATTTGCTGCGCACCCCTGGTGTCTCTGATTCTCTCGCGGGTCGCGCGGAGTTTCTTCGCGTGTATCCGCTTACGCCGGGCGAAATTATGGAACGGCCAGAGCCCGAGGATTGGGTCTCGTGGATTCTTGATGACGCGGCGGGAGCAAATGCCGGCAACGTCTCGTACTCCGGGGGCGATGAGCTTCGAGGCATGGTCCTCGCTGGTGGCTACCCGGTTCCCGTGCAGCGTGAAGGGGAGCGTCGCAAAGCGCGGTGGTTCGATTCGTATGTCACTTCGCTTGTCGAGCATGATGCACCTCAGCTCGCTGGAGGCCAGTTCCCTTCCCAGTTGCGAGCACTCTTGCGGCACGTCGCGGAGCAGGGGCAATCGGAACTCGTGAAGGCGAAAACCGCACGGGCTTTCGGAATCGGCGAGACGGCACTTGGGGAATATCTGGCACTCGTTGAACGCATGTACCTTCTTGATGTCACGCCCGGCTGGGGGGTGGGTTTCACGAATCGCGTGGTCAAGCGCCCGAAGATCGCCGTGGCCGATTCCGGTCTTGCTGCCTTCTTGTCTGGCCTCACGCCCGAAAAGGCGCGCGTCGCGGGCGGCGCGGAGCTTTTTGGGGCCACGCTTGAATCTTTCGTAGGGACGCAGCTTCGAGCGCAATCGACCTGGTCACGGGAGCGATTCAGCCTCCACCACTATCGCGAACGGGATAAGGAGATCGACATTGTTGTTGAACTTGCCGATTCTCGGTTGATTCTTATCGAAGTGAAGGCGGCGGAAACCGTGACGGAACGCGCGTGGAAAAACCTTGATGTGGGATCAGCTCCCTTCAAGGATCGAGTCGCGGCGCGCGTGGTGCTGTACTCGGGAACGCGCGCAGTCACCATGAAAAACGGAGGAGTCCCCCTCCACGTTCTGCCGGTTTCGAGTCTTTGGCAGCATCCTTAAAACAGCCCATTTCGCCACGAGAAGCCCCTACATAGGATTACCCCATGATTACGAATCAGAACGACGAGCAGCGGAGCGCAACCGCAGCCGCCCCGGAGCCGACGTTTTCGCGCTTTGATATGGGGAACTCGCGCGTGAATCTCGACCGTGCGACCGGTATCGCCGCGGAGCTTGAAGACAAAGCCCTGGCGCATAAGCTGACCAACGGTCGCTAAGGTACGCCAGGGCTTTTGCACCGCAGCATCAGGCGGGATGCATCTCAATTAGAAGTAGGTCACGCACCACGGCTCACGGCGGCGCTGCAGGAGAATGCCGAGCTTGTCGACCGCGTCCTCGTCACCGCGCACCCAACCCACCGTTTCGAGGGCCTGGATGTTGACGCCGCCGAGGAGAGTCGAGCCGAGAGCCGGAACATCGATCTCGACCTGCGGCTCGCCCTCGTAAGGCTCGCACGTGCCCTTGCCGTCCTTCACGGTGAGGCGCCAGGTGCCGTCGGCAAACCCCATCGAGTCCACCACGCGGAAGGTGACGTCGCCCTCGGTGTAGTAGTTGCGGGCCTCGAGCAGCGCCTTCGGATCGATCACGCGCAGCCACAGGAAGTCGTTGTGCTCGTTGATCTGGTAGCGGCGGCGATCGGCGAGGGCCCAGGGGAGGTGCTCGTCGTTGCGGGCGTTGTTGAAGCGCACGCGGCGCACGAGGTCGAGCGAGCCGAGGAACGCCCACATCGCGATGCTCGCGTCGGTGTTGCAGGGCACGAAGTCGATCACGTCGAGGGCGCCGCCGCGGCTTTCAAGGCGCCACGTCGCGTAGCCGTCGAGCTCACCTTTCTCGTTCCAGTGGCCGATCGCGCGGGTCTTGTTGTTGGGCTCGCGCGTGGGCTTGTCGATCGAGCCGTTGCGGATCTCCATTTCGGGCGCGCAGCGATTGATTGAACCGGTTTGGCGCGCGTGGAACTTGTCGAACACGAAGCGGGAGGCTTCGGCGAGCTGCGTGACGTCGATGTATTCACACGTGCCGGTGATGGGCGCGGAAACGCTGAAGCCCGAGCCGGCATGCAGTTCAACCGACGTGCTGAAGATTGCGGGGCCGAAGCCGAAGCGCCCGTAGATCGCGGCTTCGGTCGCGGTGAGGGCGGCAACGGCGAGGCCCTTCTTCTTCGCCTCGGCGAGCGACTCGGTCATGAGGGTCGTCGCGATGCCCTGGCGGCGGTGGGAGGCGAGCACGGTGACTTCGCTGATCTGGTGGCAGTCGATGACCTTGCCGCCCACGTTGAGTTCGCCCGTGTAATCCATGAAGGTCGCAACGGGAACATCCTTGCCGAGACCGTACTTGCGGCGGTCGTCGTCGAGAACCGTGCGGGCGGTCGCCTTGCGTTCCGCGTCGATTTTCAGCTGGTGTTCGAGGAACTTCTGCGAGGGGTAGGGGTCGTGGAATCCCTGCTGGACGGCGGTGAGCCAGGCGGGATACCAGGGGTGGTCGTCGGGATTCGAGCTCGTGACGTGATGGGTTTCATACTTGAGATTCACGCGAGTGACACTAGCAAAGTAGGGTTTGGAGGATCTGAGGCCAAAAACGGGAGGTGTCATGGCTGCTTTAGTTTTTGATTCCGTCTCATTCTCGTTTTCCTCGCGTCCGCTTCTTGAGCGCGTGAGCTTTCGCGTGGGTTCGGGGGAGCGCGCGTGCCTCGTGGGTCCGAACGGGTGCGGCAAAACGACCCTTCTTCGGCTCGCACTCGGGGAACTATCGCCCGAAGGTGGTGCGGTCACGTGGGAAGGAATGGGGTCCGACGCTTGCCAGCCTCCGTCGGCAGAAAACTTCACGGGGCGCGTAAGCGAGTATTTCGATGAGGCACTCGCGCCCGTTCGTGCCCTTTCTGCGAGATTCGAGCAAGTTACAGCGCACATGGCGGAAGCTGCGGGTGAAAGCTCCGGTGACGTGCGCGAATATGACGCGCTGCTCGCGGAAATGACCGCGCGCGAAGTGTGGTCGCTTGAGTCACGCATCGATGAAGTGCTTGCGGGGCTCGGCCTTCCGATGCTCGCTGGGGAGGGCCGCGAACGTGAAGTGGTAACACTTTCCCCCGGTCAGCGCGGGAAGCTCCCGCTCGCGGCGATGCTCATCGCGCGACCCGAGGCGCTCATTCTCGACGAGCCCACGAACCATCTCGACGCGGAGGGCGTGGCTTTTCTCGCGCGCACCGTGCGCCAGTGGGAGGGGCCTGTTCTTATAGCGAGCCATGACCGCGCGTTCATCGAGGACACTGCGACGGCGATTTATGACCTCGACGTTGCGACGTGGCAGGCGCTCGCGACGGCCGAGGGGCACGAGCTTCACGGCGTGTATCGAACCTCGGGCTCGTATTCGAAGTTCCTGGAGGCGAAGCACAAGGCCCGCGAGGCACATGCGCAGATTCACGCGGCGCAGCAAAGCGAAAAGCGAGAGATTGGCGAGCACCGGCACGCGGCGGGGGCGATCGCGAGCGGAGGGGTGCGTCTTGCAGAGGCGAGCGGTAAGGCAAAGAAGTTCTTTGCCGATCGCGCGCAAGCCACCTCAACTCGGCGCACGCGCAACGACGACATGAGACTTGAGGCGCTTGAGGAGCGAGAGGTGCGTCGGCCCCGTTCTTACGACTTGACGTTCCCGCTCGCGCCCACGCAGAACGCCGCTGGCCTTGCCCTTTCCACACGCGCCGCCGCCGTTGAAGGCCGCTTGGCGCCGCTCACCCTCGACTTGTCTCGCGGCGAGCACTTGCTCGTCACGGGCGGTAACGGCGCCGGCAAATCAACGCTCCTCACCTGGATTGCCACGGGCGAGCCGCCTGCGAGCGCGAGTGCACACGGTTCCGTGTCGTGTGATCGGCCCGTGGGATTCGTGCCGCAACGCCTGCCGCGCATGGGCGATCCAGGCTTCACGCGCGAGGTGTGGACCGAGGGGATCGGGGAGCGCGGATCGGGAATGCTGCACCCCTCCATGTGGCGCACGCGCGTCAACGAGCTCTCCGCCGGAAATCAACGCCGTGCGCAGCTTGCCCTCGCGCTTCACGAGGCGCCGTCGTTCCTCGTGATCGACGAGCCCACAAACTACCTCGACCTCGACACCATTGAAGCGCTCGAGCGAGCCTTGAGCGAATGGACGGGGACGCTCATCATCGCGAGCCACGACCGCTGGCTCATCGACCATTGGGAGGGGCGGCGCCTCGAGCTTCACTCTGCGCAAGCATGAGTCTGAGGACGCCCGACCCGATGCCGCCTTCGTTGGCCTCGCGCGTTTTCAGCCTCGAGCTAAGATCCACGCGCTAGGGCCGCCAGAAGCTCTTCACGTTCGCTTTCGTGGCGATTTGGTAGTCGATGAACTTTGCGAGCAGCTTGTAATCGAAAGGTTTATTCCACGGCTGGCGGGCGAGCATTGCGGTGCGGTCGGTGTCGCGCTTTTCCATGAACTCTTCGAAGTGTTCCATCGTGGCTTTTTCGGGGGAGACCGACATGTGCAGTTTTGCTGCCGAGAATCCCACGATGAACGTGCCGTGATGCGTGAACATGGGCGTGCTCCACGCGATTCGCCTCTCGAGCTCGGGGTAGGTGTTCTCAACCCAGTCGAGCACTTCGACCATGCGATCGCGCTTAGGACCCTCGGGCACCGTCTCGAGGAATTCCGTCAAGGTTGTGATCGCCATGCCTCCACCCTAGTGGGGGACGCAGTATCGACGTGCCACACCGTTGCGCCTCTTGCGATCGGCAACACGCGTGGCTCGGCCCCGCCACGTGAGGGAGTGCCGCGCATGTGCGCGCCGCAGGGCCTGACGGTTCCTTACCTGCTATGGCCTAAGGGCCCTGAAGTCTCGCTGACCTGGGCGTACTGTTAATGACAGCATTATTCTTTACGGCGCGGCTGCCCGGTCGCGGGTCATCAGCGCCTTGCCTAGAGAGTTGGAGCCTTGAAGAGCGAACTTCGCGCCCACCCTGGGGCGCCTTTTGTGGCAGCGTGTCTAACTTTGTTGTTGATGTTGGCGGGGATGGTGAGCTTTCCGTCGGCGGCGGTGGGGGAGCCGCAAGCCGTGAACCGGCAAGTATTGAAGTGTTATGTGGAGGGGCGCTCCCACATGTGCGAGGAGGGGCAGCTCCGGGCGCTAGTGGAAGAAGCGGGCACGATCCCGTCGCGGATTGAGATCGGCAATGGCGCTGACGTTGAACTATCGAAGACGCTCGTGATCCCGGCGGGGGCGGACATCGAGTTTGTGAATACTCTTCGGCTCCCCTTCGGTGATTCGAGAATCATCCGTGCCGATGGGTCTTTCACCGGCAGCCTTATTAGGGTGGAAAAGGGCGCGAAGCTCACGCTTTCGCAAGATCCGAGTAGCAACGATGAGCGACTCATTATCGACTCGCGTGCCCAGTATGAACACGTGGTCAAAGGCTCGTCGTTCGCCCCTACTGTGGATGTGCGCGGCGAACTTGTGATGAACGAAGGAAGCATCACGGGGGCGCGAAAGCTTACGGGGAGTTATGAAGGCGCGGTCACCGTCACGGGTGAAGACGCGAAATTTACCCTCAACGGTGGTTCGGTCACGGACAACCAGCGAAAACTCGGTTCCGCATCCTCCACGCAGTACGGTGCCGCGAACGTGGCACTTTACAAGGGCGCGACGATGGTCATGAACGGGGGAGAGATCTCCAAGGGCCGAACGGAAACCTCTGACGCCTACGGCGAAACGGGTGGCATCGGCGTTTTCGATGGCGCTCACCTGACCGTGAACGGCGGGAAAATTACTGACAATCACGGCTGGGTTGGCAATATCAACGCCTTCAATTGGCAGCAGTCCGTGTGCTCTAAGGAGGACACTGCGGCAACGCGCGCACGCGTCGATATTAATGGCGGTGAAATCTCCAACGGCAGCGCCGCGTTCGGTGGCGGCGGCATCAATGTCTTTGGCAACGCCGACGTCACGATGAATGGTGGCACCATCAAAGATAACTACGCATCGAACGGTGGCGGCGTAAACGCCATGGATTTGTATGTGTGGGGAGCGAGCGGTACCTGGGCTGAAGTTGCTGGTGACGGAAAAGCTTGCGGTTTTACTCCCGAGGAATGGACGAAGGTCTCACCGGGCAGCTTCACGATGAACGGCGGCTCAATCACGGGCAATACTGCCTCTCGTACCGGGGGCGGCATCAACGTGGTGTCAAACGGCGTGCACGTGAACGCGGGCCTCATCGAAGGCAATGAGGCAAGGCAGCAGGGCGGTGGCGTCTACATTGCGACCAAGTCGTATGCCGCTCATTTCAAGGACGCTCTTATCACCGAGAACGAGGCAACTTCGGATAGGGGAGTGGCCTTTGGCGGCGGTATTTGGCTTTGCCCAACCGGCAATCTGACGATGCACGTGACGAACGGCGCCGCGGTGTTTGAGAACATTGCGAGCCGGGAGCGAGCCAGTGACCAATGGGGCGATGACATTGCCCATGACAACTACGGGACCGCAAGCAAGGCCGGTGTGCGCTTGGATTCGCGCATGCTTGGTGGCGGAATTCCCGCGTACTACAAGGATGGTTCGTACTCGTCCGATCGCTTCGATCCCGAGAACCCCGGGAAGAAGCAGGTGTTTGACGGGACCGCGCGGGATTCTGATGATTCGAGCGACTACCGAACGTCGATCTCGAACGAAGGTTTGAAGACAGTCGCGAACGCTCAAGCGAAGGATGCCGCACGGTCGTGGGCGCGACTCACCATTTCGAAGAATAAGGCTCCACGCGGGGGCGGAATCGGGTCAAACGGTGGCGTGGTTTTCGGCACCCCGGAATCCACCACTATTGAGGTGAAGAAAGAGTGGAAGGGGTCCGACGGTAGCCAGCTTGCGAGTGAGTCTACGGTTCCGGTCAAGGTCCAGCTTTGGGCTTCGGTTGATGGCGAGAAGTTCCCCGTGGGCCACCCCGTCACGTTGAACGGCGAGAACGAGTGGAAGTACACGTTCACGGATCTGCCGAAGTCAAAGACCGTTGACGGTGAGCAAGTTCCCGTCTCGTACACCGTTGAGGAAGTAGCGGTTGAGGGCTTCACCTCGAAGGTGACTGGTGACGCTGAGAAGGGCTTCACGATCACGAATACGCAGACTCCGCCGACACCGCCCACGACCGAGGTCTCGGTGAACAAGGTTTGGAAGTCGTTTGATGGTGAGGATCTTGATCCGGTGTTGACGATGCCGGTGAAGGTTCAGTTGACGAAGACCGTTGACGGGAAGACAAGCCCCGTTGGCGAGCCGGTCGAGTTGAATGCCGAAAGCGGGTGGACGCATACGTTCAAGGATTTGCCTGAGTGGCAGCTTGTGGACGGTAAGAAGGTTGACATCGCCTACTCGGTTGAGGAGCTTGAGGTCGACGGTTTCACGTCGAAGGTGACTGGTGACGCTGAGAAGGGCTTCACGATCACGAACACTCAGACACCGCCGCCCGTCACGTCGGTTGATGCGACGAAGGTGTGGAAGTCCGCCGATGGCAGTGTGCTTGATGCGGATTCCACGGTGCCGGTGAAGGTGCAGCTCTTGGAGTCGACTGTCGGTGAGAAGTCGCCGGTGGGTGATCCTGTTGAGCTGAATGCGGAGAACGGCTGGAAGTATTCGTTTAACGATCTTCCGCAGTGGAAGCTTGTTGACGGCAAGAAGGTTGATGTCACTTATTCGGTTGAAGAGCTGAATGTTGAGGGCTTCACCTCGAAGGTGATGGGCGATGCGGCAAGTGGTTTCACGATCACGAATACGCAGACCCCGCCTCCGTCGACCCCTCCCACACCACCGTCGACGCCTCCCACACCACCGGTCACGCCGCCGGAGCCGCCGTCAACACCGCCCGCGCAGGCAACGCCCGGGGAGCCTCGTCTGCCACTGCCTCGCACGGGTGTTGAGGTAGGCGTAGTCGCGGCCCTGGCATTGGTCTTCATGGGAATCGGCGTGGTGCTGGTCGAGCGTCGGAAGGCTTAAAACCAGTGGGTGTATAGCGTTCTGAACGCACGTGGCTCCCGGAACTCACATGAGTCCCGGGGGCCATTTGCGTATTTTCCCTGGGACGTGTCGCGCTTGGCTGGAGTGGCGCAATTGCGAGCGGCGAAATCCTTTACGGTAGGTGTTGTGCCGGATAGTGAGGCGATGCCTCGGCATCGAGCGTGCGACTCCCACCACCGTCGAGGCTCTCCTCGAGTACACGTGGCTTGGGCGGACCGGACCGCCACCAGCAGGTACTGCAAAAGTAGAATATGTTTGCGGCGCGCTCCTACGGCGTTATAGGCTCACCTCGAGCGTTTCATATGAGTAACATTCGTTATTGAGTTGCGGGCGACGTTTTGCGATGTACTTCTGCGTGCTCGTTCTTGCTTCTCGTTACGGAGCCAATCTCATGCTCTTAAATCCCTTGAGAAATCACGAGAGGACCCCTCACTCATGGTTGAACGAAAGTCGCACGAGGCTTTTTATCGCAAGCCCTTGCGTATTGGATCAGCTGCTCTGACCCTGGCTCTGGTGACCAGCATGGCGCCGAGCTTCACCGCTAGCGGTCTCGACCGTGCCATGGCCGCACAGCCGGCTCAGACTGCACCGAGCTTCGCCCCGATGGCCAATGAGCCTGCACAGGACCAGATCATTGATGCTGACATGATCGAAAGCGGTCGCGTCACCAAGGCTGCCAACCTTACCGACGCTCACGGTGTTGGCAAGGGTCTCATCTCGGGTCACGTTTACCTGACCAGCCCCAAGGGCAACCCTGGCTCGACCATCGACAACGGCAACATCCCGATGGATGGCGTCACGGTCTACGCGCAGTTCCGCGACAAGGACGGCTCCTACTCGCCGATCTTCAGTGCGAAGACCCACACCCTCCCCGGTGTTGTCGGCGGTAACGGCGGTAAGGGCACCTTCGCTTTCGGTACGGGCAATAAGGGCATCACCTGGACCGATAAGTTCGGCAAAGAGCACACCTGGGCCGCACGTACTGACCAGAAGCACCGCATCTGGGTTGAGCCTTTCACCAACAAACGCGGCAACCGTGTCGAGATGTTCCGCCAGGCCAACGGTTTCGTGCCCGGTTCTTTCAATGGTTTGGTGGAAGCCCCGCTCGGCTCGTTTGCTGCGGCTGACGGCAACATCCAGCTGATGGCGGCGTTCCTGCAGGAAGCCGCTCCGAGCCACGAAAACTCGTATATGGTCGCCCGTGATGAAACCGGAGCCGCGAAAATCGAGCATGACTCGAACGGGTTCATCGATGGTCAAAATCCGTGGAACTCTGTTTCAGGTCGCGTGTGGCTCGAAACGGGTGGCCTGGACAAGGGCATTGTGGCCACGGGACCGAGCAAGAACACTGCCGACCCAGCCGCTGACGGCTACACCGTGTACGCGTCCACCCTCACCAAGGATGGTGCAGCGGCGAACCAGAAACTGCACGAGCAGTACAAGAACGACCCGGACAAGCTGGCTGAGGCCACCAAGAAGATGCTCGAGGACCACCCCGAGTACATCCTCAAGACCGTTTCTGGCACAACGGACGCGGAAGGTCGCTATACGCTGCGATTCAATGATGGTCAGACCGCCACACAGCAGTCGAGGGATAACCTCAACGTTGACCATATGTTCCTGTGGGTGGAAAACAAGGATGGTGTTGTTCAGCACGGTTACACCGGCTTCCACACTCCGGTCTTCCAGCGGTTCACAGCGGGTGGCAACTTCCGTCCTTCAGCGGTTCCTGCGCCGAACGTTCTTACCCCGGATATCTCGCGAAACAGGATTTACAACGTCAACTACGCGCTCATGCCGTATAGCCCGGTGTCGATCACGGCGGACTACAACGCAATCGACAAGCCGGCTGCCCCGGGCACCACGGTGACCCCTGAGTTCAAAGGTGACCTGTCGGATCTGCCGTCGAAGATTGAGTGGCGCGATAAGAACGGCAAGGTTGTCAAGACCTGCGATCTCGATCAGTCCAAGAGCGTTAAAGCTCAGGTTGCGGCGTGCACCTTCGGCATCCCCGCGGATGCAAAGAAGGGCGATATCTTCAACGTCGTCGTAGTCTCGGGCGGAAACGATGTCGCCGCATGGTCCGTCCTCGTGACCGACAAGAACCCCGACGCAGACATTTACGAGCCTGCGTATGAGGACAAGCTGGTTGTTCCTGGCAAGGAGACCAAGTCGTCCCCGTCGTTCACTGGCAAGGACGGTAGCTCGGCTAAGGCTCCTGAGGGTTCGGAGTTTAAGATCACTGACGGCTTCACTGCTCCTGAGGGCTATGAGGTCAAGATTGATGAGAACACCGGTGAGATCTCCGTTAAGTTCCCGGATAAGTCGAA
>NZ_KE340308.1:671171-671903 GCF_000413375.1 Dermabacter sp. HFH0086
GACAAGGACACTGGTGAGATCACGGTTACCATCCCTGGGGATGCGAAGCCGGGTGACAAGATCACCGTTCCGGTTGAGGTGACTTACCCGGATGGTTCGAAGGACAACGTTGACGTCACCGTCACGGTTGAGAAGGACGCGACTCCGGTGACGCAGCGCGTTACGTTTGGCGTGAAGGTTGACGGCAGTATTGTCGAGTCTGATGGTGACAACACGACGGCCGAGGAGCTTCCGGAGTCTGTGCGTGACGTTGTTGTCACTCTGACGGCGGAAGACGGAACCGAGTTCAAGTCCAACGACAACGGTGAAACCTGGCGTGGTGCCAAGGGCTCCCCGGTTGTTCAGAACTTTGGTCTTGCAGATATTCCAGCGGGCACCTACAAGGTATCCGTTTCCGGTCTCGATGACGTCAACAAGGACAACCTGAAGCTCAAGGAAGACAGCCAGCTTCGTGACGGTGCAACTGTTGAGATCACCGGTAACACGGGCAACCTGTTCGTAGAGCTCGAAGCGGTTGATAGCAAGAAGTACGAGCCTGCTTATGAGGACAAGCTGGTTGTTCCTGGCAAGGAGACCAAGTCGTCCCCGTCGTTCACTGGCAAGGACGGTAAGGACGTCAAGGCTCCTGAGGGTTCGGAGTTCAAGATCACTGACGGCTTCACTGCTCCTGAGGGCTATGAGGTCAAGATTGATGAGAACACCGGTGAGATCACGGTGACGTTCCCGGACGGC
>NZ_KE340308.1:678212-678734 GCF_000413375.1 Dermabacter sp. HFH0086
GACAGCAACCCGAAGGTTCCGAACGCGAACGATCACTTCGAGCCTGGCTACGAAGATGGTTCGGGTAAGCCGGGTAGCGACGTTAAGATCGATGCTCCGAAGTTCACCGACAAGGACGGTAAGGACACTAAGGCTCCTGAGGGCACGAAGTTCACCCCTGGTGAGAACGTGCCTGATGGTGTGAAGATTGACGAGAACACTGGTGAGATCACCGTTAGCATCCCTGAGGATGCTAAGCCTGGTGACAAGATCACTGTTCCGGTTGTTGTGACTTACCCGGATGGCACGAAGGACACCGTTGACGTCACCGTCACGGTGACTGATAAGGATGCCGGCCTGTACGAGCCTGCGTATGAGGGCAAATTGGTTGTTCCTGGTGAGGAGACCAAGTCGTCCCCGTCGTTCACTGGCAAGGACGATAAGGACGTCAAGGCTCCTGAGGGTTCGAAGTTCAAGATCACTGACGGCTTCACTGCTCCTGAGGGCTATGAGGTCAAGATTGATGAGAACACCGGTGAGATC
>NZ_KE340308.1:679204-770797 GCF_000413375.1 Dermabacter sp. HFH0086
TCCTGGTGGTGTGACCATCGACAAGGACACTGGTGAGATCACGGTTACCATCCCTGGGGATGCGAAGCCGGGTGACAAGATCACCGTTCCGGTTGTGGTGACTTACCCGGATGGTTCGAAGGACACCGTTGACGTCACCGTCACGGTTGAAGAACCTGAGGCTCCTGCTGAGAAGCCGGACTGGAATGACGACAAGGGTCAGCCTGGCGACAAGGTCGAGATTCCGAACACCGGTGGCCCCGTTGAAGACGGCACCACCGTTGAGACGGAAGGCCCCGGCAAGGCTGAGATCGATGAGGACGGCAAGATCACTGTCGACATCGATAAGGATGCCAAGCCCGGTGACAAGGTTGTTGTCATTGTCAAGGACAAGGACGGCAACGAGATCGACCGTGTGGTCGTCGAGGTTGAGAAGCCTGCAGACAAGCCGGCCGAAAAGCCGGACTGGAAGGACAACAGCGGTAAGCCTGGCGAGAACGTTGTGATCCCGAACGAGGGTGGCAAGGTTCCGGAGGGCTCGACCGTTGAGACCGAAGGCCCCGGTAAGGCTGAGATCGATGAGGACGGCAACCTGGTTGTCGACATCAACGATGACGCTAAGCCCGGTGACAAGGTCACTGTTGTCGTCAAGGACAAGGACGGCAAGGTAATCGATACGGTCACGGTGACTGTTGAGAAGCCTGAGGCTCCTGCGGAACAGCCCGCGCCCGGAGGCAACGACAACGGCACTGCTCAGCCGAAGCCTGGCACTTCGAACGGCAACGGCCCTGTGAAGAGGGTGCCGCTGCCCAGGACCGGTGCTGAGGTTGCAGGTGTGGCTGGTGCTGCGGCTGCTCTCATCGCAGCAGGCCTGGGCCTCGTGTTCTCGCGCCGCCGCCGCGAAGGCGAAGAGAACTGATCGCCTAACCGGTAATAGACCGGCATAACTAGTGAGGGTGAGATCGCATCGCGATCTCACCCTCACTAATCATTAACACGAAGAAAACCGACCACCCATAGCCACCACCGAAACGCGCGGGTACTCCGGAGAGCGCAGCCCAGTCAGGTGCTGAAGCTGCGGACAGCGACCAGAAGCATTCCCTGGAAGGTCGCCATAATCGAGCCCATTGCCGGCACGAGGATTCACCCACGAACGCAGCTGAAGTGAAGAAAGCGTCGGAGCCTCGCAGGGTGGTGCGCCCCGACGCGCACCGGGCCGGCCGCTCGTCGAGACCGAACGACACCTCCTAGAATGATCGGAGCCCGGTCACTACTGCGAGGAGGGAAAGCATGAATGCACCAAGCGTGCTGTTCGTGTGCGTGAAAAACGGCGGCAAGAGCCAAATGGCAGCAGCACTCATGCGTCACCATGCACACGGTGCGATCGAGGTGCATTCAGCGGGTACGAAGCCGGGAACGGCGCTCAATGAAGCTTCTCGCGCAAGCGTGGCAACCGTCGGAGGAAATTTTGACGGGGAATTCCCGAAGCCGATCGACCCAAACATCCTGCGCACCGCAAACCGCACCATCATTGTGGGTGGAGACGCGCACGTCGAACCGATCGAAGGAATGCGCGGCACTATTGAAAAATGGGATATCGACGAACCATCCCTGCGCGGAGTCGAAGGGGAGGAGCGCATGGCTCTTATCCGCGACGATATTGACCGACGCGTGCAGGCCCTGCTTGCAGAGCTGACCGCAAGCGCCGAGTAAGCGAAAGGACAATTGTGCAGGATACTGCCGCACCTCGGCTGTCCATTCTTGACCGCCTTTTGCCGCTTTTCATCCTTGTGGCGATGGGCGTGGGAATTGCGCTGAGCGTATGGGTTCCGCAAACCGCGGAAGTGCTCAACCACGTAAAAATTAGCGACATTTCGCTGCCGATCGCTCTCGGCCTCCTCGTCATGATGTACCCGCCTTTGGCGAAGGTGCGGTTTGAAAAAGCGAGGGAAATCGTGCGCGACAGGCGGCTCATGATCCTCTCGCTGCTTCTCAACTGGATCCTGGGTCCACTCCTGATGTTCACCCTCGCGTGGGTGTTTCTGCCGAATGAGCCAGAGCTAAGAACCGGTCTTGTGATCGTGGGTCTCGCGCGCTGTATCGCCATGGTGCTTGTGTGGAGCGATCTTTCGTGCGCGGACCGTGAAGCAACGGCCGTTCTCGTGGCGATCAATTCCGTGTTCCAGCTCCTCATGTTCTCGGTGCTCGGCTGGTTTTACCTGCAGGTCCTCCCGGGATGGCTGGGGCTTGATACCACCAGTGTGCACTTCTCCTTCGCGGCGATCGCGAAAAGCGTGCTCATTTTCCTCGGCATCCCGCTCGCCCTCGGCGTGCTTTCACGCATCCTCGGTGAGCGATACAAAGGCCGGGAATGGTTCGAGAATTCCTTTCTCCCAAAGGTCTCGCCACTCGCAATGATCGGGTTGCTCTACACGATCGTGGTGCTGTTTTGCCTCCAGGGCCGGCAGATCCTGCAGCACCCCTGGAGCGTCGCAAGTGTTGCCTTGCCACTGCTCGCCTATTTCGTGCTCATGTTTGGAATCTCGCTTATCGTCGCCCGCGCTTCGGGAATGAACTATGCGCAGAGTGCCTCCACAGCTTTCACCGCTGCCGGAAACAATTTTGAGCTCGCGATCGCCGTGACAATCGGAACTTTCGGGGCGGCATCGTCCGAGGCTCTCGCGGGCACGATCGGGCCGATGGTGGAGATTCCCGTGCTGGTTGCGCTCGTGTACGTGATGCGCGCCGTGGGGCCCCGCCTCTTCCCGGGGGATCCGACGCTACCGCGCGTCACGCACGGCGCCTGATCTGCGAGCCATGAGCGGTGGCGCGAGCCGGGTAGGGCTTCGACCGGCTACTCAAGGTGTTGCGCAGTCGATGTCGTGGACCTGACGGCCGAAGGGCCTCACCTCAAGACTGAGGCAAGACCCTTCGAGAAATTAGCGCCGCTAGCGTCTAAGCGGGGGCTGGTGCTGACGTATCGGTGTCGAGAGCCTTCTCCGCCTCTTCCTCACGCGCATAACGTTTACGGTGACTGAGCCAGGTGCTGAAGCCGAGAACAGCAATCAGAAGTACGCCCCATACGAAGTTGGAGGCGAAGGCTGAACCTGACCAGGAGCCAAGGACCATGTTGATACCGGTTTGGAGTTCTTGCATGGCGATCGCTCCGATGGCGATCATCCACAGACGGCCGGCGCCGCCGTAGGGGTCCATACCGGCGATCACGGCAATCAAGATGGCTTGCATGAGGTAGGAGCTGGCGAACGACACGTTCGCTGCGTTGGTTGACGCGAACATGAGAAGTCCCGCGATCGAAGCAAGCACCCCTGAGGAGGCATAGACCACGAGGATCGTGCGGTCCACGGGGATGCGGGCGAAGCGTGCCACCTTGTTTGATTCACCGATCGTGTACATGTGGAAACCGAAGCGGGTTTTCAACGTCACGAGGGTGAAACCGGCAAGCAGCAGCAGGAAGATCACGAATGACATGGGCATGAGCGCCACTGTTGTTGTTGCGATAATCCCCGCGTTCCCGCTTCCGTACACGGTCGCGCCTTTCGTGAGACCCGTGCTGATGCCGAGGTACACGCTCATGGTGCCGAGCGTGATAGGGATCGGGTGCACGCGCAGCGTGGCGATAAGGAACCCGTTGATCGCACCTGCAGCGGCTCCGACGACGAGGGCGGCGATACTGGCGAGGACAGTCGCCAGCGTCGAGCCCATTGACGGCAGGAGGGCCTCGCCTACGAGCGCGGCAGTGATCGCAGCCGTATTTGCTACTGCCACAACTGACAGGTCAATGCCGCCAATAAGGAAGGTGATCCCGATGCAGATCGCGAGCATCCCCAGCGGCGCGATCTGTCCCATCATGCTCTGCATGTTGAGAATCGTCGGGAAGGTGTGTGGCGCCATGATGCTGAGCGACACTGCGAGTACAACGACGAGTGCGATGAGAGTCCACACTTGGGCGCGAGGCCCGAGACGAGCGTCGTTCATTCTGTCACCACCATTCCTCGCCGGCGTTCAACACGGCGGTCGCGAATTGCCGGCACGCACACTCCGAAGAGCAAGAACGCACCGATGAAAAGGTCTTGCCACGCCGCGGGAATTCCAACGAGCACGAGGCTCGAGCCTACGACGGTGATGAGGAGGACGCCGAGCATCGTGCCGAGAACGCTGCCGCGACCTCCCGTGACTGCGGCACCACCGAGAACCACGGCGGCAAGTACCGTCATCTCCAGCCCCGTGAATGTCGAAGGGTCCGCGGCGCGGTTCATGGCGGCATAGAACAGGCCTGCCAATCCCGCGGTGGCACCCGACACGATGAACGCGGAGGTGCGAATGAGGTTGACCTTAACCCCCATGCGCTTTGCCGCCTCTTCATCGTCACCGATCGCGTAGATATAGCGGCCCCACCACAGACGGTGCAGCAAGAACGCAAGCACGACCGCGAGCACGATGAGAATGAGGACACTCGCGTGGAGCGAAACCGTGCGCCCAGCACTTTGCGTGGTGAAGAGCTGGGCGCGCGCGAAATCAGACATTTGCGCGGGCAGGCTGCGGATTCGTTCGGTTCCGACGAACGCCAAAAGCCCGCCTCGGTACAGGGTGAGCGTGCCGATCGTGACGATCATCGAGGGGAGCTTGAGCCACGCGACAAGGACGCCGTTGATGAGACCGAGGATGGCCCCGATGAGAACGGCGAGGGCGATTGCCACGAGGAATGTGCCCTGAAAGTCGATGGCTTGAAGTGTCACCGTCGTCAGGTACATGGATGACACAGCGATCGCTGAGACCGACACGTCGATGCCGCCGGTGAGCAGCACCAGAAGAACCCCAAGCGCCATGATTCCAACGACAACTGCGGATCGGCCGATGCCGAAAAGATGCGCGGCAGAGAGGAACGTGGGGTTTCCGAGAGCAAACACGATGCATGTCACCACGATGACGATGCCGAGGAGCAGTTCACGCTTAGCGAGCAGGGTTGCGAGCCACGACCTGTCTGGTGACTGCGTTGCCTGAGTTTCAGCCACAGAACTCATACCTGACTCCTTTGACCATTGATATCGATGATGTTTTCCTCGGTGAGCTCGGTAGCCTCCGCTTGTTTCACGATCTTGCCCTGCACCACGAAGGCGATTTCGTCGCACAGGCTCATGAGCTCCGCAGGTTCATCGGATACGAGAAGAACGGCGGTTCCCTCATCAGCAACCGACCGGATGAGATCGTGAATGTCGGCGCGAGAACCCACATCGACACCTACGGTCGGATTATTGATGATGACGACTTTGGGCCGTGGCGCGAGAGTGCGGGCAAGCAGCACTCGCTGTTGGTTACCACCGGAGAGCGACGAGGCTGGTGCGCTCACGCTCGGGGCTTTGATGCGCAATCGCGAACGCCACTCTTTCGCACTCGCCATGATTGAGCGCGCAGAGATGAGACCGCTTTTTCCACGCACGTTGTGCAGGTTGTTGACAGTCATGTTGTCGGCGATCGACCAGTCGAGGAAGAGCCCTTCAGTGAGCCTGTCGTCGGGCACGTATTGGATCTCCTTCTTTGAGCGAAGATCCTTCGTTGGCTTGCCGTTGAGCTCAATAGTGCCTTTATCGCAGCTGATGAGACCGGCGAGGGCGAGGCCAATCTCGATCTTTCCGCAGCCGACGAGTCCTGAAAGCCCGAGGATCCTGCCGGGGTGAAGCTCGAGATTAATATCGTGGAACTCGTGGCCAAGGCTTATCCCTCGAGCTGCCACAATCGGTTGTTCGGCGCGCTCCCATGCGCTCTCGCGGCGCTCATTGAGAACGTCGGTTCCCGTCATGAGTTTCGAAATACGTTCCAGATCGTAATCAGCCGCGGGGCCTGTTGCGATGAGGTTGCCGTCGCGGATTACCGTAACGTCATCAGCAATCTCGACTACCTCGCGCAGCTTGTGCGAAATGAAGATGAAGCTCATGCCTTGCGTCGCGAGGTGACGCACAGTTTCGAGGAAGGAGTCGATCTCATCTTGGGTCAGAGCCGCAGTGGGCTCGTCCATGAGGATGATGCGGCCGTCCGCAGAAACGGCGCGGGCAATTGCAACGAGCTGACGTTCAGCCGTCGAAAGGTCGCCGAGACGCGTGTTCGGCGAAATGGTCATCCCGAGCGTGGCCAGTGCTTTTTTCGCGCGTGCGCGGGCTTCGCGAGAGGGAACAATTCCGACGGGGGCTTTCGATCCGTCGAAACTGATGTTCTCAGCGACGGTCATGTTCGGGAAAAGGGCGAAATCCTGGTAGATCACGCGAACGCCGTGAGCCAAAGCATCGCGCGGGGTGACGGACTCGATGACGTTGCCTTCGAGTTCGATCGTTCCTGAATCCGGGGAGTAGGCCCCCGCAATAATTTTGGTCAGGGTGGACTTTCCGGATCCGTTTTCACCGACGAGCGCGTGCACGGTTCCCTGGCGCAGGGTGAGTGAAACGTCGTTGAGGGCCTTGACGGTTCCGAACGTTTTTGAGATGCCGCTGACGCGAACGGCAGCCTCACCGTTCGCGTCAGTAGCGTGTACGGGTTTAGTAGTCATAGTCGCCGGCGTTGTCCTTGGTCACGTTGATCCAGGCATTGTCGCCGTACACGACCTTGTCTTCGATGGTGATCTTGCCGTAACCGTCGATGCCGAGGTCAGTGCCTTCTTCAACTTTCTTGTCGTCGAGGAGAAGCTTGGCGATGGCGTTTTGAGCCCACGCAGCGTGGCCCGGATCCCAGAACTGGATCACGTCGATCGCGCCACTTTCAAGAAGGTCTTTGGTGTCCTTCGGGGTGGATGTACCAACCACGGCGATTTTGTCCTGAAGTCCTGCCTCATCTACTGCCTGGCCCACGCCAACGACGTCAGTCGAGGCGGAACCCTGCACACCTGCGAGGTTCGGGTGAGCCGAAAGGAGCTCTTGCATGGCCTCGTAGGCCTTTTGGGAATCGTCGCTTGTTTCGACGAAATCGCCAACCTGCTTCATCTCCGGGAAGTTCTTCTCCTGGTACTCCTTGGCGGCGTTGACCCACTCCATGTGCGTGGTGGAGGAGAGCGAGCCCACCATGATCGCGTATTCGCCCTTGTTGCCCATCTTTTCCGCGAGGAGCTTCATGAGGTTGATGCCGTAATCAGCGTTCTTGAACGCTTCAACGTCATAGTCAGCGTTTTTGATGGACGGAGCTTCGTGGGTCACGACCTTAATGCCAGCGTCCATTGCCTTCTTGAGCGTTTGCTCGACAGCATCGGGCTGGAAAGGCGTCACGCAAATCGCAGCGACCTTCGAGGCGATGAGGTCTTCAAGAACCTTAACCTGTGCCGCGGCATCGGCTTCGGATGAACCCTGGTAGTAGGCGTTTTCGCTCGTTTTCTTGGCGTATTCCTTGACGCCTTCTTCCATGCGGTTGAACCACGCGATACCGGTGAGTTTGGGAACGGTGACCATGGCGCCGGCGGCATTGCCACCGCCCTCACCGCCGCTCGTTCCGCCCTGGGTGGTTCCACACGCGGCGAGGGAGGGGATTGCGAGGATACCGAGCGATGCGAAAAGCATGGCGCGGCGACTTGGGGCGAATTCAGCGTTCATTGTTTTCTCCTTTGAAAATGGTGGGGATCAGGAAAGGGGGTTAGTTGTCGTGGACTGTTGCGGCAAGGGCTTCGAGGAAACGCAATGCCGCAACCTGGCCTGGATCTTTATGGCCGATGGAGCGCTCGCCTACCCAGGCGGCACGGCCGCGTCGCGAGGGTAGGGAGGCAGACTTTTCAACGACATCACGCGCGAGGCTAACGGCCTGGTCAACGCGCTCCTGGAGCGTCTGGCCCGCGGAGTCTTCGAAACTGTGCAGCACTGCATCGAGAACGTCGAGGACTGTCTTGTCACCGATGTCGGCACCGCCGCGCTCTGCGATGCGCGAGATAAGGGCCGAGAGGGCAACAACGGGTGTATCGCCCTCTTCATCATCTTTGGCGACTGCCGTGGCAGCAGCGAGTGTTCCTCCGCCGAGAAGCGCCGCAAAGGTCGAGGGGTTCGCGGAGGCGAAGGCCGTTCCTGCGGTGCGGAGGACTTCGTGTACTGCCGCATTTTCGGGAAGCGCGGTCAGAGCTTCGTGAACGGCGCGTGCGCCGGAGGATACGGTGATACCAAGGTCACCGTCGCCGAGTGCGGCATCGAGTTCGCGAAGCTCCTCCGCATGGGAAGGCAGCGTCGCTGTGACGCCGAGAAGGAGCTCTCGTGCGGGACCGGGATTATCGACCGTCGTGATGTCGCGTGCAGTGGTCGCGCGCGCGACGGGCACATCCTTTGCTTGTGCTTCCGTAGGCTCCGCGTGAGCACCGTGGGCCGAGCCGGCGGCTTGCTCGAAGAAGGGAGAATCGGCGGGAGCCGAGAGAAGTTCGGATAGCTCATCGTCGAGGTGGCACAGTGAAACGGAGGCGCCCGCCATTTCGAGGCTTGTGGCGTACTCGCCGATGTAGACGTGGGTGAGGCGTGCGCCGCGCTCGGTGATGGTCGCGTGGAGACGGCGATAAATCACGTAGAGCTCTTCGAGCGGAGTTGCGCCGAGTCCGTTGACCAGCACGGCAAGTTCGTCCCCTTCGCCCACGGGAAGCTCGCGAAGCAGCTCCGTGGTGAAGCGGTCGGTAATTTCGTCGGCGGTTTCGAGGGGACCGCGGTGCTGGCCAGGTTCACCGTGGATGCCGATTCCAATTTCCATTTCGCCTTCGTCGAGGGTGAAGGTGGGTTCACCGGCGGCCGGCAAGATTGTGGGGGAGAGGCCGACGCCCATTGTGCGTGTACGGTCGCATGTGCGTTGGGCGATCTCGGCAACCTGGTCGAGATTGTCGCCGCGTTCGGCAGCGGCACCCGCGGTTTTGTAGGCGAAGAAGAGACCCGCGACGCCGCGGCGGGTTTCGGCGCGCTCGGGCGGCGCGGAGAGGAGATCGTCGGTCCCGAGTACGGTGCGCGTGCGAATCCCGTCGCCTTCACACATGTCGGCCGCGAGGTCGAACGTGTATACGTCGCCGCCGTAGTTGCCGTAGAGGTAGAGCACGCCGGCGCCGTCGTCACTTGCCACGGTTGCGGCATGGATCTGCTCTGGCGAGGGCGAGGAAAAGACATTGCCGACGGCAACGCCCGAGGCGAGGCCCTGCCCGACGTAGCCGAGGAAGAGGGGGAGGTGGCCGGAGCCGCCGCCCGTGACGATGCCGACCTTGCCGCCCGTGCCCGCATCTGTGCGAACGATCGCACGGCGGTTGGGGTCGGCTGCCCGGAGCTTGTCGCCGTGGGCGAGCAGGATGCCGTCGATGACCTCATCGACGAAGTTCTCGGGTGAGTTGATGATCTTTCGCATGTCGGCTCCTTTGCCTTGTGGTGTGGGCGCGGTTAGTGGGTGGAGTTGGCCTGGATTTCTCGCAAGCTGTGCATGAGGGAGCGTTGGTCAATCCCGAAGGTGTCGTGAATTGCACGGTAGTGGGTGTAGATCTCGTTGTAGGCCTCGTGGGCGGTGGGGTTGGGTCGGTAAACGGTCGCGATCGCTGACTCGGCTTTGCCGGCGCTCTCCCAGGTCAGTTCACCTGCGGCGATGGCACCGTGGAGGGCCGCACCCAGGGCGGAGGTGTTCGCGGAGGACGACACCTCGACCGGCATTCCGATGACGTCGGCCAGGATCTGCATGAGCAGGGGGCTCTTGGCGGGGATTCCGCCGCACACGATGAAGCGGTCGATCGGAACCTCGGCCTCTTCGAATGCTTCGAGGATGATCCGCTGCCCGAAGGCCGCACCTTCGAGGAGCGCGCGGTAAATGTGGTAGTCGCGCGTGTCGAGGGTGAGTCCGACGATAGCCCCGGAGAGGTTCGAGTCAATGAGCGTGGAGCGGTTGCCGTTCATCCAATCCAGGACGATGAGGCCAGAGCCGCCGGGTTGAAGCGCCTTGGCTTTCGACTCAAGGACTTCGAAGGTGGAGGTCGCTGAAATGGAGGCGAGGTCGGCGATGTCGGCCGAGGTCATGTTGCGGGCGAACCACCCGAAGGTGTCCCCGAAGCCCGCTTGGCCCGCTTCGTAAGCCCAGTGGTTGGGCAGGATGCCGTTCTTGACGACTCCCTGGATTCCCCGCGGGGTGCGGTGCTCTTTGGAAACGACGAGGTTGCACACGCTCGTGCCCATGACGGCGACCATGGTTCCGGGCTGGGCGGCGCCAGCACCGAGGAAGGCGGCATGCGCATCGATGTTGCCGGCGGCAACGGTGACGTGAGTGTCGAGCCCGAGCCGCGTGGCCCACTCAGAGGTGAGCGTCCCAGCGCTTTCGCCCGGGGTGAGGAATTCGTGCCCCAGTTTGTCGAGAACGCCCGCGAAGCCGGGTTCGAGCGAATTGAGGAACTCGGGGGAGGGGTAACCCCCCGCTTCTTCGCGGTAGTTGCCTTTGAAGCCTGCGACGGACGCTCCGCGCACCTCCGTGCCCACGAGCGTCGAGACGATCCAATCCTCTTGCTCGATGATGCGCGAGGTAGCGTCGTACACCTCTCGATCGTCGCGGAGGGTTTGCAGGGCTTTCGGGAGCACCCATTCGGATGAAAGGCGCCCTCCGTATTGCGGCAGGAAGAGGCCGCCTTCGGCTTCGGCGGCACGGTTGATTTCTTCGGCGTGGCTTTGCGCGGCGTGATGCTTCCATAGCCGCGCGTAGGCCAGTGGGTGTTTCTTCCAGCGCGGGGAGCGCGGGAGCGGAACGAGATCGTCGTCTGTCAGCACGATCGTGCAGGCGGTGGTGTCAACACCGAGGCCAACGATCTGCTCAGGATCCACGCCGCTTCGGTCGACAACGGCGCGCACGACCTTTTCGAGGGCGACGAGGTAATCGTCGGGATCCTGCAGTGCGGTGTTGGGGGCGAGCTTTTCCCCCGAGGCGGCGAGCGTTTCGGTCATCACGCCGTGTTCGTAGAGGTGGGTCGCGGTTTCGATTTCCGCGCGATCGGCAAGCCGCACCAAGACTGAACGTGCGGATTCGGTTCCGAAGTCGACGCCAATCGCGTATGTGCTGCTTTCTGCCATGTCACTCCTCTTCGAGTGGGTGTGTGCGAGGGCCTCGGGCGGGTGGCCCGCTGCCCCAGCGTGACGTATGCTCAAATGAGCGCTCTAGGCCGCTCACATGAGCACACTAGCCCTTAGTGTGACCCATGTCAATCACGGTAAAGTGCGTGGAGCAGGCCAGGCGCCTGACCAGACCAGGACGTTTGAGGAGAGAGGCACCGATGGATGCCGAGTTGCCCGAGCCGCAATTGATTGCGTCTCTCGCGCGCCGCCACTACCTCGAAGACGTCTCCAAGGTGCAGCTCGCCAAAGAGTTCGGCATCTCGCGGTTTCGCATCGCACGGCTCCTCGCCAAGGGCCGCGAAGAAGGCATCATTCGCCTTGAGATCATCGATCCGTCCACTGATCTGCCCATGCTCTCCGAGCCCCTCGCGAGCCACCTCGGCCTCCGCTACGTGCGGGTAATCGGCTCCAACGGCACAGACACCGACGTGCGCACGCAGCTCGGATCAATGGGAGCGCAACTGCTCGGCGAACTCGTGAAACCCGGGGATAACCTGGGCCTCGGGTGGGGGCGGACGGTGGCCGAGGTCGCGAAGAACCTCCGACACCTTCCTCCCATCACCGTCATCCAGATTTCTGGCGCCCTAGCGGCCGCACATGCGTCGTCGCCAATCGACAACATCCGCGAGGCTGTTCTCAGCGCCAACGGCTACATCCACGACCTCCCGGTTCCCTTCTACGTGCGTTCGCCCGAAATGCGCCGCCAGCTCTTCGAAACCCACTCCTATGTGCGCGGGCAATTCGAACACCTTGACACGGCCCTCGTGTCGATCGGCTCATGGGAACACAAAGAAACGCAGCTCTATCGCGAATTCCCGCCCTCGGTGAGGGCACGGCTCGATCAGGTCAAGCCCGCCGGCGAACTCGCAGGCATCTGGTTTGACGAGACCGGCAGGGTCCTCGCTCCCGAAGTCACCAGAATGTGCATGACTCTCGAAACTCACCACTTGAGCCAAACCCCCCGCGTCATTGCGGTCGCCGCGGGGGCAAAGAAAGTGTCGGCCATTCTCGGTGCGGCTCGCACCGGCCTCATCACGGGCCTTGTGACCGACCGCGACACGGCCGAGGCTCTTCTCGACGCGCATTAGGGCGAGCGAGGCTGCCCGGTAACGTAGATGCAGACAGTATCGTTACCGCGCCCTGGAGCTGCCATGCCGAAGCCTCTCGTTCTTTCCGATATCCGCAATCGCGCGGGCGCGTTTGTGTCGGATTGGCGTGATGCGGAGGGTTATGAGAAGGGCGAGGCTCAGGAGTTTGTGCGCGGACTTCTTCGATGCTTCGGTATTAGTGGCCGTACGGCCGCCGTATACGAGAAGCGCGGTGGACCTGCCCTGAAGGGCATTCGTTCAAGGCTCGCATCCTAGATGTCACGAATGACTATTTCTCCTGTCCTGAGTGTCAGGAGATCCGGCGGGTCGCCTGGGAAGAGAAAAGAGCTTCTTTTGCAGGTAAGACTATCGCTGATGTACCCGAGCTGTTGGCCGCTTGGGACGACGACCTCCCTCCTGAGGGTGTTCGAGTCGACGAGAACCACTGGGGTTCGGGTTATAGATTCCGGTGTCCTGCTGGTCACCGAAACACGCGTCAACCTCTCAGCTATCTGTTTGGGGGCTGTTCTGCTTGCAAGGCAATTAAGACCAGGAAAGCAAATGCGGATGCTGCGGCAGCCGATCCCTCCGCGAGTAGGTTGACACCAGAGATCAGCAGCCAGTGGCACCCCACCAAGAATGGCAATTTGCGCCTTGCGGACGTCTCTCCCGAGTCCCGTCGCATGGTCTGGTGGCGTGACCCCGTCTGCGGACATGAGTTCCAAGCCACTCCCCGAGAACGCGATAAATATGAGCGGTGGCGCTGCCCGGTGTGCCATACAATCCTTGATTCGCTGGCATACCACTATCCAGAGGTTGCCGAGGAATGGTCGCCAGACAATCCGCTCTCGCCGTGGGAGATCCGTCCGAACACCTCGCAACTGGCTGAGCCACCCCTTTGGGTATGCAAAAACGATCCGGCTCATGTGTGGCGAGCCATGCCCGCAGCGCGAGTCAATGGGTCGCAATGCCCGGAGTGCATCGAAACAGGAAAATCACGGATCGAGACCGAGTACTATTCAGCAGCTCTTGCGCACTGTGGAAATGCGAAATCTGGTTCCCGCATTCATTCCGCAAAGTTCCAGACTCACTCCTCCTGGACTGTTGATATTTGCGTGGATCTTCCATCCGGGAAACGATTCGCCATCGAATATGGCGGCTCGTACTGGCATCGCAACAAAGCGGACGTTGATCGCGTCAAGACCGTAGATCTCCTAGCAGATGGGTTCCTTGTTGTTCGACTCCGTGAAGCCCCACTCCCTTCGCTGAACATCGCACACCCGAACTACCGTGAAATCACCGTGTACTCCGGCGCCCAAAACCCTGTACACAATGTCGCAGTTATTGCTGAGACGATCAGTTCTTGAGTGTGATCGCCTGCGACCTTGCGTCCCTGAATGTGGAGGTAATGGTGGAGTCGACGCTGATTTTGGCGTGGTCGACGAGGGTGTGCCATAGGTATGGGGTGAACTCGATGTGGTCGATGTCGAGTTTGTCGAGTTCTTCCTGGTAGTGGCAGTAGGCGGCTTGCTGGTTGTCGAGGTCGCTGATCTGGTCGAGGAGCCGGTGGTACTCCTCTAGGAGGGTGGCGTGTTTGCTGGTGAGTTTGTCGAAGCGGCTCTGGTATTCGGCCTGGTCTTGGGCGATGCGGGCGTTGCGGGCTATCAGCGCGTCGATCGTCTCGGCGGTCGCACCGACGCGCGCGAAGAGTTGGTCGGTTTCGATATGAAGGTCGGTGGAGTCCAGTTCGGCTCGTACGGCCTTGTCGACCAGCTCGTCGACCTGGTCCCGGCTGGCGAGGAAGTGGTGGACGGCGTCGAGGAACGCGGTGGTGATTTGTTCGTCGCTGACGTGAGGGGGTCGCACACGGGGTTCCACCTGCGTATTTGTGGTTGCACTGCCAGATGCGTTTTTCGTATTTGGTGCCGGCATGCCAGGTTTTCGACCCGTACCAGACCCCGCACTAGGCGCACCTGATTTTGCCGGAGAACGTGGGGTCTGCTGAGGGGTTGGTTGACTCCTGTCCATTCGTGCATGCGGGTGGGGTGAAGGAGAATGATTAGTGATGAAGTACGCAGAAGAGTTCAAGTAAGATGTCGTCGCGTTGGTGCGGGCAAGTGCCACGCAACGCGAGGTGTGTCGCGATCTTGGTATCTCGAGATCAGCAATGTCGAAATGGGTCGCTGATGCTGACAGACGTGACGCTGGCCTGCCGGTAGCAAAAGACGTGACCCCGGGGCGAGGATGCGCAGATTCGTGAATTGATGCGTCGGAACCGGCTCCTCGAGCAGGAGAACGAGGTACTCAGGCGTGCGGCGGCGTATTTGTCGCAGATTCATATCACGCCCCCAAAATAGTGTTCCCACTCGTCCAAGAGATGGCCGCGCCCGGTGCCCGCATTCGAGTGCCGGTGGCGGTGGCGTGCCGGGTGCTGGGGTTTACGAAGCAGGCGCATTACCAATGGCTGAAACAGCCGTTGTCTGCCCGAAAGATTGCTGACGCGCAGATCATTCAAGTATTGGGTGAACTCCACGAGGACGACCCCGAGGGCGGGTGCCGGGTGCGCGATCGATTCCCGCATGAAAGCGTCGCTCGCGGTTCGAGCGTTGGAGAACGCGCTCATGCAGCGTGGCTGGGTAGAAGGCGTGGTGGCGCGTAGCGATAGGGAAAGCCAATTTCGGAGTCGGAAGTTCCAGAAGGCGCTTAAGAAGCACAAGTTGAAAGGTTCGATGGAGCGTGTGGGGATAACGCAGCCATGGAGTTATTTTTCAGTTTGTTGCAGAAGAACGTGCTTGATCGGCAGCCGTGGCGTACCCGGCAAGAGCTCAGGCTCGCCATCGTGCACTGGGTTGAAGCGAAGTCTCACCGTAAACGCAAACCACGGGGCCTGGGAAAGTTGACACCGGTCGAGTGTGAGGGTATAAAGAGAGATGTAGTCGGTTTGGCTGCCTAATAGTGGAAACCCGAGTCAACCAAACCTTCAGCAGACCCTAGTTAGTTTTTTTTGCAGTACCCCTTGTTGGGTGACTATCATTTGTTATGCGTTGATGGGGTTGCGTTGCCGAACCTTTTTGGCGGTCCTCTCCAGTACGCTTCTTGACGGTTGACGGACAACTGAAAGGGGGGGATGCTGAGTGGTACGGTCAATCTCGACAAAACTTCAGCAGTCTCCAACGCGTAGAATCGCGCTCACGGTTCTTGCCGCGTTCATCGCGGTCATCATGGTTTTCTGTTCGCAAGTGGTATACGCCTTAGGTAGTGGCGATACAAACGGCGACACCAAGGCTTATGAGCTAGAAGGTGTATGGAAGAACCAGCCAGAGGTTGTTACCTCGGGTCTCGATGTTCTTTCGATGGTGTGGCACCTGGACATCAACGATTCGGCGCCAGCGCCAGGCAACAAGCCCACTGCTGACAACCTCCTGTCTGTCACGGTGAAGAATGCGCACTTTGGCGAGATCCCCGCTGAATGTCTCAGTGGAGATAAGGGTGCTTCAAAGATTTCAGAAGATAAGCGCACTCTGACTTGTGACATCGGTGAGCGCGATGAGGGTACAGCTCAGATGGTGCTATCGGGTGTCAAGGTTGATGGCCCGGCTGAGTCGAAGGTCTCTGCGAAGGCAACCTTCCGGGGTCTTGAAGCTGAGCTGCCAGAGATCCCGATCGTCGCGCCGTTCATCATGGACGCTAAGTTTGATGCTGGCGCACCGAGCTCATTGACTGGTCAGCCAGACACGTACCAGGTCATGTCTTTCCCGTTTTCGTTGGCGCATTCAACGGGATCCGCGGCGGGCCCGGAAAGCGTGAGTTATGACATCACGATCAATGGTGTCCGCGGTGAAAGAATCACTACGCAGGATGTAGCGTGTGCGCCTATCGATCGTGTGCATTCCGGCTACCCGTACTCCGCTCCCGGTAAGCCGCAGGAACAGACCGCGAAGTTCCCTACGTGTGAGTTCACTCTGGTTGATCCTGAGACGAACACTTTCCGACTGACGTTGTCTGATCTGGATTATGTTTCGAAACGTCCTGAGCTTGACTCGAATGGTGTCCGTTTGCCGCAGGTTCAGCCGAAGCATCCGCGCGAAGTTATCGCCGCTGGAGAGCTGCGCATCAAGGTTCCGTATAAGGCCTCCGGATCTGATTCGAACCGAAACACCAACGTGACGCTGAAGGCATCGACGCCGACGTACACCGCCGTCGACGGTTCAACGAGTGAGGACGACCCGTCGAACAACCAGAACCGCGCCCCGATGATCCGCGGCAACTGGACCGGTGCGTGGGTTGTTGGGTCACAGTACCCGAAGGCATACCCAGGTATCGGATGGTCTGATACGTCTCGCGCACCCGTGGGTGCCACTGTGATGTCGGTGTCCGGAATCGCCCCTCCGCGCGTTGAGGGCTTTTCTGACAACTGGATTTGTAACACCCTGGATACCGAGCGCGTCGATTTCGTCAACGCCCGTGTTGTTGCTGACCCCTACGCGAAGCCGAACGTCTACTATGGCGAAAACGTGGACGGCCTTAAGATCCTCTACTACACGGGTGAGGTTGAGGACCCTAACCTTTTCAAATGCGGAACCGAAGAAACCCCGTTTGATGAAGGGAAAGATGAAAAAGACGGCTGGAGCTACACCAAGCCTGCAGATCTTTCCACGGTGAAGGCTGTCAAGTTGCGTGTGCCTCGCGATAAGGGCCACTTGTCGAAGCTCCCGCAGTCGTACTTCTACCTGGTTATCGAACAGAAGATTCACGATGACGTAGAGATTGGCGCAGACGTGTGGGCGTGGACTTCTGTTCTCGACGAGACACGAACCGACTGGACGATGGGTCTTGACGCGAAGATTGCTTATGACCGCGTCACTAACGAACGGGAGATCACTCCTGGGTTCGCATCCCCTGGCGTTATCACCGACGGGGTCCGCTATCCATATGCAGGCCCGGGGCGTGACCTTCTACGCGTGGTTCCCTCGCTGCCTGTTGTAGTCAAGGACGTCGCCCAGCCGGAGTATGGTCCGGGTGAGGAAGCTGACTATACGATTCGTTATGGCCTCGAATCCGAGGTTGCGAACATGCCTAAGGATCAGGTGGTTATTGAAGACACCCTGCCGGCGGGCATGGAGTATGTTCCGGGTAGCGCTGACGCTGAGCCTGACGTGAAGACCAACGCTAACGGCCAGCAGGTTTTGACGTGGACGAAGGATGGCGTTGAGCCTAATATCCGCGTCTTTGAGGACGGCAACGCTTACGTCATTAACTACAAGGCGAAGTTGCCTAAGGACGCAAAGCCTGGAGCGGTTTACACCAACGAGGTCGCGGCATCGAGCCAGGGCCAGACCCGCAAGGCGACAGCTAAGGTGACGGTGCCGCGGGCCGGCTACACGTCGCTGAAGAAAAACGTTGAAACGCCTGTTGTTGAGACGACTCGGAACGGTGTTGCGGCTAACGAGTGGACGCTTAGCCTGACGTCGAATGACCCGACACGTTCGAACCTCACTGACGTGATCGATGTGCTTCCGTCAAACGATGATTCCCAGGGTTCGAAGTTTGATGGCACACTCAAGGTGACCGGAGTTGAAGGTGCTGAAGGCGCGAAGGTCTACAGCACCACTGTGGACCCAGCTGAGATTGATGAAGACCCGAATGCCAAGGTCAATGGTGGCACCGGAACGCCGTCTGACATCTGGGAAGAAGGCGTGAAGGAGGACGCAACCGCGCTCCGCGTTATCACCAAAGCCCCGCTGGCATTTGGGGATAGTCAAACGATTACTGTGAAGACTGAGCTGCATCAAGCCCAGCATGGCGATGTTGTTGTCAACAAGGCCGTGGGTCGTGCTGAGAACACGAAACTGCGGATGCGTACGTCTGCGCAGTTCACGGTGCGTACGCCTGTCGACGTCAGCGTTGAGAAGGTGTGGAAGGACGAGAACGGCGAAGCCCTTACGGAGACTCCGGACTCGGTGCAGGTGCAGTTGATGCGCCAGCAGGGAGATAAAAGCACCCCGGTGGGCGAGAAGGTTGTGCTTTCGGCCGCAAATGGTTGGAAGCACACGTTCGAATCGCTACCAGCCACGGTCGACGATGAGCCGGTCAGTTATACGGTGCAGGAAGACTCGGTTGAGGGCTACACCTCGCAGGTCAAGGTGGCGGACGCCGGTAGCGTCTTCGAGGTGACGGTCACGAATACACGTGAACCGGAGCCGACACCGGAGCCGACACCGGATCCGACTCCTGAGCCGACACCTGAGCCGACACCGGATCCGACTCCTGAGCCGACACCGGATCCGACTCCTGAGCCGACACCGGAGCCGACACCGGATCCGACTCCTGAGCCGACACCTGAGCCGACACCGGATCCGACTCCTGAGCCGACACCGGATCCGACTCCTGAGCCGGCGCCAGAACCAACCCCGGAGCCAACACCGGAACCAGGTGAGGAACCAACGCCGGAGCCGACGCCGGAGAAACCGAGGGTTCCTGAGAAGGGGCTGCCTCGAACTGGTGTGGAAGTTGCAGGCTTCCTCGCGATCGCGGCCACGTTGCTCGGTGTTGGATTGTTCCTCAGGAGGCGACCACGTAAGCAGTGAAACTGCTGTGGTGAGAACCTGGAGGGATAAAACGAACTGACGAGTATACCTCTGCAGGCTACAAAAGGGCTGGGCATGGACTTCAAAATCCATGCCCAGCCCATTTCGTTGTTAGCCGATTGGTTCTAGCATTGGTTTGATGGTGTAGGCGATCGCGATGGTGTCGTCGGTGTCTGGGTTGGTCATCGCCACGCGCCATGCGTTCGCGAACTGGTTGACCTCGCCATCTATAGGGATGGCGCCGGAGATCAAGATGGTGCCTTCTTCCGCGTCGCCGCGTTCGGTGACTTTCTCGATCCAATACTTTGGTGGCAGAAGCTCTGCGAGGGTTCCGTTCTGGATCTGTTTTCCGTTGCGGTCAGCAGCGGTGACGAACGCTTCAAGGCGGATCGCGTCGAGGTTTTCTTCAACGTCCTTCAGGCGCCATGCTTTCTTGCTCAGCACGTCTGGGGACGTTTTCTTGCTCCAGGCAACGCCGTTCTCTTCCAACGCGCGGTCGGTGAGACCGCAGGCCACGGTGGGCAAGACGTCGTTGGCGGTGAAGACTATGGCCCACTTGGCTTTGCCGGATGTCATGTTGTGCTGGAGGGACTGCTGAAGGTTTGGTTGACAGTTTTCCTTCTGTTTTTTAGGCCGCGAGTGGTGCGGCTGCTCCCGTGATGGTTCCGTATTCAATGCGTGTCAATTTACCGGGCGCGCGTTGGCGTCTCTTGCGGTGCTAGGTGCTTTCGATCCAGTGGCGATCGCTACGAAGAGCTCTTGGCGGTTGGCCCAGGATTGACGGTTAGGGACATTCTTTTGCACAAGGGCGCAGAATGACTCTATGGCCGCGTTATCCCCATAGGCTCCGGCCCTGCCCATGGGGCCCTTGGCATGGTAGGTCTTCAATGCGGCACGAAAACTCCTAGAGCAAGGTTGTGAGCCTCGATCGAAGTGGACGATCACGCCACGGGGATGTCCTCGTTTCCTCCTTGCGTCATCTAACGCGGCCACAGCCAAACCTGATTTTATCCGCGCACTAGTGGCGTAGCCCACGATTTTACGCGAGTGCAGGTCTTTGATCGCACACCGAGACAGTTTTCCTTCGCCTGTCCAATGCTCAGTAATGTCGGTCACCCACGCAGTATTTGGGGTATCGGCATGGAAGTGCCTGGCAGGCAGATCATCGTGGACCGGCCCACCGGCTTCTTCCTGCGTGGTTTGCGCCTGGAGATCACCGAAGAAGATCTCAGCACTCGAGTACAATCGCCACACTCGTCGCTCAGAAATCTTTACCCCTTGAGCATGGAGTTCATCAGCGATCAACCGGTAACCGAACTCAGGATCATTGTGGTGGATCAGACGAATCTTAGCTATAAGCTCCTCGTCCCCTCCATCGTCTGTCCGAGAGCGGCTTAGCCAGCCACTTGTAGAATGCCTGGCGAGAAAACTTTAACACCCGAGTCGCGATCGTCAAGGTTGTCTTACCCTTTGCGACCTGTGCTTCCATGGTCGGGAAGATCCTTTTGGTTGGATTGTTTCCTGGCTCAAATAAGCTGCTGCAGCCCTAAGAACCTCGTTTTCCATTTCTAGTTCACGGATCCGTTTCAGGACAGCACTCATCTCTTTGGCCACCACGGGATCATTTGACGGGCTCATCCCATGAGCCTGCAGACGCGCGTCCGTCACCGCATCAGCTTTGAACTGCTCACTATAGACCTTCGGCATGATCAACATCCTTCCCGCCCCGCAACCGCGAAGCAACCCAAACGTCAACCAAACCCTCAGCAGTCCCGAGCATTTTCGAAGAATGTATCGGATGCAGTAAAGAGCTCTGGGAGATGTGAAGTATGCGGCGTTGCTGGTGGAGTGTTACAAGTTGATCATCGCATCCCTTTTGAGATTGACGGGTAAACATACCCCATGTTCTTGCTGAGTTAATGTCGCTGTGCCCTTTGTGTAATCGAGCCAAATCATGGCAATGTGAAAATTGTCCAACCTGGGCAGCTAAGAATCCAAAACCTGCGGTAAATGTATGTAGGCATCGCCATAAAATTACTTGAAAGGTGCCACCAAAGAGATTCGAGAAATTCGCCCTGTATTACAAGGTGTGGAATCTGTGAAAGCGTTTGATGCCCTGCGGCCATCTGTGTCTGCTCTACTTGTGCAATGGCTATTAGGGCTGCCCTCAAGCAATGGATCGAAAGTTGATAATTCCAGCGATTAGAATCGAACTCAGCGAAGTTTTTCAACTTGACACTTTGAACGTTAGCGGATCCCTCGACGCTCCTGCCGAGTGTGCTCCTGTATCCAGTGGCGGCTGGAGGTTGTGTCCGTAAGTAGTGATGTAGGTAGCTGTCGTCTCACCATCGATGCGCGGAAATTTTGACTGGTTCACTTCGACACGGAGGCAAACTCGGACTTTGCAGGGGCGTTTCCCCAGCTTGATAACCCAGCTCTAAATCCGTTTATCGAGTGCAAAATCGGTAGTCATCACGGCTGTCGGCGCCTGATTGTGGTGGTTCTTCGAACCGGGTTCTTGTATCCAACGTGAGTGCTTGTGCGAAACTTTCATGGCACGACGGGTACAAACAAGCGGGAACTACGATTCAGTCGCTTGATTGGTTCACTTCCAGCGGGTGAAGATCACTTGCCAATCTTCTGGGAAACGAAGAGCTTGCGGTAGTGGGGATCCCCGTCTTTACGCGGGTAATAGTGCCAGCCGATTCCTGACCAAAATTCGTCATCGCCTTCGGAGAAAGCGATCAAGGGAAAGCCTGAGTAGTGGCTGATCAGATGCCTTGCAAACGCAGCCCCATAGTGATGTCGGCGAAGATCACGGCGGATTTCAAAGAACCAGATTTCTTTGGTCAGCACTTCCGAGTCGATCCCGATGTAGCTATCGGAGAGTGGCCAATCTGTCACCTCAGCGCGCCCGACTTCCACACCATCGGCAAGAAACTGGATGTACTCCTTGCCCTCCGGGGAGTCTTCGCCGACTCTTCCAGCCCTGTCGTGCCACCAGCAGTCATCGAATCCCTCGACCACCTGGAACGGCGTCACGTAGTCCTCAACTTGCTGAAGAACCCTCAGTTGTAAGCGATCCACCATTCCGAGAATACGCAAGCGCCCACCAAGTAGAGGCGGGCGCTTAGACATAGATACTGGGTTACTGTTTGATGGCTACTACTTGGGTGCTGCCGTCGCGGAATTGAAAGGTGACCCTGCCGTCGACATCGACGGTGCCTTTGTCGAGCAAAGCTACGCAGAGGTATGGGCTGAAGACCAATTGTTCAAGTTCAAGGTTGGCGGTCTCTTGCCTGTAGTAGTGGTAGGTGGCCAGCCGGTTGTGCTTGTTGTGGATTTCGTCGACCACGGCAGCGTGCTCAGCTAACAGCGCCTGGTGCTGTTCTTGGCTAGCGTTGAACGCCTTCTCGTAAACCTGTTGGTCTTGCGCGACGCGTGCGTTGTGGGCGATTAGTGATTCGAGCTTTTTCGCTACCTGGTCGATCTGGGCGATCAGTCCGGCTGCTTCGACTTCGAGGTCGCTGGTGTCGAGCGCGTCGAGTACGGCGTGGTTGACGGTGTCATCGGCAGGTGAGCCGAAGCGGAGGCGGATAGCCTCGAGGAACATGTACTTGAGTCGTTCATCGTTGATGTGCCCAGTAGTGCACATGGTGTCGCCTTTGTATTTGTGGCCGCAGCGCCAGATGACCTTTTCGTATTTGCTGCCTGCGTGCCAGGTTTTCGAGCCGAAGAAGTGCCCGCACTGGCCGCAGACAAGGGTGGATGAGAAAGGTCGGGTGCGGTGTTGGGCTCGCTGATTCGCGGTGCCTTTGGCGAGTTCTGCTTGGACGAAGTCCCACACTGCGGGGCTGATGATGGCCTCGTGGTTTCCGGTGACGTAGTACTGGGGTACTTCGCCCTCGTTGATGACTTGCTTCTTAGTGAGGACGTCTGCGGTGTAGCTCTTTTGCAGGAGTGCGTGTCCTTTGTATTTCTCGTTGGTGAGAATGGAGCGCACGGACTGGTAATGCCAGGTTTTATTCCCTGCTGCCGTGTAGGTTGCTGGCTCGTCTGTCAGGGTGTGCGCGATATGCCTGATGGAGTGGCCTTCCAGGTACATGCCGTAGATCCGGCGCACAGTTTTGGCTTGCTCGGGGTTGATGACGAGGCTGCCGTCTTCACCTTTGTCGTATCCGAGGAACCGAGAGTATGGGACGGTGACCTTGCCGTCGGCGAAGCGTTTGCGGTGCCCCCAGGTGACGTTTTCGGAGATGGAGCGGGCTTCTTCTTGCGCCAGCGAGCTCATGATGGTGATGAGGAGCTCGCCCTTTGCGTCGAAGGTCCAGATGCCTTCTTTTTCGAAGAAGACCTCCACGCCTTTGTCTTTGAGCGCTCGAACGGTGGTGAGCGAGTCGACGGTGTTGCGGGCGAAACGGGACACGCTCTTGGTGATGATCAGGTCGATCTTGCCGTCGAGCGCGTCGGTCACCATCTGCTGGAACCCAGCGCGGTGTTTGGTTGAGGTGCCGGTGATGCCTTCATCGGTATAGACCTTGACGAACTGCCAGCCTGCGTGGTCGCTGATGTAGCGGGTGTAGTAGTCGACTTGGGCTTCGTAGGACGTGACCTGATCGTCGTGGTCGGTGGACACGCGGGCATACCCGGCGACCCTGCGCAGGGTTGTCTGTCCAAGTGGAGCACCCGTGTGGAGAGCTCGGGTGGCGGGGATTGCTGTGACGGTGCGGGCCATTTAGCGTTCGCCTCGCTCGGCGCGCAGGCGCTCAGCCTCTGCCTTGGCCACGGCCCGGTACTTCGCCAATGCTTCTGGCGGTGTTGGTGCTTGCCGTGGGTTGTCCAACCCGAGCCTTTTGGCTTCGGCCCAGCGGGCACGCACGAGATCACCCCAGGCGGCTTTTCTTGCTGGGGTCCACGAGCTCTTCTTCAGGTTTGGTCGCCACGTGTGCGAGCTGCTGGTGCCATCGGTGTACTGAAACGTGTATTGGTCTTTTCCCTGCACATCGATGTGGTCGATACGCTCGTTGAACACATCCTCGTCGAAGGCATCGATACCCAGGACTTGAGCGATGAAGCCTTTGAGTGCCGTGTCAGAGATCTCGCAGGTGCCGCATCCGGTTTTCCGGCCTTTCTTCCGTTCGGTGCAGATCCAGTGCTCGGTGGAGATCGAGTTTTGGGTTTTCGGATTGCGTACGTTGCGCACGAACGAGCAGTTGCAGGACACGCATTTGATCTTCGACGTCAACGCCACAGTTTCTATGGACCAGTTCGCCCGGGCCCCGAGTTCGCGTCGGCGTGCAATCTCGGTTTGAACCGCGACGAAGGTGTCGCGGTCGATGATGGCGGGGATCGCGTTTTCCACCAGGTATTGCGGCAACTGGCCGGTGTTGCGCACTGCTCGTCCAGGCTTACCCTCCGGAGTGGACCATCGCCCTAACAGGAGGTCGCCGGTGTAGTGCGGGTTCTTCAGGATGTGACGGACCCATTCGCCGGGCAACTTGTTGTCAGCCAGGTGTGGAACCCTGCCGTCGGCGATGAGCTGCGCGGCCATCTTTTCGCACGAGATCTTCTTCATGTACTGGTCGAATATCCAGCACACCACGGCTGCTTCTTCTTCGATGATCTGGACGTCGGTGCCGTCAGCGGAGTCGGTGTAACCGTACAGGTGGAAGCCGTTCGCTTTTCCTTCTTCGAAGCCTTTCCAAATGCGCCACTTCACGTTTTGGCTGATTTGCTCTGATTCTGCCTGCGCGAAAGAGGCCAGCAGGGTGAGCATGAGTTCTCCGTCAGCGCTGGTTGAGGAGATGTTCTCTTTATCGAATCGCACCTCCACCTCGAGGTCTTTGAGCTCGCGAACGGTTTCGAGCAGGTCGACGGTGTTGCGAGCGAAGCGCGAGATCGACTTGGTGAGAATCAGGTCGATCGCTCCTTTCCGGGCAAGGGCCAGCATTTCTTGGAACTGGGGTCGATGCGTGGGCTGCGTCTCTGCGTAGGCTCAACGTCTAGCTCAAGGGAATTGACCTCAGTCGGGAGTTAGGTTAGGCTAACCTAAGTGAAAGGAGGTTTGCTGTGACAGACCGATCCGGTACAGTTCGACGCTCAGCTCGCGGAGGATTAACCGACTCAATTCTAGGTACCCGAAATCTCATGATGGTGGCCTCCCTGTCGGTGGTCGGCCTCATCATCCTCATCCCACTGAGCTACATCGCGCCGGCGGGTGCGGCTTCGCAGAGCGCAGTCTGGCTCGGGGTGTCCCTTCTCGGACTTTGGGTCATTCCCTACCTCCTTCCTCTGGCCGTTGTGCGAAGGCCGGGCGCTTCGCTGCTGGCCGCGCTGATCATCGGAGTTGTGAGCGTATTTACTACTCCCACTGGGCCTGCCGCGATTGTCGGTAACGTCATTGGCGGGCTCCTGGTTGAGTTTCCCATGGCGTTGATGCTGTACCGGAAGTGGACGTGGTGGGCGTATCTGATCTCCGCCGCATTCTTCGGGGCATTTAACAGCCTGTTGTACCTCACGCTGCTCAAGCACGCGGTGGGAATCTCGGTATCGGGACTGATCGTGCTGGTGGGAGTCACGTCGTCCGTCATTGGCGGTTTGGCCGTCGTCGGACTAACCCGTTTGCTCAACAATGCAGGCGTAGGCGTAGACCATCGTGAGTGAAAGGCTGGCCTCCACTTTGAGCAGCGAGCAACGGTCTGTGAGCGAGTCCGCGCGGGCGCTCCTGGCGGTTGAGGATCTTTCCGTTCACTACTTGGGTCAGGACCGGTGGGTGCTGCAACGTCCAACCCTGGTCCACCTGAGCGGTCAGGTAACGGCCGTCATTGGGCCCTCTGGATGCGGTAAAACTACCTTCGTCCGAGCCGTGTGCGGCCTTGTGCCCCACTGTCTGCCGTCCGAATACTCCGGCAGCGTTCAAATTGCCGGCGCCGAAATCGCCGACGCCACGGTCCAGTTGATCGCTACCAATGTCGCCTACGTGGGACAAAATCCGGATGCCGCAGTCATTACCCGTACGGTGTATGACGATGTCGCGTTTGCGCTGCAGAACCTCTGCCTGCCTGTTCCTGAGATTGATCGACGGGTACGCGAGGCATTGGCTGCGGTTGGTCTGGAGACCAAGCTGTGGGAGAGCCCATGGAGATTATCGGGCGGCCAACGCCAGCGCCTAGCGATCGCGGTAGCACTGGCTATGCAGCCCCGCTTATTAGTCCTCGATGAGCCAACATCGACTATTGACACGCAAGGCACGGACGAGTTTTACAGCGTCATCCAACAGCTGGTTAGCGATGGCGTGGGCATCGTGGTGATCGACCATGACCTCGACCCGGTCCTACCCCTGTGCGATCACGTCATAGCGCTCAACGCGCAGGGCGCGGTGATCGCGCAGGGAACTCCACATGAGGTTTTTCTCAGCCATACCGCGGAACTTGAGGCGTGCGGAGTGTGGCTGCCCCGTGCGTTACGCGACGAATCCCCGCACCACGCCTTGACCTGCGAGCAGGCGGGCATTCGAGTTCCCCGCATCACGGATATCTGTGGTGATTCGGTGCAATATCAGCGGCGCACCGAAGCAGGATGGGAAACCATCGATGCGATTGACACGCTCGACGGTGGAGGCAGCGCCACGGTAGAGCTGGCAGATTTCTGTGTTCCCGGACGTTCCCCAGCTATCTCTATGCGGCTACGGGGTGGCGAGTTTATCGCGCTTATAGGGCCGAATGGCGCAGGCAAAACATCCCTGCTCGCGGCGCTGGCGGGTCTCATACCATCAAAGGCACAACGCGCTACGGTCTGCGGAGAGGTTGTGCGGCGAGGGCGGCACCAGGTCGGCTACGTGTTTCAAAACCCGGAACATCAGATGGTTTGTTCCACCGTGGCTGGCGAAATCTCCACGGGGGATGTTTCCGCGTCTAAAGCCGAGGCTATTGTGGAGCAATTCCATCTCTCCCAGTATCGAGACCAACACCCGTTGACTCTCTCAGGCGGCCAGATTCGTAGACTATCGGTGGCTACGATGGTCGCCGAGAGCCGCGATGTGATTGTCCTTGACGAGCCCACGTACGGCCAGGACTGGGCGAATACCTGCGAACTCATGGCCTTCATCGACGAACTGCGCGCTGAGGGCAGAACCGTCATCATGGCCACCCACGACCTAGAACTTGCCCTATCACGCTGCAGCCACATCATCGCGCTACCTGCTGCCGTTAGCGAAACTCGTGAAAACGCCGCATCCGCAGCACCAGCGAACCCGCCTTCGCCGTCCGTGCCCCGTGGACTCTTCTCATCGTTCAATCCTGTGACGTTGCTATTGGCGCTAATCCCGGCGATGGTCATGGTGTTCGTATGCAAGGACCCGGCCGTCAATGTTGGAGTGCTCATCGCAGCGAGCCTGGCCATGGTAGCCGCGAGAGCGAGTCGCGCTCGAACGGTCATGTCACTGCTAGCACCCTGGGTCATCGCAGCTGTGCTACTGCCGGTGTTCCGCTACAACTACACCATTGAAGAGGTCAGCCCACTCTACAATCACGGTGGCGAGCTTGCGGCAGCGAGCGGTATCGGGGCACTGTTGTCCCTCATGCTGCTTTCAGGCATCAGCACTCATCCGGAAGCGCTGCTTCGCACGTTGACGACGACGTTCAAGCTTCCCTATCGGGTCACTGCGGCGGGAGCTGCGGCTGTCGCCTTCGTCACTCGTTTCCGGCAAGATTTCCAGCTGTTGCGCACAGCGCGGGCATTGCGGGGTATTGGGGCATCATGGGGGCCGTTAGCGCCCGCAATTCGATGGGTGGGTTCCCTCGTGCCGCTGGCGATCCTCGCCGTCCAGCACGGCGAACGGGTTGCCCTGTCGATGGATTCACGTGGCTTTGGCGCCTATCCGCGGCGCACGGAACTCCAACACACACCGTGGCAGGTGCGAGATTGGTGCCTGGTGGGCCTCCTTTGGGCCGTTACTGCGTTGCTGTGGTGGTGGCGCCAATGAACGTTTCGAAAGACTCGACTCGACAGGAGCCTGATGTGAGTATTTCCGTCGCCGCACTAATCCGCCCGGCCAAGGGCGCGATGGTCCTTTCCGCAGTCCTCACAGCCTTCGGCGCTATCGTCACGCTGGTGCCGTTCGTCGCCTTACACAACATGGCCGCGATCTGGCTTGACGGGCAGGTGCGCACCGGCTGGACCGGAAAGCCGTGGGTTTGGGCCGTGATAGCGGTGCTTTCGCTGTTCGTGGGCCAATTGCTCTACCTGTTTGGATTGGGTGTCACCCACGAGGCAGAAGCCAAGCTCCGACATCGGTTGCGCGGCAATGTGGTCCAAGCGCTGGGCAGTTTGCCCTTGGGTAGGGTCTCGCAGGTGCCGCACGGGGCCATCCGCAAGATGGTGTGTGACGATACCGCAGCTATCCATACTCTCGTTGCGCATGTTCCCGGTGATGTCACCAACGCCGTGGTCTCGATGGTCGTAGGCCTCGGGTATCTCGTGTGGGTCGATTGGCGACTGGCGCTCGCGCTCTTTGGAACGTGGGCCGTAGCGATCATGATCATCGTCAGCACGACCATGCGCGGCTATAGCGATATCACCGAGCGATTCGGACATGCCCAGACCGCACTGGCCGCAGCCACCGTCGAAATGCTTGAGGGCATTAAGGAGATCAAGAATTTCCAGGCCACCGATGCGACCCGAACGCGCTTTAACGCCGCCCGCCAGCAATTTTCTGCCATCTCCTTCGACTGGGTTCGTCGCTCCGGCAGAGCGATTAGTCTGCTCGGTTCGCTACTGCGTCCAGCCACGGTCTTCGTCACGGTCGCGTTACTGGCGGCGCTATTCGTCGCGCAGGATTGGAGCACGCTGTCGGCGACGCTGCCATTCTTCCTGATCGCTCCCGGCATCCCGGAGGGGTTCACGGTGCTAGTCGGTCTGATGCAGCATATCTATGAGTCGCAGCTGGCGGCTCGCACCACGGCAGAGCTGCTTTCCGAGAAACCCATGCCCGAAGGCAGCCGCACCCAAGAAGAGGGCCCAAACCCCGGCCAAGTTGAGGTCTGTGAGGTTTCCTTCTCCTACGAGCCTGACGTGCCCGTTGTGCACGGTGTCTCCTTTACGGCTGAGCCCGGAACGGTCACGGCTCTGGTGGGCCCGTCGGGCGGAGGGAAGTCCACACTGGCCCGGCTGATTGCGCGCTTTTACGACGTCAATGATGGCGTGGTACGCATCAGCGGTGTGGATGTACGCGAGGCGAGTTTTTCGTGGCTACTTTCCCGCGTCGCGATCGTCCTACAGGACGTAACGTTGTCGAACGATTCGGTCCATACCAATATCGCGCTGTCGAAACCGTCGGCAACGCGCGCCGAGGTCGAGGCAGCAGCCCGTGCGGCATGCATCCACGATCGCATTATGCGTCTGCCCGAGGGGTATGACACCGTGCTTGGCGAGGTTGGTGGCTTCCTCTCGGGCGGTGAGCGGCAACGCATCACCCTGGCGCGAGCATACTTGCAGGATGCGCCGATCTTGATTCTCGACGAGGCCACCGCGCAAGCAGACCCCCAGTCGGAGCGTGCGATCCACGAAGCGCTCAGCACCTTGGCATCCGGGCGCACGGTGATCATCATCGCGCATCGACTCGCCACCATCCGAGACGCCGACCAGATCCTCGTGATTGAGGACGGCCACATCACTCAGCGTGGTAGGCACGAGGACTTGGTCGACCAAGCGGGGACCTATAGCGAGATGTGGCGGGCCCAAGAACTCCATTACATGGCCTAAGGAGAGACACGCTCATGTGGAAACTAATGATCAGGGTCGTCAACAGGGCCGAGTTGCGTACGTTGGTGGGCTGGTTCGCCTTCTCCGCTGTCCTACAAGGCATCACACTGGCGTTGATGATCCCCTTCCTTCGGGCATTATTCTCCCGCTCTGAAACCCTTGGCACCTGGCTCGTCGTCGTTGCCATCCTCGGCGCGATCACGGTGACGGTCGACACCTTCGCGATGTACCGCTCCTATCGGATCAGCGTCTATGAAGTATGCGATACCTTAATTGATCGCGTAGCAGATCATGTCTTGCAGCTGCCGCTTGGGTGGTTTAATGCCAAACGCGAAGCGGACGTGGCTAATGCGACATCCAAGGAGATCAACACCCTGTCGCATCTGGCATCAATGGTGATCCCGAACCTGTGCAACGCCTTCATCGTGCCGTTGGTGATGCTCGTTGCTACCGCATTCATTGAGTGGCCGTTAGCTGTGGTCATGGCAGTGTCGATCTTGCCGTTTATTCTCACGTGGCGGAAAATGTCGGCGGCAACAACCAGAGCCAATGACATGGAAGACCGTACCTCGGCCGCCGCAGCCGGCCGGTTGATTGAGTTCGCCAGGCTACAACCGGTGCTTCGAGCCACGGGTGCCGCGACGTCGTGGGACCCCGTACAAGAGACTCTGCAAGCCGACTCTGAGGCGACGTTGGCCGGGCTTCGGATCAAGGGCCGACCTGCCCAAGGATTCAACCTCATCGCTAACGTGACTTTCGCGGTGGTGCTCGCCTTGGGGCTGTCGTTCGTGACCGGAGCGCGTCTGGACCCGATTGCGTATCTGGTGATCGCGGCGGTCAGTGCGCGCATGCTGCTGCCGCTCACAAAAGCCGCGCTCTACGCATCTGAGGTCGATAACGCCGCAGTGGCGTTGCGCCAGATGGGAATAATCCTTGATGCCGCGCCACTTGCCGAACCTGATTCCGAGCAGGCACGGGAACCGCGTGGGACGTCGATTGAATTCCGAGGAGTGTCGTTTTCCTACGAGTCAGGCCGGCCTGTCCTAGACGATGTCTCGCTCACCGCCCCGCGGGGAGCAGTCACCGCACTAGTGGGGCCGTCAGGGGCCGGGAAGTCGACGATCTTGCGTCTCACCGCAAGGTTTTGGGATGTCGACGCCGGTAGCGTGACCATCGGCGGGGTGGACGTGCGCGAGATTCCAACCACGCGGATCATGGAGCTGACCTCGATGGTGTTCCAGGACACCTACCTGTTTGACACCACGATCCGGGAGAATCTGCGGATTGCCCGTCCCAATGCGACGGACGCCGAGTTGGAAGAGGCAGCTCGCAAGGCGAGACTTGATCGGGTGATTGAGGCGCTGCCTCACGGTTGGGATACCGAAGTGGGGCCTGCCGGGCAGAGCCTGTCTGGAGGTGAGCGCCAACGAGTGGCAATCGCTCGGGCATTCATCAAGGATGCTCCGATACTGCTGCTCGACGAGATTACCTCGGCGCTGGACGGCGAGAATGAATCGGCGATTAGCGACGTCATCAGTCAACTATCTGAGGGCCGCACTGTGATCGTGGTAGCGCACAGACTATCCACCATAGATAGCGCCGATCAGGTGGTCTTCCTCGAACCCTTAGCGGACGGTGCTATCGTCGCCGAAACCGGCACGCCTAAGGAATTGTCTAGTCGGCCCGGACGGTTCCACGATTTCGTGGCTGCCGCCGATGCGTCGTCTCGTTGGCAGCTGAGACACACCTCAGATTAGCGGACGCGGTCCCGGTGCCAGGCGCCAAGCCCTAAACCCACAGCTCAAATCGGAGTACCTCGACACGTTTGGCACACGTGGTGCTGTCGCGAACATGGCGCTAGTGGGATCATGTGCGAACAGCATCTCGCTGATGAGCGAGGGCGCTACTAATCACCAAGGGAGTTGAGTCCCTCATAGTGGTGTAGCGGGGTGGTCGTGCTGGACAGCAGGGCGGTCACCGCGTGATCCTCGAGTTTCGTCCCCTACAACTCACTCGCGAAAGGCCACACGATGACCGCTACCCATATTGTCGACCCTGCCGGGCTGCTTGGCGAACTGCTTGCCGAGGCGTCACCTGTTGCAGACTGTGATCAACGAGTTGCTGTCTGCGGATGCTGATGCGGTTGCAGGTGCCGAGTACGGCCGCCCAGATCCTGACCGACGGGCCCAGCGCAACGGCTACCGCCACCGGCCTCTCGATACCCGTGTTGGGACCTTGGACATCGCGGTCCCGAAACTACGCCAGGGCACCTATTTCCCTGAGTGGCTGCTGGAGCGTCGCAAGCGCGCCGAGTCCGCATTGATCACTGTTGTTGCCGACTGCTATCTCGCTGGAGTCAGTACTCGCCGGATGGACAAGTTGGTCAAGACGTTGGGAATCGACCGGCTGTCGAAGTCCCAGGTCTCTCGCATGGCCGCCGAGTTGGACGAGCACGTCGCCGAGTTTCGACACCGCCCACTAGGCGATGCTGGGCCGTTCACGTTCGTGACCGCCGACGCGTTGACGATGAAAGTTCGCGAGGGATGTCGTGTGGTCAACGCGGTCGTCATGCTCGCGACCGGGGTCAACGCCGACGGGCATCGCGAAGTCTTAGGGATGCGGGTCGCCACGAGCGAGACCGGCCCGGCCTGGAACGAGTTTTTCGCCGATCCGGTCGCCCGAGGACTGTCCGGGGTCCGGCTGGTCACCTCCGACGCCCACCGAGGCATCGTGGAAGCGATCGCGGCGAACCTGCCCGGTGCCGTCTGGCAGCGTTGCCGCACTCACTACGCCGCGAACCTGATGAGCATCACTCCCAAGAGCTTGTGGCCGGCGGTCAAGGTCATGCTCCACTCCGTCTATGACCAGCCTGACGCCGATGCTGTTCACGCCCAGTTCGACCGGCTACTGGACTACACCGCCGAGAAACTCCCCGACGTCGCAGACCACCTCGATGCCGCCCGCGCTGACATTCTCGCGTTCACCAGCTTCCCGACCGAGGTCTGGCAGCAGATCTGGTCGAACAACCCCACCGAACGGCTGAACCGCGAGATCCGGCGCCGCACCGATGCGGTTGGGATCTTCCCAAACCGGGAAGCGATTGTCCGGCTCGTCGGCGCCGTCCTGGCCGAGCAAACCGATGAATGGGCAGAAGGCCGCCGCTACCTCGGCCTGGAAGTCCTCGCCAAGAGCCGCCTCAACCTGATCACCACACCCACAACCACGACCGATGCCGACATGCCCGCACTCGCAGGCTAAAACCCCAAACGAGAGGAAAACGCCGTTACACCACTACAAGGGACTTGACCCCCAACTTGTTAAAAGCTTTGTAGTTGACTAGGAGTGCAGATGGTCGTCGGCCCACCTGCAAGAACGAATAGCAAGCGGTATCGTCTACAGGTAGAGGTGCTACCCGCATCATTTGTCGAGACCCCGCGTCTATTCTTGCGCGCGAGATCCCGACTGGTTCACCCCCTCTACGGACGCCAGCCGGGTAGTGACGTGCCAGATACTCAGCGGTACAGCAGGCTAATCTCCAAACGTCCGCGGCAGCCGGAATTCCCAGTTCATAGCCGGTAATGACGCTATCCGATAGCGCCACTCCGCACTGGGGTCTTGTATCCATCGTGACCGGTTGTGCGATCCGGCGTGTGGCTGCGGCAACTTCCTTATCATCGCCTACCGCGAGCTTCGCGCCCTCGAGCTGAAGATCCACGAGCGGCTCCAGGAATTGAACAGTGGCGGCGTTCAGCTGGACCTCATGGCGGAAGATCTTGTGCACGTGCGCCTTCGCCAGTTCCACGGCATCGAGATCGAGGAGTGGCCCGCGACAATTGCCCGCACCGCGATGTTCCTCGTGGAGCATCAGGCAAACCAGGCCATGAACCTCACTCTCGGCTATTCGAAGCCGATGCTTCCCCTCCAGGATTCCGCCCAGATCACCGTGGGCAACGCATTGCGCCTCGATTGGCGCGAGCTCGTGCCGGCGGGCCCGAACACGTTCATCATGGGCAATCCGCCGTTCATTGGGCAGTACACGAAGGCAGCGGATCAAACGGAGGATATGAAGCTCGTGTGGGGCGAGCTTTACGACGGTTACCTCGAGTACGTGACCGCTTGGTTCAAAAGTCGAGCGATTTCTTCCGTTCCGTCACTGGCGGCCGCTTCGCGTTCGTGTCCACAAACTCCATTGCGCAGGGCCAGCCCGTTCCCGCGCTGTTTGGCCCGCTTTTCGACGTGGGCTGGCGTATCCGTTTCGCCCACCAAACCTTCGCGTGGCAGAGCGAAGTACCCGGAAGTGCCGCCGTTCACTGTGTCATTACCGGCTACGACAAGCACGAACGCAGCGCCCCGCAGCTGTTCACCTACAACAATGTCAAAGGCGAGCCGCCCCAGGTTCCCGCAAAGCAGATCAATGCCTACCTCGTGGATGGGCCGAACGTACTTGTACAGAAGCGATCAAAGGCGTTGAGCCCTCAGCTTCCGAAAGTTGCTTTCGGCTCTAAACCAGCTGACGGAGGCAACCTCATTGTCGAAGCCGATGAATATTCCGAAGTTGCCGCGGACCCCACCGCCGCGAAATATCTACGGGAGTTTCGTCAAGGTCGCGAAGTCGTTCGAGGCCTTGATCGTTGGTGCCTGTGGATGGCGGATGAAGACTTCGAGCCCAGCGACATCCAACGTGCACCGGTACTGAAAGAAAGAGTAGAAGCCTGCCGTCGGTGGCGCTCGTCGCAAACGACGGGCAGCGATGCCTATAAGCTCCGAGACACGCCCCACTTGTTTAGGGGAAATGCGAACCGTCCGCTAGTGCCTTACGTAGGGATCCCCGCTGTGGTTTCGGAAGCAAGAAACTTGTACACTGTGCAACATCTCCCGGAGACAGTTATAACCGGAAACCAACTTTTTACTGCCGAGGACCCTGACGGTTTCCTTTTCGGCGTGATTTCGTCGTCGATGTTCATCACATGGCAGCGCGCGGTGGATGGCCAGCTTAAATCAGACTTACGCTTCTCGAACACGCTCGTGTGGAACAACCTCCCGCTCCCCGCCGTCGAACCGGAACTGCGCGAAAAGATCATCGAGGCGGGCAAGGGCGTGATCGCGGCGCGCGAGCTGCATCCCGAGCGTTCTCTCGCCGAGCACTACAACCCCCTCGCGATGAGCCCCGCGCTTCTCAAGGCGCACGCTGCGCTCGATCGCGTCGTCGACAAAGCGTTCGGCGCGAAGAAACCGCTCCACTCGAACGAGGAGCGCCTCACCCTGCTCTTTGAGCGCTACGCAGAGATGACCGCCGCTGAAAACGAAGGCCCGCGGCGGTAGTGCTTTTGCGGGCGTCAAAGCGCGACTTTGGCGGTCGCGGCGGCTTCTGCCGATCGACCCTGCATGGCTAACATCGCCTAAAGGTGATATTATCGATCTGTGGCGATGTATATGGGTGAAGAAACCTCCCTCGAAGAACGTGAGAACTGGGTGACTCTCTTTAAGAGCCTCGCCGATGGTCATCGGCTTCAAATCATCCAGCATTTGCTGTTAGGCGAACACCGCGTGACGGACCTCGTCGAGCACGTGGGTCTTGCGCAATCGACAGTGTCAACGCACGTGGCCTCGCTACGAAAAAGTGGGCTCCTCGCAAGCCACACGCATGGCCGCGCGACGTACTACACCTTGGCGTATCCCGAGGAAACGAAGACGCTTCTCACGGCGGCAAAGGCCTTCTTCGACGGCACCGAAAAACTGAGGCAAACCTCGCAGCCGGAGAGCACGAGCCATGACTAAACCATCCGTGTCGCGCAGGCGCAAGCACTCTCACGAGGCACACGACCACAGCATCTCTGCCGACGCCGACCGCACGACTCTGTGGGTGGCCTTGATTGTGCTGAGCGTCTTTATGGTCGCCGAAGTCATCGTCAGCCTTCTGACTGGCTCCCTCGCACTGCTGTCGGATGCCGGGCACATGCTGTCCGACGTCGGAGCGATCGGGCTAGCGCTATGGACCATTCGCCTCGCCGCTCGGCCTGCCCAAGGGGCGTGGACCTGGGGCCTCAAACGCGTGGAAACCATCTCCGCCGCGGTCAACGGCATTACGCTCCTGATCGTGGCTGGAGTCATCGCTGTGGAGGCAGTCCGGCGTCTGTTCGAACCACCCGAGGTCGACGGTGGCCCCGTGCTCATCGTTGCCCTGGTCGGGGTGGTCGTGAACATCGTCGTCGCGTGGTTGGTTGCTCGCGCCAATCGCTCAAGCCTCAATATCGAAGGTGCCTACCAACACATTCTTACCGACCTCTACGGCTTCCTCGGAACCATTGTTGCCGCGCTCATCATCATGGTGACCGGGTGGACTTTTGCCGATGTCATTGCGTCCCTTCTGGTGTGTGCCCTCATGGTGCACGCAGCGTGGAATCTCTTGCGCGCCGTCGGCCGAATTCTGCTCGAAGCAGCCCCGGAAGGAATTGACCTCGAGGAAGTCATCACCCACTTTCTTGAACTTCCCCACGTGCAGCGCGTGCATGACCTGCATGTGTGGAGCGTCGCGAGCGACCTGCCGGCACTATCAGCCCACATTGTTGTCGACGACGAGTGCTTTACCGACGGACATATTCCCGAATTACTCGGCCAAGTGCAGCACTGCGTCGCGGGACATTTCGACGTTGAACACTCCACCTTCCAGTTCGAGCCGCCTCATCACGGGTCAAAAGAACTCTCCGTTCACCCTTGAGCGGGCAAGGAGCACTGATCCGGCACGCTCCCGAGCAACGGAAGGGGTGCCTGCAAGCAAAGTTCCTCCTTGGCGAATGAGATGAGCGTGAACTTGAGTGCCTGGGCTCTATAGATAATCGCGAAAGTCCGCCAGTTCCTGGCCGACGCGAGAGATGTACGTCGGCAGCGTCATGCCTGTCATTGACGAGTAGTGAGTGATCCGAGCGACCTGAGTGCCATTGCCGCAAGTTTCGCGGAGTTTGTCGAGTGACGCCGGAGCATAGAGGGCCTTGTAGACCTGAGCGCCGAGCCCAACGATGAGCGGGTTCCGGCTACCTAGAGTTTGGAGTTCCTCGCAAAGCCCGTCGACCTGCTCGCGCACGAAGCGTGGATCCCGTAGAAGCGTGTTGATGGGCATCGACTTGCTGCTTCGGAACGGCGCGAGCGTACCGTTTCGCATTTTCACGAGATCGGTAATGTACGCGCCCTCGAGTCCATTGCCTTTGCATGCCTCACGTAGACGCCTATCGCTTGTGCGACCACACTCTTCATGAAAACTGGCGAAGCTTAAGCGATCAGTGACGGCGGTGATGCCCGCCGCTCTCTCGGCAAAGTTGAGGGCGACGAGTACAAGATCTGTGCGTAGCGAAGGGAGCTCGGTATCCAACTGTTGCTGGCTCCGCACTTCTCCAAACGTGCGAACTACAGAATCGAGCTTCAATTGTGGAGCGCGGATGGAGTCGGGGCTCCACGGAGATTCATTCCACACGGTCCAACTCCCGCAGAGACCGTAGCGCGTGCGCATTAAGTCGAAGATTTGGTAATCCACTGACGAATCCCTCGAGATTAGTTCTTCAGTTAGTTGGCTCTGAGGGTAGCGTTGGAGAGGACTGGTTTTGAAATCGTTAGGACGTCCACCATGGCTACCGACAATACCCCCACAATCGATGAGTTTCGGCCGGTGGTGTTAGCCGTTCTTGCTGACGGCAAAGTTCGTGGTTTTCGAGAACTATGTGAACTTGTCGCTGATGCCGCTGGGCTTACAGCCGAAACACGAGGCGAGCGGCTTGATTCCGGTCAGATGCGCTATCGACACCGAATCGGGTGGGCATGCTCAACCATGACTAAAGCTCGATTGCTTGATCGCCCTAAGCAGGCGATGTATCAAATCACGCCCGACGGTCTGACGGTTGCGCGTCGCAATCTTCCTATTTATACCGGCAAGGATCTCGCGGAATGGGAGGCATGGCGCGAATACCAAAGCGAGGTCGCGGCCCGTCGATCGGCCGATGACGCCCCCGCCGGTGCGGTTCCGGAGATCGAACAAGATGCCGATCCGGTCGAGGCCATCGCTGCGCGGTCGCGGGACTTTAACGCTCAGGTGGAAACCGATCTGCGCAAGCGTCTTCAGGAAAACTCCCCTGAGTTCTTCGAAAAAGCCGTCATCGACTTGTTGTGGGCAATGGGCTACGGCGGAGATTACGGCGAGAAGCAGCATGTGGGTCGATCGGGTGACGGTGGGATTGATGGCATCATCCACCAGGACGCGCTCGGCCTTACGAACGTGTATATCCAGGCGAAACGCTATGCCGACACCAACAGGGTGGGAGAACCCGAGATCCGTAACTTCATCGGCTCTCTCGATGCGCAGGGCGCAAATCTCGGGGTCTTCATCACGACCTCATCCTTTCTGGACAGGGCCAAAGGAACGGCCGCAGGCTACCGCCACGGGCGGATCGTGCTGATCGACGGCATCCGACTCACGAAACTGATGCTGACCTACGGCGTTGGCGTGGAAAAGGCCCACGAGTTCACGCTCTTCTCCGTCGACGAGGACTACTTCGAAGAGGACATGCAGTAAGAAATGGCCTGCAGCGTGCCACACGCCGCGGGCCATTGCGAACTCACGTTCCTACTTGTTGAACGTAATTTGAGTGAACTTCTCCGTCTGCTCGCGGATGCCCGTTTCGGTTGGAAAGCGCTCGATAGAGGAAGCACCGTAGAATCCGACGATGCCCTCCGTGTTGTCGAGGATGTACTGGGCGTCCTCGGGATTCGCGATGGGGCCACCGTGGCACAGGCACAGGATGTCCGGGTTGACGCTGCGAGCAGCATCGGCAAGTTCCTGAACCTTTGTCGCTGCCTCTTCGAGGCTAAGCGCGGTCTGTGCCCCGATCGTGCCCGAGGTCGTGAGGCCCATATGCGGTACGAGAATATCGGCGCCGGCAGCGGCCATCTCTTTCGCCTGCTCGGTATCGAAGACGTACGGCGAGGTGAGAAGATCAAGCTCATTCGCCATGCGAATCATGTCGATCTCGGGGCCAAAGCCCATACCGGTTTCCTCAAGATTCGCGCGGAAAACACCGTCGATGAGGCCAACCGTCGGAAAATTCTGTACGCCCGCGAAACCGATCTCTTTGACCTGCTTCAAGAAATGCGGCATCACGCGGAACGGATCCGTGCCGTTCACGCCAGCGAGCACAGGGGTGTGCTTCACAACAGGAAGCACCTCGTTTGCCATCTCCATGACGATGCCGTTCGCGTCGCCATAGGCGAGAAGGCCCGAAAGGGAACCGCGGCCCGCCATGCGGAAACGGCCGGAATTGTAAATGACGAGAAGATCAATCCCGCCGGCTTCCGCCGACTTCGCTGAAATGCCGGTACCGGCACCGCCGCCGATAATCGGCTTGCTGCTCGCGACCTTTGCGCGCAGCGCTTCAAGGATTTCTTTGCGGGACATGTCAGTTCTCCTTCTTTCCCGATTGGTTGCGGATAAGTTCGTGGAGGCGCTCGGCCATCGCGCGGCCGAAGCCCTCGTCATTGATCGCACAGTCTTGCTCGTGAACGGCAACGGTGCTGCCTTCGAGGCTCTGCTTCACGGCGTCAAAAAGTGCGGTATCTGCTTCGGGGTCATGGAATGGGCCGCCCTCAACGTCGATGCCACTCAAGCCTTTTGTGGGAATGAAAAGCTCGGTGGGCCCCTTCGCGGCGGCAAGCTTCGTGCCGATGCGGCGACCCAGTTCGTGTGTCTCGGTGGGGGAGGTGCGCATGAGGGTGACCGTCGGGTTGTGCACGAGGAATGTGCGGCCCTCAAACTCGCTCGGGACCGACTCTTGTGGACCGAAGTTCACCATGTCGAGGGCGCCAAGGCTGACCACTTGCGGCGTTCCCGTACGCCCTGCCATCTCGAGCCGGTCGGGTCCGGCACTGAGCACTCCACCCACAAGATCGTCGGCGAGTTCCGTTGTCGTCAGATCGCACACGCCAACAATCAATCCCGACTCAATGAGCTTTTCCATTGCCCGACCGCCTGTGCCGGTCGCGTGAAACACGAGCACTTCGTAGCCGAGATCCGCGAGAGTCTTGCGAGCCTCATCTGCTGCGGGTGTGGTGAGCCCGAACATCGTGAGCCCCACGAGAGGGCGGTGCTCAACGGGGGCTCTCTTCGTGCGGGCTTCGAATTCCTTCGCCATTCCCGCGATTGCTGCGGCCGCATTGCCGAGTACCATCGCAGAAATCGAGTTGATGCCGGCAACATCCACGACCGAATACATAAGTGTCGTGTCCGTTTCGCCGACATACGGAGAAACATCCCCCGAGGCCATCGTCGAGACCAGCAGCTTCGGGAAACCAACCGGGACCGCCTGCATCGCCGGTGCCGCGACTGACGAACCACTTGAGCCACCGACCGCAAGTAGACCGTGAATGCGGCCCTCATCCGCGAGCTTCTGCACGATCGTGGCAGCACCGCGACCCATGACCGCCATCATTTCTCCGCGGTCGCGGCGCTCCCTAAGTTTCGCGGCATCCTCGCCGGCAGCGTCGATGACCTCATCGGAAGAGACATCCGCGAAATCGGCCGTGGAAAACGAGCCGACGTCGACGGCGAGCACGTTGACCCCCATTTCTGTGAGACGCGCTTTCAGCCAGGCATAATCTTCGGCTTTCGTATCGAGCGTTCCTACCAAAGCAATGGTTGTCATCAGGCACTCCTTCGTCATCGACTCTTTCCACCGTAGATTCTGCGAATGGACGCTGGCTAGGAAGTTTCCTCCGCATCTGGCCCCGACGGTTTGACGGCTCGCCAAGGCAGTCGTGCACGTGCGCGGCCTCGAGCACTCAGGTTTGTTATCTGTTCGTGATGTTAACTGGGTCCCGCAAGGGGAGCTCGAACAGCTTGTAGACCACGAACTCGACGATTCGGGAGAGCTACATGTTTTACGACATCGACGACAAGGCCGTGCGCGGCACGATTTCGAATACCAGGGGAACCGTCCCCGCGATCGAATCATCCAACAGAGATCTCAAGAACGGCGCGTCGGACTTGGGGGGATCGCTGCTGCACAGCAAACAAACGTCGGCTGCGCTCGCGGGGGACGTTGCGTCAGCTTTCGAATCAGCGGGTCAGGCGCTCGTGGAGATGGTGAACAACAACATCGATTCCACGGACGATGCAGTGCAGAAGTACACCCAGGGCGATCAGCTCATGTGCACGGCGGCTAATGCTGGTAACCAGCAGGCCCATGTGAGCGATATGCCCGGCATGCAGTGAAAATGATCGACGAGTGAGGAACTGCAATGACTTTTGACGTACCAGAAATCGAAGACCCGTCGATCGTGACCGGTGGTGCCTCGGAGATCCGCACCGCTGGCGAGAATGTCCAACAGAAGATGAGGGACACCTCGAATGCATGGCAGCCCATCAGCGGGCAGTACCACGCTCCTGAGGAGGGTCAGGTGCACCGCGCCATGAGGACCCCCGAAGAAATGGCTGACGAAATTATGAAGTCGGCCGGCAAGGTTGCCGACGGTTTGGATGCCTATGCGGACAAACTGGGGCCGCTCAGGACGCGAAAGACTGACCTCGAAGAAGAGATCAAGAAGTACGAAGCGGCGAAGGCGCTAGCGGACCCCACTGACGCTGCTGCTCAGGCCTCCCTTGCCGCGTGGGAGCTGAGATTGCAGAATAAGTGCACCAAGCTGCGGATTGACCGTGATGCGGCGGATTCGTCGTGCGCGAGCTCGATCAGAAACACGACCGAGAGCGCCGGCGCCGTGATCGGGAAAAAGCTCCTGGGGGCTATCACCCGCGGAAACAATATTGAAGGTGCCATGGGGGCGCTGCTCCAGTTCGGCAAGCTCGGTACAGACTTCGTCAAGTACTACAGCACGTACTTTTTCTATTCGAACGGCAGCATCAAGATTCGGCAGGGGTGGGCACCTAAGCTTCTGCAAAATATCGCTAAAAAGGGCGAGTTCGGCAAGGGGCTTGTCAAGGGCCTGACCGGCTGGGACGCGGATGCCGTTACCAATGGTGGTCAGTTCCTCGCGAAGAACTCGCCGATGAACCCCCTGGCCAAGCCCAATTCGTTCGGTGGCGCGCTCCAGGCGGTCATTGGCCGCAGCATGCTCAAGCTTGAAGGCAAGCATTCGCGAGTGCCGCACGCTCACAGCCAGGGGCTGACGAAAGCCAAGTGGGGCAAGGTCGCTACGGGCGCGAAATGGGTATCCCGGGCAGGCACAGGAATCTCGGCTGCGACTACCGCGGTGGACTCGTGGCAAACCGACTCAAAGGTTCACCCGAACATGGGCAACGTGGAAAAGGGCGCGCGCGCAGGCGTGTCTGCTGCCGGCGCTACGGCAGGCGGCTGGGCCGGCGGCAAGGCCGGTGCGGCCATGGGCGCTGCGATCGGCTCCTTCGGCGGCCCGGTTGGTACCGTGGTGGGCGGTGTTGCCGGCGGCATCATCGGCGGCGTCGCTGGCGGAGCCGCAGGTGGTTGGCTTGCGAACAAGGTGAAGGATCCCATTGGCAATCTCTTCGACTGACGCGCAAAAAACGCCGAGCTACGGCGGTTTCTATTGATCGCGTACGTCGAAAACGAGGATGTGAGGAGAGGCAATGCCCGATTCGGGTAAGTCAGTACCCGCAGAGATGACGACCTATACGCACCCGGACATGGTCGTCGATGTGTTCGCACCTCGCGGGTGGGAAGAAGACACGTCGGGAGCTGACCGAGGCATCTTCATTTACCTTTCGGATGAAATCTGGAACGAGCAGTTCCGCCCGAACATCGTGCTCATCCAGAGGAAGGCCGAGGCGGGCATCGAGACCCTGGAAGGGCTCGCGGCGATCCAGGACGAGGTCGAGGATTCCTACGCGGATACGCTCGACGAATACCGGATCATGCATCTTGATGCGGACACCGTCGGCGTTCAGGGCGTGCCGGGGCTGCAACGCATTGCGTCGTACACCAACCAGGACGGCATCCCGCTGGTGATGTTCCAGTGGACTGCGGTGCACAACGGCGTCCACATTGACCTCACCATCACGTACCCCACCGAGCTGCTGGGCGAGAGAGCGCAGCTGATCTTGAACATGGGGCACAGCCTGCTGTGGAAGGAGTCGGCACAGTGACTGAGCAGATCAACACGGGCAGCGACGGCACCGCGGTGGAACTCGGCTTCGAGAGCTTCATGATGCTGCTCGAAAAGGGAATCCCGAACGAGGGTTTTCGAGTCGTTGATGTGAACGACCAGGTCGTGGCAAGTGATGGTCGCGTTGCCGACGGCACCGAGGGCATCTGGCGCACCCTCAAGGACTATCGCTACCAGCTCACGATCACGTCGGTTGCCGGCAACGGAGCGGAAGACAACCGCTTCCTGTGGCTCGGGCCGGACGGCTGCGTGAGCGCCCAGACCGTTCTTACGAGCGAGGTCTCTGCTCCGCCGAGTTTCGTGCTCAAGTCGCATCAGCTCTCGAGCAGGTATGCCGTGCTGTTTGATCTCTCGGATCTCACGCCCATCGCCGACAAAGACTTCACGTCTAATGACTCAGTGAAGATCGACGCGGAAACGTGGGAGAACCTCGTTCTCGAGCCCGGGGAGGAAGACAAGCTCCATAAGGCTCAGCAGGATGTCGCCGCGGCCGTGCGCGAGGTTTCACCCGGCGTGGCCGGCGACGTGACCCAGGGCCTCTACGAGCAGGTCGTTGTGGCCTCCGAGAAGCACACCGAGAACGGCCCGAAGCCGATCGCGACCGCGTGGGTGTCGACCCCGCACGGCTACCTGTCCTTCTATTCCGAGCCGCGCAAGATCTTCGGTAGCTCCCACTACCTTCAGCCAACCGATGCGTGGGTGCTGTACATGATGGCCGCCCATCAGCTTCCCTCCCAGCAGCAGATCTCCGCGTGGTAAGAGGTGCCGTCGCTCGGCGGTGGCGAGAGAGGAGGATGGACGCATGAAGATTCTTCTGTGGGTCCTCATCTTCGTTGTCACCACGGCGATCTTTGCGTTCTACATGTTCCACGTTCGGTATCAGGAGAACGCCGAGTGGTACGACGACTACCGCGAGATTCCGAACCTGTGGATCCTGCCCTATTGCACGCCGGTTTTTAGCGTCGGGGCGCTGCTCATCCTCCACGAGGAGCTGGGGTTTCCTGGCGGCGCGTTCGTGGCTGAGCCGCTGCGGATCCTCGGGATCATCACCGTGGTCATGATCCCCATCGGCATTCTCGGCGGGATTGGGGTGCCGCTTCCCTGGCCGTTCGCGCCGCGCTGGGTTGTCGAGCGCCGCAAGAAGGATCGCGCCGCACGAAAGCGCACCACCTCCGACGCCTAAACCGAAAGACCAGAGCAGCAGCGCCTATATTCCCCGCGCCGCCATCACCTCGCGCACGGGACTCATGCGCTCCTCGTGCTCGCGAGCGCTATACGCGCCGAGCTTCAGATCATCCGTGAGGCGACCATCCACGAGGATCACGAGGCGGCTCGCACGCGCGGCAACCTGCGGATCGTGCGTCACGAGAATGAGCGTTGTGCCGGCGTCATTGAGGCGCGAAAGCACATCGAGAATCTGCTGACTCATCGCCTGATTGAGCGCGCCCGTGGGCTCATCGCCAAACACTACGCTCGCGCCGTTAACGAGTGCGCGGCAAATCCCCGCCCGCTGCAATTGCCCACCGGATGCCTGCCCGGGCAGGTGATCGGCGATCGACGCGATCCCGATGTCGGTCATGAGTTCCTCGGCACGCGCCACGATTTCACTGCGCGGACGCTCACCCGCGAGGAGTCCGGGCAACACGATGTTGTCGCGCAGATCAAGGCTCTGCAGAAGGTGCGGTTCTTGAAAAACGAAGCCGATATGACGCAAGCGAACGTCGGCAAGCTCCCGCTCCCCAAGCCCCGTGAGTTCCCGCCCGCCGAGCGTGACCGTGCCGGCCGTGGGCCGATCCATTCCCGAAAGCATGTGGAGAAGAGTCGTTTTCCCCGAGCCCGAAGGTCCCATGATCACCACGAACTCCCCGGCTGCAACCTCGAGGTCGATGCCGTGTAGCACGCGTTGGCTGTAATCCTTGATGATTCCTGACGCGCTCAGCATGAGATTCTCCTAGTCGCGAAGGGCGAGGGTGTGAAGACGAAGTGTGGACGTGCGAGTCGCGAGCAGCACGCACGCGAAAACTGCCGCCGGAACAAGCAGCCACGCAACCCACGGATTTGGCATGAGGGAGATTCCGGGGGCACCCATCTGCCCCATGACGAGCCGGAACAGGGGTTGGGTGGCGAGGGAGGCGAGGGCCACGCCCGCGGCAACGCCCACAATTCCGACGCTTGCTAACTGCACCATGTGCATGCGCGTGAGCGCGGTGTTTCTCATCCCGAGTGCCGTGAGTGAGGCGAGTTCACGCCCGCTGCGCGCGATGAGAAGCACCACGAAAAGGGCGACGATGAGGAATGTTTGCCCAAGCGCGATCGCCGCCGCGATCCACGTGACGGTGCGCAGCTGCGCGATCGCGCCGCCCATCGTTTGCGAGGCGTAATCCGCCATGTGCGTGACCCGCGCTCCGGGGAACTCGTGCGAGAGCCTCGCGGCAACGGCGTTGGCATCCTCACCGGGGGCGAGGCGCACGTACACGAGCTCCGCGAGGGGCCTGGTGGGGGCAGCAAATGCCGCCTTTGCGGTCATGCCGCCATTCGTGATGTCTTGGTACACCCCGGAGATCCGCAGCCGTCGGACCTCACCCTCGCCGCGAAGCGTGACCGTTTCGCCCACGCTCGCGTCGAGCGCCTTCGCTTCGTTCACGGAAAGAGAGATCTCCGATGCGCTCGCGGGCGCGGCGCCCTCCTGATAGGTGAGCGGAAAGGCCGCGTGGTCACCTACCTCAACGAGCACGCTTTCCCACTCGCCTTCGGGGTTTTGGGCCTCGAAGCGGCCCGTGGTGAGATGCGCGGTCTCGGTGACCGCGGGATCGGTTGCGAGGCGCGAGAGGAGGGATGCGGGAGATTCGGCGTTCTCACGCACATCGATCCGCAAGTCCGCAGAGCCCACGCCGAGATAGGTGGCGAACTGCGGGTTCGCGAAGGTCGCGGCAATGTTTGCGGGCACGATGATCGCGAAAGCGCTGAGGGCGATCACGGCGATGAGCAGCAGATTTTGAGGATTGAGCGCGCCGCGTACGCCAAGAAAATCGGGAACTGTGAGGCGTGTGCGGGCAAGCTGCCACCGCGGCGCGTGTCGAACTCGCCGGCGCGTGTTTCCCGTGCGCAGCGCTTCTGCGGCCGACATTGTGGCGATGCGACGCATGAGCAGCCAGCATGAAGCCACGATCGCGAGGGTTCCCAAGGTTGCTACGCCTACCGGGGCCGCCACGAGCGCCACGTGGAAGTGAGGTTTACCGATGTACATGAGCACGCCCCGGCTTGCGAGGGTTCCAAGCGGGAACGAAATGAGAAGGCCCGCGAGCGCACCCGCCGCGGTGAGAGCCGCGTACTTGAGAATGAAAAGACCCTTGAGTTTTCCGATCGGTGCGCCGATTGCTTTGAGCGTCGCGATCTCCGCCATATCGGTGTGGAAGGCCGCGAGGAAAGCGAAGCGCAGGGCGAGGAGGGCAATCACGATCAGCAGCCCCGCGATGAGGGTGGCGACGATCGCGAGGAGCAGTGCGCTGAGCGCATTCATGAGCGCGAAGATCGTGGAATCAACCATGACGCCTTGTGCGGGAAGTCCCGCGTGGATGTAGGCGTCTTTGACCTCCTGGAGGCTCGCGCCTTCCTTGAGCTGGAATTCGATGAGGTATTCGGGCTCGAGGTGTGCGCGGGCGGCCTCGAAGTCGCTTTCGTTGACGACCAGGCGCTTCGAGGTGACCATCGATGGGTTCATTTGGGCATCGCGTGCAAACCCGGCAACCGTCAGAACTTGTTGTGTGCCCCCGAGCTCAAGCGTGACCGTGTCTCCCTTTTTCGCGAGATTCTCCGCCTCGTAGTACACGGGAAGCCACACGTCGCCGGGGGAGGGGGCCACGCGGTTGCCGTGTTCGTCGAGGAGCAGGTCGAAGCGCTCGGGGGAGGTGACGAGGGCGGGCTCGAGTACGGAATTGGCCTGGTTCTCGCCCGCGATCGTGAGGCGTGCTGTGGGAACCGGAAGGGTTTCCATGACGTCGGTGTCGGCGATGCCCGATTGGGTGCGCGCCCACGCGGTGATGTCGTGAGGATTGAGGGGACCGGCGTGCATTTGAACGATGTCGGGAGGGCGGGAATCGGCCCAGAAGCTCTCGAGGGCAACGGCAGTGCGGGAGAGAAGAACGGCGCTTGTGCACGCGAGGAGGGAAGCGACGGCAACGATCGCAAAGAGCACGAGCGAAACTACACGGTTGCGCCGGAGATCGGCGCGCAAGAGGCGCCAGAGCATTGGTCCCCCTGGAGGTTGCGGTAGTACTTCCAGTGTAGTGCTCGGACCCGCGCCGCAGGTCCCGAATGAAGGTGGAAATAACGGCGTGAGACCCCTCTGTTTCAGTGGCGCCTAGGAAGTTTTCTCTACTCGAGAAGGGGGGGGGCAGGGTGGCGGCGGGGCGCCGGTAGCTGTACTGTAAATGAGAACAGTTACCATTCGAGGAGGGGTTCATGCGGATTCTCCGCTCCACCTGCGCCACGCTCGCGGCTTTCACGCTCGCCCTCGCGCCCGCCTTTGCGGGGCCCGACGACGACCGTACGGTCCAGACGAACGCGCATATCGACGCGCCCAAGGTCTTTTGGGACAAAGACGCCAAGACATTCCAGATCAACTCCCAATCCAACGGGAAAACACTCCCGCTGGACAAGACCACCAACTGGGTTGGACGTGGCTACCAGGACGACGGCACGCAAAGCTACATCTTTGACGTGACGAAGGATCCGCGCCTCGCGTTCCTCGGAAAGGAAGGCGACCACCTCTACATGGCGCCTCACAGTCCCGGGCCGGGCAACACCCCGATCTGGTCAGGGTTCGGCGCCGACACGGCAGTGCCCATCGAAGAGTTCCAGGACGAGAACTTCACCATCGAGCTGACGGGCTTCAACGGCCCCGGCGAGATGAACATGTTCAACTACTCGAGCTACGGCAACCTGCCGGTCACGCATCTGTTCTCCTCGCACGATCACAACTCGCGCGCCGTGTGGCTCGACCCGGGCACGCACACCCACAACTTCACGACCTTCACGAAACCTGGCCGGTACGAGGTCACCTACGAGGCGAGTGCCCGGAAGTCCGACGGCACCTTCACCTCCTCGAAGCCCACCACGCTCGTGTGGCGCGTGGGTGGCACCAACCCCGCCGACGAAAAGCTCGGCGACGTCAAGACGGCCTACGACAAGGCTGCTGGAGTGACCGGCGAATCCACCCCGACCTTCACCATCGCCCCGCACACCGGCAAGAAGAAGGACGGCGACGAGCGCCTCACCGACCTCACCTTCGATGCCGGCAACGCCGAAGCAGAAGGCACCGTCGTGTTCTACATCGACGGCTACCACCTCGCCGAAGTGCCCGTGAAGGGCGGCAAGGCCACGTGGAGCGAGATGATCGGCTCGCAGAAGTCGACCTTCCAGGCCGTTTTCGTGCCCACGAAGGGCGCTGCTCGCTGGATCAGCGCGCCGCTCACCTCGAGCACTGGCCAAGCAGCTACGTCGACGAAGGACGCGGGCGACCTCCCCACGGAAACCCCCGACTCTGTCGCAACCGGCTTCCCCAAGGGAGAGGTAAAGGTCAGGTCACGCGACGTTTCGGTGAGCGCGAAGGCCGGCGACAAAGACACCCTGATGAAGCTCTCCACGAAACCTGCCGACGACTCCCTCACCTATCACGTCTCGGGCGGGTTCTACGAAAAGGGCTCCAAGTTCGCGACGTGTGACGTCGATGCCGTCAGTGGCCCTGGCCGCCGAAGCTTCGATATCGACCGCGAAGCATGCATGGGCGACAAGTATGACCTCCGCCTGACCCTCGAGCCGCTTCCGCGTGCCGCAATCGGCAACACCGAAGTCGCGGACTTCGGCCCGGTGACCGCCAAAGGTAAGGAAATCTCGACTCAGTTCTCCGAGAACGGCGCAACGGGCACTCCGGACGCACCGGAGGGCGGGGATGCGTCGGACCCGGGCGCCGGAGATGAAGGGGCCGACGGTTCCCTCCTCAACACCCCCGTGACCATCAACAACGGGCACGTTGACCTGCGCGTCATGGACGTCGACGGAAGCTTCTCCGTCGCCCTCGGAGACGACTCGCGCCAACACGCGAAGAAGTCCGTGCTTCGCACGATCGACTCGACGACGCTCGAGGTCACGAAGCTCGCGAAGGCCAAGCGCGAAGGTAACGTCCTTGCCGATAAGAGCTACGACGTGCTCGGCCCGAAGGGCAGCGAGCTGTATGTTCTCCCGCAGTCCCAGCAGCAGGGCCGGGTGTGGCCGGGCTTCTCGAGCGAAGAACTCGATCGCGACAAATACCCCGAGGGTGCAACGATGACGCTCACCCCCGTCAGCGCCCCCGAAGGCGGTAAGTGGTTCGCGTACACCGAGAACCTCGGCACGATCCAGAAGATGTACGCCACGAGCGAGAAGGCTTCCGACATCCCGCTTCCGCCCGGCACCCACATGCACACCGCGTGGGCATTCACGAAGCCGGGTACGTACACGATCGACGTCACGGCGCACGCTAAGCAGGCGAGTAACGGCGAGCGCAGCGCCGATAACGGGGAGGCTACCGCCAAGACTCAGCGCCTCACCTTCGTAGTGGGCGAGCAGCCGGGTAGCGACCAGGGCGGCGCCGAGGGCCAGGATCCGTCGGGCGAAAACCCGGCCCAGCCGGGCAACCCCGCTGACGGTGCCGGTGACACCGATGGGACCGGAGCCGAAGGCGATCCCGCGGGCGCCGGCGCCTCTGATGCCGGTGGCAGTGCACCCGCAGCTTCCGACGCCGGCGATGCATCCGATGCAGGCGGCGACGATCTACTGGGCGACCTCCCGCGCACAGGCGCGAGCGTTGGCCTGACCGTTGCTGCCGCGAGCGCGCTCGCGGCCGGCGGTGCGGCGCTCACAAGGCGTCGCAAGAACAGCTAAACGCTCACAGCTACAGAAAGGGCCCGCGCTTCTCCAGGGAGGCGCGGGTCCTTCATGCTGCCTCTTCCCGTCTCGGATCCTTTCCCCGTCTCAGGTCATGAAGAAAAGTGGGGTTTGGTGCTGTGTCGGGCCGGGGGCGCCGTCGAATCTTCATAAACAGTGACGGCATTTGGGGGATCGACAAGGTGACGGTTTTTCGGGGGGGGGGGCGGGCCCTTCATGCGCCTCTTCCCGTCTCAGATCATGAAGAAAAGTGGGGTTTGGCGCTGTGTCGGACTGGGAGCGCCGTCGAATCTTCATAAAGAGTGACGGCATTTGGGGGAGTCGGAAGGTGACGGCATTTGGGGAGTTGAGGAGGGGCGGTGTTTCGGGGAGTTGGAAGGTGACGGCTTTTCGGGGGAGTTGGAAGATGGCGATGTTTCGGGGAAACGAGAAAGCGGCGCCACCCGGGGGGAAGGTGGCGCCACTCGGGGCATCGAGGAGAGGGCCGCCGCTAGACGAGCGTCAGACAAGCGTCCGCTTCGTTAGTCGCAGCTGCACGTCTGCACATTCCGCGACCCGCTTCGAGTGGGTCACAACGATCACGCACTTACCGGCTTTCGCCGCGCCCCGCAGAATCTCGATCACCTCTTCCGCCGTGTCCTCGTCGAGGTTGCCCGTCGGCTCGTCCGCGAGAATCACCGGCGCCTTCGATACGAGCGCACGCGCAATCGCGACGCGCTGCTGCTGCCCGCCCGAAAGGCGAAGCACATTGCGGGTCGCCTGGTCCTTCGTGAGACCGAGGTTCTCGAGGCTTTCGACGCCTGCCTTCTTATCCACGAGACGAAGGTTTTCGAGCGGAGTGAGGTAGTCAATCAGGTTGTAGTTCTGAAACACGAGAGAGATCTGCTCGCGGCGATGCTTCGAATACCCCGTCTGTGCGATATCGGTTCCGTTGAACCGCACCGTGCCACCGGTGGGCGCTTCAAGGCCCGCAAGGAGGCTCAACAGAGTGGATTTGCCCGCACCGGATGCGCCGACGATCGCGTAGAGCTTCCCGAGCTCAAAGGTTGTCGAGACGTCCTCGAGAACCCGGCCGCGAGACTGTTCGTAGGTGTAGCTGACGTGATCGAGGTGAAGAATGCTCATGATGTGCTCCTAGCTCATAGAGGCGAGAATTGACTTCGGGCTGCGCCGAAAAACAGGAATAAGAACCGCTGCGACAGCAATGGCGACGATGAGGGCGCCCACGCCAAGCGCAGCCAGGGCCGCGAGCGGACTCGCGGAAGGGGAGAGGGCTTCGAGAACCGGGTCGTGAGAGCGGGCCAGGAGAGCCTCGCTCACGGCATTCGTCGCGAGGAGCCCCAGCCCAAGAGCGAGAATCGCCGCGACGGCTACGAGCGCGCAAATCTCCGTGAGGAACTGACGAAGGATGCTTCCCTTCGACCTTCCAAGGGAGAGCAGAATCCCGATCTCGTGAAGGCGGCCGCGCGCCCAAAACGCGAGCACGAGCACGAGCACCGCGATGCTCACTGCGCTCAGTCCAAGAACGAGCCATGTGAGAAGGCGTTCCACGCCGGCGATCGAGGCAAGGACGGTACGAAACTGCGCCGAATTATCCTCGAGGCTCAGGTGAGGGCGAGCCTTATGCGCCTTCGCGAGCACGGCGGGAAGAGCCTCAGCGCTCGCGGTGCTGTATCGCGCGAGGGTCAACGACGCCGGATCGGTTAGGGGCGACATGTCTTCGGCCGCGGCGAAAATACGGTTCTCGGCGGCGCCCGCAGGAAGGCCGGACGGATTCTCCGCGCGACCGCTAAAGATGCCGGTCACGACGAGACGCACGAGCTTGCCGTCACGTACGAGCGTGATCGCGCTTCCCACCGACAGGTGGTTCTTCGCGGCAAAGTCCTTGTGCACGAGGGCGCCGTGCGACGAAGACTTCAGGTGCTCGCCCTGCTCAAGCGTGAAAAGCTTGCCTTGAAACAGCGGGTTCAACTGCGAATTAGTCGTCGCCGTCGCCGTCATTTCATTCGCGAACTCCGGGTCAAGCTGCACTGCTCCGGCCGCCGTGACGGGACGGTGACCTTTCGGTTTCACCAGAAGATCGGTCTCGTACGCACTTGAGGTCACGCCGGGAAGCGTCGCGAGAGCGTCGGCATCGGTGCGGGCGAGGCTGGCGTCGGAATTCTGCGCCGTGAAACCAGCCCCGACGTTCCGATCGATCGCGCCGCTAATATCGCCCATCGTGGCGCGCACGCCTGATTGCGCCACGAGCCCCGTGAAAATCAAGGTCATGAGCAGGAGAAGAATGATGCTGCGTGCGGGGCGCCTGCGCAGTGAAAGCACGGCGAGGCGCGCCGAAGAAAGGCCTCTCATTTGAGTGCCACCAAAAGCTTCTTCGGGGCCGTGCGAAGCATCGGGAGTGCGGCGAGTAGCACGCATACGATAATGACGACGGCCGCTGCGATCGCGACGTATGCAACATCCTGATTGCCGAGGCTTACGTGCAATGAATCGAGAGTTTTAAGCGCGCTCGACGATTCGAGATCGGCGCCGGCCTGCTGCCCGGGAGCAAAACCATTCTTCGCAGAAGAATTGACGCTTCCCAGCACCGAAGAGCCAATAGATTGCGCGATAAACGTGCTCACGAGAAACGAGAGTCCGATCGCTGGAATGGCGATGAGCCCAAGCTCCATCCAGTACTGGCGCAGCATTCCACCCTTGGTGGTGCCCACCGAAAGGAGCACACCCGTTTCCTTCTTGCGTTCACCGAGCCACAGGAACAGCATGAGGCTCAGAAGCGCAATGGCCAGGACGAACGTTGCGATTTTTGCGCCGTTCATGATCGAGCGAACGCCATCAACCGCACCGGTGATGCCCGCGAGATACTGCGTCGACGGGGCAAGCTGATAGTTGCGCCAGTCGATGCCGAGACGGCTCGCTTCCTCCGCGACCGCCTTGAGCTCAGCGCCCTTCTTCACGAAGAAATTAGCGTCCTGATAAATCTCGGTCTTCGCCGTCCATCCATAGAGCTCGCGCGTCGTGTCAAGATCCGTGAATAGCGTATTGGCGAAAAGCTCGCTGCGCTGGGCAACGGGCCTCGGGTTATCTCCCGAAAAAAGGCCGACGATTTCCGTTTTGACCTCGGTCGTTGACTTGTTCTGGTTATCCACATCGAATTGGTTGCCCTTCACGGTGATCTCATCGCCCACCTTGAGGCCATTTGCTTTCGCGAGATCCTCGTGAATGAGGGCCTTGTGCGAGTCCCCACTTTGCAGGTGGCGGCCTTGCGTGAGGGTGAGCGCCCCACCGCGGAAGCTATTTTCCAGCTCAGAGCCGTTCACGCCCCACACGTTGGCGGCGTTGCCGAACTGCTTTTCCTTTTGCTCGTCGTACTCGTTGTGGTCGAGCTTCTTGACGTTTGCGCCCACAAGATCCGCCGTGACGTTCTGGCGCGCGACGTAGCTGTCGACGTTCTTGAGCTTCGCGATCTTCTCGATATCCGCACCCTTCACGGTGCCTGCGCCGCGGGGTGTTCCCTGATTGAACTGCGGGTTGTTTTGCAGAACGAAGCCCGCGCCCGTGCGCCGATCAACCTGTGCTCCCGCCGCATCGGCAGCGCGCGTCACCGAACCGGTCACCATGAGCGCCGACATCATCGCCGCGAAAATTCCCAAAATAATGAACGACTTGACGCGTTGACGTGAAACGTAGCGCCAGGCCCGGCCGAAAGACGACACGGAACGATCCTTTCCAGAAGGCAACATTAGGTGTTTGAGCCGCCGCATAACAGCGTGCGGCAACGACGAAAGAACCTAACGAAGCAGTCTGGAATGGTTCCCAGCTTGGGGTGGGAAAGCCCGGTGAGAGCGGCAGCTCCTCGGGGAAAACTCCGGGATCGAAACGGGTAAAAAGTCCCGAAATCTGCCCTTTTTCTGCGAGAACTCGGGCGATCCCGGATCAATCCCCTAAAACGCCGCGGGAGAGTGAGGTGTGACTAGTCGAGGAAGCCGCGAAGAAGCGCCTCGGTTCCCGCGAGGTGTTCCTCCATCTCGACCGAGGCGACATCCGGCCGTCCGCGAAGAATGGCCTGGACGATCCTTTGATGCTGCTCGCACGAATGCTCAATATTGGGCTGGAGCAGGGGGATCTGGTCAAGAAGCTCGTTGACCCGCATGCGGATATCGGCGAGAACCGGGACGAGGGAGGGAGCGTCAACGAGCTCCCCCATGAGCAGGTGCAGACGCGTGTCGTACTTGCGGTAGTCAGCCAGGTCGGCACCCTGGCATTCCTCGTGGGCGCGCCAAAGCCGTTCGCGGCTTTCGCGTGAAAGCTCTTGGCGGGCGAGCCTGCGCACGATCCCTACCTCGACCACCGCCCGAAGAGCGAGAGTGTCGATGATGGACGCGACGCGACTCGAGGTCTCCGAAAGCGCGCTCGAGGTGGGAAGCGGATTCTTTGCGAACGTCCCGCCGTAGCGGCCCCGTTTCGCTTCGAGGTAACCCGCCTCAACGAGAGCCGAGATCGCCTCGCGAACGGTGTCGCGCGAAACCCCAAGCATCGAGGCGAGCTCGCGCTCCGGAGGAAGCTTTTCCCCCGGAGCAACGAGCCCAAGTTTGAGCGATTGAACAAGCCTGTGCACGGTCCCCTCGAAAGCGTTCGAGGCCGCTCCTGGCTTCAACAGAACCCAGGAGTTCAGCACGGGGGCGGGATCAGGCAGCTCAGTCATCGCTCAACATCTTGTCACAAGCATCGCGACTCAGAGCGGCGTGACGTAGGCGGCGCTCAGGCCGCCATCAACGAGGAACGTCGAGGCCGTGATGAACGAAGCGTCGTCACTCGCGAGGAACGCCACCGAAGCAGCCAATTCCTTCGCATCGCCGAAGCGGCCCACGGGCACGTGCACGAGGCGACGCTGCGCACGTTCGGGGTCCTTCGCGAAAAGCTCCTGAAGAAGAGGAGTGGCCACGGGCCCCGGGCACAGGGCGTTGACGCGAATGCCCTGACGGGCGAACTGCACGCCGAGCTCGCGCGTCATCGCGAGCACCCCACCCTTGGAGGCCGTGTAGGAAATCTGCGAGGTCGCCGAGCCCATCACCGCCACGAAGCTAGCCGTGTTGATGATCGAACCGGACTGCTGCTTCGTCATGTGGCGAAGCGCTGCGCGCGAGCACAGGTAAACCGATTTCAGGTTGACGTCCTGCACCTTCTCCCACGCGGGAAGCTCGGTTGTTTCAATCGAATCGTCATCCGCGGGCGAAATCCCGGCGTTGTTGAAGGCAATATCGACCGAGCCGTACACGCGAGCTGCTTCGTCGAACAGGTGGTTGACCTGCTCTTCGCTCGTGACGTTCGTTTCGACGAAGAGGCCGCCGACCTCCTTGGCAGCCGCCTCGCCGTTTGTCGCATCGAGATCGCCGATGACGACCGTGGCGCCTTCGGCCGCGAACCGGCGGGCGGTCGCAAGCCCGATGCCGGAGCTGCCGCCCGTAATCACGGCGACCTTGCCCTTCAGGCGTTCGGTGAGATCAATCTTGTCGATAGTCGTCTCTGACATGTCAAAACCTTTCTACAAGGGGTGGATGATGGCTAGTCCTGCGCGAAAAAGACATTCTTGGTTTCGGTGAAGGCGAGGGGAGCGTCGGGCCCTTGTTCCCTGCCTAGACCGGACTGCTTGAACCCGCCGAACGGCGTGGAGTACCGCACCGACGAGTGGGAGTTGACGGAGAGGTTTCCCGCCTCGACCCCGCGCGACACGCGAAGCGCGCGGCCGATGTCGCGAGTCCAGATCGACCCCGAAAGCCCGTACTCGGTGTCGTTTGCGAGGGCGAGCGCATCGGCCTCGTCCTCGAACGGCAGCACGGTGACGACGGGGCCGAAAATCTCCTCGTGAACCGTCCGGTGCGTGCGCTCGGGCGTGAGCACGGTGGGCGGGAACCAGAAGCCGGGGCCCGACGGTGCACTCCCTCTAAAGGCGACAAGCGATTCGTCGTCCACGTATCCGGTGACCTTGTCGAGGTGGGCTTTCGCCACGAGCGGCCCCATTTCGGTGTCGTCCTTCGCGGGGTCACCAACCCGGAACTCCTTGACGGCGGGCTCGAAGAGCTCCATGAACTTCTCGTACACGGACTTTTCGACGAGGATCCGTGAGCGCGAGCAGCAATCCTGCCCGGCGTTGTCGAAAACCCCCGCGGGAGCTGCGGCGGCTGCCTTCTCGAGATCGGAATCGGCAAACACGATGTTCGCGTTCTTTCCGCCGAGTTCGAGCGTGAGGGTCTTGACCTGTTCGGCGCAGCCACGCATGATCGTCTTTCCCGTTGCCGTTGAGCCGGTGAACACGACTTTTCGCACGTCGGGATGTGTGACGAACCGGTTGCCGACGACCGACCCTTTGCCGGGAAGAACCGTGAGAAGGTCCTCGGGAAGGCCGGCCTCGAGGGCGAGCTCGGCAATGCGGATCGCCGTGAGTGGTGTCCATTCGGCGGGCTTGAGAACCACGGCGCAGCCAGCCGCGAGCGCGGGTGCGAAGCCCCACGCGGCGATTGGCATGGGGAAGTTCCACGGGGTGATGATGCCGACGACGCCCACCGCCTCATGGAACGTTACGTTCACGCCGCCCTCGACGGGAATCTGCTCGCCGATGAGCCTTTCGGGCGCTGCTGCGTAGTACTCGAGGACATTCGCAACGTTTTGCGCTTCCCACCGGGCTTGCCCAATGGGGTGGCCGGCATTGGCAACCTCGATCTGGGCGAGCTCCTCGTTGTGCTCGGCGACGATGCGGGCAAAACTCCGTAGAACCTGTGCTCGCGCGGCTGGAGCGGTGGCCGCCCAGCGCTTTTGTGCAACGACGGCCTTGGCGATGGCGTCGTCAGTCGCTTCGACGTCGACGAGCTCGATGCTGCGAATGAACTCCTCGGTCGCGGGGTTGATGATGTCGAACGTAGTCATGGGCGCTCCTTAGAGGTATGGGGCGTAGCATTGACGAGGGCTTCGAAGAGTCTGCGGTCGTCGCTTTGCTGTTCGGGATGCCATTGGACGGCAAGGAAGAAGCCCCGTGCTGATGGGGACTCGAGGGCCTGGATGGTGCCGTCGGACGTGCGGGCGGTGACCGTGAGACCGCTGCCAACCTTCGCTACCGCCTGATGGTGGTACACGGGGATATCGTGCGCGCTGCCGCCGAGGATGCTCGCGAGCGTCGAGCCATCGGTGATCTCGATGTCCACCGAGCCGAACACGCCCGGGGCAGGCTGGTATTGATCCGAGCCCACGACGTCGGGCAGGTGCTGGATAAGCGTTCCCGAGTGGACGGTGTTGACGATCTGCATGCCGCGACAGATCGCGAGCAAGGGCAGCCCGGTGCTGCATGCCGCCTCGTACAGAGCGATTTCCCACTCGTCGCGATCATCGCGCGGCGCCCCGGTCCTCTCGTGCGGCTGCTCGCCATACCGAGCCGGGTTGACGTCGGCCCCGCCCGCGAGGATGAGCCCGTCTAGGCGGGCGAGGACCTGGGCAGCGCGTTCGTGTTCCGACGGTTGCGGGGGCAACAGGACGGGCACGCCTCCAGCATCGAGGACCGCCTGAAGGTAGGCCTCGTGCAGGAAGGATGCGCGCGTATCCCATACCCCGCACGTGGCAGATTCGAGGTATGTCGAGATACCGATGATGGGTGCGCTAGCCACGTTCGAAGCCCCTCACGCGCTCCCAATCCGTGACGGCGGCATCGAACGCCTCGAGTTCGACCCGGGCAGCCCGCGTGTAGTGCTCGACGACGTCTTCGCCGAAGGCGGCATGGGCAATCTCGGAGTTTTCGAACAGGTCGGCGGCCTCGCGGAGCGTCGTCGGCACCCTCGGCTTGTCACTTTCGTAGCCGTTGCCCACGAGCTCGTCCTCGAGGGAGAGCTCGTTGTCGATGCCGTGGAGACCCGCGGCGATCATCGCGGCCATCGCGAGATATTGATTGACGTCGCCGCCGGGAATGCGGTTCTCGAAGCGTAGCGATTTGCCGTGGCCCACGACTCGGAAGGCACACGAGCGGTTGTCGAGGCCCCACGCGAGTGTGGTCGGTGCGAATGTGCCGGGCTGATAGCGCTTGTAAGAGTTGATGTTGGGGGCGAACATGAGGGCGAGTTCGCGCGCCGCGGCGATCTGCCCCGCGAGGAACTGATCCATGATGACGCTGCGCCCGCCTTCGCGGGATTCATCGGCGAACACGGGGTTGTCGTCCTTGTCGCGCAGGCTCATGTGGATGTGGCACGAGTTGCCTTCGCGCTGGTTGAACTTCGCCATGAAGGTGATGGACTTGCCGTGTCTTTCGGCGATCTCCTTGGCGCCCGTGCGGTAGAGGCTGTGGTTGTCGCACGTGGTAAGCACGTCGTCGTAAAGGAAAGCGATCTCTTGCTGGCCGGGGTTGCATTCGCCTTTGACGCCCTCGCAGTACATGCCGGCGGCATCCATGGAGTTGCGGATGTCGCGAAGAAGCGGTTCGAGGCGCGTGGAGGCCTGGATGTCGTAGTCGGTGTTGTAGTCGCTTGCGGGGGTGAGGTCGTTGTAGCCCTTGGCCCACGCTTCACGGTAGGTGTCGTCGAAAATCAGGAATTCGAGTTCCGTCGCGCCCATGCACGTCCAGCCGCGCTCCTCGAGGCGAGCGCGCTGCTTCTTGAGGACACTGCGCGGGGCGGGGCCGACTTCCTCGCCCGAGGTCGTGAGGAGGTCCGCGGTGACCTGTGCGGAGCCCTCGATCCACGGGACCTGGCGCAGCGTGGCCAAGTCTGGCTTCATGACCATGTCGCCGTAGCCGCTCTTCCAGCTGGAGATCTTGTAGCCGTCCACCGTGTTGTTGTCGATGTCGACGGCGAGGAGGTAATTGCAGCACTCGGCTCCGTGTTCGGCGACGGAGTCGAGAAAGAGGCGAGCGGAGATGCGCTTGCCTACGAGTCGGCCTTGCATGTCCGTGAATCCGAGAATCACGGTGTCGATATCGCCGGCGTGGATGCGGTTGGTGAGTTCTGAGAACGTCAGCATTCCTTCGTTGCCTGACATGGAAGCTCCTCATTGTGCTTCGGTGTGGCCTGGCGGGGCCCTTACGTGGCGATGCAAGCCATTGACTAAACATCGGTCTGGCAACCATTAGACCACATGGTGTGAGCTATGCAACCCGAAAGTCTGGCAAAGTTCTGGGTGTTCTGGGTTGATTGTCTACAACTCACGTCAATAAATTTCTACAAAAGCGTGGAAATCCAACCATTAGGCGAGTAGTGTGGGGCAGCACACACGAGTCAACGTGGTCTCGTCACTACGGAAGGTATGCAATGGCTGATCAAAGCGATCGTCAATCTCCTCAACGCGCGGCAGCATCACCTGCCTCGCCCTCCACGCAATCGGGGGAAGTCACCAAGGTCGGTGGCGTTACCTATCGAACGGCGGATACCGAATATTTTGAAAAACGTCAGCTCAAGCGCGCGGCCGGCATTTTCGGACTCTGGGGCCTCGCGGTCGGCGCGGTCGTTTCCGGTAACTTTTCCGGCTGGAACTTCGGCGTGGATTTCGCGGGCTTCGGCGGGATGCTCATCGCCTACGCGATTCTCATCGTCATGTACTACGGCCTCATCTTCTCGATCAACGAAATGGCCGCCGCCATGCCCCACACCGGAGGCGCGTACTCGTTCGCGAGAGCGGCGATGGGGCCCTACGCAGGCTTCGTGACGGGCCTTGCCGAAACAATCGAGTACGTCGCAACAACCGCCGTGATCGTCTACTTCTCCTCGGGCTACGCCGACGCGGTCGTATCGCAACTCCTCGGTGTTGACCTGCCAAAACCCGTGTGGTGGCTCATCCTCTACACGATCTTCGTGGCGCTGAACTCCTCGGGCGCAGCGGTATCGTTCAGGTTCGCCATCCTGGTGTCGATCATTTCGATCGTGATCCTGCTCGTCTTTAGTGCGATGGCGCTGTTCTCCGGCGCTTTCTCATGGGATTCACTCTTCAACATCGTTCCCGACGCAGGCGGTTCGGCCTTCCTGCCCCACGGTTTCCTCCCGATCCTGTTCGCGCTGCCCTTTGCCATGTGGTTCTTCCTCGGCATCGAGGAGCTGCCGCTCGCAGCCGAAGAGGCCCACAACCCCGTCCGCGACATTCCCAAGGCGGCACTGTGGGCGCGCTTCACACTCGTCGTCACCGGCCTTCTCGTGCTCGTTCTGAACACCGGCGTGCTCGGCGCGGAAACGACCGCCGGGGCAAGCGAACCCCTCCTCGACGGCTTCCGCGCGATCGTAGGCGACGGCCTCGCTGCCGTCCTCGCACTCTTCGCTCTCGTGGGCTTGCTTGCCTCGCTTCAAGGCATCATGTTCGCCTACGGGCGCAACATGTATTCGCTCTCGCGTGCGGGCTACTACCCGAAGTTCCTTTCGCTCACGGGGCGCACGCAGACGCCGTGGGTTGCCCTTATCGCCGGCGCCGTCATCGGTTTTTGCGCCCTTGTGGGCGTCGATCTTGCCGGTGGTGAGGGTGGAATCGCCGGTGCGGTTGTCCTCAACATCGCTGCCTGGGGTGCCGTCGTCGCCTACCTCATGCAAATGGTGTCGTTCCTCGTGCTGCGCAAGCGATTCCCGAACGCGAAGCGTCCCTACAAATCGCCGTGGGGAAACTTTGGTGCGATCATCGCCGCCGTTATCTCCGCGCTCATCTTCCTGGGCTTCCTCCTCAACCCCGACTACCTGCCCGCGATCATCGCGATCATCGTGATCTACGCGGTCATGCTCATTACCTTCTGGCTGTGGGGCCGCCACCGGCTCATTATGAGTCCCGAAGAGGAGTACGCGCTCTCGGGAGGCCTCGACGTCGTGAACCTCGACGACCTCGTGGATGACGGTGAACTCAGCGATCAGCCCAGTGAGAGCGAGGCCGCACCCGCTCGAGACTAGGTCTCAACGGGCGGTCCTCATTCTTTCCTCACGGGCGTCTCTCATTCTTTGCTCATACGAAACGGTCCGGGGAAGCCCTGCGGCTTCCCCGGACCGTCCATGAGGTTCACGCGCGGTTAGAACCCGGTGCGCGTGGCCTTCGGGTAGTACTTCCGGAACTTCTGCACCTGGCGGAGACCCGAAGCGAGAGCGAAGCCCCTCATCCATGCACCCTCCGGGGCGTAGCGGTAGGGGTTGTCCACGCCGTGGGCACGAACGGCGGAATCGAGTTGAGCGCGCAGCTCGGGTTCGGTGACGTAGTGCTTCACGAGGCGCGTGGGGAGGATCGAGTAGAGGTGCTGCTCCTCGGCGCGCACACGCTCAAGGGGAGCGTTGTCGATGAGGTCCGCGACAATGTGCTCGGGGTAGGAGCCGCCTGCGGCGGTGACGTAGTGGTTGTTGCGCCCGAGCCGCGGATTGAGTTCGAGGAAGTAGGCCGTTCCGTTGCGCGGGTCGACCTTGAGGTCAACGTTGGCGAAGCCGACGTAGTCCACGTGGTCGAGGAGTTTTTCGAACTGCGCGACGATTCCGCGGTGAGGACCGGTGAGCATCGCTGCGGGGCGTCCAAGCGCATCGGGTGTGTGCTCGCCGAGCAGCACCTGCGCCGCGCATGTGAGCGTCACGTCCCCCGAGCGCGAGCGATAGCCGGTGATCGAGTATTCGGAGGTGTCATCACCCTCGATGAGCTCCTGGAAAAGGAAGCGCCCCGTGAAGCCAGCGTCCCCGAGTTTTGCCACGAGTTCCTTGTATTCGGCTTGCGACTTGAGCACGAATACTTTGCGCTTGCCGGGGAATTTGACGCGCGAATAGTCGGCGGTGTTCGCGGGTTTGCCGATGATCGGGTAGGCCCAGGGAAGTTGCTCGGGCGCGTCGAAATCGGCCCCGCCGTACCGGGAGAAGTCCACGACTTCAGTGGGGATCGTCGGAATGTCGAGCTCGTTGCACGCTTCTTGGAAGTGGGCTTTATCGGCCAGTGTCGCGAGGGAAGCGGAATCGACTTGCGCGAGAAGGTAGTGCTCCTCGAGCTCGGCCCGGTACGTGTCGATGAAGGAGATGAACGAATCGGCATTCGCGAGCATGAGGGTAGGTCGCTTGACGGGTTTGTCTTTCGCGAGCTGAACGAGCGCGTCCTTGAGATCGCACTCGCTTGCCTCGGCACCGATAGCGACGTGAGCGCTTGTGACAGTGCGTTCGTTCATCGCGATGGGGGTGCGCATCACGGTGAGTGAACGCATGCCGTAGGCCTTGTGAAAGGCAATCGAGACGTTGAGCGAGTTGAGGCCCGCGCCGAGGATCACGACATCGAACTCCGTGCCGCCTTTGCTGATCCCCGGTGTGGGGCCGGGCTGGGAGACAGTGAGGTTCGAGATGGCCACGTGAAACGCCTTTCGCTGGGAAACATCCGGCGCTTGAGTTTATCGAACAGCAGTTTTGGCGCTCTCTGTTTGCTCGCACAAAGTGTTCGTAAAATCATTCAACGCTAAAAAAGTGGCGCCCCCGCGGGGTGCCCCCCTCCTAAGGAGTACCAATGAACGACAGCAGCCCCCTCGACAAAGTAAAGGACGTCGCGCAGTCCCTCGCGGACACCGCGAAGGAAAAGCTTCCCGCGGGCGTTGATGCTGCGGCCGACGCCGTTGTTGACCTCGCCGCGAAGGCCGAGGAGAAGTTCCCGCAGGCCAAGGGCGTTACCGACAAGGTCGTTGACGTTGCGGGTGCTGCCCAAGACAAGGCCCATGAGCTCGGCGATGGAGGCGATGGGGACGCGGCTGCGGCGCAACACTGAGGCGCTGCCGTCCGGTTCGCAGCACTGAGGTGCTGCCGTTCGGGTTCGCAACACTGATGCGGGCCGTTTCGGTCTATGAAGAGACTGGGCTGTTGGCTGGCTGTTGAGCCGGGGGCGGCTCAGTTTTTTTCATGAAGTGCGACGGTGACTGGGGGAGCTGAGCAGCTGGGGGAGCCCGGTGGCTGGGGGAGCTGAGCAACTGGGGGAGCCGGGAGCTGGGGGAGTCGGGCCGCATGAAGAATTGCTGCCCGCATACGCGAGCCGCGCCACTAGAAGCCTCGAATCGCTCCCGAGGGCGCGGGATGGGTGCTAGCCTTCCAACGGTTGTGCACGGACATGGACAGAGAGCCATGCGAGCACTTCATGTGATCCGGGTACAGCCATGCCTTTGTCCCGTTTTCACGTGAGGAATGTGCATGAGCACCACAGCGCCTGAGCGCCCCGCAACCACCCCCATTATTGCCAGCCCCTCAATCGACGAGACCGCAGTGACGGCCTCGGGGCCGGACCCGACCGAAGCAAGCGGCCACGACGCCGACTTCAGCTTCACCCCAGTTCCCGCATCCGCGCGCCACGGTTTTTGGGCCGTTGGCTTCGTGATGCTCGGATTTACCTTCTTCTCCGCCTCCATGAGCGTCGGCGCGAAGATCGGCAACGGTCTCGATCTTGGCGGCTTCGTATGGGCCACGACGCTCGGTGGGCTCGTGCTCGCGATCTACACCGGTGGCCTCGCCTACCTTGGCGCGAAGACCGGCATGGGGCTTGACCTCCTCGCCCGCCGCGCCTTCGGCCGTCGCGGCTCGCTCTTGGCTTCCGCCCTCGTGGGCCTGACCCAGATGGGATGGTTCGGCGTGGGTGTGGCGATGCTTGGTATCCCCGTCGCCGACCTCCTCCACATCAGCCCCTGGTGGATCGTGATCGCCGCCGGCGCCGCGATGACCGCTTCCGCTTACTTCGGCATGAAAGCGATCGAGGTCGTCTCCTTCATTTCCGTTCCTCTTATCGCGATCCTCGGCACGTACTCGATGGTCACGGCAACCAGCAAGGCCGGCGGTCTCGTCGAGGTGTTCGGTGGCGGCTCGATGCCGATCGTGACCGGCATCGGGATGGTCGTGGGTTCCTTCATTTCGGGCGGCACGGCGACCCCGAACTTCACGCGCTTTGCTCGCTCGGCGAAGGTTGCCGTCATCACGACGGTGATCGCGTTCTTCCTTGGCAACACCCTCATGTTCAGCTTCGGTGCGGTGGGCGGCGCGTTCACCGGCAAGGACGACATCTTCTACGTCATGATCGCCCAGGGTCTCGCGATTCCTGCGATTCTCGTGCTCGGCGCGAATATTTGGACGACCAACAACAACGCCCTGTATACCTCCGGCCTGGGCTTTTCGAACATCACGCGCGTGCGCACCCGCCCCATGACTCTCATCGCGGGCATTTTCGGTACGGTGAGCGCGCTGTGGCTGTACGACAACTTCGTGGGCTGGCTGAGCTTCCTCAACGCGGCACTTCCGCCGATCGGTGCGATCCTCATCGCTGACTTCCTGGTGCGCAAGCACGCGTACGTGGACTCGACCGAAGCGGAGCAGACCGTCGCGTGGCACGCGGTTCTCGGCGTCATCGCCGGCGGCTTCGTGGGCTACTTCGTGCCGTGGGGCATCTCGGCCCTCAACGCGGTCGCCGTCGCGGTCGCTATTCACCTCGTGGGCGTAGCGTTGACGAAGCGCCGCTAACACCTTCTGCGGGCGGCGCGGCCCGCATCGTCGAGGGTCGCGCCGCCACCGTCCAGGGTGGCGTTGCCCGCCCGTCCCACTCCATTTCAATAGAAAGGCAGCCCCGTGCTCATCCAGAACGTCACGCTACCGGGCCGGGAGGGCTCGGTTGACCTGCGCATTTTCGACGCTTGCTTCACCCACATCGAACCGAATCTCACCGCGGAGCCGGGCGAAGAGACATGGGACGCCGAGGGGCGCCTCGCGCTCCCGCCGTTTGTGGAGAGCCACATTCACCTCGACTCGGTTCTCACGGCGGGCGAGCCGAAGTGGAATATGAGCGGCACGCTTTTTGAGGGGATCGAGCGCTGGAGCGAGCGGAAGAAGACTCTGAGCGTTGAGGATGTCAAAACTCGCGTGCGCCGCGTCGCGCGTGACCAGGCGAGCTTCGGTGTGCAATACGTGCGCACGCACGTGGATGTGACCGATCCTGAGCTCACGGCGCTTCGTGCGTTGCTTGAGCTGCGTGACGAGCTTGCCGACCTCATTACGCTCCAGATTGTGGCGTTCCCGCAGGAGGGTATCGATTCCTTCCCGAATGGCCGCGATCTCATGGTCAAGGCCGCTGATATGGGCGTCGATGCGATTGGCGCGATTCCTCACTTCGAGTTCACGCGCGAGTATTCGGTGGATTCCCTCAATTTCGCGTGCGAGCTTGCGCGTGATCGTGGCCTGCTCATGGATGTGCACTGCGATGAGATCGACGATGAGGCCTCGCGCGGCCTCGAGACTCTTGCGACGCGCGCCCTCGAGTTCGGCATGGGGGAGAAGGTCACCGCTTCGCACACGACCGCGATGCATTCCTATAACAACGCGTACTTCGTTCGTCTGCTTCGCCTGCTGACGATGAGCGGCATCAACTTCGTGTCTAACCCGATGGTGAACACGCATTTGCAGGGCCGCATGGATACTTACCCGAAGCGCCGCGGCGTGACGCGCGTCAAGGAGCTCACGGAGGCCGGTATCAACGTGAGTTTCGGGACCGACGATATCCGCGACCCGTGGAACCCGCTTGGGACGGGGAACCTCCGCGACGTTGTGCTGAACGGCCTGTATGTCACGCAGATGATGGGCTACCCGCAGATCGCGGAGTCTTACAACTTTGTGACCCACAATGCGGCGCGCACCCTCCACCTCGACAAATATGGCATCGAGGTGGGCAACCCCGCGCGGTTTATCGTGCTCGATGCGCCGAACTGGGTTGAGGCGCTCAACTTCAACGCGCCCGTCGTTCGCTCCTACAGGGACGGCAAGCTTGTGGCGAAGACGGAGCCGGCGACCCGCGAGGTGTATTGGGGCTAGGCGTTCCCTCGGCTATATGTAGCCAGCCTCTGAGAAGTGCATTCGCGCGCGGTGCGCGCCTCATTGCGACAAGGGAGGGCCCGGGCAGTTGCCCGGGCCCTCCCTTGTGCGTCGTGCTGTTTAGTTCTTGCGCATGCGCACGACGGCGAAGATGCCGCCGCCGATCAGCGCGAGAGCGAGAACTGCCGTCGCGGCGATCTCGGCGCCAGTGCGGGGCATGAACCCGCGAGCGCCGCTCGCCTGCCCCGCGGGCTTAGAGGACTTCGAGGGCTTCGCGGGGGCCTGCTTCGACGAATCGGCTTTGCCCGTGTCAGCGTTGCCGGGCGAGACCTCGTCCGGCGAAGGCTTGTTCGGTGCTTCCTGGTCGTTCTCGCCGGGCTTAGGGGCAGCGGGAGCCGGTGCGGGTGCGGGAGCCGGTGCGGAATCGGTCGGCTTCTTCTCTGGGGTTTCGTCGGAAGACTCTTCAGGAGCGGCTTCCTTAAAGCTCACGCCCTCCATTTTCCACTCTTCCTTCGTGATCGTGAGCGGCTGGACGATCGCCTGGGGTGCCGGCTGAGGAATGCCGTTGTCGATCTTCACGCATTCGATCTGGAGGTTTGCCTTGCCCTCTGCGGCGACGTCCACGAAGCTTGCGTCGATCGGGTTGACGACCGTGCCGTCTTTTTCGAGAGAGTCGATGCCCGACATGACGACGCGGGTCGCCTTGGCGCCTTCGCCCTGGACGAAGACGGTGCGGGCGCCGTCAACGTAGGGCTCTTCGCACTTCACGCGAGATTTCACGGTGTAGGTGAAAGGGTCTGCATCGAGTGCGCCGTGTGCCTGGACGCCCTCGGCATTCTCGATCGTGGCCGTCACGGAATCGTCGAGGGTGACCTCGGTTGCCGCTGCGGCAACCTGGGGGAGGGCGAGGAGCGCTGCGGCGCCGGCGAGGGCAGCCGCGCGGCGGAGCGAGAGGGAGAGCTGCATGGTTCTACACGTTCCTTGGGGCGCGGGGGGTGGGTTAGCGAGGACAACTGTGACAGGCCTTAGTGAACGGCGGGTAACCGGCCGGTGTCGGCCCCAGTTCCTTCCCGTCACCCACCATTCACTTCCTCCCTCTAGCGTTCTGATTGGTCTTCCCGACGCCCTGAGAGAAAGATTCCCCATGACCGAGCTTCGCTCCCCCCAAGCCTCCTCGCTCGCCCCGAGCCGACGCACCGTGCTCCGCGGCAGCGTTGCCGCCGGTGCCCTCGGTGCTGCCGCGGCCGCAACCACCGGCGCCGCGATCGCCGAAGAAACCCCCGTGACCACCACCGACGCGGCCGAAGGCAAGGATCTCGCGCCCGCGAAGACCGGTCTTGAATGGCTCGTCGTTGACCACCACGTGCACTCGCTCTACAGCCACGATGCGAAGTACACGATGGACATGATCATGGATAAGGCCGAGGAGTTCGGCGTGGACGTCATTGCGTTCACCGAGCATTCCAACTGGGGCCATGCCAACAAGGGCGGCGTGTGGGAGGCGAATCGACTCATCCGCAAGGCCCGCGACGAGCGCAAGCTCATGGTGCTCCAGGGCATCGAGTGGTACATCCCCGCGGCCGAGCACTGCACCGTTCTCATTGCCCCCGGCATCAACGAGGCCCGCGTGCTGCGCACCTTCGAGCTCGAGTTTGATGGCAAGCTCAACGACTGGGAAAAGCCCTCGCTCAAATCTCCCGAAGAAGAGTTGGAGAAGAAGGCGTGTGAGGCCATCGCCTGGCTCGGCGAGCGGAAGCGCGAGGGCTTCATCGATGACGCGATCGTGATCGCGAACCACCCGAGCCGCTACTGCATCGACTCGCCGCGCGAGCTTCGCGCGTGGCATGATGCCGACCGCGACATCTACCTCGGCATGGAGGGCGCCCCTGGCGCTCAGGGCTCAGCGTTCGGCCTCAACCGCCACCCGAAGTACCAGCGCGGTGAGTACGAGAACAGCCGCCGCCCTGACTCCTCGCCGCACTACCCCGACGAAGCCTTCCGCACGCGCGGCGGCTTTGACTACCTCACCTCGGTCGTGGGTGGCATGTGGGACTCGCTGCTCTCTGAGGGCCGCCGCTACTGGATCACCTCGAATTCCGACTTCCACCTCAAGACCCACGACACCTACCGCGTGGGCGACTACCCGAAGGGTGACGGCTGGGAGGAAGGTGCGAGCCTCGGCAACTTCAACCGTGCGGGTCGCCGCCCCGTTCCCGTCAACACGAACGAAGCTCAGGGCGGAAGCGACTACTGGCCCGGCCAATTCTCCCGCACGCACGTGGGTGCCACGAGCCGCTCCTACGAGGCGGTCATGGAGGCCATGCGCGCCGGCCGCATTTGGATTGAGCACGGTCACCTCATCTCCGGCCTCGAGGTCGTTCTCTTCGCGAAGGACGACAGCGCCAAGCCCGTGACTCTCGGCGACACCCTCAAGGTCAAGGCCGGCACCGAGCTTGGCCTGCGCGTGACCGTCACACCCACGACGAAGGAAAACTCCGCGGGGATCCTCCCCGAGCTCGCGCACATCGACCTCATCCGCGGCCTTATCACTGGCCCGGTCGAGGACGTCAACACGACGACGGCCCCTCACACCAAGGTCGTTGAGCGCAAGGACACCGCGGGCCACGGGCGTGAGAAGTTCACGGTCGAATTCGACCTCGGCGCCGTCGAGGAAAGCGGCTACCTTCGCCTGCGCGGAAGCGATGGCAAGCGCTCGGGTGTGGGCCCGATGGGCAGCGATGTTGATCCGGCCGGCCCGATTCCCCACGGTGGCGAGAACGGCGCAGGAAGCCCGTGGATCGACACCTGGATGTACACCAACCCGATCTTCTTCGAGGTCGAGTGATCACGGTTTCGTGAACACGAGTGGGCTCGGTTTCGCGGGGGTTATGCCCCGCGGAATCGAGCCCCTTTCCCATCGCCCGCCCAGGACACACACCGCATGAAAGGACACCCCGCATGGCTCTCAACCGTCGGACCTTCCTGACCGCAGCCGCCGCGACCGCCGCGAGTGCCGCAACCCTCGCGCCCGCGAGCGCGTCACCGCTTTTTGAGCGCGACGAGAACGACACCCCGCGCCTTCTCGACGACCCCTTCGATGCGCGCCTGAAGAATCCCGCGCCCGAGGGATGGGCGCCGAAGAGCCCGCTCGCTCGCGCTCACGCCCACAACGACTACCTGCACACGCACCCGCTGTGGGATGCCCTTGCGCAGGGCTTTTGCTCGGTTGAGGCGGACGTGTGGTTTGAGGGCGGCGCGATCCTCCTTGGCCACACCCGCCTCGGCACGGCGAGCGGCCGCTCCCTCGAGGAGTATTACGTGAAGCCGCTCGCGGCGCTCGTGCGCTCGAACGGCGGTCACGTGTTCCCCGGCTACGACGGCCCGTTCCAGCTCCTCATCGACATCAAGGATCAGGGGGAGAAGCAGCTGCCCGCGATCGAGAAGCTGCTTGCGCCCTACAGCGACGTGTTCTGGCACGTGAACCGCTGCGGTGAGGTCGTCGAGAACCCCGTGCGCGTCGTTTACACGGGAGGTCGCCCGTACGATCTCATCAAGGACAACCCGGTGCGGTTCGGCTCGGCCGACGGCCACAAGGGTGATCTCGGCGGTGAGATCAGCTCGCTCGACATGCCACTCATCTCGGAGGATTGGGAGACGTGGGGCTGGCAGGGCTTCGGTGAGCGCCCGGAGGATCAGTTCCGTTCACTCAAGGAGTTTTCCGACGGTGCCCACGCGATCGGCGCGCGCTCGCGCCTGTGGGGTGTTCCCGAGCTTCTGCCCAAGCGTCGCGAGATCCTGTGGCAGATGCAGCTCGATGCGGGCATCGACGTCGTGGGCGCCGATGACCTCGCTGAGCTGCGCGCGTTCCTGCTCGAGCGCGGCGCCGCCTAAGGAATAACCTCGAAGGCCTACCGCGCGCGCTCGGCGAGTAGCTCGAGCACGTGGCGGTAGGTCTTTCCCGTCGCGCGGGTCATGCCGATTTCGCACGTGCGGTTGAGGGAGGCGTGGTAGTCGGCGTCAAGAGCCTTGACCTCGGCCGCTTCGGCTGCCGTCGCTGAGGCGGTGAGCTCGGGGTGGAGCATGCCGCGATCGCCCGCGAAGGCGCAGCAGCCCCACGCGTCGGGCACGGTGACCTTCGCGTAGGCGGCCTGGGCGACCTTCGTGAGAGCGGGGTTGAGCCCCATTTGGGTCGAGGAGCACGTGGGGTGGAGAACCAGGTGTTCGCTCGACCGGTCGATGTCGAGGCGCTCAAGGAGATGATCGGCGGTGAACTGCACGGCGTCGATCACGTCGGCGCCGTCGCGCTCAAGGATCGCCGCGAAGCCCTCGGTGCAGCTCACGGCGTCGCTCACGATCGGCAGGTCGAGCTCGCGCACGGCGTCAACCACCTTTCGGGTCTTCGCTGAGATGACCTCGTGCCCCTTGGCTTTGCCTTTCGACGTCCACGGGGTGCCGCAACACGTCGAGTCGATGCCCTTCGGGATGAGAAGCGCAAGGCCCGCCTTCGCGAGGAGTGTTTCGAACGCGGAGACGACGTTTCCACCCGGTGCGGCCCCGCCGAACATCGTGTTCACGCACGCGGGAACATAGATGCCCGCGACCTCGCCATGGGGCGCGCCGAACAGGCGGCCGGGCAGGTGAGAGCCGACCGCGCGATCCTCGGCGCGCTCGCCGAGGGCGCCACGAGCCTTCCCGCCGGCCGGCAGGTCCTTCGTGTACTTCGGCACGGTGTCCTCGCCCAGCAAGCGTCGGCCAACGCTCGTTGCCGCCCCCACGGCAGGCGCCGGAACTTTATCCGCGACCGAGAGCCCAACCGCGGCGCCGCGCGTGATCGCACCCCACGACGCTGCCGCGGCCTTCCACGCGCCGGACTCGACTGCGTTCGTGTTCTCGCGGCGCAGTCGCTTGACGAGTAGCCCCGTATTGATCCCCACGGGGCACGCCGTCACGCACATGCCGTCCACGGCGCACGTGTCGATGCCTTCGTAGTCGTAGTCCTTGGCGAGCTCATCCGCCGTTGCCGCATCGCCCGCGTTGCGGGCACGCTCCTCGGCGCGGCGCACCACGATGCGCTGGCGCGGCGTGAGCGTGAGGTCCTTGCTCGGGCAAACCGGCTCGCAGTAGCCGCACTCGACGCAGCGATCGGCCTCGACCTCGATCGTGGGGTTGAGCTTGAAGTTTTCGAGGTGGGCCTTCGGGTCGTCCTCGATGAGCACGCCCGGGTTGAGGATCCCCGCGGGATCCACGAGGAGCTTGATCTCTTTCATCACGGCGTAGAGCTCGTCGCCGTACTGGCGGTGCACGAACGGCGCCATCGCGCGGCCCGTGCCGTGCTCGGCCTTGAGGTTGCCGCCGCGAGCGAGCACCACGTCCACCATCGACTCGGTGAAGGCGCCGAGGCGCTCGCGGGCCGCGTCGCTCTCGAAGCGATCCGTGAGCATGAAGTGGATGTTGCCGTCTTTCGCATGGCCGAAGATCACGGAGTTCTCGTAGCCGTGCTCGTCGAAGAGCTCGTGCAGGTCACCGCACGTGTCGGCGAGGTTCGCGGGCGGCACCACGACGTCCTCGAGGAGCGCGGTTGTGCCACTTTCGCGCGCGCCCGCGACGGAGGCGTAGAGCCCCTTGCGCAGCGCCCACGCCGTCGCGCGCATGCGTGGATCCTCGGAGAAAACGGCGGGGGAGCGCAGCTCGTGGGCGCGCAGGATTTCTTCGCCGGCGCGCTGAGCCGCGGCGAGTTTTTCGTGCTCATCGTCGCGGTACTCGATGAGCAGTGCCGCTTCCGTGCTCGGCGCGAAGCCCTGGATTTGCTCGGGCACGCGGGCGAGCCTCTGGCCCACCGCGATCGAGGTCGAGTCCATGACCTCGAGCGTCGCCGCCCCCGAGTCCACGAGCTCGGGCAGGATTCGGGTAGCCGCATCGAGCGTGGGGAACACGGCGAGCGCACTCGTCGTGAGCGCCGGGATCGGCACCGTGCGGAACGTCGCCTCGGCGATGAACGCGAGCGTCCCCTCGCTTCCGATCACGAGCTTTTCGAGGATGTCGATGGGGCGCTCGGCATCGAGGAAGGCGTTGATGCCGTAGCCCATCGTGTTCTTGAGTGCGAAGCGTTCGCGAATGATGCGCACACTCTCGGGGTTCGACACGACTCTTTCGCGAAGGCGCAAGAGGCCCTCGTGGATGTCGGGCGCGTTGGTGCGCAGGCGAGCGTCGGCCCCTTCCCGATCGCTCGTGTCGAGGGTGAGGCCCGACGGTAGCACCATGACCATCGATTCGAGGGTTTTGTAGGTGTTGTACTCCGTGCCGCAGGCCATGCCGCTCGAGTTGTTCGAGACGACGCCGCCGATCGTGCACGCGGCCTCGCTTGCGGGGTCGGGGCCGAGGCGGCGCTTGAAGCGGCGAAGGCGCGCGTTTACCTGCGCGATCGTGGCGCCCGATCCGGCTCGCACGCGCGCGCCCTCGTCGAGGACTTCGATGTGGCGGAAGTTTTGGCGCACGTCGATCTGGACGTGCGGGCTTGCGGATTGGCCGGAGAGGCTCGTGCCGCCCGAGCGGAAGGCGACGGGGCTTTTGGCGGCGTTTGCGCCCTTGAGGATCGCGGCGACTTCGCGTGCCGTATCGGCGAGCACGACCGCTTCGGGGGTGAAGAGATAGTGGGAGGCGTCGCTTGCTGCGGCCACCCTGTCGATCAGTCGAGTCTGGATGCGGCTTTCGTCGCGCACGGCAGCGGTGACGAATGCGGGGGCGGTGTTCACGAAATCCTCCATGGGCGCGCCGGTTAGGCGTAGACGACGCCTTAAGCCTAGCCCGAGTGGCATGGGACCGTGTGATGGGGGAGTGGCGATTCCGCAACGCTTGGTAGTTATGAAATGACATACAAAACGGGGAGAAAGGCTAGCGTTTCGTACGGCGCTCACGTCAAGATAGAGGAGCTGGCGCCGGCGAAGTCGCATCCCATCCACATTTCTCGTACCCCAAGGAGACTTAAGCCAGTGAGCGCCACTGACACGGCCTCGATGCCGGCCGTCCCGGCGTCGGACCACGCCCACGTACTCGAAGCGATTCCCGAAACCCTCCCCGAAGACTCGCGCCCCCTGCCGGATCTCCCGGCCGGCGCGTGGTGGCCGGTGGCGGCGTCGATCTTCGCGATCGCGTGGGGCGGTAACGAATTCACCCCGCTTCTCGTGATGTATCGCGAGGTCTCGCACTTCTCCGACCTCGTCGTCGATGGTCTGCTTGGTGCCTACGTTCTCGGTATCGTCCCGGCTCTCATGATCGGTGGGCCCCTCTCCGACGTGTACGGTCGCCGCCCGATTCTGCTGCCCGCCGCACCGCTCAGCCTCCTCGGCAGCCTTATGTTGATGTTTGCTCCCGGCTCGCCCCTCATGATCGGCATCGGCCGCATCCTGTGCGGTCTTGCGCTCGGTCTCGTGATGGCGATCGGCACCGCGTGGATCAAGGAAATTTCCGACGCCTCCGGAGCCAACCCCGCCGCAGGCGCCCGCAGGGCGTCGCTCGCCCTCACCACCGGCTTCCTTGCCGGTGCCCTCGTGGCCGCAATCCTCGCGCAGTGGGGCCCGTGGCCAACCCGCACCTCGTATGCGCTGCACATCCTCATCACGATCGTGACCGGCCTGTGGCTCTTCACCGCGCCCGAAACGCGCACACCAGGTCACCTTCCTGCCGAGAATGAACCCGCCTCGGGTGCCGAGACGCTCATGTCGAAGCTCATCGTTCCGAAGGCCGCGCACAAACGCTTCCTGCGCGTGGTGCTTCCCGTTGCCCCGTGGGTCTTCGGTGCATGTGGCACCGCCTACGCCGTCCTTCCCGCTCTGCTCAAGGATCGCGCCGGTGACTACCCGATCGCGTTCGCGGGCATCATGACCGCCGTGACCCTCGGCTTCGGCGTGGGCATCCAGACCGTTGGCAAGAAGATCGACACGCATCGAAGTGCGCGTGCCTCCGTGATCGCCATGGCGATCGTGGCGACCGGCGCGGTGTTCGCTGCTGGTGCTGCTTCCACGACGAGCCTCACGATCGGCCTTATCGCCGCCGCGACCCTCGGCTGCGGCTACGGCCTCGCGCTCGTGGCCGGCCTCAGCGAAGTTCAGCGCCTCGCCGGGCCCGACGACCTTGCCGGCCTCACCGCCGTGTTCTACTCGATTGCCTACCTTGGCTTCTTCGTGCCAATGCTCCTCGCGGCGCTCAGCACGATCTTCAGCTACACGGCGATGCTCATTGGCGGCGCCGTGATCGCGATCCTCACGCTCGTGGAGGTCGCGCTCGCCTGGCAGGCACACCTGCCCGGCGCGCACGAGTAAACCCCCAGAACACACGCACGGCTACACGCGCCGCGCCGAAGCCCCCTTCCTGGCTCTCGACGCATGCGGGTGTAGCCGTGCTTTCTTGGCTCTTCACGAACGAGGGTGTAGCGCGGGTCTGAACCCTCCGGCTTCGAGCAGCGACCGAGCGATGTAGTGGGTGAGGTTGCGGAAGCCGAGGGCGGAGCCGCGGAAGTGTTCGAGTCGCCCGTTGATGGCCTCGGTCGGGTCGTTGCTGGTGCCGGGGCGGTCGAAGAACGCGAGGATGTCGCCCGCCCGCTGCTTCATGGTCCGGCCGAGCTTGCGGACCTCGACGAGCGCCGCGGGAACGCCGCTGCTGATCGCAGCGATCACCTCCTGCATCATCGCCTTCGCTTTCTTCTTATCGGGCTCCCGGTAGGCCGCGACGATGCGCTGGTAGATGCCCCAGGTCGCCTCGACTTCGACGTGCTCCTCGCTCGCGAACACTGCGTCCAGGCGTGCCCGCTGCCGGTCGGTGAGCAGGCTCGCCCCGGTGTGCAGGGTGCGGCGGGCTTTGTAGAGCGGGTCGCCCTTGAGCCCGCGGTGACCGGTGGTGTCTTGCTGGACCCGACGCCGGCAGACATCCAGCGCGTCGCCGGCGAGGCGGACCACGTGGAACGGGTCCATGACGGGGACGGCGTCGGAGAGTTCCTCGGCGGCAGCGGTCTTGAACCCGGCGAAGCCGTCCATCGCGACCACCTCGATCCGCTTCGCCCAGTCCGCAGGGCGGGCGGCGAGCCACTGCTTGAACACCGCCTTGGAGCGGCCCTCGACCATGTCCAGCAGCCTCGCCGACCCGGTCTTGTTCCTCGCGGGCGTGAGGTCGATGATCACGGTGACGTACTTGTCGCCCAGCCTCGTGTGTCGCCAGACGTGCTCGTCGACACCGATCGTGGTGACCCCGTCGAACCGGGCGGGGTCGTCAATCAGGCGCCGCTTGCCTTCCGCGAGGACGGCGGCGTTCGCGGCACTCCAGGACACCCCGAGACCTACGGCGACGCGGGTGACGGTGAGGTGGTCGATGACGATGCCCCGCAGCGCCCACTCCAGGCCGCCGCGGGAGATCTTCGCACGCGGCGCCGCTGCCCGCGTCATGTCCTGCCGCCACGTGCGCCGGCAGTGTCCGGCCGGTACCGGCGCACCCGCACCAGCAGGGTCGTCGGCCGGTGCCCGAACGGCTCGTGCGCCAGTCGACGCGTGACCGTGTCCCGCGGCACGCCCTCGACACCGCACTTCCGACACCACGGGTCGTCCTCGACGACGCGGCATTCGATCGTGGCCCGATCCGGCTCGATCAGCTGGCCGACGGCGACGAGGCCGAGCTCGTCGAGGCGGCAGAACGTGGTCAGGTCAGGGGTCGCGAAAGTAGGGTGGAGCACGTCGAGGTCTTTCGGGATGGCGAGCGTGAAGAACTTCCATCATCCGGGAGACCTCGACCCCTACCCGGCCACCGACGCGCTCAACCGACTACACCCTCGTTCATGAAGAGCCCCTTTACCGACGAGTGAGCACCGGAGGCGGCTGCAGGGCGGCCGTAACGTTCGATACAGGTTCCGCGGGGACCCGACAGTCGCTCACCTGGTTCCCGTCCCCTCTTCTCGGCTTCATCGGTCTTCTCGCCGACCGGCGGCGCACGGGGGGTAGTCGCGAACCGCTGGTGCAGTGATGATGGTGAGATGCTCGAGGAGACGTTCGTGTGGCGCGATGGTCATGAGGTTCAGTGGTCGCGGTACGGGTCGGGGCCGCCGGTGGTCTTCTGCCACGGCACCCCGTGGTCGTCAGCCGTGTGGCGGCCTGTGGCCGACGCCCTGAGCGCTGACTTCACGGTCCACCTGTGGGACATGCTCGGCTATGGGACATCGACGAAGGCTGACGGGCAGGACGTCTCGCTCAGCGCCCAGGCTGCGTTGCTCGCGGATCTGCTCGATCACTGGGGCCTGGCCGATCCGCACATGGTCGCCCACGACTACGGCGGCGCAGTGGCCCTTCGCGCTCACCTGTTTCACCACGCTGAATACAACTCATTGGCCCTGGTCGACGTGGTTGCTCTGGCCCCGCGGGGCTCGGAGTTCTTCCGCCTCGTCGCCGACAACTCCGCAGTGTTCGCTTGGATCCCGGTTGACCGCGCCCACCGACTCGCAGAGCTCATTCCCGGTTCCGAGCTGCACCTCGTGCCCGAGGCCGGTCACCTGATCCATTTCGACGCGCCCGAACGGCTCACCGCCGTATTGCAGAGATGGCTGCTGAGCCAAGAGTTCTGACAGTCTTTCCGCAGCTGGCACCGCCCGGTGACGTTCTTGCGGGTGGTTTCTGAGGAACGGCAACATCGTGCAGTTCGTCTGAATGAGTGCGGCGTTACGCGCAGGTTGGTCGGTAGGCCGACGCAGAACAGCCCCCTATGAGACAGCAACATGGAACGACTCGTCTCGCGTTTTGCACCCTCCCCCACTCTTTCCCTGCGGGTGAGCTTGCTCCACCTCAGAGATCAGCTGATCCTCTCATCTTGGTCGCCCACCAATAAGAACTCCTCTTGTGAGGGAGAGAGTGGAGGGCCACCTCTTGGTGAGGTCGGCGAGGATCAGGTCGGCTCGATGTCCTTCGGTCAGAGAGCCACGGTCGTCAAGACCCACACAGGCGGCTGCACCGGAAGTCACGAGCCGCACCGCCTGGGGAAGCGTTGCAATTCCATCACGCACTAGTCGCAGTGCGCCCGGAAGCATCGATGTGGGGATGTAGTCGCTAGCCAACGAGCCGATCAGGCCCGCAGATGCGAGTTCGGATGCCGGTACGTTGCCGGTGTGAGATCTTCCCCGGACGATGTTCGGTGCCCCCGCGACGATGAGCAATCCCGTGATCCCGGGCCGCACGGGCAGCCGCGACTGTTGTCGGGAACTCCGCCACACTACAGCCACGGTCGGCAGCCGCCGACACCTCCTCCGGTGTCGCGAGGTCGTGGGCGAAAAGTCGAATGGAACCTGCCCGGACCAAGCCCTCCAACCACGACAGAGTACGGTCACGCACAGCAAGGCGCTCGTCACGACTGCTGCGCCACCATTCCACATGATCAGCAGCGTCGTCGTCACTCATTCGATCGCTGTCAACCAGCCACTTCTGCATTTTCGCTGGGTCGGCGAACTGTCCCTGCCCCGGCGTGTGGTCTTCGTGCGACACGACGGGCACTCGTCCACCCGGAAGACACGAATCACCATCGTTCGGCCCCTGTGGATGCAGTGCACACATCTCGTCCTGAGGTGCCGATTCCGATGACTCCAACTCCTTCGTGAGCAGCGCAAGTCCGTATTCGCAGCGCACATCGAGCCGGTGCAGAACCTGATGATCGACTTGAGTGTCGTCAGTGCGACGGAGTGCTCCCGAGAGTTCGGACGCTGCGGGAGAATCGATCGGTCTTCCCACGATCGACCGTTCCTGGAAGGCCAGGCCGTGGAACGCGGTAGTGATGCCTGCCGCACGAAGCCGGGCACCCGCAGACGCAACCGCGAAGGAGGGATCGAGAACGACACCGGGCCGTGGACGGATATCTCGCGACAGCACATCGCTGTGGACGTCGACGAACCCGGGCAGCACGTGTGCGCCGCGAGCATCCAGGTCACAGGCAGTGCCACGTGGATGCGGCCCGACGTGAGCGATTCGACCGCTGCGGACGACCACCCGGGCGTCGTCGATCACCCCGTTGGGCAGCACTGCTGTGGCGTGGCCGATCACGAGATCGGAGACTGGGCGGTCCGAGGTGAAGGATGTCATGGCCAGACAACCTTCCATCCGGTCTTGACCCTCATGTGGACGCCTCATGAACGGCTGCCCACAAGAATGCCCTGTTCATCCTTGATTCTCACGCCGTTGTCCAGCACTCCCCTTGGAGTTCACAAATCCTCTATACCTTTGCGGAGGCTACCAGGAATCATATAGAGGACTTGGCATGATCGAACTCGTCGACGTCAGTAAGACCTATAAGGGCGGCGTGCAGGCTTTGGGACCCACGGACCTCTCGATCGAGGCCGGGAGAGTGACCGTGCTTCTCGGCCCGTCGGGAGCTGGCAAGTCCACGCTGCTGCGGTGCATGAATTTGCTCGTGAAGCCGAGCACGGGAGGCGTGCGAGCGGACGGCGTGCCGTCGCTCGAAACGCGCGGCGACCTTCGACGGCATCGCCGGCGCACCGGGATGGTGTTCCAGCACCACCAGCTCACCCCGCGTTACACAGCGCTGCGGAATGTGCTGCTCGGCCGGGTCGGATATTACAGCTTCTGGCGCAGCCTCCTGCCGTTCGGCCGCGCCGACGAGCGCATCGCCCTGGAGGCGCTCGACCGTGTCGGACTGCTGGACAAGGCCCTCACCCGAGTCGACAACCTCAGCGGCGGCATGCAGCAGCGTGTGGGGATCGCCCGCGCACTCGCCCAGCAACCGGATCTGATCCTTGCCGATGAACCCGTGGCCAGCCTCGATCCCGCTACCGCACGTCGCGTCATGGAGCTGCTGCGCCGCGTCTGCCAGGAGAGCGGCATCACTCTCGTCGCCAGCCTTCATCAGATCGACCTCGCGCTCGAGCACGCCGACCGCATCGTCGGCCTCGCCCATGGCCGGATCGTTTACGACGGTCCCGCAGACGAAGTCGACGACGATGACCTCCGCGTGATCTACGAAGACGTACGCGACGAGCCGTAGGCTCAGGATGCCTCCCTTCCCGTCGACGACCGACTCGTGATCGAGCCTCCCTGACCCCAGTCTCCGCACCCACCCGTCACCTATAAATCGACCCACCCGATCGCCCTCGATCAACTGAAACAGGAGTGAATCACCGTGTTTGGACACCCCCGCCTCACCGCAGCCGTAACAGCAGCCCTGACGGCTTTTGCCCTTCTCCTCTCCGGCTGCACTGCCGCCTCCGAGGAAAGCGCCGCCCCCGAAACCCTTCGGGTTGCGCTGCTTCCCGATGAGAATGCCTCGGAGGTCATCAAGAACAATGAACCACTCAAGAGTTACCTCGAGGAGCAGCTGGGGATGGAGGTCGAGCTCGTGGTGACGACCGACTACTCCTCGATGATCGAGGCGATGGTCCGCGGCCGCCTCGATCTCGGCTACTTCGGCCCGCTGTCATACGTCCTCGCGAAGGCGAAGGCCGACATTGAACCCTTTGCCGCACTGCAGGAAGTCGAGGGCGAGGACCCCACCTACCAGTCGGTCTTCATCGCCAACAGCGAGTCCGGAATCGAATCCCTCGACGATGTCGCCGGCAAGACTGTCGCGTGGGGCGACCAGGCGAGCACGTCGAGCCATCTGATCCCCAAGGCCATGCTCGCCGAAGACGCGGGCCTGCGAGTTGACCACGGCGACTATGAAGAGCAGTACGTCGGCTCTCACGATGCGGTGGCCCTGACGGTCCAGAACGGCAATGCGGATGCGGGGGGCATGAGCCTGCCCATCTATGAGCGCATGGTCGAAGAGGGACTCATCGACCCCACGAAGGTCGTCAAGGTCCAGGAGTCCGAGCCTTACGCCAACTATCCGTGGACCATGCGGTCAGACCTCCCCGAAGACCTGAAGGAGAAGCTGCGGAGAGCATTCCTGGACCTCGAGGACCCGGCGGTGCTCGAACCGTTCGACGCCGCCGGGTTCGAAAAGGTCACCGACGCGGACTATGACGCGGTGCGCGAGCTCGCACCTCTGCTCGACATCGACCTTGAGGACTACCAGTGAGCACCAGCACGGAAAGCGCGAGCACCGTCGGCCTGGTGGACGAGCGGCGAGAGCAGGACTACCTGCGGATCTCCGACAAGGCACGGTCCGGCTGGAGGCGCTCGGTCGCTGTCACCGGACTCGTCCTCGTCACCGTGCTGGTGAGCTGGTGGGTCGTCGGGATGCTCGACGGCGCCCGCATGATCACCGGACTGACGGACATCGCCGACCTGCTGAGCGAGATGTGGGTCCCGGACTTCACCAACCTCAACAGCTGGTGGGGCCCGCTGTGGGACTCGATGACGATGAGCATCGCGTCCACCGCACTGGCGGTGCTGCTCTCCGTTCCGCTGGCATTGTGCGGTGCGCGCAACACCGCGCCGCATCCGGCTGTCTACTGGGTCGCCCGGCTCATCCTCAACGTGCTGCGCTCCGTGCCGGAGCTGATCCTGGCCATCGTCTTCGTGGCGGCCGTCGGCTTCGGCGCTCTGCCCGGAGCGCTGGCGCTGGGGATCCACTCCGCGGGGATGGTGGGCAAGTTCTTCGCCGAGGCGATCGAGCATGCCGATCACGCGCCTGTCGAGGCCGCCCGCGCGACTGGTGCCAGCCCGGCGCAGGTGATCCTGCACGGCATCCTGCCGCAGGTTCTGCCGCAAATGGCTGACACGACCGTTTACCGCTGGGAGCTCAACTTCCGGGCCTCGGTGGTCGTGGGCGTCGTCGGAGCCGGCGGTATCGGTTTCGAACTGATGGCTGCCCTCCGCACCCTCCAGTACGACGAGGTCGCCGCAATCCTGCTCGTCATCCTAGCCACAGTCACCCTGGTCGACGCCCTCGGCGGAGCGTTGCGGAAGAGGTTCCAATGACAGACAAACATCCGATGGATGCGCATATGACGGAGACCCGCCACCGCCCGGTGGTGGTCCTCACCCACCGGGTGCATCCCCTGATCCTTCAGATGCTCACTGACACCTGCGAGGTGATCGCGAACCAGAGCGACAGCAGCCTGCCCGCCTCGGAGCTGCGACGAAGGGCAGCGGACGCGGACGCCCTCATGGCGTTCATGCCGGATCGAATCACCGCGGAGTTCCTCGACGCCTGTCCGCGCCTGCAGGTGGTCGCCGGCGCTCTCAAGGGCCACGACAACATCGATGCCGACGCGTGCACCGAGCGCGGGATCTGGCTGACGCGGGTAGAGGACCTCCTCACCGAACCCACGGCTGAGCTCGCCGTCGGTCTGCTCATCGGACTCGCGCGCAACATCGCGGTAGGAGACCGCGCGGTGCGGGCCCGCCTCGCAGGATGGCGACCGACGCTCTATGGAAGCACGCTCGTGGGCTCGACAATCGGCCTCGTGGGCGCGGGAAGGCTCGGCCGGGCAGTGGCGCGACTGCTCAGCGGGTTCGAGGCGAATCTGCTCTACTGCGATCCCTCGCCGGTGTCCGGTGAGGAAGATCTGCAGATGGAGCGTGTGGAGCTGTCGGAGCTGCTGGCGCGCACCGATGCAGTAGTGGTCTGCGCACCGCTAGATGTGAACACCCTGCACCTGCTCGACCGGCCCCGACTGGAATCCATGCGTCCGGGGTCACTGCTCGTCAACGTCGGTCGCGGCTCCGTAGTGGACGAGGTCGCCGTGGCTGAGCTGCTACGTCGCGGACACCTCGGCGGATTCGCCTCGGACGTGTTCGAGTTCGAGGACCTCTCGCGCCCGGACCGACCTCGGGACGTGCCAGAGGAGCTCCGGGCGATGCAGGACCGCACTCTCTTTACTCCGCACCTCGGGTCCGCTGTGGCCTCCGCGAGGCTCGCGATTGAGGAACATGCTGGCAAGGCTATCCTGCAGGCGCTTGCCGGCGAGGTGCCCGACGGCGCTGTCAACCGTCCCCAGCGCACCGCATCTCCCGTTCCGACGCCTGCGATATGATCAGTTCCATCAACCACGTGACGTCGAAGCAGCCCTCACCTCGGGTCCCGGTGTATTTGGCCGCGGCAGACGCTCTCGCCGAGCAGATCGCAGATCACCCGGTCGGTACCCGGCTTCCGTCGGAAGACGCGCTCGCCGGTCAGCTCGGTGTCAGCCGACTGACCGTGCGGGCGGCGTTGGCGGAATTGGAGAGGCGCTACCTGGTGCGGCGACGGCAGGGCAGCGGCACGTACGTCTCCCGTCGGGTCGACTACACGATCAGCCGCTGCCATCCGCCGTCATGGAGCCAGAGCGTCCGCAATGCGGGACTCACACCTGACGTCCGGACCACAGAATGGCGACTCGAGACTCCGTCGCCCGAGGTGCGCCGGCGAATGAGGATGGGACCGAGGCGGCAGGTGCTGGCGCTCTCGCGTGACCGGTACATCGACAACGAGCTGGTCGGCTTCGCCGAGTCCTTCCGCCGGTCATCTCGATCCGCTCACGGACAGATGCGGCAGCACGAGACCACCAGCCGGTGGAGCTCACGGTCTCGTGGCTGAGGGCCGACGTATTCCGCATCGAGATCGACTTCGACACATGAGTCCGCCAGCGTAGGCCTTTCCGCAGGCGAACCCTGACCCACCGTCAGCGCGCCCTGCAGGCCAGCTCCAAAGATGGCGTTAGTCGAGTCGACAACCCGAGGGCTGCAGGGTCAGAACCTGGACTACGCTTTCTCCACACGAATGCCCCGTACCAGGATCGCAGCCCGAGGCTCCCTTTGACGGCTCTTCATGAACGAGGGTGTAGTCGGTTGAGCGCGTCGGTGGCCGGGTAGGGGTCGAGGTCTCCCGGATGATGGAAGTTCTTCACGCTCGCCATCCCGAAAGACCTCGACGTGCTCCACCCTACTTTCGCGACCCCTGACCTGACCACGTTCTGCCGCCTCGACGAGCTCGGCCTCGTCGCCGTCGGCCAGCTGATCGAGCCGGATCGGGCCACGATCGAATGCCGCGTCGTCGAAGACGACCCGTGGTGTCGGAAGTGCGGTGTCGAGGGCGTGCCGCGGGACACGGTCACGCGTCGACTGGCGCACGAGCCGTTCGGGCACCGGCCGACGACCCTGCTGGTGCGGGTGCGCCGGTACCGGCCGGACACTGCCGGCGCACGTGGCGGCAGGACATGACGCGGGCAGCGGCGCCGCGTGCGAAGATCTCCCGCGGCGGCCTGGAGTGGGCGCTGCGGGGCATCGTCATCGACCACCTCACCGTCACCCGCGTCGCCGTAGGTCTCGGGGTGTCCTGGAGTGCCGCGAACGCCGCCGTCCTCGCGGAAGGCAAGCGGCGCCTGATTGACGACCCCGCCCGGTTCGACGGGGTCACCACGATCGGTGTCGACGAGCACGTCTGGCGACACACGAGGCTGGGCGACAAGTACGTCACCGTGATCATCGACCTCACGCCCGCGAGGAACAAGACCGGGTCGGCGAGGCTGCTGGACATGGTCGAGGGCCGCTCCAAGGCGGTGTTCAAGCAGTGGCTCGCCGCCCGCCCTGCGGACTGGGCGAAGCGGATCGAGGTGGTCGCGATGGACGGCTTCGCCGGGTTCAAGACCGCTGCCGCCGAGGAACTCTCCGACGCCGTCCCCGTCATGGACCCGTTCCACGTGGTCCGCCTCGCCGGCGACGCGCTGGATGTCTGCCGGCGTCGGGTCCAGCAAGACACCACCGGTCACCGCGGGCTCAAGGGCGACCCGCTCTACAAAGCCCGCCGCACCCTGCACACCGGGGCGAGCCTGCTCACCGACCGGCAGCGGGCACGCCTGGACGCAGTGTTCGCGAGCGAGGAGCACGTCGAAGTCGAGGCGACCTGGGGCATCTACCAGCGCATCGTCGCGGCCTACCGGGAGCCCGATAAGAAGAAAGCGAAGGCGATGATGCAGGAGGTGATCGCTGCGATCAGCAGCGGCGTTCCCGCGGCGCTCGTCGAGGTCCGCAAGCTCGGCCGGACCATGAAGCAGCGGGCGGGCGACATCCTCGCGTTCTTCGACCGCCCCGGCACCAGCAACGACCCGACCGAGGCCATCAACGGGCGACTCGAACACTTCCGCGGCTCCGCCCTCGGCTTCCGCAACCTCACCCACTACATCGCTCGGTCGCTGCTCGAAGCCGGAGGGTTCAGACCCGCGCTACACCCTCGTTCGTGAAGAGCCGCTTTCTTTTAAGCGGAGCGCTCGGCCGAGGGCTCCGGTGTAATTGGGGCCGGGTGCCTGAGCGAAAGCAAGCCGCCGACCGCGAGCGTGACGAGCACGCCGAGCAGCGGATACCACTGCCACGCGATCCACACCTCGCCTACGACGTACTTCTCCATCACGAAGAAGAAGGCGTTCGTCGCAATCGCGCAGAGGAATGCAATGTTCGCATCGAGGGTTCGCGCGCGCTTGTTCACGATGCCGAGCACGAACGCGCCGAGCAGCCCGCCGTACGTGATGCCCGCGATGCCGAGGGCAAGGACCACGATGCTTCCCTCATCGCTGCGGAAGAACGTCGCCGGGAGAATGAACAGGAGGCCCCACACGACCGTCGCGATACGGCCCGTGTTGAGCTCGTCGGCTTTCGTCATGGGAGTGCGGCGCAGCTTCGCGACGACATCCGTGACGGTCGAGGAGCTGAGCGCCGAAAGCGACGACGACAGCGTGGACATCGCCGCCGCGAGGATACCCGCGAGGAGCAAGCCCGAGATGCCCGCAGGCAGACCCTCAATGATGAACTTCGGGAAGATCTCGTCGTCGCGCGTGAGCCCGAGGTCAGCGGGGGTGGCATGGTGGTACCAACCCCACAGCGCGAGCCCCACCACGAGGAAGATCGCAAACTGCACGACCACGACGAAGCCCGACGCGATGAGTGCCTTTTGCGCCTCCGCCTTCGTGCGGCATGCGAGCAGGCGCTGCACGATCAGCTGATCCGAGCCGTGCGAGGCCATCGCGAACACGGTGCCGCCAAGCAGCGAGGGAATGAGGCCCGACGCGCCGCTGATGGGGTTCTCGCCAAGGATAAACAGGTTCGTTTTTCCCGCCTCGACCGCATCGGTGAACCACGAGAAGCCGAGCGAGGAGCTCACGACGATGATCGCGAGCAGGCCGCCCGCGACGTAGAGGCACATTTGCACCACGTCGACCCACACGACCGCGCGAATGCCGCCAATGAACGTATAGAGGATCGTGACGACCGCGAGCACGACGATGATGACGAAGTAGTTCGTGTGCACCCCGAGCCCGTCGAGAATGATCTTGAGTGGAATGGCGGCGGCGAGAACGCGGACACCGTCGGCCAAAAGGCGCGTAAAGAGGAACGTGACGCCCGCCGTAGTTTGCGTAGCCGAACCGAAGCGCTTACCCAGGTAGGCGTAAGCCGTGACCATCTCGCCGTCGTAATAGCGGGGGAGCAGGAGGTAGGCGACGATAACACGGCCCACGATGTAGCCGAAGCCGAGCTGCAGGTAGCTGATGTCGCCCACGTAGCTCATGACCGGAATGCCGATCACGGTCAGTGCACTCGTTTCCGTGGCGACGACGCTCAAGCACACCGCCCACCACGGGATATCGCGCCCGCCGAGGAAGTAGTCCTTGGCGTCCGATTGCTTACCGCTGAGCTTGAGGCCCAGCCAGGCGGTCGCGATGAGGTACGCGATCACCACCACGATGTCGATGACCTGCATGAATACTCCTAGGGCGTGCGTCGACGAGGTCGAAGGGACACTGTGCGGCGCCGCTCACCAGGAGGTGCGCAACGCTGCGCGTGAAACCATCGTACGGGCAAACCCTAGAGTTTGGAAGAAAATTTTACTCTCGGGTCTATCGGCCTCTGAGTCCGAGGCAGTTTCTCCACAACAAGGAGAGAGAGGACTCCGTCACGAGTACACGCACGAGATCCGCGCTAAGGCTCGGCCCCGGCGTCAACGAAACCCAATGCCGTTTATTCATGCGGTAGTTGCGAGATGTGATGAGGATAGGGCGACACTGCAATTCCGCTTAGGCTGACTGTGTGACATTCGTGAGTGTCATTGGTTTTTTCTCTCCGTGAGCACCTCTACGGGCGTGCCAGCAATACTTGAATCGATGTTGAGGACCAATTTTCCGTCTCTATAGGCGCTTGCGGGAAGCGTGAAGCTTACGACCCGATTGGCGGAGCAAGGCCCGGAACGCACAAGGTCGCTCGTCTGGGTTGTGAAAGTGAACTGAGCAGCCTCCTCTGTGCAGTAAAAATGAAACGTTCGCGGACCGCTGTTATCTAGCACCGATTCGACCTTGAACGGCGTAGTGGAAGAAATATAACTCTCCGCAGTCCCCCCACTTGGCAGTATTGGGTGGTCTTCTATTGCGCCAGGAGTGCCAAGGAGTATCTCTAGAGCAAAGTGCGGATCCCCCGGGGTGACATTCCTGGACTCTGCTTTTGGAGGAGCTTGGCTGTGTGGATCCTTTTTCTGCTCAGCAGGATCGCTTTCTTTCTCCGGAGTCGCGTTTTCGACGGAGGGGCGTGGTGTCGCGTCGGTAGTGCTTGCAGGAGTAGCTTGCTCTGCTGTTGGTGTGCACCCCGCCAGAGCGCCTAGTGCGAGCGCCAGAGCTGCGGGAAGGCCGCCAAATCTCCAAAATGTGAGCCGTGACATAGGTGAAGTCTAGAGCGGAGGAGCATCTGGTGTCTCGCGCTTCCCGTACTACTTTTCGCATGTAGGGCAACCGTTCGACTGAGGTAGCGAAAGCAACCGATCAGTCTCCTAGTGCCCGCGCCGCAACCTAGTGCAGTGAGCCTGCTACGTTGGTTTCTTTTTCTCGGGGCGATGCGCTCGATGCTCACTCAGGGGAACACTTAGGCGCGCGGCAAGCGTCGGCCCCGACCCAGCACCCGGCCAGCGATCCGGCCGCGCGGGCGCTTGTAGCCCGTGGCCCGGAAAAGCCACAGGAACGGCTCGGGGAGTGCGCGCGCGATCGGGGCGCTGAGCGCCCAGCGCCACGGGGCGTTCGAGTCCTTGTTGGGGCGGTGTTCGAGGGCGTGGACGGCGGCTTCGGCAACCTCGTCGGGGGTCATCGTGCCCACGAGCAGCTCGACTTTGGGGACGCGTTTTTCTGAGTTGGGGTTGGCTTTGAAGTAGTCGGAGTGCACGCGTGTGGGGGTCAGCGAGCCCACGTTGATCCCGGTGCCGTGAAGGTCCTGGCGCAGAGCCTCGGTGAAGCCGCGAACGGCGTAGCGGGCGGCGGCATACCCCACGGCGCCGGGCCACGCGATCTGGGCGACGGGGGAGTTGATCTGGAAAATCGTGCCGCTGCCGCGGGCGAGCATCGGCTCGATGAGCCCGCGCGTCATGTCGAAGGCCGCGAAGTACGGCAGCGCCATCTGCTCGCGCGCCTCCTTGGGGCTCGTCTCCTCGATGCTGAGGAAGCGCCCCGATCCGGCGTTGTTGAGGAGGATGTCGGGCGTGCCGTGCTCGGCGAGGATCCGCTCGCACACCTGCGCGACGGCGTCGGGATCCGAAAGATCGACGGGGTAGTATGCCGCGCCGGTCTCTTTCGCGAGCGGTGCGAGCTTCTCTTTGCGCCGGGCCAGCAGAATGAGGCGGCATTCGCTCTCGCTGAGGCGCCGCGCGAGAGCCGCACCAATACCGGCGGAAGCGCCCGTGATGACAATCAGTTCCGAGGTCAGTGCGCTGGGGGTCGCTTGGGTCTTGGTCGTGCGCGTTGCGCTCTTCGTAGCCATACCTCGAGTTTATCGAGCGGCGCCCTCGCCCACGCCGAGGATCCATTGGATCGCGGCGGTCGCCGCGCCGCGCGCCCAGAACGCAAAGTCGTGCTCGCGAAGCTGGATGTCGAGGCCGCTCGCGCTCACGTGCCTCACTTCGGCGATGCCCGCGTCGAGTTCCTCCTCGTTGCCCGCGAGGAACCGCGCGCCCTCACCGGAGATCACGACGGCCTGCGGCATCGTGAACGCGGCGGCCGTGCCCACGAGCCGCCCAACCTTGCGGGCCGCGCGCGCCGACTCCTCGGCGGTGAGGGGGCGGGCGCCGCTCAAATCGGGCCAGTCGGCCCCCCGGATGGCCTCGGTGACCGTGCCGAAACCCGTGTTCTCATCCGTGATCACGCGCCCGTCCAGCACAAGGGCAAAGCCCGTGCCAATTCCGACGGTCACCACGATGAACCTCGAGGCCTCAAGGCCCGCACCGAACCAGTTTTCCGCTTCGGCAAGGGAGGTCAGGTCATGCACGATGAGGACGGGGAGGCCGGTGAGTTCTTCGAGCCGATCGGCGGCGCGCACGTTCGTCCATTCGAGGAATGGGGCTTCGCGGACGATGCGGCCATCGTCGATTTGTGCACCGATGTTCACGCCGATTCCGGCGACGGGCAGGCCGGGGTGGGAGGCGGCCAGCGATTCGCGCAGCTGAGCGATGAGGGCGCCTGCTTCGCGAAGAACAGTGTTCGGCTGCAGGTCGGTGAGGCTGAGTGTGCGCGAGTCGAGCACGGTCGCCCGCGCGTCCGTGGCGATCGCCACGAGGCTTTCGTGGGTGATCGACAGCCCGATGAGGGCGAAGCTCGTGAGGTTCACGGAGAGGGGGATTGCGGGCCGGCCCACCTCGCTTGGAACGGGGGCGCCCTGGAGCATGAGCTCCGCTTCAACGAGCGGGGTCGTGACGCGCGTGAGGGAGGCGGCGCTCAGGCCGAGGCGCTCGGCGAGCTGCGTGCGCGGAAGCGGCCCGTAGCGGAGCAGCTCGAGATACACGCGCCTTGCCGACGGCGGGAGCGTGTCGAGCGTGAGGCGCTCGGGGACGGTTGGGGTGTTCACGGTTCTCAACTTTGCCAGATGCTGCGGGGTGTAGCGCGACTTGCCTCCCACTTCGGGGAATGCGCTTGACGGGGATTTATTTTATAACGAAAATAAGTAGGTCATTGAAGACGCACCTCAAGGAGAAACCATGGCGACCACCACCCGTCGCGGCTTCCTCGCGGGCATGGCGGGTCTCGGGACCCTCGGCGCGCTCGCGGGATGCGGCGGCTCGAACTCGGGCGGCACCTCGCTCGAATACTTCCAGTTTAAATCCGAGGCCATCGACCTGTTCAACTCGATTTGCGAGAACTTCAACGCGCAATCGAACAACGTTCACGTGCGCCAAAACTTCCAGGCCGACAACGTCACGGCGCTGCGCGTGCGACTCGTGAAAAACAGCATGCCCGACATCGTCTCGATCAACGGCGACTACAATTTCGGCTCGATCGCCCGCTCGGGCGTGTTCTACGACTTCGCGAAGACCGACCTTCTCGGCGACGTCCAGGAAGCCGTTGGCGAGATCCTCCCAAGCCTCGGTGCCGGTGCGGAAGGCGAGGTCAACGGCCTGCCGCTCTCCACGAACGGCTCAGGCATGATCTACAACAAGGACATCTTCGACGACTTCGGCATCGAGCCGCCCAAAACATGGGACGACCTCATCGCCGCGGCAGAAGAATTCTCCGCGGGCGGCGTGGACCCGTTCTACTGGGGCTTCCGCGATAACTGGACCGGCGCGCCCATGTTCTCGTCGATCTCCGGCAACTTCCTTCCGAATGTTGCCGAGTGGTACCAAAAGCGCCTCGAGGGCGACACGACCTTCGAGGATCTTCGCCCCGTGCTCGAGAAGATGAACCAGATCGCCAAGATGGGCAATAAGAACAAGTACGAGGTCGACTACAACGGCGGTAACCAGGGCTTCGCCCAGGGCAAAGCCGCGATCTACGTGCACGGCACCTACGCGATCCCCGCGATCCGCTCCTACAACCCCGACATCAACCTCGGCACCTTCGCGACCCCCGCCGATGACCCCGCCGACACACGCGTGGTTTCCGGCGTGGACGTGGCCCTCACGATGGGCGTCGAACCCGAGCACGAGGAAGAAGCCCTCGACTTCATCCGCTACGTCATGCGGGAAGAGAACATGCTCGCCTACTGCAAGGAGCAGGTGGCCTACCCGACCCTCAAGGGTACCGAGCCGGATGACCCCGCGCTCCAAGGGCTCCAGGACTACTTCGCGAACAACCTCGTCGCGACCTACTCCGACCACAACTTCCCCCAGGGAGTGAACCTCAACAACTACATGCAGCAGTTCCTGATCGACCACAACATCGACGCGTTCATCAAGACGCTCGACACGCAGTGGGACAAGGTCACGAAGCGCATGGCCGCGACGGCGTAAGGAGAAGCCACCGTGTCTGCAACGCACACAAAATCCGGCTCCGCGCCGGTACTTCGCTCAAAAAAGAAGCGAATCGATCCCGCCCACGTGTGGATGGTCATTCCCGCGATCATCATCTTCGTGGCCCTGCTCGTGTGGCCCCTCATCCAGGGCATCTTCTACACGTTTACGAACTACCAGGGCTACGGCGACTGGCGCTTCGTGGGCCTCGACAACTACAAGTTCCTGTTCCAGGACGACGTGATTTGGGGAAGCTACGGCTTCACGTTCCTCTTCGCGATCTCCTCGACGCTTGCGACGAACGTCATCGCGATGGTTCTCGCGCTCCTGCTGAACTCGGCGATCAAGGCGAAGAACCTCTTCCGCGGGATCTTCTTCCTCCCGTACATGCTTCCCGTGCTGATCGTCTCGTACATCTTCAGCTACCTGTTCACGAACAACATTCCGCTCATCGGCCAGTGGCTCGGTTGGGAATGGCTCTCCTCCTCGCTGCTTGCCAATGAGAGCCTCGCGTGGCTCGCGATCGTGTTCGTGGGCGTGTGGCAGGGCGTCGCCTTCACGACCCTCATCTACCTCTCGGGCCTGCAAACCGTGCCCGAAGAGGTCTACGAAGCCGCCTCGCTCGACGGCGCGAACAAGTGGAAGCAGTTCTGGAAAATCACGTTCCCGCTGATCATGCCGTTCTTCACCATCAATGTCGTGTTGAGCTTCAAGAACTCCCTTGGCGTGTTCGACCAGGTCGTTGCCCTCACCGAGGGCGGCCCCGGCACCGCCACCCAATCGATCTCGTTCCTGATCTTCAAGAACGGCTTCCAGGGCGGCGAATTCGCCTACCAGACGGCGAACGGCGTCATCTACTTCATCATCCTCATCGTGCTGTCGTTCGCGCAGCTGCGATTCCTTCAGTCGAAGGAGGTCAACTGACATGAGTACCCAGTCGATCCCCACCCCGGGTGCCGCAGAAACACCCACGAACGAAAGCATCGAGAAGGGCGGAGCAAGCGTCGGAAAGCCCCCGCGCAACAAGCGCCGCTACCGCCTCCACCGCACAAACTGGTGGGCGACCGCCCTCGTGGCCGTTCTTTCCCTGACGATCCTCGTGCCGCTGTACTTTGCGGTGGTGACCGCGTTCAAGACGGCACCCGAGCTCGCCGAGAGCGGCTTCGGCCTGCCGAACCAGTGGAACCTCGACAACTTCGTGGAGGCCTGGCGCCTCACCGAGTTCCCGAAGCGTCTCATGACGAGCGCGATCATCACGGTCGGCGCCGTGATCGTCACGCTGCTCACGAACTCGATGGTGGCCTACGCGATCGCGCGTAACCTCCACCGCAAGAGCTTCCAGTTCCTCTACTACTTCTTTGTGGCGGCGCTCTTCGTGCCCTTCCCGATCATCATGCTGCCCGTCGTGAAGCAGACGGCCGCGCTCGGTATCGACAATGAAGCCGGCCTGATCCTCCTGTACACCGTGTACGGGCTCGCGATGAACATCCTGCTCTACGTGAGCTTCTTGAAGTCACTGCCGGAGGAACTCGAAGAGGCCGCGCGCCTCGAAGGCGCCTCGACATGGACCGTGTTCTGGAAGATCGTGTTCCCGCTCATGGGCCCCATGAACGCGACGGTCGGCATCCTCACGTGCCTGTGGTCGTGGAACGACTTCATGCTGCCGCTCGTGATCCTCTCCGATCCCGATTCGCAGACGCTCCCGCTTGCGCAGTACGTGTTCCAGGGCCAGTTCAACACGAACTACCCGGTTTCCTTCGCGAGCTACCTCATGGCGATCGCGCCCATGATGCTCGTGTACGTGTTCGCGCAGAAGTGGATCATCTCGGGCGTCATGCGAGGCTCGACCAAGTAATTCGGGCGCATGCGTGCGCCGCGAGCGTGGCTGCTGTTCTTGCTCGTTCCCGCTGCTCTTGCTCGTGGCCGCTGTTTTTGCTCGAGCCCGTCACTCTCTATGAAGAAAAAGTCCCTCCCCACCCGCGACGTGCGGGGAGGGAGCGACTTTTTTTATGAAGTGGAACGGTTTGGCCGCCGTACCGCCCCGCCGCTGCCTCGTGGCCGTCACTCTCGATGAAGAAAAGGCCGCTCCCCACCCGCGCCG
>NZ_KE340308.1:771063-783001 GCF_000413375.1 Dermabacter sp. HFH0086
CCGTCACTCTCTATGAAGAAAAGGCCGCTCCCCACCCGCGCCGTGCGGGCAGGGAGCGATTTTCTTTATGAAGTGGAACGGTTTGGTCGCCGCCCCGGCGGCGGGGCGGGATCAGCTGATGAGAGCTGCGAGCCTCTCGCGCTCAGCCTCAACATTCGCGCCCGCGCCTTCCGCAATCAGGGCGAGAGCAAGCGCCATGCCGAGTGCCCCCGGATCGGGAGTGCCGAGCACGCGATCGCCGAGGTAGCTCGAGCGTCCACGGCCGCCGGACATATCCTTCGTTGACTCCGCTCCATCGATGCCTGCCGCGATGGCCGCGGCGTCAAGGTCCTCAGCTCCCGAGCCGGCAACCGCCTCGAGAACATCCACGATTGTGCGATCGCCCGGCTCCGCGCCACCCACGCGCGTCACCGCGGCGCGGGCCTCCTTTACGCCCTCCACAAGTGAGGTGCCGTTCTTCGCGGCCGCCGCAATTTCCTGGAAGGCGAGGCCAAACAGCGGGCCGGAGGAGCCACCGGTGTCGTTGAGGAAGCCCTCCGCGATCGAATTGAGATCCGCCGCGAGATCGGCATCCGCCCCGCTCGCGTGCGCAAGAGTCGCCTTCGCCGCATTCGCGAGGTTCGTGCCCACGTCGCCATCGCCGGCCTTCTGGTCGATCTCATCGAGCGTCGCGCGGGAACTCTCAAACGTTTCCACGAAGGTCGAAAGCCAGTCCGACGCCTGCTTCGCCCCAGCCGACGCCTCATGTTCACCATCGCCTTCGCCAGCGTTTTCGGCCTCGCGGCCTGCATGCACGTCGAAGTCGTCCGGGAGGAGACGCGGCGAGGGCAGGGCTACCGTGTCGTGGGGCGCGCACACGTACTCGAGCCACTCCTCGTTGAGCGCGGTGAGCGTGAGCGAGAAGCCGGCCATGTCGAGCGCCGTCGTGTAATTGCCTGAGAACGCGACGCGCACGTTGACACCCGCATCCGCGAGGGCCTCGTGGGCCGCGGTCTGGATGTGCAGCAGTTCGAGCGGGGCGAGACCGCCAAGACCGTTGACGAAGAGCAGCGCGCCCGCGCTTGCCTCGAGCTTCTCGGCGAGGGCCTCGCGCAGCTCGGAAACCATGCGCTGCGCGAGCTTTTCAAGCGTCGGCTGTTCGATCGTTTCTTTCGCGCTCTCGCCGTGGATGCCCACGCCGTATTCGAGCTCGCCCGCGTTCACGTCGAAGGCGAGCTGGTCAGCGCCGGGGGAGGTGTGGGCGCGGCGCGCGACCGAAAGCGACCGTGTCGCGGCGACGACCGCGTCACCGAGCTCCTTGAGTTCCGCGAGGCTAAGGCCTGAGTCTGCTGCTGCGCCGAGGATCTTCTCGACTAGGGTCGTGCCGGCAATGCCGCGGCGGCCGACTGCACCCGAATCGGTGCCAAGGTCATCATTCACGAGCACCTGCGCGCTCTCAATGCCCTCCGCCGAAAGGCGCTCCGCGGCGATGTTGAAGTTGATGCAATCGCCCGTGTAGTTCTTGACGATGTGGAGCACGCCGCCGTCCTTTGCCACGGCGCGGCTCGCCTCGAAAATCTGGCGCGAGTGCGGGGACGTAAACACCTCGCCCGGCACTGCCGCGTCGAGGCCGCCGCGCCCCACGAATCCCGCGTGCATGGGCTCGTGGCCAGCGCCTCCGCCGCTCACGAGCGCGACCGTGCGCTCCGGGGCAGGCTTCGTAGCGCTCACGAAATGCGGGTCGCGCGACAGGGCGATCGAATCACCCGCCGCCGCAGCTATCGCGGTGAGTGCGTAGAAGGATGGGGATGCCGATTCTGAGTAAAACGCGGACACGAGAACACTCCTATGGTCGCTGTGCGCTGGTGGCCTCACGGTAACAATCGGCGCTTGACCGGTGCTGATGGCGTCGAGGAGCTCAACTGGCACGAGGGCTCACCGTGAGGAACGGTGGTGCGCTGAGGAGCGGCAAGCGTCGGACCGAAAACCCCACCGGAAAATCCAGCCGGAAAACCCCAGCCGACGCAACCCCACCGACAAAATTCCAGTTTTCCCGCAGGCTTTCTTTTGCGGAGAAAAAAATCTCGACTACCGTGGAGGCATGAACGACAATCTTCGCCCCATGCCCCCGCTTGCCCATGCCCCCGGCGCCGACCAACCCGACTGGTGGAAGAACGGCGTCGTGTATCAGATCTACCCGCGCTCGTTCGCCGACGCGAACGGCGACGGCATCGGCGACCTCCGCGGCATCATCAACCATGTTGACCACCTCGCCGCACTCGGCATCCAAACCGTGTGGCTCTCGCCGATCTACCCCTCGCCGCAAGACGATAATGGCTACGACATCGCCAACTACCGCGACATCGAACCGATGTTCGGCACCCTCGACGACTTCGACGAACTCATCGAAAAGCTCCACGCCCACGGGATCCGCCTCGTCATGGATCTCGTCGTCAACCACTCGAGCGACGAGCACGAATGGTTCGTCGAATCCCGCTCCTCGCGTACCAACCCGAAGCGCGATTGGTATATCTGGCGCGACGCTCGCGAGGTGGAGGGGCTGAAGCCCGGCGAACGCGGCACCGAACCCAACAACTGGGACTCCGCCTTCAGCGGCCCCGGCTGGCAGTGGGACGAGGAAACCGAGCAGTTCTACCTGCACATGTTCTCCCGCAAACAGCCCGACCTCAACTGGGAAAATCCCGAGGTCCGCGAGGCCGTGTACGACATGATGCGCTGGTGGCTCGACCGCGGCGTGGACGGCTTCCGCATGGACGTCATCAACCTCATCTCGAAGCCCGAAGGCCTTCCCGACGGCCCGCCCACGCAGGACGGCCTCGGCTCTGCCTTCGCGATGGTCATGACCGGCCCGCGCTTCCACGAATTCATGCAGGAAATGCGCCGCGAGGTCTTCGACCGCTACCCCAAGACGTTCGTCAATGTTGGTGAAACCCCCGGCATCACCGCCCACGACGCACTGCTCACCTCCAAGCCTGAGCGCGGCGAACTCGAAATGGTGTTCCAGTTCGAGCACGTCGGCCTCGAGCACGAAGGGCACAAGTTCAACCCGTCGCGCCCGCTGCCGCTTCACGAGCTCGCCGGCAACCTCGCCCGTTGGGATCGCGAAGTCGCCGAAGAAGGCGGCTGGAATTCCCTCTACTTCGAGAACCACGACCAGCCCCGCTCCGTGTCCCGCTGGGGCGACGACGACCCTGCGTGGCGTGTGCGCAGCGCGAAGGCGCTCGCGGGCATGCTCCACGCGCACCGCGGCACCCCGTACGTGTACCAGGGCCAGGAACTCGGCCAGGTGAACTTCCCATGGGAGCGTCTCGAGCAGTTCCGCGACATCGAAGTGCTCAACTACGTGCGCGAATCCGAGCAGTTCGGCCACGGCAGCTTCGCGGAACTCCTCCCCGGCATCAGCGACATGAACCGCGACAACGCCCGCACACCCATGCCCTGGACTGCCGCGGTTGATTCTGGTGCCGGCTTCGGTGAGAGCGAACCGTGGATCGCCGTGAACCCCTCTGCCGCTGACGGCGTCAACGCTGCCGACCAGGTTGGCGTAGAAGGCTCCGTGTTCGAGTTCTACCGCGCCCTCATCGCGCTGCGCAAGAGGGAGCCACTCCTCGTCTCGGGCGGCTTCGAGCTGCTCGGCCCGGTCGAAAGCATGGGCGAAGGCCTGCCGGGTCAGTCCGGCCCGTCGCGTGTCTGGGCCGTGCGCAGGTTCAGCGCGGGGGAGGGGTCCGACGCCTCCTCGCTCATCGCCGTTGCCAATTTCTCGCGCGAGGCCGTTGAGCTTAGTTCCGACGTGTGGCCCGAAGGCGCCGAGCTTGTGCTGTCGAACGTCGCAGACGGCGAGCGCGCCGGCGAGCAGAAACTTGGTGGATGGGAGTTCGCGCTGCTCAAGGCGTGAGCTTCTCACCGTTGAGGAATAAGGGGGGCGCCCGGCGGAATGAATCCGCCGGGCGCCTCCGTTTGCTATATCAAAAGCTATTTGGTCTCGCTGCGATGAAGATGCTTCCGCTAGGCGCTGAGAGAATCAGCTTAAAGCGAATATCTAACTGGATCAAAGGCGCTAATTGTGCGCTATCGAAGCATGATCTTGGTGAGAGACTGGCTTGATTTGCAGCTGATTTGTCACTCGTGCGTGACTTGCGCTATAGCTCCATGAAGGGTGAATGTGTAAAAGAAAGTTGCAAGCGCCCCCTGCTAACTCTTTCCATCGTTCACAATCGCGTCAAACAAAGCATCAATTGCACGCTTTCGCACGTCCGGTTGGTCGAGAGCGTTCAAAACGTTAGGATTGCGACTGAACTGTCGACCTGGGGCGTTCACGAACTCCTGTTTGAGGCGCAAAATCTCCTGACCTGAAGCCTTGTGCCCACCAATGACTTCGCCACTGTAGAGTTCGGGTCGCCCAGATTCCTCAAGCGGTGCATGCATCCGGTAATCGACATAGCTATCTTCAGGATGATTGAGAATATCGCGCGGGACGTCCTCGAACTGCTTGAAGGAGCCGCGGTTTAGATTGCTGTCTTGCCCGGTGAAGTTGGCAGCTCCGATGTTCGGGAAAAGGTTGCCTGGAAGCAGGTGGCCGGCATCGTCGTGAGGCGGACGCGTCCCGTGTTCTTTGGTATAAGCCTCCACTTCCTCCGGGGTATGCGAGATTTGCCCATTCTTCTCGACGAAACTACGACCGTTGTGGCCATCCTTACGAATCGGGTCATCGGAAGAAAAGGCGCGGTCTGTAAGTCCCCTCGCATCGGCTTCGCCAAGGACTTTCCCATCTTCATTACGGAAACTCCTTTGGATGTGTGCCTCCGCACCGTGATCCCACTGGAGGTACCCATGTCGAGATCGAGTTCCGATTTCATCTATAACCGTGGCCTCCGGGATGAGGTCGGAATCCGCAGCCACAGATGCGCTCCACTCTGGGGGCGGCACCGGACCGAGACGGGGTCCAACGGGACCGTCGGTGACAAGGTGCTCGATGACTTCGGAGTACTGAGTCTCAGGTAGCGCGGCGATGGAATTGTTCGGAGAGAACTTAAGCTTATCGGCGCCCAGTCGAAGATTCTCAAGAACGTGAGGATTCTCGAGCATTGCAGAGTGAAGATCTCTTACGGCATCTGGGCCGTAAATGTATCGAATAGATGCCGCATTCTGGCCGTTCCCCATGGCGTCATAAGCAGCCGCGAGGTCGGCACGCCGTCTCGAATTTGTGTACTCGATGTCAGTCATGAGCCTTTGCGTGGGCTTTTCTGCCTCGCGCCAGGCTTGGTCCATCTGCTCCCGGAGAGTGGGTGTCGGGTTGTTCCCGGGTTTCAGCGCCGGTGGGTCGTAGGCGGCTATTGTTTCGGTCCCGGGGTGAACTCCATTGGCCCCTGCCACGGGGGGCTCGGCGGGGATGGATGCCGAGTTCTGCACCTCTACACCGGTGCTCGGACTCACAGTGGAGGTCGAGTTAGTGCCCCGACTCCCGCCACTGGGGTGTGGTGTAGTGCCGGGAACTACATCGTCGGCATTCTTCAGCGCCGTCCTTCCTGATGCACCTGCGCCACTTCGTGCTGCAGGCTTTCCCGCAGCTCGAGCAGCCGCACTGCTTGCAGATTCGGCAACATCGCGAGTACCTGCTCTCACGCCAGCCTCTGCCATGTTCTTCGCGGCTCCGGCCCCGGCGGCACGTGCGGCGCCACCTGATCCGCCCGTGGCGACCGAGAGCAGTACGTCGGGCGCTAGATAACCAAGGGAGTGCCCGGGATCGTAGAGGAAATCGACGTACTTGCTACGGCCCCACGTCAAAGCGCGGCCGAGCAGCTGTTCATTCATGTACTTTCGATCTTCCGGACTTCCCACGAGGTAGGAGTTAAGGCTCCGGACCGCTGAAAAGAGACGGTCCTTATTCTGCCAAGCCTTCATACCTAAACCGAGCGCAATGCCGGCCGGACCGAACGCGCCGTAGGGGCCGACGAGGGTATTCGCCAGATCAATCGTGTCCTTGATCCAGTCCAATACGCCTCGAGCAAAAGCTTCCTTCGCTTCCGGAGTCGCCAGCGCGAGAAGCGCAGTGGCGAAACTGAGATCTCCCTGTGCGGCGCTCAAGAACCGTGAAGCGAGATCAGAGTCGGCGTCCTTCAGGTCACCGCGGAGCTTTTCGACCTCCGCCGCAAGCTCGGAGAGCTTCCGCTCGGCGGCGGCGATAAGTGCGTCACGCTCAGTGTTTGGTACTTCGTGTGTCTCGCCATCAGCGTCAGTCTCAGTGACGGTCTCCGGAAGTGATTCGGCGTAGCTGAGATCGGCGAGAGCCGATTCAATGTCTCGTTTGAGCGACTCCTTACGCTTCTCGAAATCGCTTAGCTTATCCGCGTATTCGTCCAGATTTTTCTTGGCCTCGGAAGTACTTCTTTGGAGTTCGGAGGCAATCTCGTTGGGCTGCCGCATCGCTGCGTGAAGCTTCGAAGCCTCGGGTGCAGAGTAAGTATTGCGCAAGCCAGACCAAATTTCAGTTGCAGAGCCCATAAGGTCTGCTGCGCGACTGCCGATCCATTTGATGTCTGCGCCTAGCTGACGAACGGTTTCCGGGCTATCGATATCCGGGAGGTCTGCAACGGAAATCATTTCACGACCTCCCCAGGAAAGTGAATAACCGGAATTGAGGCAATAGCATTTTTAGCTTCCTCGCTCATTTCGGTGTCGCCGGCCCTATAGGCATTGATTGCGTCAGCTGCCGCTCTCGTTGATTTTGAAGTCATGTTGCGTGTCGCGTTGACCTCACCCGTTACGAAATGCTCTAAGTAAGAGAGCACCGCCGTTTTGCTTTGGGGGCTGTGCTCAAAAGCAGCTGGCGTTGTATTTATTGCATTTTGCGTGTCCTTTGATGCTTCTTCCAGGTCAGACACTACTGCGGTCGTGTTTTCAACGATTCGTCTGGATGCATCAGGTTGGATATCGAATGACATGGTTGTGTCCCCCTTGGGAAGGTGCAGCAATGGCCGGCAGCCCTGCCGCCGCTGGGGCGGCAGGGCGTTGGTGGTGTGGTGGTGTTAGCCGATGTTGGCGACGGCGCTGGCGGCGCGTTGTTGGGCGCTGGTGGCGGTTTCGTCGTTTTTGCCCATGGTGGTCTTGACGAGGTTGATGATGCTCTTGACTTCGTTGGAGGCGCGGTTCCAGCGCTGTTCAACGTGGCGGTATTCTTCGGAGACGCCGTCGGCCTGGAAGTCGGCCATGGCGGTAGCGACCTGCTGGTCGCGCTGGGCGATGAGGCCTTCGAGGCGGCCGATGATGCCTGCGATGTCGCCCTGGACGGACTGGGAAACGCCGGTGTCAAACGAAATACGGTCGGTGGTGGGCATGAGAGTTCCTCTCTAGAAAAAGTATGTGTGGTGACGGGTGAGGGTCAGCGCTGGCCGGAGAAGCGTGCGCCGTCGAAGTTGGCCGAGCCCTGGGCGGAGGTGGCGTTGTCCATCGACTCCTGGTCGCCGGTCTGGAAGGCGGTGTCCATGCCGGACTGGCCCTCGACGATGCGGCCGAGCGAGGAGTTGAGGTCGGCGCTGATTTCGTCGGTGCGGCCCTTGAACTGGTCGAAGGCGGCGCGGCCGGCACCGTTGAACTTGCCCTCAAGCGGCTCAACCGAAGCGACGAGCTGCTGGACGAGGGTGCCCAAATCGTCGTTGGAACCCGCGGTGTTGGTGGTGAGGGTGGAAAGGGTCTGGTTGCCCATATCGAACTTCATGAATGCACTCCCTTGAAAGTAGTGGTGGGAGTGTGTGAACCACGGCGTCAGAGCGCGTGCGGTTCCCACGCTTCCCCTTGTGCTGTCCGGGACACACGTCCCGTTATCTGACCGTTATAAAGTACAGATCCGTCGTGTCGTGCACCACCCGAAGAGAAACCATTTTGCAAGAAATTTCCGCGATGTTCACCCGCCACCGTATGTTCACGCCAGGGCTGGGTGAAGCTGCACTCAAAACGCTGTCTTCGCCTATGAATTGCGCTTGAGATGCCGGCCGTTAAGGCAACGTTTTCCTCCAGCGGCGCATTGTTAGGAGACGACTAAGGCGTCGTGGCTCCCGCTGGGTGATGCCACTGCGGAGGCCGGTGTGCTTGGGGTGCGCTGCTTTTAGGCTTTCTTTTCGCGATACGGATTCGCAACCTGCGCCACGCTGGTCCACGTGTCGGGGGTGACGAGGAACGTGACGGCCTCGTTATCCCAGAACACGCGAGTTTCGATGCCCTTGGTTTCCGCGTCGTACGTGAAAAAGACGACGGCGATGTCGAAGGGCCGATCATGTGATCGGGCCTCCACATATCGAACAACAGGAACTTCGAGAATTTTGCGAGAGAACACGCCGTGAGTGAAGGCGCCGTTCTTCAAGTAGAAAATTGGATCGACTTGCTGAAGCGTGAGACCGTCGAGACCGTCGGCGACTGTGAAGACCGCGGTGAACGCATCCCACTCGGCAGTGAAATCTTGAACGTCGAGTTGGAGGGCTTCCGCAAGCTCCCGGAGACGCTTATCCTCGTCGCGAGAAAGGCTACTGCTATCGTGCGAGGGGTTTTGGGTCATTGCTTACGTAGCTCCTCTGCGAGTTCGAGGAGGTCCTGAGTGCTCACGGGTTGCTCGTCGCCTCCAAAATTATCCACGTAATTGTAAACGAATGTGTCTTGCTCGAGGTCGAACCGCACGACGAGGGTCGCTGCCGTGTCAATGTGCACCTGCTTTTCGAGGAAGACTTCTAGCAGGAGCTTACGCTGGTCCTTGCCGAATGCGAGGTTCACGGTGTAGGGATCCTTGCCCGCAAATTTGGCGAGCGAGGTGTCGAAAAATTCGCCTGTTTTCGTGTGAACGAGGAAGATCGTCAAGGATTCGAGACGATCCGTTTCTTCGAGACCCCTTCGCACGCAATATTCGAAACGCTCAGTGGGTGTCCCCGCCCAAGGTGCATGAATTGTAGTCATATGTGAAGTCTATCGATTTGTGAAGGGGCGATCTATCCCTGTTTCCTACGGATTCTTGACCAAGTCGAAGTGCAGCCAGTTCACTGAGCCGGACTCGAGCGCGTTGCGTTTGACCTCACTCAGGTTCTCGGCGCGGAAATCGATGTGCTTCATCGGAAGTTCCGACTTGGCCGGGTTGCGGTCGAAGATCGGGTGTTCACCGTTCGGCATGGCACCGTCGATCCTTAGCCACTGGTTTCCGGTCTCGCGGTCGTAGAAGTCGGCGATCGCGTGGTAGTTCTCCGGCCGTCCAGTGGGGTCGAGCGTAGCGCGTGTCGAGAAGTGTGTGAACGTATCTTCCTTCATGATCGCGTCCATCTGTGACGTCTCGATACCCCAAATCGTCTTTTTGTTGACGTCGGTGAATTGAGGTAGATAATTCCCAATTCCCGAGTTTGGTGCGTACATGTGTGTCATCATGTGGCCGGCCTCGTCGTTGGTGAGCTTTCCGATCTCTTTAATCCACTCACGTGCGGCCGGGCCATCCAGGCGCTTCACGGCGGTGAACTTTTCGAGAACAATAGCTTCAGTCTCCATGTAGTCCGGGTAAATCCGGTGGACAACTTTGTTTTGCCCGACTTCGACTGTCACTTCACGAAGGTTTTCGTTGACGTAATCAGCAACGTGAACCTTCGGGTCTGGAGCGTACCCGCGCGGACGATCGATTTTTTCGGGCAGGCCGCCTTCGGGAAGAAGCTCGTTCGACTTGGGCTTGTAGCCGCCTTCGTTTATTTCGTGGGTAAGGTTCGCATCGCGCCACTGTTTGAGCGGATCCCTTTCGAGGTTGTTCTTGAATTCGAACTCGGAACCATCGACTGTGTGGCGTTCGACGTATTTATCGAAACTGAACTGCTGATGCTCCGCCTTGATAGCGCTGTCGTCCAGTTTCTGAAGATACTCAACTCGATCATAATCCCCGTGCAAAGTGGCATCCTCAATCATGGACGCACGTGCACGCGAGGCGTAGAACTCGTTCGCCGGCATGCTGGGGCTCGGGGGAATGGGGGAGTCATTCACGTAATGGTGCCTTGCGAAACCAGAGTGTGGCTGAGGGGTGTGCGCTGAATCAATATTCTCGGTAACAGCGCCCAGAGGGCCTCCCTGATGGTATTTGTGAGCATCTCGTGATTCACGGAGCAGTCGGTCGTCTACACCGACGTTTGCGGCGTCGCGACCGTCGACGAAGGTGAGAGGTTCTCCTGAATTCCGTCCGAAACGATCCTTGATGTGTGGTCCATCAGCATTGTCAACTGCTTGAGTCGCGAAGTGGCTCTTGGCCGGAGCGCCAGCCCCAGAGTGGGCTGGATTAACGCTCTTGCTAGCGTCGATTGCCGAACGGTTGGGGTGTGTGTGAGCAGTTCGTTTACGGCCAGCCCTTGCGGCGTCATCGAAATGCTTAGTTGCACCGTGCGTTCCCGCTTTAGCGATTGCGTCGCCAGCGTTTCTGCCGGCATTCTTCGCGCTCCGGCGAGCAGCGGCACCAATGCCGAGCGTCGCTGCGCCTTTGGTTCCAACGCCTCCGGCTCCTTTGATTGCTGCGCCGGCGGCGGCTTTAGCCCCGCCCTTGGCGGCGAGTCCGGCGGTAGCCTTTGCAGTGGAAGTAACACCGATTTTGAGGGCGCCCGCACCCCCGCCAGTGAACACGGACGTGATGGCGTCAGGAATAAACCCGCCGATGTAATAAGCAGGGTCCGTCTTGAAATCGCGGTACTCGCCTGCTAACAGGTTCTTTGTCCCACGTAGGGCCGCCGAACCTATGTCTCGGGACCTGAACTTCATGAGGGCCCTAGCAACAGTGCTCTTCATTCGATCTAAGCCACCGTTTTCGAAGAGGTCGTCAAGCCCCCTCGCCGCTTTCAGAATTTCGTCGCGGTTATTCCACAGAAACTTAGCGCCCTTGACCTCAAGCTTTAGTAAATCACCGACGAGTAAAAAGGTGTCCTTTATCGAGTCCAGTGCACCCTGACGCAACCGCTCGAAGGGGTCATTGGGGGTCGCAGGCCCGCCTTTAGTCACATTTGTCGCGCTGCCGTCGAGCGTACTTGCGAGTGCCGAGTCGGCCTTGTCCATGTCATCTCGAAGCTTCTTCACTTCGTTCTCGAGGTGTTCGAGCTTGTCCTGGGCGTCGGCGATCGCTTCCTCGCGCTCTTCGTTCGGGACTTCTTCGTTTTCGCCGTCAGAGTTTTTCTCTGTCTTCGTTCTGGGCATAGCTAGGGCCCGTGCCATGGCAAGCTGAGCTGCCATGATTTCAACCTCTAACTGGGCTTTGCGAACGTGGAACTCGACAAGTTTCGCGGCATATTCATCAAGAGCGCGCTTGGCCAGCTTGGTACTGACCTGGAGTGCCGAGGCGAACTTGAGTGGTTCACGCATACCGTTGTACACGGCCTCTGCTTCGGGCGCGCGATAGGTGCCGGACAGGTTGTACCAGGTCTCCTGTGCAGAGGACACTAGGTCAAAAGTGCGCGTGCCGACAGACTCGACTTCAGAGGCGAGGCTGGTTACCGCGGCGGGGTTGTCGATATCGGGAAGCTCAAGATCCATTGGCGGTCCCTCCTGGCATGTCAGTGGCACCGATGCTCGCGCTGGCGCTCCCGGAGTTTGAACTCATAGTGGCATCACCTTGGCAGTATGAGGTGAGAGCTTCGATGGTGCAGTTGATCGTGTTGTAGGCCGTGCCTTGTGAAGCCTTGACGGACCCTTTGACGATGTCTTCCAGATAGGGGTTCATTGCGGATTGGCTCTTAGGGCTGTACTGGAGGGCGCTCCCGGTTGTCGAGATTGCGGAGTCAGCTTCACCGATGGCGATTTTAAGGTCATCGATAATGCTCACTGCGCTTTCAATTATTTGCCCTGAAGCTTCCGGATCGATGTCGTATTGCATCGACTACCCCCCAAATGTGCGTAGTAGTGGTAAGTCGCCCTGCCGCCGCTGGGGCGGCAGGGCGTTGGTGGTGTG